>JANPMV010000023.1:0-20369 GCA_031427135.1 Cyanobacteria bacterium VAR_87_metabat_62 | reverse complement strand
CCAGGCTTCGTGATCATCTGGTTTGAATTCTAAGGCTTTGTCGTAGGAGGCGATCGCATCTTCAATCCTTCCTAATTTACCCAGTGCAATGCCCCGATTGTTCCAGGCTTCGTGTAAATCAGGTTTTAATTTTAAAGCTTTGTCAAAGGATGTGATAGCCTCTTCTAATTTTCCTAAATTAACCAGTGCTATCGCCCGATTGTGCCAGGCTACCTCATCATCTGGTTTGAATTCTAAGGCTTTGTGGTAGGAAGCGATAGCTTCTTCTAGCCTGCCTAAATTACTCAGTGCAGCAGCCAGATAGAACCCGGCTTTGTGGTCATCTGGTTTGAATTCTAAGACTTTGTGGTAGGAAGCGATTGCTTCTTCTAGCCTGCCTAAATTACTCAGTACAATGCCCCGATTGTACCAGGCTTCGTGGTCATCTGGTTTGAATTCTAAGGCTTTGTCCCAGGAGGTGATCGCATCTTCAAGCCTGCCTAAAATACCCAGTGCAATGCCCCGATTGTGCCAGGCTTCGTGATCATCTGGTTTGAATTCTAAGGCTTTGTCGTAGGAGGCGATCGCATCTTCAATCCTTCCTAATTTACCCAGTGCAACGCCCCGACCATACCAGGCTCTATCGTAATCAAATTTGAATACTAAAGCTGTGTTGTAGGAGGTGATCGCATCTTCTAGGCTGCCTAAATTATACAATGCAGTACCCCGACTGAGCCAGATGTCGTGTCGACGTGGTTTGAGTGCTAAGGCTTTGTTGTAAGAGGCGATCGCATCTTCAAATCTGCCTAAATCATCCAGTGCAAGGCCCCGATTGTTCCAGGCTGCGTCGTCATCTGGTTTGAATTCTAAGGCTTTGTTATAGGAGCCGATTGCTTCTTCTAGCCTGCCTAATTTACCCAATTCAAGGCCCCGATTGTACCATGTTTTGTTTTTATCTAGTTTGATTTCTAAATCATCAATGTCCCGATTGTACCATGTTTCGTTTTTATCTAGTTTAATTTCTAAAGCTTTGTCGTAGGATAATTTTATATTACTTAGATTAATAAATTCTTCTGTTGACTGAGGAACCGAGGCTGACTCAGGATTTGCCAAATAACGATAAAGAGTAGAAGCCCTATTGTTAGAATCAATAGCACCTTGATAATCACCCAATTTTTGTAAAACCAAACCTCGTTTTTCCCAGACTTCTGGCTGGTTGTAGTTCAATTCAATAGAGCGCTCATAAAAAGCAAGTGCTTCTTGAAAGTTACTTTGTTCATATTGCTCATTTCCTCGCTTTCTCCATTCCTCAGCCTCTCCATCAACAACCTCACCTCCCTCACCCGAATTTACCGGAAACTCAACCAAAATCTCCCTACCAACATTCGCCGCCGCCTCTGACAATTCCCCACCCGCAACTCCACCCAACAACTCCAACCTGCGCGCCAATTCCTGAAACGATACCACCGCATCTGTAGGGGCGGTGCCCCCGTGCCCGCCCTCTGTACTCCCCTGCGCGCCCTCCAACAATCGATCGCCAAACCTCCGCAACCAAGCCGCCAAATCACCATTTTTAATTTGTTTTGCGATTAAGAATTTCGCAACACTGCTTCTTCCCCAGCCCTGATTCACCCCTTCGAGAAGTTCCATCAACTTCGCCTCGTATTCCGCATCAGTCAAAGTTGGAAGAACCCCCCTCAGTCCCCCCTTGCTAAGGGGGGAAGCAAGATTTTCTCCCCCCTTACCAAGGGAGGAAGCAAGATTTGCTCCTTCCTTGCTAAGGGAGGAGGAAAGATTTTCTTTCTTGTTCCCCCCCCTTACCAAGGGGGGGGTTAGGGGGGGGTAAGAATCTTTGCCAAAAGCGCGGAAAATTCGCTGAATTAATTGTTTGAGGAATCGCCAGATTTTATCTAACATTGGTGAGACTTTGAGGCGGTTTATTTTTGTTATTGTAGCAGGAATTGTGGGGATTCGTTATCGCCTCGAACACCCGGCGGTTGAAACCGCGTCTACACAAACAATGTCCGCCTACGCGGACTAAGAGATCGGAGATATTTAAGTTTTTCTCCCAACCCAAAACAGAAAAATGCTATAATATCAACTTTAACTGCTAAAATTGTCCAACCAACAAAGCACCAACTAAAATAATATGGTCGTTATTACCTCCCAAGAAATTGCCCTATTTCGCTCCGAATTAGCCGCCTATCCCGAAGCCCTAAAAGCCCTCGACGAAATCGAAGATTGCGAGGGAAACATCGAGGATGCAGCCATATCCCTCGCAATTCAAGCCGGACAAGAACCGAATATCTCGGAAAATTGGTTGGATGGATTGGCCAAGAGATGCCGTGTTGCTATCTGCAAATCAGAGGTTAAAGAAGAGTTGATAAATGGGCGATTGAATGCGGCTTTCGGAGATTTGGTTGCTGCCAGTATTTGCCCGGAGATTTTGATAACTGCGGTGATTATTTATGTGTTCAAGAGTGGGGTAAATGAGTTTTGTGAGCCTCTCGAATATAAATTGTAAAGATACTCGGCGATTGAAATCGCGTCTACACAAATGAAGACTCGGCGATTGAAATCGCGTCTACACAAATGAAGACTCGGCGATTAAAATCGCGTCTACACAAACGAAGTCCGCCTACGCGGACTGAAGAATAAAATGCAGATAGGCATATTTTTAGGAAACCTCGGAAATCCGGTAATCTATTATCCCAAATTAGCGAAGATTACCGGGGGTGTCACAGCCACTATTTTTCTGTGCCAATTATTTCAATGGCAATCTCAACTTGCCAATTCCGAAAATTGGGTACAAACTAACATCGCAGAAATTGAAAAAGCTACTGGTTTAAATTCCGAAGAACAGGAATTGGCGAGACAGCAATTAAAAGTGCGACTTTTATTGAAAGAAAAACTACCAAATCCCCACACTGAAACCCTAGACCTCAGGGCTGACATTGAAGCATTCGAGCAAAAAGTAAATATTTATTTTACAGCTAATCCTGAAGATATTATAACACAAACTCTTCCGAAAAGCCTCAATTATTCTATAGATATAGTTGCTAATAATTCGCAATCTAATCCGAGCATTAAAGCCGACAAATATTTCGGTCAACCGCGCCAGCAAATAGCAGTGGCTGTCACCCCAAATTACCGATTTAGCGGCCCTTGGAACTCCCAAGAACAACTGCACAACTTTCAGCGAGCCTTAGAAGCCTATGCTCAAGAACGCAATTTAGGATTTGGCAATCCTTCGGGATGGGCATTCAAAATTATTGACAGCATTACAAAAGGCTTAGCCTCGACTTTTTGGGACGAATTTATCGCTGGCATTCCTTTAGGAGAAAGTCAGAAGGTGAAGCGAGATTGGGAAATAGCACCAGAAGTGCCTTATCCAGCCTTTGAAGAGGAGCGAATTCAGTATTATGTCCACAAAGGCGAACCGCTAGAAGCCGCAGTTTCTAAGGCTCGTGCTGACTTAAGAAATCCGGTTTTGGGGAAGGATTTGTGGGAGGGTTTTTTGCGAAAGTGCGATCGCCTCGCGGATGATGCCCTCATAGCAAAACAGCAGGGAGTTGACACCCCATATCTGCCGTCTTCCTTCAACGAAAAACCGCAAATCACCAAGGATAGCGTGATGCGGAAATTAGGGGCGATCGCGCCGCAATTTGCCCTCAATCAATCGACATCTGAACCGATACCAGAACCGCCAAAACTTGCAGAAACAACATCGCCAACTCCGGCCCCCAGTATTGAATCTTTGCAAAAAGCTTACAATAGTGCGATCGGTCAAAGTATAGTTGAAAGACAAATTGCTACGAATCCAGACTGGGGCTACGAAATAGTAGACGGTGAAATAGTCGAATCAATCCCTTTTTAGGAGGCGAATATGAGTTAGTAGGGTGCGTCAGTTGAAAAAACTCTATTTTTGATACTAAACTCAAGACTGACGCACCCTACAAGCTTTTTAGGAGGCGAATATGAAACGAATTAGCGAGATTAATCCGCTGGGCGAAGAGCGACCAAATCCTTCTGAGGAAACTCGGGAACAACTGCGGCGAGAAAGATTGCAGCGAGAAAGAGATGAAGGATATCAAACATTAGTTGAATTCTGCAATTTAGGCGAATATGACATGGCTGAACAATTGGCTGCTCGTAACTATAATTGGGGTTATGAAATAGTTGATCGGATTGTGATGGAAAGGATAGATTAGGTTCGTAGTGAAGACTTTAGTCCTTAAAGCCAAGATTGAAAGGACTAAAGTCCTTACTACAAACCTAAATTTGAATTAGGGTTATGTTAGAATCATAGTCAAAACTTAAATAACTATCAAACATGACAACAACTATTAACGCCAAAAATATAACGCTCGGTGAAGTCAGTCAATTTTTGAAATTCCAAGAGCAGCTTAATAATGACACCTACGCGACATTTTTATCCTTAGAATCATTGACAGAGATAGAACAGTTGGAACTCGTGCAAATCCGCAACGATTTTCGCGAATACCTCTCTGTTGAAAGAGTCTCTGAAGGACTCGTACAAGCTCTAACTACCTTTCCCTTAATGCGATTGGCTGGTTTCTACCGCCGCCCAATCAAGATGAGCCTGGAACAAGACATTGCTAACATAACTATAGAAGATGAAGACACAACGATTACAGGCAGATTTGACATTTTAGCAATCAATAAAGAGAAACAAATTGCCGCTGATATACCATTTTGGATTTTAGTAATAGAATCTAAAAATAGTCTAATTGCTCCCCGCGCAGGTTTGCCCCAACTTCTAACTTACGCCTGTAAAAGTTTAGAATATCAAGAGTCTGTTTGGGGATTGGCAACTAGCGGAGAGTTTTATCAGTTTGTGAACATCCGCAGAGGAAATCCCCCAACCTATCAGCTAATGCCATTTCTGACTTTGATGGAACCCGAACCTTCAATTTTGTTGCTGCAAGTTTTAAAAGCTATTTGCAAACTCTAAAAAAAGAGGCGGGGAATGTTCCCCGCCTCCAATTAGTGATGACTGTTAACCTAAAAATTAGATAAGCCAGCCAATACTTTTTAGTAGCCTCTGGTGTTAGGCTTGTGCACGATGAAGCTGAGCACTTGGCACTGCTTCACGTTGTCAAAACCCATGACGCGGATGTAGCAGCTAGGATTTTCTTGGCGGCAAGCTTGCACTTCTGCCATGATTTCTTGGACGCTGCGAGCACCAAATAAAGGCAACTTCCAAAGAGTCCAATAGCGCATTTCAGCAGCAGAGGTTTCGTTGAATTCTACGCCGGGAATGTAGCCTTGATCCAAGATGTATTGCAGTTGCTTGGCAATTTGGGCGTCTGTCAGCGGGGGCAAATAGGATAGAGTTTCGTAACGACGCTCTTTTGGTAAAGTTCTCATTTTTGTATTTCTAAGGTGTGTGTTCGATCGCACTTGTCGATCGATTAACTCGACAAATTATCCAGATTCGGTTCAGAATCTATTGAGGATGTTTCAGGATTGCTGCTAGCCACAGACCAATTAAGCTGCGTAATTCGCTCCAAATGCTGGCGTCTGTGTTCCATATTCGACTGTTGAATGCCAGTACAAACCATTTCTGGCAAAAATTCTGTCACATCGTGCGCCAGATATTCTCGCACCGTCATGATCCGAAATCCCAAATCTTGATTTTCCCTCAGCAATTCGTGGATGTAAGCTTCTCCATCTTGGATTTTGCCCTTGGTGGAAAACTCGTTCAACCAGATTGCCTGAGCAGGATTGGTTTCGCTCAACTGAGCGACCACAATCCGCACGGATTGATAGGTTAGGTAACTTGCCAGCACCTTAGCGGTGTCTTTCGCAACTTGTTTGAGATCCATTTTTGACCCCAGCCCTTAAGAGTTTTAGATTGTGGATTTTAGATTTTGGATGCAAACTTACTTGTAAATCTTCTTCCAAGATAAAGACATAACAGCAAGTTTGCTACCTAAAACCTAAAATCTCCAACCCAAAATCATCAAACGGTATCCATTGCCTCGAATTCAAACTTGATTTCTTTCCAAAGTTCGCAAGCAACAGCCAATTCAGGGCTCCATTTGCAAGCTTCGCGAATGATGTCTCCGCCTTCGCGCATCAAGTTGCGGCCTTCGTTACGTGCTTGGACGCAAGCTTCCAAAGCAACGCGGTTAGCTGTTGCACCAGGTGCGTTGCCCCAAGGGTGGCCCAAGGTGCCGCCGCCGAACTGCAAGCAGGAGTCGTCGCCGAAGATTTCCACCAAGGCTGGCATATGCCAGATGTGGATACCACCGGATGCAACTGGCATGACACCAGGCATGGAGGCCCAATCTTGGGTGAAGTAAATACCGCGGCTGCGGTCTTCTTCGATGTGGTCTTCGCGCATCAAGTCTACGAAGCCCATCGTGATGCCTTTTTCGCCTTCGAGTTTGCCCACAACTGTACCGGAGTGCAGGTGGTCGCCGCCGGACATCCGCAAGCACTTGGCAAGTACGCGGAAGTGGATACCGTGGTTTTTTTGACGATCGATCACGGCGTGCATGGCGCGGTGAATGTGCAACAAAATACCGTTTTTGCGGCACCATTTGGCCAAGCTGGTGTTTGCAGTAAAACCACCGGTCAGGTAGTCGTGCATGATGATGGGGGTTTTGATTTCTTTGGCGAATTCAGCCCGTTCCATCATTTCTTCAAAGGTAGGGGCGGTTACGTTTAAGTAGTGACCCTTGACTTCGCCGGTTTCTGCTTGAGCTTTTTCAATAGCTTCTTGAACGAACAAGAAACGATCGCGCCAACGCATGAATGGTTGTGAGTTGATGTTTTCGTCGTCTTTGGTGAAGTCCAAACCGCCGCGCAGAACTTCGTAAACGGCACGGCCGTAGTTCTTAGCAGACAGACCCAATTTGGGCTTAATTGTACAACCGAGCAAAGGACGGCCGTACTTGTTCAGTTTGTCGCGCTCAACGGTGATACCGTGAGGAGGGCCTTGGAAGGTTTTCAGGTAAGCAATGGGAACCCGCAAGTCTTCCAACCGCAGAGCGCGCAGAGCTTTGAAACCGAAAACGTTACCAACCAAAGAGGTCAGCAAGTTGGTGACGGAACCTTCTTCAAACAAATCCAAAGGATAAGCAATGAAGCAGATGTATTGGTTGTCTTCGCCGGGAACTGGCTCGATGTCGTAGCAGCGACCTTTGTAGCGGTCGAGGTCGGTCAGGAGGTCAGTCCATACAGTTGTCCATGTACCGGTGGAAGATTCAGCGGCAACAGCAGCGCCTGCTTCTTCTGGTGGTACTCCTGGTTGTGGAGTTACACGGAAAGCCGCCAAAATATCTGTATCTTTCGGGGTGTAGTCCGGTGTGTAATACGTTAGTTTATAGTCTTGAACTCCGGCTTTATACCCAGCCTTTGATTGAGTTTGGGTTTGCGCGTAAGCCATATCTCGCTTCCTAGTATTCGCTTAATTTTTTGGGCCTGATGGCCGGCTCCTAAAAATATACCAATAAACGGACACTCTCAAATTTTAATATTCTTTTAATCATCATAAGTATTATTTATTTTACTTTACATTTAAACAATATTTGTAACATATCTTATAAAACGGAAGTGGCGAAAGATGCGTGGGGGAAAGGCTGGGGATCGCAGAGCGGGGGGAGGAATTTCGATCGAGCGAAAGATATTGTGCAGCAAGCCGAACAGCGGATAAATAAGGTATATGTAAAGAATTCGATCGTAAAAAATCAGAATTGGTAATGGGTAATTGTTAATTGGAATTAGTTACAAATACCTAAAAATTATAGTTTGTAGTTGAGATCGATTTCAACTGCAATCTCATCTAAAATCCCAAATCTAGAATCTCTTGACTCCCAGACCAGCAAGTCAAAAACCCGCACCATAGCACATAATATGGACAGGACTTGTGCAGCAACCTTGTTTCTGAACCCAAATCCGTCGTTACAGCAATTCAAACTCGCTTAAAACCGGGTTTCTGCGTTAGCTGCGCGTAAGTCTAATATGACTATTTAGCCCCATTTTTACTCTGGTTGTGCCTCACCCCTCTTCAAAAGCCGTTCACTGCATCAATCCAGATTGCCCAAGACCCTATCCTCAGACTTGGGGCAACAATTTTTGTCAGAGTTGCGGGACTCCGCTGCGGCTGAAAAATCGCTACGTGCCTCTAGAAGGCCTGGGTTCCGGCGGTTTTGCATCGATTTTTACGGTTTGGGACACAGAAACTCAAACCGAGCGCGTCCTAAAACTGTTGCTGGAAACTTCCCCGAAAGCGCTGAAACTGTTCGAGCAGGAAGCTTTGGTTTTGGCACGTTTACGGCATCCTGGTGTCCCGATAGTCGAGGCGGACGGTTATTTTCACGTCCAAACTCAAAATTTTGCCGGCGATCGGGGAAATGCGGCGGCGAGGCGCTTACCTTGTTTGGTAATGGAAAAGATTCACGGCAAAACTTTAGAAGAAGTTCTGGGCGAACACCCTCAAGGTTGTCCGCAGGAATGGGTGTTTAGTTGGCTGAGTCAAGCTGTGGAAATTTTAGAGGAGTTGCACAGATGCCAGATTATTCACCGCGACATTAAACCATCTAACTTGATGCTGCGAGACTCGGACTCACCTCAAGCTTTATTGAATAAGGGTTTGGGCGGTCTGCAATTGGTGACGATCGACTTTGGGGGAGTTAAACAAATGGGCGGTGTCGAATCTGTGGGGAAAGATTCTCCAAGTTCGACGCGGTTGATTTCCCCCGGGTACAGCCCGCCGGAACAAATTGTTGGGGGCCAAGTTGTGCCGGCGACGGATTTTTATGCGTTGGGGCGGACTTGTATTCATTTGTTGACTGGGAAGTATCCGGCGGAAATTGAAGATCCCATGACGGGGGAGTTGCGGTGGCGCCACATTGTAACTGTGAGTCCGGCGTTTGCTAATTTGTTGGATGATATGGTGCGATCGAACGTGCAGCAGCGTCCGGCTTTGGCTGGTGATGTTCGATCGCGTTTGCAGGAGATTTATGCTAAGAGTAACGGCAAAATAGCCATCGCCCCGGTGAGTCAAGCTATTTGGGAATTCTGCCGGCAAGTAGCGGTGGTGGGGACACAAAAAACTGTCAGCTTGACTGGTTTTGTGTTTGGGGCGATCGCCCAAATGGTGGTAGCTTCTCTGGATACGGGCTGGGAAATGGTGCTCGGCGGGGTTGGTGGAAGTGCGGGGGCGATCGGCGGTTTGGTTTTGGGCTATGCTTCGCCTATAGGCCCGGAAATTGCCAGTTTTTTGAATGAAGGTTTGCATCAATTAATGCCTAACATGACTTTCGCTGTCGGGCCGGAAGTGCTGCTGTTTGGGTTTGCGGGGTTGGGAACTGCGATCGGTTTGACGGATGCGGGGAGTTTTCGCCAGCAAAAACAGTATTGGCTGTCTGGATTGATGGGAGCTCAGGGCTATTTGTTGGCTGGTTTGTGCTGGATGGAAGCAACAGCTTCTAGCGGCGTGCAGGGCGTTATTTTGGGGGCGTTTGCGATCGCCACTTTGACGATCGGCATGGGTTTGCGGAGTCACCAATTAGTGCACGCTTTGGTAGTGGCTGTTTGTTCTACTGGACTGTTTTTGTTTCTGAATGCTTTGAGCATTTTTCCGGGGAGTTTCTTCGGGATTCTGGTACCTTCTGATGCTACGTTTGGCTGGCTGCAAGTTTGGGGTTCTGTGGCGTTCTTCGGTTTGTTGGGAAGTGCGATCGGGCTTTGTTTAGGAGTTAGTCATTATTTGGTTGTGCCTTTGTTGCGGTGGTTGGGTTGGAAGTAATTAGCCCCTTGATATCAAATCCGGTAGTAAGCTGTTACGCATTTAAAATAGTATTGTATGGTGCCACGGGCCGCAGCGTTTCCCTTGCCGGTGGAAGTGATCGAGCTGACGCACCCTACAGGCCTCGTTAGTGGTTTAAATGCGTAACAGCTTATCGGAATTATAAAATCGAGTCAACAGTTAGGAGTCAATCACCCCATCAGTTTTTCGATTGAGACTCGTACCGCCAACAATCATCGTAAGTCATGCTTCTCTCATGTCCGCTCAAACGATCAATATAAAATTGGTTCGTAGTCAGGACTTCAGTCCTCATAAAAATCAGACGACTGAAGTCCTCATATCAAATCCTCTCTTCATCGGAATGATATAAACGTAGGACACGGCAGTGCCGTGTCCCTACAATTAATGGGGGTAGGGACACGGCACTGCCGTGTCCTCGGTATCATTCCGATGCAACCGGAAACGATATCACTACAAACTGAACACAAAAACCCGGTTTCTTAAAAAAAAACCGGGTTTCTAAATACCCTAAAAATTTTACGGTTAGTTACGTTGAACTTACCTACCCAGCGATTTTCAGCAATTCCACATCAAAAATCAGCGTAGCATTAGGAGGAATCACCCCGCCTGCACCGCGAGCACCGTAACCGAGGTCGGGAGGAATAATCAACTTGCGGCGTTCTCCAACTTTCATTGTACCAACACCTTCATCCCAACCCTTAATTACTTGGCCCACGCCAATTTTGAACTGAAAAGGAGATTTGCCGCGCGAACTATCAAATTTCGTGCCATCCTCCAAAGTGCCGGTGTAGTGAACCACAACCGTCTGGCCGGTTTTTGGAGTCGCCCCATCACCCTGCTTCAATTCAACATATTTCAGACCTGAATCTGTGGTGAGAATTTTCTCAATATTTTCAGTTTTCTCAGTATTTCCAGTCATGTTATTGCCAGCGATAGTAGCTGGTACTTGGGGTAATTTAGCATCAGCTACTAGCAAACTATCTTCAGTGAAAGACTTCGCTGAGACTATCTCAAGCGCAGCATCGGTTAAAGGATTATTCACTTCGGAGGCAACTGCTGTAGGTACATAGCCGCTCATTTGAGCGACTATCAAAAACACAAAGCAAACCAGCATTACGCCCAGGCTGACCAGAATTCCTCGCAAAATTAAATCCTCCTGATACTTTTAACCGCGATATCTCAGATATCTAAGACATCTATTACAACCAGAATTACCAAATTTTATCTGAAATTTTCTACCCAAATATGGCAGGTTTCAGTTAATTTTAAAGGCAAAAGAAACAATGAAGTCAGAATGTTTGTAATTTTACCTTCTGCCTTCGATATAAGTGCTTTTTTGAGCCTTCTGCCTTCGGTTGACAATCTTATCACAAGTCGGGCAGCGAAGTGGTTCGCCGATCGTTCCTCAGCGCCAGTTGCGATTTTCTAGATCCCGCATCTGACGTTCGAGTCGATCGAGCCTACCGCGCAACTCATCCATTTCCGACTGGCGGGGCACACCCATATCTTGCAGGATATTCCGCAATTGCCGCTGCAACTGCGTCTCCCAATTACCCTGCTCCGACTTAAGCTGTTCCGTCATGTCATCAACAAAGGTTTTGGCTTGCTCGGGATTGATTTTGCCATCTTTGACCCATTGCTCGCTAGCTTCCTGCAATTTCTCGGCTACCAGAGAGGTAGTACCAATGCCCAGCATTACCAGTTGTTTGAGTAAGTTATTGTTATCCATAGATTTTTCCGGTTGTTTGCTCCGTAATACCCGATCGACTCAAGCCGACTGCCAAAGCTGCGAAACCATTTGTAAACTTAAAGTTACACCAGCGCTGACCGACCTTTCTATTTTGAAGCATTCAGTCACCTGATGGCGAGTCCGATCGCACCAATCAGCGTTCGGAAAACCCGCCCTCGGAGCCTACCGATAACCTTACCCCATCACCAGCTTTCGTCTATGCCTGATTGCGCCCGCTGTCACCAACCTGTAGACGCCCGAGCGATTTCGTGTCCGCACTGCAAAACCCCTCTCAAGGCTTTCGGTCATCCGGGCATCCCCCTGTATCGATCGGCATCCGCAGAATTTCTGTGCACTACCTGTACTTACCACGAAGACGACACCTGCAACTACCCGCAGCGTCCCAAAGCCCAAGAATGCACGCTTTATCACAACAAAGCCCAGCCACTTGTAGCGCAGAAGAGCCGTTACATCAGCGGAGGCTGGCCGCAGTCAATCAAAAATTGGTGTCAGAAAAATGTCGTTTGGTTGGTTTTATTAGGTTTAATTGTAATTAGTATTGCCCTGTCCATTTAAGCCAATAGCACAAAGCATACAATAGACACATCTGCATTCCGAAGTGGTTAAAAATAAAATGACTTCTACAACCATCTCAGATTTACCAAAACCCTTTCCCGATCACACCCAATTACCAGAGTCAGACGGAACCTTTGCAGAAAACTTTTACAAACATCCTCAGAGCATCATTTTAACAGATTCGATCGGGCCAATTTTACAAAAGCGGCATCCCGATGGATTGTATGCGATCGGTCAAGACTGCGGCATTTACTGGCGAGAAACCGAACCAGCCGAAAAAGGCGCCGAAGCACCTGACTGGTTCTACGTTCCCGACGTACCACCGAAAATAGACGGTCAATATCGCCGTTCTTATGTGCTGTGGCGAGAGCATTTAGCTCCGTTAATTGTCCTCGAATTTGCCTCTGGCGACGGCTCTGATGAAAGAGATCGAACTCCTCTTTACAATAACGATGGGGATGTCCAAAAACCTGGAAAATTCTGGGTTTACGAGCGGATCATGCGCGTACATTTCTACGGTATTTTTGAAATCAAAACTAACAAGTTAGAGGTTTATCAATTTGCCAATGGTGACTATCAAAAAACGACTCCCAACGAACGCGGGCACTATCCTATTCCTCCTTTAGGGATAGAGTTGGGATTGTGGGAAGGAAGTTATCAAAATCAAACGCAAATCTGGTTGCGGTGGTGGGATTCCGAGGGGAATTTGCTGCTAATTGGTTCGGAGCGAGCCGAAATAGAAAAACATCGGGCTGAGCAAGCTGAGACTCAGTTAGAGGAAGTTGAGACTCAGCTTGCTTTAGTTGAGTCTCAACTGGAACGGGAACGGCTGGAAAAAGAGCGATTGCTCGATCGACTCCGAGCAGCAGGAATCGACCCTAACAATGTATAAACAATCGATTTTGAATGTTGAGAAATGCGCTCGTAACCTTCAGAAACCAGGTTTTTGGCCGTTTCTGCGGGTCACAACCCAGTATTTTCCACAAAAAACCCGGCTTCTGACCACCCGTGCGTCTAGGACTGTCTTTGAGTCGATCGCGCTTGCGACGGATCAGCACAGTCATCACTTGCGATTGATTAGCCACGCGCTGTACGGGACTCCAATCCCCAACCTCGGCAAATCCCAGTCGATATAAAGTCAGTATGGTTTCTTTTACACCCTTGGGCGAACCGACAACCGTTAACAGCACCACATCCTGTTCGGATACTGCTGCTGAGTCGTCATTTGGGCGCTCAGATTCATTGAAGTTGGGCAAAAACTCTTGTGATATAATATTATGTCCTTGTTTTTGGGTTTTCCTAGAAAAGCCAAAAATCCAGCCACCCCGCACTTCAATGCAAAGCAGGGTGGCTACAGACGATGTTACAATCTTCCGTTAGCCTCCAGACTGCCGTAATCAGTTTGGGGGTTAGCCTCTCATTGCTGCGTCAACAGCTTTGGGGGGCGTTAGTAGATTTTTGGGCGACGGCGGTTACTTTATCTGAACAAAGCAACCCATAGCACTGAGCATAGCCGCATTGTGATCCCGCCGTCAATCGATTTTAGATTTTAAATTTTAGATTGTAGAATTGGATAATTGGAGAATTGAAGAAAACGACCTTATACCAATTTTTTATGAGGCTGCATAGAATCCGATCACCCTTTCCCCCCCTTAATAAGGGGGGGTGAAAGTCCCCCTTATTAAGGGGGATTTAGGGGGATCGAGATATGTGCAACTTCACCTTAAATTGGTATTACGGCTAAATCTGAGAGCTTATACCCTGGCTACTTTCGGTCAATCAATTTTAGTTAGTTAACATAAATTAAGAGTTTTGGCATGAGTTATATATTCGGTATTGACGGTGGCGGAACTAAGACTATTTGTCTGTTAATGGACGAAAATAAGCTTGTTTTGGGACGCGGCGAAGCAGGCCCATCAAATTATCAAACGCTGGGAATTGAGAAGACCAAACAATCGATTCAATTGGCGATCGAACAAGCAATTTTGTCCGCTAAAATCGCTGCGAACAGTAATCTCAATATAGAAGCAATTTGTCTGGGACTCGCAGGTGTCGCGCGCCCTAAAGATATTGAAACCGTGCAGTTTTTCGTCCAGAATTTGCAGTTAACTCATGATTTACCAATTACCCAATTATGGCAACCTAAGAATATCGTAGTTTGCAGCGACTGTGCGATCGCCCTTGTGGGCGGTATCGGGCATCCTTCAGGGATTGCGGTTATTTCAGGAACCGGTTCGATTGTTTTTGGGCAAAACTATCAGGGGAAAACTAAACGAGTCGGCGGTTGGGGATATATTTTAGGCGATGAAGGCAGCGGATATGACATTGCCATTCAGGGTATGCAAGCTGCTTTGAAGTTCTATGACGGACGCGAAGACTTTACCGCGCTTGCAGAAAAGTTTCAAGTACATTTAGGTCTAAAAAACATTGAGGAATTGGTAGAAGTTGTTTACCGCCGGGGTTGGGGTGTGAAGGAAATTGCAGGTTTAGCGCCGATTGTCGAGCGAGCCGCAGCAGAGGGCGATCGCGTTGCGGATGACATTATTAATAGTGCTGTGGCAGAATTAACATTTTCCACAAAAATAGCCATTTCAGCGCTATTTAACCCAACCGAAGAATTTGAAATTGCGATCGTAGGAGGTGTGTGGGGTGGCGAGGCAAATTGCCGGGGTAGGTTTGAAGCTGCAATAAGTGCGATCGCCCCAAAAGCCAAGGTAATTTCGCCCAGATACGAACCAGCTTTCGGTGCAGGATTGTTAGCCTTAAAGGCTCTTGACAGTTAACTCTTGACTGCTGACTGTTGACTAACTTCCTTATCTTCCAGATTGTTTGAGTCTTGCTGATTTTCCCGATTTTACCAAATTTGAAAATTCTTGATTATCTACCTTATCTTCCCAACTTGCCCAATTCCAGCCTGCCATAATTAAAACATCAAATGAATCCGCAACCAAAAACAAGTTTAGCAGCAGTCATTTCCTAAGTAAACAAAAACCAAACCAAGGACACAAAATATATGATTACTTCTCAAAAATGGCGATCCGCAACAGCAGCAATCTTCGCACTAGGAATTACAGTTGCAACCAGCGCGCCACTGGTGGTAGCTACTCCCGCAGAAGCTCAACAACGAATTTCACAATTTGATAGCATCCGAATTCCCTCGGGCAGTGTAATTCCAGTGAGATATGAAAAAGACAAAATAGTTGTCACCCGCGAAGAAACAGCACCTTTAACTTTAGAAGTAGCCCAAGACATCCGCACAAATCAAGGTAGAGTATTAATCCCAGCAGGGAGTCAGATTGTCGGGGAATTGCGCCCAGTCAGAAGGGGCAATCAAATCGGTACTCAATTTGTTGCCAGAGAGTTAATTGTCAGCCGCCGCCAACGCTATCGGATTGACGGCAATTCGGGAATTATTACCAGAACCGAAAGAGTTCAAAAAGGTGCTGGCGGAGGTTCAGTAGCCCAAGGTGCAGCATTGGGTGCAGCAGCAGCCGCCGCGCTGGGTGGGATTACCGGCGACAAAGCGATCGCCACTGAAGAAGTATTGGGTGGCGCTGGCATCGGCGCTTTAGCTGGAGTATTGTTGGGGCGGCGCAGCGTTGACGTGATTGTGATTCGCCCAGAAGAAGATTTATCAGTGAGATTGCGATCGGACATCGTGCTGCGCTAACATTGGAATCTTCCGATTAATTATTTGCAGTAAAACATTGTCGATCGCTAACTTGTGGTCTCCCGATAATTGGCTAGGCATACTATTAAGGTTGTGCCTAGCCATGTTTGTGGGCGGAATTATTGGATGGGAGCGCCAACTGCGGCACAAACCAGCGGGATTGAGGACTCATATGCTAGTAAGTATGGGTTCTGCACTGTTTGTGTTAATACCGCTGGCAATTGGTAAACATGAAAATGAACGAGATGCGATCGAGCGCGTAATTCAAGGGATTGCCGCCGGAATTGGGTTTTTGGGAGGCGGAGAAATCCTGCGCGAATGTCAAGCCAGTGAAATAGGCAAACCTGAAGTTCACGGGCTGACATCTGCGGCCGCTATTTGGGTGTCAGCAGCTTTAGGAACTGCGGCAGGATGCGGGTTGTGGCAACTTGCATTAATTGGTGCTTTCATGTCGCTGTTTGTTTTGAGAGTAATCAAACACTTAGAGCGTCGGAGTCCGAAATAGTATCAGTCCTTCAACTTGATTGGTAGAGCGAGCATTTTAAGCCTGCCTCAAGGTGATAATACCAATTATAAAAACTCTTGGAACTTATACATTGTAGGCTAGCATCTGTAGGGACTTGACCTTACTATGTCCCAATACGGTTCAGTTAATGTTGTTTTTGTCATTGCGAGCGAATAGCGTTAGCGTAAGCGATCCGAAGGAAAGCATAAGCCCTTCGGATCGCTTACGCTAACGCAGTATCTGTTTTTCACATGGTTTTGTCTTTATGACCATCTTATCTGAATCGTCCAGTTAAGTTTCAGGCTTAAGTTGAAACCAACGATCGCTGCCGTTTCCCTACAGACGATAGCTGAATCATTTGAATAGTAAGCTGCTCTGCATTTAAATTGTTGGATATAAAAAAACAATCCAACTCTTTTGAACTCGCCGTTCTGCCCGCCTTGAATACATAATTTAAATGCACCATAGATTACTCGTCAAATTATCAGAATTAAGTAGGTAGGCGGGATTAAAACGAACAGTCTAACAGTATGTAAACAGGCTTAAATCATTTAATAGGCAGCATTTATACACTTTATAGTCGTTTACATAAGCCTGTAGGGTGCGTCAGCTCGTAGGCGTAAGCCGGGGCGTAGCCATCGCTTCCACCGGCAAGGGAAACGCTGTGGCCTGACGCACCCTACAATACTATTTTAAATGCGTAACAGCTTATACACTTTATAGTCGTTTAGATAGTTAGGTTTTAAAGCGCCGATTTACTTGGTGAAACTAAAAGTTTTAAATGTGAGTTAATATCAATTAATAGGTGCATCGCCAATAACTGAAAAAAGCTGATTAATTTTGTTCATAAAGTTTTGGAAAATTGATCGATCGATTCCAAAGACTCTTGTCTGACGCGACCCGCCATCGCAGCTAACTGCAAGCTCATAAAAGCATTCAAATCTTCCAAATCCCACTTGGATGAAGAAAAAATTTGCTGCATTTCGTTTTCGGCTTCCAAGCTCAGATATCCAGCAGCAATAGCTTGTTTTACAACTTCACGAATCATCAAAATCAAAATTTTCCTTACTAAATTCAAATGTATCAAAAGCCAACTAATTACTAATAGGAAGTTTCCGATGCGGTCTCAGCAAACATTTCAAATTCTTTGAGTTCGCGAGACTCTTGTTTCACTCCCCCGGACATAGCTGCTAGTTGCAAAGTCATAAAAGCATTTAAGTCTTCCAAGTCATACTTGGTCGTCGTTAACATCCGCCGCAGTTGATTTTCGGATTCAATAGTTAGATAACCTTGGGTCAGAGCTTGTTGGGCGAGGTCGCGAATCAGTACCATAACACTTTTGGGTTTTATTGCTTGAATAGACTCAGTATCAACGGTTTTAACTGACTCCGCAGTGACGGCTATTGCTCGATTTGTGTGACATTTTTAGGGGTCGGTGGTGACAGCCGGAGTCTCCGTGTGTGACTAAGTATTTGCACGGATGTGACCTGGATCACGCGGGAGAGTGGGGAGAGGATAGGGGGGAGTCGGAGAGTGTCCGAGTCGGAGCATTTTTCTTCTTCCCTCGGACTGATGACTAATGACTACTGCCTTCTACTTTCTACCTTCTACCTTCAGAAGACGCTCACCGTCTATAATCAGCAAGTTAAATATTTACGGCAATACCTATGGAAGCAGCACATAACGATTTGCTACAACAAATAGCCAAATTATCGGAAACTTATGGTAATTTAGCCGATCGCCTGTCAATGGCAGCAAAACAACTGCAAGACTCGGGCCTTCCTCCCTCCGACAGCTTGTTGCAAGAAATCGCCGCCTACAGCCGCAACTTCGCCTTGGTCAAAAAACAAGCTCTCGAACTCAACAAATCTGCGATCGCCCCGGGGGAAATTGCTTCCCTCAAAGACATTCAAAACTTAGTCCAGACTGCCGCAGCTTCCGTTGGTAAAGCAGAAATTCGCGACGCAGCCTTAAAAGTGCTCGATCGAGTATTGGCGATCGGCCATCGCGAACAAAGCGACTTCGGAGCCTTACAATCAGTTCATGCCAAAGCCCGCGAACTTCAGCGCGCGATTTCCGAATCAACCCCAACTCAACTGCATTCCGACGCACAATCCTTAGTCAGCGGCAAACACCCAGTTTCAGCAGTCCTCGCCCTGGTGGAACAGCAAGACAAATTAGATGACGAACAATGGGTGATTCTGGAAGAAACAGTCAGCGCCGCTTTTGGGAAACAGCTAGCCGTCGCCATTTCCAGAGGCAAATTAACTATTGCTGAGATGGTAAAAGCAGCACCTGCTAAAGTCGAAGGCTCATTTAAAGCAGCAACAGAACAGAAAATGGTCGCTCAACCCTTGCCGGAAGTGATTATCATCCCGTCGGGAAATGTTGTACCGAAACAAGTTGCAGTTGCACCACAGATCCAGATTTTGGAATCCCCCGCACCTTCGGCCCCGATGCACGAGGTGATTATCGTTCCTAGCGTAGAAGTACCTAAGTCTCTCCAAACAACGGGCTCCGGGAATATTGTGTTTGGGGCACCTCGGGACGTTCAACAAGTGCCAGTAGAGGGAGCTTTGGGTATCAAAGTGTTGGCGCACATTCAAGGAATTGGCGATCGAACTTTCGGTTCTCAAGAATACGCGGGTACAAAGGGGCGCGGGCTGCGCGTCGAAGGATTTGGGATTAATATCGAGCCGCCAATTCCAGGTTTAAATGTCGAGTATATGGCTCACGTCGAAGGTGTTGGCGATACTGCTTGGCTTAGCCAAGGAGAATTAGCTGGTTTTCGGGGTCAAGCGAAACGAATTGAAGGGTTTGCGGTGCGATTGACCGGGCCGCAAGCTGATAAGTATGACGTATTTTATAGCGCTCACATTCAAAATATTGGCGACACCGATGTGTCCTCCAATGGCGAATATTGTGGCACTCGCGGTAAAGCTTTGAGAATAGAGGGTATCAAAGTTTGGATCGCGCCGTCTGCGAGTTCTCAAGTTGCGGCGGCTGTGGGTTTAAAAGTGTTGGCGCACATTCAAGGAATTGGCGATCGAACTTTTAGCGATCGCGAATATGCCGGTACAAAGGCTCAAGGCCGCCGCGTCGAAGGATTTCAAATTAAATTAGAGCCTCCGGTTCCTGGTTTAAATTTGCAGTATATGGCTCACGTTGAAGGAGTTGGTGATACTGCTTGGATATCGGAAGGCGAGTTGGCTGGTTTCCGAGGAAAAGCTAAGCGGATTGAGGGATTTGCTGCGCGGCTGACTGGGCCACAAGCTGATAAATACGATGTATTTTATACGGCTCACATCCAGAATGTAGGCGATACTCCTGTTACTGCTGACGGTCAATATTGCGGCACTCGTGGCAAAGGTTTGAGGGTTGAAGGGATGACGATTTGGGTTGAGGCTAAGGCCTAAAAATTGAGAATGAATGGAAAATTTTAAGTTATATTTTCCATTCATTTTGTAGTAAGGACTTTAGTCCTTTTTCTAAGTTTTAGTCGCTCGGGACTTCAATTTTTAGATAAACTCAGCTCAATAACTCGTTTGGTTTGTAGTAAGGACTTTAGTCCTCTCTCTAAGTTTTTAGTCAATCAGGACTGAAGTCCTTACTACAAACCTTCCTGTCAATGGTGTACGAAGTGAGATAAGCTTTCGAGGGTATGGGCGATCGCACTTGGAACCGTTTCGCAACCGATAGATTCGACGGCTTGACTCCCTGCCTCTACCGCATCAGCGCCGAATTGACCTACATATGTCTCTTCGATCATCCCAGCTTGAATTTTCTGAGTAGTTTCTGAGGGATTAGATTCCCAGTTGCGGATGGTTTGGACAATCTCGAACCAGGCCCAAATTAACATTCCCAGGACGATCGCACCAATTAAATATTCCATAGCTTTTTAAAAGGTTGAGGTTTTCTGGATCTAATCTAGCGTGGCAATTGAAGGCAGACAGGATAGAAAATATCAAAGTCGAGAGGAGACGGAGGAGACGGCAGTGCCGTGTCCCTACGGCTATCGTAGGGCCCTGATACGGGTACGCCAACGCCGGCGTGCGCGCGCTCAGCACGTCGAGCAGGGTGTTGTCGCCGCCCATGCTGATCGAGACCG
>JANPMV010000022.1:0-15760 GCA_031427135.1 Cyanobacteria bacterium VAR_87_metabat_62 | reverse complement strand
ACACCCTTAAAATCTCTCATATCAATTCCGGCGGCGCCGAAATAATATTGTGTCTACCGCGTGGGCCTTTGTCCCTACATTTGATTGCGTTAGGTACAATGGCACTCGCGGTCTCCTCCGTCTCCTCCGTCTCCTCCGTTTATATCATTCCGATGCAAACGGATTTGATATTACATAATCGATAGATATAGGCGCGAATGCTTTTTCCTACAAAAATGGGATTTACTCAAAGCTATTTTTTGTGACAATAAGCGACTGATAATGCTATCATATCAAAAACTTAACCAACAAAAATAAATCTGCGTTCTCATCTGCCTGTATCAACCGTTAAAATAAAAAATAAATTCCAAAAAAATGCAAATTACCCAATCCCTCCACAGCGCGCTACTCATCTCCAACCTGGAAAAATCTCAACACTTTTACAGTACCGTATTAGGACTGTCAAAAATTGATCGAAACTTAAAATTTCCCGGAATCTGGTATCAAGTCGGCAACTTCCAGATACACCTAATTTTAGCTGCAACACTTATACCAGATGTCGTAGACTCTGAAAAACTGGGGCGCAACCGACACTTAGCGTTTTCTGTAACTAACTTAGAAGTAGCCAAAGAGCAATTAATCGCTCACAACTGTCCAGTGCAAATGAGCGCATCAGGTCGATCGGCATTATTTACCCAAGATCCCGACGGGAATATAATCGAACTGAGCGAGTAAAAGATGAAAATCATTGCCTACTCTTACAGCGAACCGCTGCTAGAATCAGCGCCTGCTGCCGAAATTTGGGGCCAAGAGGTCGATCGAATATATCAAGACTTAGGAGGGCGGCAACAACTCCAGCAACTCCTCAAAGACTGCCAAACAGAACCCGTTCAATACCTGTTAATTCAGCGCTTTGAAGAACTAGGCGACACAGTACAGCAAGTGTGCGCGCACCTCGCCCAACTCGAAAACCTCGGCGTCGAAATCATCGTCCAAGCAGAAACAGAACCGCGAAACCGCAAAAACTTGCTGCAAATCGTCGCAGAACTCCAGCGCAGCCAGCACAGCCGCAGCATTCGCAAAGGACACGCCAGAAACCGCATTAAATCCCGAATTCCACCGGGTAAGGCTCCCTACGGCTACCGGCGGGGCAAAGAACGTTACACGATCGACAAAACCACCGCCCCCACCGTCAAAGACTTTTTTGAACACTTTCTCATCTACGGTTCCTTGCGCGGTTCCGTGCGGTATTTAGCAAAGAAATACAACAAAAAAATCTCCGTCAGCACAGGCCGCCGCTGGCTGACAAATCCCGCCTACCGAGGCGATTTGGAATATCAAAACGACCAAGTAATTTCTAACACCCATGCGCCGATTATTTCCAGAGAAGAAGCCGCCCAAATAGACCGATTGCTGCGCCGCAACCGCCGCCTTTCTCCCCGCGCCGCCAGTGCCCCGCGTTCCCTCGCAGGTTTAGCAATTTGTGCGGAATGCAAGTCGCCCATGACAGTTGCAAAAGTCACCTCCTACCGCAAAGACAAAGAATACCTTTATTTGCGGCCAATTAACTGTCTGTCCCAGCCTAAATGCAGCGGCTTTTCCTACCAAGAAATATTGGAATCAACCATTGAAAGAATCTGTCAGGATTTGCCTGCTGCTGTCGCCGCGCTGCAAATGCCGGACATGAACGGAATTAAAGCAGGAATTGAAAGACTGATCGCCTCCAAACAACAAATCATAGAGCAACTTCTCGCCCTGATAGAAAGCGGCATTTTAGATACAGAAACGGCAGATTTGAGAGCATACAAAGTCCGCACCGAAATTTCAGAACTGCAAAGCAAATTAGCGCAACTACCGCCCGTGAATTTGCGAGAAACTGCTCAAACTGTTTCTCTTCCCCAATTTTGGCTTGACTTGTCGGAATCGGAACGCAGGTTCTATTTTCGAGAGTTTATCGATCACATTGAGATAGTACGGGAAAATAAAATTTTTAAACTGCAAATTATTTTCATTTTTTAATCAATTTTTTTTTGATTAACCGCAGAGGACGCTCTTGGCGCACCAATACGGTTCAGATAAGACCGATCCCCCCTAGCCCCCCTTTTTAAGGGGGGAACAAGAAGTTGCTCAAAGTCCCCCTTAAGAAGGGGGATTTAGGGGGATCTCCGGGGAATTAACGGTGTTAACCCAAGCGTATTGCTTGGCGCACAGGAAGAGAGGAAAAGAACAAGGGGTGCATCTCATTTTTGCAATATATTCGTAGGGGCGAAGCATTTCGGTAGTAAATCTCTGATTCTCACTAATAAATTGTCTGCCGAAATGCTTCGCCCTTGCAAAATAGAGATGCACCCAGAACAAGAACGATCGCGAAATATCATTCTTGCTCTTTTCTTCGATCTAGATTGTCACTTGAGTGAAATCGCTAGCGGTGAGAGTACCAGGTGTACCGTTCAGCTTTGCTAACAATTGATTGCTAGCTGTCACGCTAATCAAAGTTTGATTATTGCTAGATGTAATGCTGAGTTGATTGAAACTCAAGCTGGGATTTAACCCGATTAAATCCTCGCCTTTGCGGAAATCAGTAATGATGTCGCTACCCAAACTTTGAGTTAGGAAAAATACATCACTTCCCGAACCGCCGGTCAAAGTATCATCCCCAACATCGCCGGAAAGGAAATCGGAACCAGCGCCACCGCTGAGGATATCGTTGCCTTTGCCGCCGTAAAGCGTATCGTTACCGATGTCACCACAAATTACATCGTTTCCATCGTTGCCGAATAGCAAGTCATTGCCCTCGCCACCATCGAGACTGTCGTTGTCTTTGCCGCCGTACATGGTGTCATTTCCTGCTTTACCAAAAAGCAAGTCAGCATCTTCATTTCCAAACACAATATCGTTGCCATTGCCAGCATTAATTGTGTCATTTCCTAAGTTGCCTAAAATATAGTCGTCGCCATCTTCACCGAGCAAGATATCATCATCTTTTCCTCCGAAAATTGTGTCATTGCCAACACCGCCGGCAACAGTATCTTTACCAAAATCTCCCCTGAGAAAATCATTGCCATCGCCACCAACAATGGTGTCGTTATCTTTGCCGCCGTAGATGGTATCGTTACCAGTTCCACCAGAGATGAAATCAGTACCTTCATTGCCAAAAAGCGAGTCGTTATCGGCACCACCGTCGATGCTGTCATTACCAGCCATTCCATAAAGTGTATCGTTGCCGACAAGTCCGTTAATTGACTCGTTGATGCTACCGCCCACGATCAAATTGTTGCCGTCATCGCCATTGAGAGTCTGTTGGACGGGGTTGGGGACGATCGACGCAGGGTCAAGTTGCGGGGCGTTGAGGCCATCGAGCAAGCAAGCATCCGAAACCGGAGTCGGAGTCGGCGCGGGTGTCGGAGTTGGCGCCGGAGTTGGTGTGGGTGTTGGTGTCGGCGCTGGTGTGGGAGTTGGCGCGGGTGTTGGTGTGGGAGTTGGTGTCGGTGCGGGTGTTGGTGTTGGTGCCGGAGTTGGTGTTGGTGTGGGCACGGGTATGACACTACCGTTAAATTCAAAAGCGCCGATATCAACGATCGAACTTCCGTTACCATCACCATCAACAGGGCGAGTCACACCGCGCTGATCCGTAGCCGGCGCACCTGCACCAGTACCGGTATCAATGGCTGGACTTCCTGCTAATAGCGGTAGCACGAAAGCGCCGTTGATATTTTGTAAAGGGCCGAGTTTCGGATCGGCGATCGTCACACTTGCTGTCGCATTATTGTCATTAGGATCGCCCGTCGTCAGTTTAGCGGGAAATTGCAGATTATTTCCCCCGTCAATTAGTTCTCTGCCAGTTTGATATTTAACTTTAAAAGGATTACCCGCCGTATTGCTATCAAAAATCGAATTTTTGACAGTAATTGGCTGATTCCCAAAAGTAGCAATACCTCCCGAAAATTCCCCAGCGGTATTGTTCGCAAAAGTCGAATTGACAATGTTAGTTGAAAACGAATCTCTGTTGCCAACAACCACACCCCCGCCCTGCTTAGCAGCGGTGTTGCCGGAAAAGGTACTATTGACAACGCTGATATTTCCATCTTCTCCAAACCACAAACCACCGCCATTATCATCGGCTGTATTGTTAGCAAAAGTAGTATTTCTCACCGTCAAATCAGCATTTCCATGACGAACACCACCTCCAGAACCTCCAGAGCCAGCCGAATCTTTTACAGCTTTGTTGTTAATAAAAGTGCTATTTTCGAGAACAAATTTGTCTTGGAAATAACCAAACAAAAAGGCTCCTCCTCCTTCTCTTGAGCCGATATTGCCGTCAAAAACGCTGTTGCGGATGGCAACATTTCCGGCAACAGGCCCGGGGGTTGCATTCGGGCCAGAAGCATTAGCACCATCGACGTAAACTGCGCCACCAGGGCCTTTATCTGTGCGGTTGCCGGTGAATTTAGAGTTTTCGATGGTCATGCTGCCCAAGAGGTTATTTACAGCTCCACCGTAGCTACCTTTGTTGTTGGTAAATTCGCTATCTCTGATCGTCAGAGAACCGCCGCTTTTAGTGGCGATCGCGCCGCCACCGCGTTCGGTATTACCTGCTAGCGAACCATCATTGCCGTTAAACTTGCTGTTAATGACAGTTGTGGTGCTGCGGAAACCTGTATAAATGCCGCCGCCGAAACCGGCAACATTATTATTGACTTGGCAATTTTCTAAAGTTAAAGTACCTCCAGTTTGAATGCCACCACCGGCGCTAGTTGTCTCATTATTCGGATCGGTTCCAGAAACTTTGCCGTTGGCAACAATCAGGTTTTTTAGAGTAACATTTGTCCCACCTTCAGTCAGGATAACTCGCGAAGCGTTGTTACCACTAATTGTTAAATTGGTAGCACCAACTGCATCAATTGTCAAGCTTTTGTTAATGACAAGTTGACCCGAAGTCAGAGTGATTGTTTGACTCGCAAGACTGGAGGCAAATTGAATGGTATCGCCGGCTGTTGCGGAGGCGATCGCACTTCTCAAGGAACCGGGCCCGCTATCATTATTGTTGGTGACGGTGATAGTCGCTAAAGTCCCTCGGTAATCGGCCATTGCTTCTGGAGTCAAGGCTAGCGGTGCTTCAATATCACCCTTGGCAAACTCCAAATTCCAGTTACCTGTGCGGCCAGTGCGATCGGTAGATGCCGCAATATCAGCCCCGGTTAACTCGCTAAGGCGATCGACAAAATCGCTCCCCGAACCAGCAGCAACATCGCAACCGTAAAGCACGATATCAGCTTGGTCGCTTAGCGCATTTCGCCACCCTTGCAACTGGCTTTCATATTGCGGCAAATTATCCAAATTCAACGTCGCAGAACCAAGCTGCAAGCTGCCAGAATTGCCGTGAGAAAAAATGTGAACTTGATCTACAGTTCCCCCCGCAGCAGCGATTGTTTGCAGCTTCGCAGTAATTTGCTCGACTCCGTTGCCATTTTTATCTAAAATGATGACTTCTGCACCGGGAAGCACGCCGCTCGCAAGAGTTTGATAGTCATCTAAGTCTGAGTCTACGAAGACAATAGATTTAGAACGAGAATTGCCGAGAACAGATTGTGAATCAATGTTTGTGGTAAAACTTGAACTCATTTTGCATACCCTATGAGAATGTTTGCTATTTGCTGGTAGATTCACCTCAGCAGCGATCGAAGTGCGATCGAGTCCATTAATCCAACCCTAATTAAGTTTGTACTAAGGACTTCAGTCCTCTCTAAAACCTGATATTCCCTAAGAACCTGCATTCCTTACTACCAAAATTTCGAGGCAAATTAATTAACCAAAATAGCTGTGAATTTGCATTTATTCGATCTAGCGAAGCAGGATGCAAACCAGGGCTGTTTCATTCTCCCAAAAACGAGGATTTTGTAGGGGTAGTGCCTCCTTGCCTACCCCTCTACCAACCATCGAATGGGCATTTGGGACTAAGAGGGCCGGCACGGGGGCACGGCCCCTACGCAGAATGAAACAGCCCTGGGATACAAACGGTGTCTCTCAGTTTGGCAAGTAGATTCGTAGGGGCGAAGCATTTCGGTAGTAAATATCTAGTTCTCACTAATAAATTGTCTACCGAAATGCTTCGCCCTTCCAAAATAGAGATACACCCGTTAGATTGTCACTTGAGTAAAATCGCTAGCGCTGAGAGTACCAGGATTACCGTTCAACTTAGCTAACAATTGATTGCTACCAGTTACGCTAATCAAAATTTGATTGTTGCTCGACGTAATGCTGAGTTGATTGAAACTCAAACCGGGATTCAACCCAATTAAATCCTCGCCTTTGCGGAAATCAGTAATGATGTCGCTTCCCGCACTTTGAGTTAGGAAAAATACATCACTTCCCGAACCGCCGGTCAAAGTATCATCCCCAACATCGCCGGAAAGGAAATCGGAACCAGCATTGCCAAAGAGGCTATCGTTACCTTTACCGCCGTAGAGCGTATCGTTGCCAGTGAAACCCTCGAGCAGATCGTTTTCATTGTTACCGTAAAGCAAATCGTTGCCATCGCCACCACCGAGACTATCGTTGTCTTTGCCACCGTAAAGCGTGTCATTTCCAGCTTTACCAAAAATCAGGTCGGCCTCCTCATTTCCAAACGCAATATCGTTGCCGTTACCAGCATTAATTGTGTCTTTTCCTAAGTTACCAGAAATGTAGTCGTCGCCGTCTTCACCGAGCAAGATATCGTCATCTTTGCCACCGAAAATCGTATCGCTGTCAATACCGCCGGCAACAGTATCCTTGCCGAAATCTCCCCTCAAGAAGTCATTACCATCGCCACCAACAACAGTGTCGTTATCTTTGCCACCGTAGACGGTATCGTTGCCGGCCCCGCCAGAGATGAAATCGGTACCTTCATTGCCGAAAAGCAAATCGTTATCCGCACCGCCGTCGATGTTGTCATTGCCGCCCATCCCGTAGATGGTGTCGCTGCCGCCGAGTCCGTTAATTGACTCGTTGATGCTGCCGCCCATGATGAAATCAGGGCCTTCACCGCCGCCCTGAGTTTGTTGGGCGGGATTGGGAGTAATGCTAGAAAGGTTGAGCTCTGGAGCACCTAGGGGTTCGATGATGCTGTCGTCTGCGCCCGGCGCCGGTGTTGGTGTTGTTACCGGAGTCGGTGTTGTCACCGGAGTTGGTGTTGGGACGACACTACCTCCAAATTCAAAAGAGCCGCTATCCACGATCGCCCCTGGGATTGTATCACCATCTTGAGGGCGAGTCACGCCGCGCTGATCCGTAGCGGGTGCGCCGCCTGGTACTCCTTTGTCAATTGCCGGACTTCCTGTCAGCAGGGGCCTTACCAAAGCGCCGTTGATGTTTTGCAAAGGGCCAAGTAGGGGGTCTGCGATCGTAATACTTGGGGTCGCATTGTAATCGTTGAAGTTATTGGTTTTTTTGACAGGCCACTGAAAATTGCCGCCTTGGTCGCTTAATTCGCTGCTGGTGTGCTGCTGAATGCCAAACTGATTCCCGGACGTGTTATTGGAAAAAATCGTGTTTTTGACGCTGACAGGATTGCCAGCGGCGGCTGAGATAGCTCCTCCAACCCAGCCAGCGTAATTGTCGGCAATCGTGGTGTTGACAATGGTTGTCGGTGCATAAAGAGCCATTGCACCGCCGACATTGGAAAAGCCATCAGGAGCAGTAGTCGTCACCCGGTTGCCAGAAAATGTACTGTTAGTAATCGTGGTAGTCGCATCTTTGATCCACACCCCGCCGCCTTGACCAGGGGCTTTATTGTCAGCAAATGTGGTGTTAGAGATTGTAAATCCCTTGTTGGGACTGTTGTTCATTTGCACCAAACCGCCGCCAATTCCGCCGCCTCCTCCATTGGGAAGCGGGAGGATTTCGTTGTTTTGGAAAGTGCTATCTGCAATACTCACGCTATCTTGAGTACCGGTGAACAGGTAAGCTGCTCCGCCTTCGCCCCGGCCTTTGTTGTCTTGAAATACGCTTTTGGTGATCTTAATTGTGCCAGAAGCTTCATTCGGATTGCTGGCTCGATCGGTGTAAACTGCGCCACCGAAACCTCTTAAGAAAGAATTGCCGTTAGGATCGTTTGAGGCGAAAACGGCTGCGGTGGTGTCGTTGCCGATGAATCGGGAGTTGTCAATTGTCAGCTTACCTTGCAGGCTGTTAATTGCCCCGCCGTTAATTCCTTTGTTGTTGGTGAAGTCGCTGTTGGTGACTGTAATAGCTTTGAAACTCAAAAAGCCGATCGCACCTGCACCCCGTTCATCATTAGCTGCGGTTGCTACGTTGCCGTTGAATTTACTGTTGCTTACAGTCAGAGTATTGTTGAAATTGCCAAAAATTGCACCGCCGCCTTTATCGGCAACGTTGTTGTTGAACTGAACATTATCTACTGTGAGGTTCACTTCGTCGGTTGTGCCAATCGCGCCACCTCTATCCGTAGTTTTACCGTTATTAACGATCAGGTTTTTGACGGTAAAACTGGTAGCAAAGTCAACGTTTGCATTGACAAAAAAGGCGCGGGAGGCGTTGTTACCACTGATGGTTAAATTAGTTGCGGCAGCGCCGTCAATGGTGATGTTTTTGGCAGGAGGAATATCGAGTTGACCGCTGGTAAGGGTGATGGTTTGGTTGGCCAAACCGGGAGCGAAGGTAATTGTATCGCCGGCAACAGCGGATGCGATCGCAGCTCTCAAAGAACCGGGCCCACTATCGCTATTGTTGGCGACGACGATAGTAGCTAAATCACCTCGGTAATTTGCCATCGCCTCCTGGCTCAAGGCTAAGGGAGATTCAATTTGACCCTTAGCAAATTCTAAATTCCAGTCGCCGTCTCGGCCGGTTATGTTGGTGGATGCGGCAACATCAGCCCCGGTTAATTGACTGAATTTTTCAACGAAATTAGCGCCTGTACCTCTTGCTACATCGCAGCCGTACAGCATGATATCTGCTTCTGGAGCTAGTGAACTTTGCCATTTTTCCAACTGGCTTTTGTATTGATCTATGTTATCTGAACCCAGAGCGGTATTGCCGAGTTGTAGGCTGCCAGAACTACCGTGAGAAATAATGTGAACCGAATCGATAGCCCCGTTAGTAGAGGCGTATTTGTCAATTTCTGAGGAGATTTGTTCAATACCGTTTTTGGTGCGATCGAGTATTACTACGTGCTGTCCCGGCAGCACTCCGGCTGCAATTGAATCGTAATCTTCCACGCCAGAATCAATGAATACTAAGGAACGCGGGGGGCGTTTTTCAAGAGTAGATTGTGAGTTGCTTTGAGCGAACGTAGAAATCATATTTGATACTCCATTAAGGGCGTTATTGGTAGATACAGCCCGGGAGTAATGTCATCAGACTCATTTGATTACATCTTAACACTAAAATTGAATTATGTGCAACTTTAAAAAACTTTTTTTAGTTATCTTTTGTCCTGATTTACATTTTTATAGTTGTAGAAAATCGATTTTCTTCTTTAAATAATTGAGGAATAAATAATAATATTTATCGAAATATCAAAATAAATCTAGCTTCTCTCAGCCGGATTTTTTTAGGATTATTTGGCTAACTGTAGCAATTATTTCAGCCATTATAAAATGTGTCCAGGGGTGATTTCCACCCTAGAAAACTTCTCTGAATTATATTTACAGGACTGATGCAGAACCTATATACAGCGTATTCCAGGTTTGTGAAGCCGAATTATTGATGCCAATTTAGTTTGGTGGTATTTACTAACATTCAAAATACTCTGACATTAAATGTCACTACAAATGCGATAGACATTATTGAACGGGAGTCGATCGGCTTTGTTGCATCTAGATTGTCTGTGGTATTGGAAAAGGAGAGAGGGAGTAGGGGAGAGGATTGGATTCATCTCATTTTGGTAAATATATTCGTAGGGGCGAAGCATTTCGGCAATAAATCTCTGGTGCTCACTAATAAATTGTCTGCCGAAATGCTTCGCCCTTCCCAAATACCAGATGCACCCAGAGGATTTTTGAGATGAGATCGACGAAATGTACAATTTAAATGCACAACAGCTTATGAGAGTTTTGGACGTGCGGGTGTTGAAAAACCGGGTTTGATGGACGAATATAATTCGCTATAGCCCACCGAAACGATCGCAAACCTGGCTTCGAGAAGTGAGAAATGCGATCGCGACTTGATGATTGATGATGGACTCACTCTCTTTACTAGCAAACAGTCGATCGCGCACGGGGCTGTTGCTGAGTGTGTCGGTATCTCGTCGATAGGCATCAGCCGAGGTAATTTGCTCGATGTCTTCAGAGTTGGAGTTGACTAAAATTACTTCAACACTCGCCAAAATCCCACAGACAAAATATCCACCGTCATTGATGCTGTAGTCATTGAATACAAAGCTTCTGGATGGGGAATTTTGGTATTCCGAGGCGGGATTGGTTTCCGTCAAAGAAGTGAACATATTTCGTTCTCCTAAAGGGTGTTGAGTGGTAGATACACCCCGGGAGTCAGACCGTCGGAAACTGGCAGTGACCTTGTTTATTTCGCTTATTTCCATTTAACCCACCTATCAGTTTCGCCTATTTCTGCGGTACTGCCATCCGCGATCGCACGGAATTTATGTTTTGCGTATTTGCCCAAACTGCCCGCAGGCCCGTAATTACCGATCGATCCTGTATTCTGTAGGAGTGACAGTTGGTCGATCGACAAGACAACTGCGCTGCTCAAGATTCTGTAGAAGATGGTGGCTTTTTCCCTGCATTGCGGATATTAATAATCTTGCTGAGCGCCTCAAACCAAAAACTAGCTCCCATTGAAATAGCTACGCCGCTCAATATCCAACCTAACAATTTTGCCATCAAAGCCGGGAACAATAAATTCCCCTGGGCGTCTAGCTCTATCCTGTTCGGTTCGCTCCATCCAAAAGGCAGAGCTACATTATCCAAAGCTCGATCAACCTGATTTTGAACTTTTGTGAGACTGGTTAAATTATCTAATTTAGTCTTAGCATTCTTTTCCACCAACTGCTGAGCGTACAAATTAACAGTCGATCGCAGCATCGAATCCTTCGACAACCGATTAACAATATTAATGCTATCAGCATTAGCCGCAAGGGCGATCGCAGTTCCGAGCAAAATCGCCACCCCTCTAGCATTCCGCTTGTAAACACCCGAAGCCCGCTGCATTGATTGATCGAACCAAATTTCAATTTCTTTCTGAAACCGTTGCAATTGCTCTTGAGTATCTCCGTCGCCACCTTCAGCACGTTGAGCCAAAATATAAAGGCTACGTTTCAAAGATTCTGGCATACTATCCAAGGTTTCTTGAATTTGTTTGTAAATCGGACTGTCCTCTTTCTCCTCTATAATTTCTGCTACCGTATCCTGAGTTTTCCTAACTTTCCTAACCGTATTTAACAGATTGCTCAAACTCGGTTGCAGTTGCGCCCGCAGCGCCGCCCGTTCAAATTCGCTATCAAAACTAGCCTTGACAAATGCCATCTGCCTTTGAAACTCTCTCCCACCAACCTCGGTTTCTGGCAGATAAACCTGAGAATCATTAATATAAAATCCGAGTTTTTCCGACATCCGCTCCAAACTGTTGTTCAAACTCCCCAAATCATTTTTATAATCTTCAACAACGCGATTAAACTCCGCAGTCAACCAGCCAAACTCCTGCTCAATAATCGGTTTAGTAGATTCCGGCAGATTTAGACCCTCTCCAATCACCTGAATTTGTGCTAACTGTAAATCTTTAAATCTTTCCAATCGGGCTTTAGAGAGCGATCGCACTAAACTCGAAATCTTTAAAGTATCCAAAAGGCTAGCAGAAAAACTCTCCGCTGGAATATAAGAAGGCCCGCTCGATCTATTGCCAAAAACATTCTTAGTTCCAGTCATTCGGAGGCAAAAATGCCCCAATCGGTGCGTAATAGAGCGGAACCCCTCTGGTAAAAGCCCTTTGGCTCCCTGATTCAAATCCTTGATAATCGGATTAGCATAAATCGCATTAGCCAACAGTCCGACTCGCTGAAATTGCACTCCTTCTTTCGCGTCATCGCTACCGCCAGCAATCAGCACCTCGATCGACTTTCTTAAATGCTCTGCCCGCCACTGCAAAACAGTAGCAATCAATTCCTGAATTTCGGAAGCTAGCAAGCTTAAAGTCAGGTAGATAAACACTAAGCCAATGATAATATCTATAATGACAGGTAAATTCATGGTATTTTCATGGTTGTAAATAACTGCTGTCTAAGTTTACCTTCTGTTTGGAACGCTAAAACTCTATGCAGTGTATCTCAATTTAATGTAAAGTTGCACATATCTCGATCCCCCTAAATCCCCCTTAAGAAGGGGGACTTTGATCGGAATCTTGTCCCCCCTTTATTAAGGGGGCGCCAGGGCGATCGGATTCTATGCAGCCTCATGAAAAATTGGTATTACATCTAAATTGTATTTTTTGTGCGGGCTATACGGCCCACCCCACAAGAACTTTATCAAATTTTGATTGTATAGTTTAAATGCAGAATAGCTTATTAATATCAATTAAGAAAAAATATTCAACTGTAGGCAAACTGCAAACCCTGATTGAAATAAGCCATTGCTAATTCTTCAATTGTTAAATCTAAAACAGTATAAGTTATGTCAGAAATCTTTCCACCAAGTACAGGAAAATATACAAGTCGCCTCAATGACAACTCTACAGACAAACTGTGGATGTGGGCTTTTCTGTTGGCTGCTGTACTAATTTTTGGGCTGAATCTGGGCGGCGTGGCGTTGCGGGATTGGGATGAAGGGATTGTAGCCCAGGTAAGCCGCGAAATCTGGCGCGGTAAGTTAAATTGGCTTTATCCAACGATCGACTCAGTGCCTTATTTGAACAAGCCGCCGCTGGTACACTGGCTGATTGGGCTGTGTTTTGCGATCGGCGGTGTCAGCGAATTGACGGCGAGGTTGATACCGGCAATGCTGACAGCCGCTTCAGTGCCGCTTCTTTACGCGATCGCCCGGGAGTTGTTTCCCAGAAGGTCGATCGCCATTTTTTCGGCTCTCGTCTATCTGACGCTGTTACCAGTGGTGCGGCACGGACGTTTGGCGATGTTGGATGGCGCTGTTTTGTGCTTCTTGCTGTTGTCGATGTGGTGTTTGCTGCGATCGCGCCGGGATTTGCGTTACGCTTTGGGCGCGGGGATTGGCTTCGGACTGATTTGCTTGACTAAGGGCGTGATGTTGGGGCTGCTGTTGGGGGCGATCGGCTGTTTGTTTTTGGTTTGGGATACCCCGCGACTGTTGACTTCTGGGTATCTGTGGGGCGGATTGGCGATCGGAACTTTGCCAGTAGCAGGTTGGTATTTCGCCCAATGGGTGCACTACGGCCAAGATTTCATTAACATCAACTTAATTAGCGAGTCTTTCCGGCGAATTTCCGAACCAGTTAGCAATCACAAAGGCCCGCCCTGGTATTATCTTTTAGAAATTTTAGAATCAGCTTGGCCCTGGCAGTTATTTTATCTGCAAGGGCTGCGTTTGACTTGGGAAAATCGTAATTTTCCAGGACCAAAATTAGTATTAGTTTGGACTGGAGTATATCTCCTGGCTATTTCCGTGATGAATACTAAATTGCCTTGGTACGTGTTGCCAGTTTATCCAGCTTTTGCTCTAGCAATTGGCAGTTATCTCGCCGAAGTTTGGGAGCAAATGTGGTTGCCCGAAGAACGTGAAAAAGATGAAGCAGAAGAACATTTTGATGCTATATCTTTGTTGCCTCATCCCGCAATTTTGGGACTGCTGGCCGTAGTTGCTGCTGTCGGTTGCGCGTATTTCGGCGGTTGGCTGCGCTTCGGGGGAAGCGGGAGTGCGATCGAGCGAGATTTGCAGTTAATGCTGATGTTTGTAGCTTTGACACTGACAATTTCAGCCGTGTTGCTGCACCGCAAAGACCGACAGTTTTTATTAGTTTTAATTTGGGGAACTTACGTTACACTATTGGTATTTGTCGCCTCCGATAACTGGGTGTGGGAACTAGCCGAGGATTATCCAGTAAAGCCGATCGCCGAAATAGTCCGTACCGGAACCCCGATCGGTCAACAAGTGTTCACTTCTCACCGTTTGGGGCGTCCCTCGCTAAATTTTTACAGCAACCGCCAAGTTATTGTCGCCGACGCGCCGACACTGAAAGAGAAATGGCAAACTCTTCCTCAACCTTATTTTCTATTAGAAAAACCAGTTTTAAAACATCTAGGTTTGCAGAATGCTGAGGTGGTAAAAACAGCCGACGATTGGGTTGTGGTAACACGAAAATAGGCGATCGTGTAGCCAAAAATTACCGTAAGGGCGGGTTTAACCCAATAAGGTTCAGTTAACACTGTTAATTCCCCGAATATCCCCCTAAATCCCCCTTAAGAAGGGGGACTTTGAGCAACTTCTTGTCCCCCCCTTTTTAAGGGGGGCTAGGGGGGATCTGTCTTATGTGAACCGTATTGGGGTTTAACCAACAATTCATGTAAGAAACCAACAATCTCAAAAACCCGCAACACAAACTCAACCTTAAAAAGCTTACCCAAAAATGTTACACTAAACAAAAGTCTCAGTTAAATGCTCTCTAATAGAACTATGCAACTTACTGAACAACGATACTACTCGATCGAGGAATATCTAGCAATAGAAGAAGCTGCTGACTACAAAAGCGAATACATTGACGGTGAAATATTTCCTATGGCCGGTGGCTCTACCAATCACAATCAAATAGCTGGCAATTTCTATGCCGAACTAAATTTTGCCTTCAAAAAACTAGACTATCGAGTTTTCATGAGCGATGTCCGCTTGTGGATACCCAAGAAGCGCATCTATACCTATCCCGATGTGATGGTAGTATGTGGGAAGCCGGAGTATTATAATAACCGCAGGGATACGATTACCAATCCCAGAGTAATTATAGAGGTTTTCTCAGCTTCAACTAAAGAATACGATCGCAGCAAAAAGTTTGAGGGATACCGCACGATTCCCACTCTTGAAGAATACTTATTGCTCGACCAAAATCGGAAATATATCGAACATTTTTCTAAAATGGATAATAACCGATGGTCGTTTGCTGAGTACAATGAGTCCGATAGGGCGATCGCACTTTCTTCAGTATCCTTTGAAATTGCTGTGGCAGATATCTATAATAAAGTAAATTTTGAACAAGTAGATCCAGAAATTGCACCGGAAATTGAAGAAGTTTAATGAGGATCAAAGCCCGCTAGAGTCCATCTCATTTTTGAAAATATATTCTAATAATCTGATTCGCAATTAAACTGGTATAATAATAAATCAAAAGTCACAGAAAAGCTAGAAGTATGCCAGCAAAAAATCATCTAAATTCAGAGCAAGTCAAAAAGCTTCAACAAGCCTTAAAACAAGAAAAAAATGGAGAAATTAGAGAGAGGATTTTAATCTTATCTATTGCTCAATGACGGAAAAACGCAAAAAGAAATTGCTAAATTTATCGGCTGTTCACAAAACAAAATTTGTTTCTGGTGCGTGCATGGAGATCCAAATAATTTAGAGAGTCTTAAAGATGATAAGATGAAAGGAAACCATCACAAAGCTACAGAAAAATACATAGAAATATTACTAGAAACAATTGACAAATCTCCTCAAGAGTTAGGATATGAATTCAGGGTAAGAGCGTCTCAATCATGCTTGACAAAAGGAAGCAGAAGAATCTAATATCTTGTCAAGAAAACAAGAACTGATAATTTGAATCAGATAATCATTATCCATAGCTGCCCGTTTCATTTTTTGTCGAAGACTACGTT
>JANPMV010000021.1:0-2785 GCA_031427135.1 Cyanobacteria bacterium VAR_87_metabat_62 | reverse complement strand
TCTTCATCGGAATGATATGAACGCAGGACACGGCAGTGCCGTGTCCCTACAATTAATGGGGTAGGGACACGGCACTGCCGTCTCCTCCGTATCTTATTCGCTCTCTCTGCATTCCTGCCTTTTTTCCCCTTGCAGCTTCCTTTTTCGTCAAAACATCCGGATCGCTGGTGGAGTGTTGTGAAGAATCAACCTATGCTCGAATACATCTAGGTAATCGCAGCATTACGCAAGCATTAGGCTGTGGAGCTGCAAACTCTTATGAGGAATGGGTTCAAGCCTTCCTTCATTTCGTAAGATTATGATGTCATTAGGGTGGCAATTAAATGTGGCAAACAAAATATCACTTAACTCTCAAGTTAAAATATGCCAAAAAAGACACCATTAGCTAACATTTTTAATGTCATGAAAGAGCCAGGAAAAAAGTATCACCAATCGAAGTTAGCGGCATTCCTATTAATGCTAACAGTAGGCTTTGGCGGCTGGCAATTTGGGTTGCCGGAACTCGCATCATTTTTTAACAATAAAGGAATTGAAAACTACAAAGCAAATCGATTAGCTGATACTCAACAAGCCTATGAGTTAGCGCTATCTCTAGATCCAAAAAGCCGACCGGCTCTTTATAATTTGGGATGGCTTTGCGAAGAGGTACAAGATTTAGAATGCGCCCGAGGAAAATATATGCAAGCTGCCAAACTTGGTATGCCCGCTGCTTACAGCAATCTGGCTCGATTATATATAGTTGAGAAAAAAAACTATCCTGCTGCCGTTCACTTGCTGTGGCAAGGTTTGAAATTAGCTGAGGATGAGCCAGTTAAATATTCTTTACTCAAAAATTTGGGATGGGCTCGGCTGAAACAGGGTCGATATTCCGAAGCATTGCAACATCTCGATGCAGCGATTAAGCTTGATAGTGAAACACCAGCAACTTATTGCTTAAAAGCCCAAGTCCTAGAAGGGATGAAAAAGACGAAGGAAGCGCTACCGCAGTGGAAAATTTGTCTAAAGTATGCGGATTCTCAAGAATTCGATGAGGATATATGGATAGGAATGGCACGTCAACGATTAAAAGAGGAAAAAACAAATAAATGAAACGCACAGTTTTGCTTTCATCAACCATACTGGCAATTATAACGGTAATGGAGCTAAGTCAAGCCTCAAAAGCACTGCCAACTCCTGCGACTGTTACACCTATGGTTGATCAATCAGTCCAAATGTTCAAGTCGAATCAGTCAACTTCGTGGCGACGGTGCAGAGATAGAGATGGTGGAAATTATCCGTGCCCGAGGTTCGTCATGCCTTCGGAGAGCGAAGAATAAGAGTTATTTTCAATAAATTTTGTAGAGTGCGCCATCAGCACTTTACAGCAGCAGGTATGTAATATGTAGTAGTATATATGTAGGGTGCGCGTCCGCACCTTACTATCGATCGTTGCTGTGTCCATAGAGCCACCATGTAACGATCGCTAAAAACCCGTCGTAGTTTTAGTAGAACTTATTTCGGTTAATTCTGCCAACGAGTTCGATCGGAGTGCGCGGAACATCCCAAAGCGGCAAAGCCCTGCACCAAATGCTAACCGCATGAGTAAAAGGGTAGGTACTTCTCGCAGAGACTTGATGAAACCCGATAGACCAAAGCGCACTAATCCTGTAGGTCTAGCAATGCCTTGCCAGATAGAATCTATCCAAGAAGGAAGGGTTTGTTCCGTCCAGTCTGCGGTTGTCACGCGCCCCTGAACAAACCCCGTTGCTTCTAAAAGCTCAGAAAAGCCCTCGATGCTTGAAAAAGCCGGATGCGACCACTGATCGAGGAGTTGTTGCATTACGGGTTTCTCCCAAAAATTGAGAGGGATTTGGCGCGAGTCTCTCTGGTTCCAGTCAGCCACAACCAGCACGCCACCAGGCTTTAGCACCCTCATCAACTCACGAGCGAAAACAGCTTTATCTGGCATATGAGGCCCAGCTTCGATCGACCAAACCACATCAAAGCTGGCATCGGGTAACGAAAGTGCCATAGCATCATCTACCCGAAACTGCAAATCAAGTTCTGGGGGAGTTAATTCCTGAGCGCGTTGAACTTGCTGCGGGCTGATGGTAATTCCAGTGACGGCGAATCGGTAATCCTGTGCCAGAATGCGGCTGCTACCCCCAATTCCACAGCCAACATCTAGAACAGTAGTGCCAGGAGGTAATTGATCTAAGCCCCCCCAGCGCACCATTTCATGAACAAAATCGGATTTTGCTGCGAGGAAATCTTTCCGTTGTGGCGGTGAACCGTAATGACCTAAGTGGATATGTTCGCCCCAGTAAAATTCCAGAATGCCGTCTTCCGTCCATTCGTCGTAGGAATTGGCCACAGAGTTGGATGATTGATAAGGGCGAGCTGTGATTAAATAGACCGTGATGGCGATCGTCAGCAGTGCAAACAGAAGTCCAAGTACAACAAGAAATAAATTCATTTTTTAGCGTCTCTCCAGAGCAGAATGTAGGCTGAAATTGCCAAAAGCAGGACGATTGAATTATTGTCATAAAATCAGCAGGATTAGGAAAAAAAAGTTTGATATCAAATCCGGTAGCATCGGAATTAATATTACCCACAGCTTTCGACACGGCAGTGCCGTGTCCTACAATTAATCGGGGTAGGGATACCAGGGTAAGCTCATCTAATTTGGTATACATCGTACTTGACAATGAGTCAAATAAGTGAGATGACAACAATGCCACCCAATAAAATATTTAGGAATACACTTTATGTCTCAGGGTTTTGAGATTAAATCTACCTCTGGCAA
>JANPMV010000020.1:0-108224 GCA_031427135.1 Cyanobacteria bacterium VAR_87_metabat_62 | reverse complement strand
ATCCTTCTCGAAAAAGCTAGAAAATCATATCGGGGCAATCTGGAACTTCATCCACGAATATAACCAACAAGTCAGAAAAAAAATGGGGATTGCATAACAAGAACGATTGTTTTTCTCTGTCCTTTACAAAAAAGCACTACCCAACAATTTTGGTAAAAACCCGGTTTCTGGCCCCTCGCGCGTCATCTACAATACAATATCGCTAAAATCCTAAATAATTTACTTTCCCGATCGCATCTGGAGTTCGACACCGACTTTTTGGGCTAAATCGGTGACATTGTTGGTAAAATCGGCAGCAGCAGGTATCTGAATCATTATCGCAGTACCAGCCGCGATCAGAGCAGTAATCCTTTGACTTAATTTACCTTTGTCCCTTTGATTTTCCGGCTTTTTAATTTCCTCTTCGACATCTTGAATCTCGGTAAATACTCCATCACGAATGTCTTCGGGAAATTGGGCGGCGGTTTCACGCATCGATGCAATCAGTTGCAAAATTTCGGTGATACTGGCGTTTTTATTACCTGCTACTTTATCGCCTGCTACTTTATCGCCTGTAAATTTATCGCCTGCAACTTTATCACCCCCAACTTTATCGCCTACCTACTTATCGCCTTGACCGTGTTGGTTAATTGTATTGGACATTGTGGTATCTTTTGGTTTACAACTATATTTTAATTGTAACAGTTGGCTGCTGTGTAGAGGCAACATTGCATAAGTTTGTCCATCGTTATCGCTGAATTCGACTTCGTAAACTTCAGGAGCTAAAAATTCGACAATCGTACCGACTTGACCGGCGAGTAAATTACCATCTGGCAAATCTTCCTTGATGGCAACAACATCGAGTAATTGTAATTTTGAAATTGTCTGTAGCATAATCTACCTCCGAATGTAACAGCTAGTGAGTCGCGGAAAAGTTTCTGTAGGGCGGACAATCCAAGTGCTGCGAATTGTTGCAGTGTTTTGATTACGGGTTAGGGGAAAATCCACAACATAGCGTTGACCGTATTCATCTTGGTTGGTGGAGATAGCATCATGGATTTGAATCGCTTCTAACAGGATAAATTGCAGTTCTTCGGCATCTTCAACGCTTAACCCTAGGATAGCAAAAAATAATCGAGCTTTGTGTTGTCCCCGATCGTGCTCAATGTTCAAACTGTAGTCACGCAACTTATGAATATCAATAAATGCAGTTTCAGCGTTAGGGAGTTTCATTGGCATTACCCATTATCTTGTCTCGTTGAACTCTATCTCCCCCAAAGTTATCCCTTTGACCATGTTGGTTTGTAGTATTACTGCGATCGATATTGTGAATATCTCCATAATAATGATTCTGGTTTTCTATATGCTGATATTTTGAATCGCCCTCTCGATTTTTGTCGCGATCTTCCGTATCAGATCGATCGATTCCAGAAACTCTCTCTCGTTCGCGGGAATAGTCGGGGAAATTGTCTATTAAGCCCCGCACGTTGACCATTAGATAACTTTTTTGGCACTGGATATCATATTGTCGATCTTCATAGAACTGCTGAAGAACATTGAACGGATAGGTATAGGGTGACTTGTTCCCCGTGCATTTTAAACAATTGCAAGGAATAAATTCTTGGTATTTTAGGCGTTTATCGTAAGTAGCATGAATTTTCCATAGTTCGTGGCGGATTCTGTCTAATAAGGATTTTTTCTGGGTTCCAGATACGCGGATGCCGATTTCTCGTTGATCGTAGTTCTCGATTACTTCGGCTTTGGCGTAGTTGTCGATGAGGATAACGCCGTCACGCCAGACAATATCACCACTTTTTGTGCCATTGAGATGGCAAATTAAGCCGTGCATTTCTACAATCAGCCTGGTGATGATGCCTTTGGGCATAAACTCGTATTCGTAGCGGACAATCAGGTTGTCCGTGTCGTCCCAGGGGTAGTCTGGCTTTTCGACGGGGAGGCGTTGTGGGGCGATGTAGTGTCCCGGTTGGCAGGGGATTTCATAGCAGAGTTTGAAGTTTTTCATTAGCTGGAGTAGCTCGTCGTGGAGGTTGTCGTATTCGCCGTCACTCCAGATTTCGCTGAGGTTTTCGTCGGTGAAGTATCCGCAATTGGCGATGATTTGTTCGTTTTTGGTGACTTTGTAGACGGCGTTGGTTGCCCATCTGGGACGCAAGATGACCCAGTTGAGGAGGATAGATTTTTTGTTGTCAGAATTCTTTTGGAAGTGGAGGATAATGCCGAGTTCGTGCAGGTACTTGCTGAGACTCAGCATGGCGGGTTTGTCGGACTTGTCGAAGCCGTGCTGGGCGCAGATGTCGTAGAACTCAGAAACTTCAATGTAGTTTATGCGTTGGGCGTAGTTTTCCAGGACATAACGGATACTTGGCGAGTGCTTGGGGATGCCCTCGCCGACGTGCTTGAGTTGGGTGATGTTGTTTACCAGGTAGCCTTGCAGTTCATCGAGTCCGCGATTGTCGGCGAGGTTGATGTTGAGGGATTCTTTTAAGTTGACAAAGTCCCCACGCAGTTGGGAGACGTTGATTTCGCAGCGCCGGTCTTGTTTTTCGTTGTGAACGAGGACAACGGGACTGGCGCCACTGAGGAGTTCGATCATACTCAGCCAGTTGCAGAGATTGGGGTTTTCGCGGCGGTTATCAACTAGCAGAATGTAGAAAGAACGTTCGGTGAGGAAGAATTGGTGCGTGGCGTGGTAGATTTCCTCTTCGCCGAAGTCCCAGATGTGGACGCGGAAGGTTTTGCCGTTGTATGGGAATTCCCCGAGGCTGACATCAATGCCTTCGGTAGAGGGTTTTCGTTCTTGGAGTTCGTAGTCGGGGTTGAGGAGTTTTTTCGCAAGGGTGGTTTTTCCGGCTTCGCCTTCGCCGACGATGAGCAGTTTGGCCTCGTAGAGTTCTTCGGTATTTTTGGGGTCGCTGGTTTGGAAGTAGAAGTCGAGGATGGTTCGCAAATCGCCTGCTTGGTAGGATTTTTCGTCTTGGAGGATTTTGAGAGGAATCGGGAGCGGATTTCCCCGCAAGTCCAGTTTTTCCAGCTTTTCCATGTCGCGAATCGCCTCTGGGATGGAGGTAATCTTATTGTTATAGAGGGAAAGCGCTGTCAGATTCGACAGTTGCCCGATCGTATCTGGGATGGAGGTAATCTGATTGTGACCGAGGTAAAGATGTGTCAAATTAGACAGTTGGGCGATCACGTCTGGGATTTGTGTAATCTGATTGTCACCGAGGGAAAGCGCTATCAGATTTGATAGTTGACTTATCGCATCTGGGATTACGCTAATCTGATTGCTCATAAGGACAAGCTGTGTCAGATTCGAGAGTTGGGCGATCGCCTCTGGGATAAAGGTAATCTGATTGTTATAGAGGACAAGCACTATCAGATTCGACAGTTTCCCGATCGCCTCTGGGATTACGCTAATCTGATTGTTATAAAGGTAAAACACTATCAGATTCGACAGTTTCCCGATCGCCTCTGGGATGACGGTAATCTGATTCTCACTGAGGTTAAGCTGTGTCAGATTCGACAGTTGCCCGATCGCCTCTGGGATGACGGTAATCTGATTCTCACTGAGGTTAAGCTGTGTCAGATTCGACAGTTGCCCGAGATCCTCTGGGATGAGGGTAATCTGATTCCTATCGAGGTCAAGCTCTCTCAGATTCGACAGTAGCCCGAGATCCTCTGGGATTGCGGTAATCTGATTGTTAGGTAAGTTAAGTATTTTTAAATTGGTTAATTGAAGAACAACATCAGGAAACTCACTTAGTTTATTCCCAAGAAATCGGCCTTTCTCCTCATCGAACTTCCCCAACAGCAAAGTCTCAAGCTGCGTGCACTTGCCAATCTCCGGTGGCAATTCCGCCAACTCCAACCCCGCCAAATCCAATTCTGTCCAGCCCTCTTCTGCGGCTTTTTCGATTAACTGCAACAACTCCTCTTTCGTCATACCCTTTGTTTCTCAGTAGTCTTCATTTTATTGTGACAGGATTTTTTGGTTGGTGGGGAAAGAATCACGACACGGCCCGAAAGAGGAGACGGCAGTGCCGTTTCCCTACCCCAAAATTATCGTAGGGACACGGCATTGCGGTCTCCTGCGCGGCCTACGCATCACCACCCGTAGAAACCGGGTTTTTTCCCATGTCTCTGGCTATCACCAACAATTCTCGCAAAAACCCGGTTTCTGGCCTACGCATCAAAACCAAAGAAACCGGGTTTTTTCCACAAATCATATCCTAGGGCGATCGTACTATCCGACACAGAGGTAAACTGAATTTGACTGGGGGAAACATCTTTCACCAAACCCAAGATATTGCCGGTACTAGCTTCCCGAATCACCGTCGCCTTAGTGTTCACGACTCTAAAATCAGCAGTCCGAGGAATGCCGGGAGGAAAAGGCCCGCTGCTGTCGTAATCTCTGGCATCACCAATTGTTAAAAACCGTTCAGTCAAGACAACATCATTTCGCGTCAATCCTCCGGCCAAGCCAATTACATCACCTTGACTCGGGTTGTAGTCAAGAATAAAATCGGCAGGCACTTCATCTGTAGTAAAATTACCAGTAGGACGCGGTTGATCTGAACCAATTGCTGCGGAAGTTGCTCCCGCTTCTGGGCGGAGGACAAACAAATCTGCGCCTTCTTTTCCCCAAAGCCGATCGACTCCAGCATCACCAGTTAGAGTATCATTGCCGCTATCTCCGACCAAAGCATCATTCCCTTTACCGCCCCGAATAAAATCATTTCCCGTACCTCCGTAAGCTACGTCATTACCTGCATCGCCGCTGAGTAAATCGCCGCCGCATTCTCCATAAAGAATGTCAAAGTCTTGACCGCCGCGAAGAGTATCGTTACCACAACCTCCGATTAAAGTATCGATGCCGCTGTTACCGTTCATCAGTTCCGCAGCCCCTGAACCTCGGACAAAATCGTTCCCAGCTAAAGCGCGCAAACCACCGGGAGTATTGCGGAGAATTCCGCTTGCTAATTGAACTACATCATTATTGGGAGTGAGGTCAAAAAAGTTGGAATCGCTACCAGGATTTAACGGTGCAGTTAGCAATCTAATGTTGGGGGGATCGGCAATAATTGGATCGGAATTTTCGGCTAAGGCTCTAATTTCTCCGAGATTGGTTTCTAACATTTTAGGTTTCTCCTTCTTTGATTGAGTGTTTTGACATTCTGATGTTAACAAAGGTTCCAATTAACAATTCTGCGTAAATCTGCGGTTAGAACAATCAAATTACTGTCACAATTATCTGATACTGTTATGCAACAAGTTTGGCTTGTTGACACAAAGCCCTTGGCTGCCCCAACGAAGAGGATCGCCCAAATCCGCAAATATTTTGAACATAGCGCCAATAATTCTCGGGATCGCGTACTCTAATACGCGTCAGCACTCAGTTTCGCAAAACCTACTGAGTGCTAATTGTCATCAAACCTTGAGTTAAGTCAGGAATCGTTAATATGCTAGACACTGCGATCGAATCTATCCAGGCCAGAGAAATCCTCGACTCCCGCGGCCGCCCCACCATCGAAGCGGAAGTTTACCTAGCCAACGGCGTTGTCGGACTCGCCCAAGTCCCCAGCGGCGCGTCTACAGGCTCCTTTGAAGCCCACGAACTCCGCGATGACGACAAAAAACGTTACGGCGGTAAAGGCGTCCTGAAAGCCGTTGCTAACGTCGAACACAAAATTGCGCCTGCTTTGGCTAATCTGGATGCGATCGACCAAGCACTGGTAGACCAAACCATGATTGACTTGGACGGTTCCCCCAACAAATCCAACCTCGGCGCAAATGCCATTCTCGGAGTGTCCCTAGCCACAGCAAAGGCGGCGGCCGAGACTTTAGGACTCCCCCTTTACCGCTACTTGGGCGGCACGTTGGCGAACGTTCTGCCCGTGCCCCTGATGAACGTGATCAACGGCGGTTCCCACGCAGACAACAATGTAGACATTCAAGAGTTTATGATTGTACCGGTGGGAGCGCCTTCTTTTAAGGAAGCTTTGCGCTGGGGAGCAGAAGTATTTGCCAGTCTAGCTAAAGTCTTGAAAGACAAAAATTTGCTGACTGGTGTTGGCGATGAAGGCGGTTTTGCTCCTAATTTAGGATCGAATCAGGAAGCTTTGGATTTGTTGATGATGGCAATTGAAAAAGCTGGCTACAAGCCTGGGGAACAAATTGCTTTAGCTTTAGATGTTGCTGCTAGCGAATTTTACAAAGATGGCCAGTACACCTATGACGGTGTTGCTCATTCGCCGGCAGAATTAATCGATTATTTGGATGGTTTAGTGAGTCAATATCCGATCGTTTCGATTGAAGATGGTTTGCACGAAGACGATTGGGATAGTTGGGTGGCGCTGACTCAGAAAATGGGTAGCAAAGTTCAATTGGTAGGTGACGATTTGTTTGTGACTAATCGCACGCGGCTGCAAAAAGGGATTGATTTGAAAGCTAGTAATTCGATTTTGATTAAGCTGAATCAAATTGGTTCTTTGACGGAGACTTTGGATACGATCGACCTTGGCAAACGCAACAGCTATCGATCGGTCATCAGCCACCGTTCTGGTGAAACTGAAGATACCACAATTGCCGATTTAGCGGTAGCGACTCGCGCCGGTCAAATCAAGACTGGTTCCCTGTGTCGCAGCGAACGGGTGGCTAAATACAACCGTTTGTTGCGGATTGAGGAGCAATTGGGCGATCGGGCGATCTATGCTGGAACGATCGGCTACGGGCCCAAATAAAATTTGGGAATCGGTCATCCTCGTTCCCAGGCTCTGCCTGGGGACGCAGATCCGGAGGCTCTGCCTCCAATTTCCCGCTCGCTTTTCGATCCAAAGACTTTGGGTAATTTTACGATCACTTTTCGAGGCAGAGCCTCTGGACATCGTTTCCCAGGCAGAGCCTGGGAACCAGCGATCTGGATATTACCAATCCTTAATTAAGGATAAAAAGCCAATTGAGGCAAACCCAAAGTTTCTTCCCAGCCCATCATCAAGTTCATACACTGGATACCTTGTCCGGCTTGACCCTTAATTAAATTGTCGATCGCCGACATCACAATTACCCTGTCAGTACGCGGATCGACTTCCACGCCGATATAACAAAGATTCGTGCCGCAAGCCCATTTTGTTTGCGGGTAAACCCCAGCCGGCAACACTTTTACCCAAGGACAATTACGGTAAAAAGCTGTAAAAATTGTGATTAAATCTTCTCGCACCAAACCCGGATCGCGCAGATTTGAGTAAACAGTTGCCAAAATTCCCCGCACCATCGGAATTAAGTGAGGAGTAAATTGAACTTTGATATCTTGTCCGGCTAAATCGCTGCAAATTTGCTCGATTTCTGGCGTGTGGCGGTGGCGGCCAACGCCGTAAGCGCCCAGAGAACCCTCTGCTTCAGCCAGCAAGAGATTAACTTCGGCTTTGCGTCCCCCTCCCGAAGCACCGGATTTAGCGTCGATGATTGCTGTTTCTGGCACGATCAGACCTTGTTTGAGCAAGGGTGCCAGGGCTAATAAACTAGCAGTGACGTAGCAGCCGGCACAGCCTACTAATTGAGCGTTTTTAATGCGATCGCGGTACAATTCTGGCAAACCGTAAACAGCGGTTGCAGCTAAGGCAGAGTCCGATCGCTCGCCGCCGTACCAAGCTTTGTAAGTTTCCAGATTTTCAAATCTGTAGTCAGCCGACAAATCCAAGACTTTGCAGCCTTTTTCGATCAGCGTCGGTGCCATTTGGCAAGCTAAACCGTTCGGCAGCGACAGAAATACAACTTCACATTTTGCCGCTATTTTATCTAGGTCGATCGCCTCGACAGTCAAGTCAATGCAGTTAGTCAGATGCGGATAAAGGCTGGAAAAAGGTTTTCCCGCGCTGCTATCCCCGCCTAAATACACTACTTCCGCCGCTGGGTGATCCGCCAGCAATCGCACAAGTTGCACGCCGCCGTACCCTGAAGCGCCGATAATCCCTACAGGCACACGTCCAACATTTCCCATTTTCTTTTACCCCTCAGCCCTTGAAATCTAAAAAACGCTTTAACTTTTGCTGCATTATAGTATCAAATGGCAACTTTGGCGGCAAAGAATTGTATCGTTTTGTTTTGGAGGTGTCGCCCCTCCTAAGTTTTATCTATAATTCCATAGTTTTTCCGATCGACCGATCGCCAAAACCCTAGAATTAACAAACTGATGTGCGATCGTGCTGTTAAACTACTATTACCCGACCTTAAAACCGGAGATTAATATTTTTCCCTATCCTGAGTCCTTCGACCCTTCGACCCTTCTTCCTTCTTCCCTCTTCCTTCTTCCTTCTTCTTATGGGCATAGTTGTCGAAAACGTATCAAAACAGTTTGGCAGTTTCCAAGCACTCGATCGAGTCAGCTTAGAAATTGAATCCGGTTCCCTAGTAGCATTGCTGGGCCCGTCTGGTTCCGGCAAGTCTACGCTGCTGCGGCTGATTGCCGGTTTAGAAATGCCCGACTCCGGCAAAATCTGGCTGACAGGCCAAGATGCCACAAATACCAGCGTCCAAGACCGCAATATTGGGTTTGTATTTCAGCACTACGCGCTATTCAAGCACATGACAGTGCGGAAAAATATCGCTTTTGGGATGGAGATTCAGAAAACAGCGCCGGCGAAAGTCAAATCCCGGGTAGAAGAATTGTTGAATTTAGTGCAATTGGGAGGATTGGGCGAGAGATACCCGTCGCAACTTTCAGGAGGCCAGCGACAGCGGGTAGCCCTCGCCAGAGCCCTCGCCGTAGAACCAAAAGTGTTGCTGCTAGACGAACCTTTCGGAGCTCTAGATGCCAAAGTTCGCAAAGATTTGCGCGCTTGGTTGCGGCGGCTGCATGACGAAGTTCACGTTACCACAGTCTTTGTGACGCACGACCAAGAAGAAGCGATGGAAGTTGCCGATCGAATTACCGTCATGAATAAAGGTAAAATCGAACAAGTCGGCACACCCGCAGAAATTTACGACCATCCAGCCAGTGCTTTCGTCATGAGTTTTATCGGCCCAGTCAATGTCTTGCCCAGCACTTCCAGGATGTTTCAAGACAACGGCTTCGACTCACCCAACCCAGAAATTTTCCTGCGCCCTCACGACGTAGTAATTGAAACTACAGAAAATAGTGCAACAGTACCTGCAAGAATCAGCCGCTTGATTCATTTGGGATGGGAAATTCAGGTAGAATTAACCTTAGACGACGGTCAAGTCCTAAATGCTAATTTGACGCGAGAAAAGTTTGACCAATTGGACTTACAGCCGCAGCAAAGAGTTTTTGTAAAACCGAAAGACGCCAAATCTTTTCCACTTTATTATTCGATTTAATCCAAATACTCAGATACCCGACTTCTTGAAGAAGTCGGGTATCTAACCGGAGAGGACACTCCACTCCCGCCGTTTCCCTACCCAAAATCGTATTGTAGAGGACACGGCACTGCCGTGGCCCTACCCCTACCCAAAATCATATTGTAGGGACACGGCACTGCCCATTAGTGTCAACAATCGCCTGAAAGCCTTGATAAATGTCGTTTTTACCATAGTCCAGATCCCCCTCGCATCCCCCTGGTTGTAGGGGGACTTTGATCGGACTCTTGTCCCCCCCTTCTTAAGGGGGGTTAGGGGGGATCTGGATTTAATAGTCAAACAACCGTCTCTGACTGGGTTTGACCTGGTTGTTGACACCTATGGGCACGCTTGAGTGTCCTGACTGTGGGTAATATAAATTCTGATGCCACCAGATTTGAGATAAGTTAGTCTTTGATTTTGGTAACAGCCTTTTTGACTTGTTGCTCAAAGGATGTAGCCTTTGTGTTGGAAGGATTTTTCATTTTTTCAATGTCAGCGTCTCCCTGAACTTCGTTGGGGCCTTTGCTGGCTTTTTCTTGAGTTTCTTCTAGAGACATCGGGTTTTTCCGGGCAACTTCTTGAGCTTGTTTCTCAATACCCAAAAGTTGCTCTTGACCTTTGGTGGGGCTGCTGGTAACGGCAAAAGCTGGAAAAGCATTAGAAACAAACATCAAGGCACAAAAACAAACAGCTATTAAAGTGCGAACTAAACGCTTGGCAGGGAAGTTAAAGGTGATAAAAGACATACAAAAATTCTCCATTTTTACAATTTTTGATCGCTGAGATTGTTAACAGGCTGAAGCTAACTCAAATTCTGCACAATCTTTAACTCAAGTTTGATACAAGCAATAGCATTTAGCAGAAGTTGCTGTCTTTCAAATTAAGCTTAATCTACTTCTATCTGAAAATGCGGTTCCTTGAAATCCTTCTTAGGGAATATTTTGAAGAAGGAAGAACGCAGAAAAAGAAACTATCCCTCATACTTTGGCGGAGTTTATCCAGCCCTTCGACTACGATCAGGAACCGCGTAGTCGAAGGGCTCAGCACAAGTGCCCCATGCCCTGAAAAATGCAGATTACTGTCGCACGGGAACTTGACATTTTGCCAGATAAGTCTTAATTTCTCCGACACTTAACTGCCCGAAATGCAGCAGGGAAGCCAGCAGCGCTGCTTCCGCTTTGCCCTCTGTCACGGCTTCGTAGATGTGGTGGCAGTTTCCAGCGCCACCAGAAGCAATGACCGGAATTTCCACCATTTCAGCAATACTTCGGGTTAATGCCAAGTCGTAGCCGGCTTGAGTACCGTCAGAGTCCATGCTTGTCACCAGCAGTTCGCCGGCGCCGCGCTGTTCGGCTTCCTTGGCCCAGGCGATCGCATCTTTGCCCGTATTTTCTCGCCCGCCGCGCACGTACACGTCCCAACCGGGACGATCCGCGTCTTGCCGTTTGCGCGCATCGATCGCCACTACAATGCACTGATTGCCAAATCGATCGCTCGCCTTGTCAATCAAACCCGGATCGCGCACCGCCGCCGAATTAATACTGACTTTATCAGCCCCCGCCCTCAACAAACTTCTGATTGTGTCTAAGGATTGGATGCCGCCACCCACTGTCAAAGGGATAAAAACTCGATCGGCAGTCCGGTACACCACATCGATCATAATATTCCGGTCTTCGTGAGTCGCCGTAATATCCAGAAACACCAACTCATCAGCACCCGCATCATTGTAAACCTGAGCCATTTCCACCGGATCGCCAGCATCCAGAAGGTTGACAAAATTGACACCTTTGACCACGCGGCCAGCTTTTACATCCAGACAAGGCAAAATTCTCTTCGACAACATAAAGTTTTCTTGTTTCTAATTTTATTGACCGTCGCAGCGAGGAAAAGGGTTTGTTGATATAGCAGAAGGAAGAAGGAAGAAGGAAGAAGGAAAATGGAGTCGCAGCAATATTTTCAGCGTTTCCGAATGTCCTAACCGTCTTGGCGATTACTGTATCTTCAAAAACCGGAAGTTTGGCAACAAATCTTAAAGATACCTTGTGTTTAACAATTCTCGGTCTGAGCACAAGAGCAATTTTCCAATTTTTATGGGCAAGCTGAGCAGGAATAAGTGATATTTTGGCAAAAAGCGGCAAATTTAACTCCCCAGATATATCTTTGGGGTGAAAAATATGACACTTTGCCTTATGATCGAGCCATAACTACCTTCGCGCTTCGCTCGAATTGTAGTTCGGCAATCCTGTATGGAATCGGTGCATCGACGATCGACCGTCACAATTTTAGATTTTAGAACAGCCGATTTGAGGTTTTTTACCAAAAAATCTCAGTTGTAAGCCGCAAAGTAAAGTTAAAATTTAAAGTTTAAAACCTCAAATCGGTTGACTTGATGTTGTTTCTAGGGCTGTGGTGACTTTGCAAGCCAATCCACATTTGGTACTTCGTACAGAAAGCGGCAATCGCTACTTGCCGCTCTCCGGCAGCAATTGCTGGACTGTAGGGCGGAATGATGACAATAATTTTGTGTTGATCGATCGCTGGATTTCCCGCAATCACGCGATGTTACAGCAAATGGAGACAGGAGAGTTCTATCTGATCGACTTGGGTAGCCGCAACGGTTCTTTTGTCAACGGGCGACGGGTGAGTATTCCTGTGACGCTCAGAAATGGCGATCGGATTATTTTCGGTCAAACCGAATTGGACTTCTACAACCCAACTGCGGGCCGCCGGCTCGATCGAATACACGACAATGACTCTGAAGATTTTACAGCGACTTTGACGGTACGCAGCCTGATTAGCGTCATGGTAATGGACATCCGAGACTTTACAGTTTTGACTAGACAGCTAGACGAAACCCTGCTGTCAGAAGTCATCGGCAATTGGTTCCGCTCTTCTGGACAAATCATTCGCGAACACGGCAGTTGGGTAGACAAATACATCGGCGATGCGATTATGGCCGTCTGGTTCCACAAACCCAGCGGTGTCAGCAGCGAGGAAATGATGCAGATTTGTCAAGCTTTGAGCCAACTGCACAAAGCAACGGACGAACTCAGCAGCCGTTACCCGCTGCCTTTTCCTTTGCGAGTCGGTGCCGGAATCAATACTGGTTATGCAATGGTGGGAAATTCTGGTAGCAGCGACCGATCGGACTACACCGCCTTGGGAGATACTGTAAACGCAGCATTTCGCCTGGAATCTTGCACCAAGCAACTCGGCAAGGATATCGCCGTAGGAGAAACAACCTACAAATACCTCAAGGAATTGGGTGCCGAAGGCGCTTTTGAGCAGCACACCGTTGCTTTGAAGGGTTACGACACTCCCAGCGTGACTTACGGCGGTACTTATGCTGACTTGAACGCTTTTCTGAAATCGATCGGCAAGAGTTAAGGAATCATACTTAGTCCGTGCCGTGGCAGATCTCTTGCGAAAACTGCATAAGCAAAATGGTAATCTCTACATAATAAATGCTGTGTATGAAATTGGGAGACAAAACTTCATGAAACGATTGGGTCGTCTATTGGCAGTATTGGGCTTAGTGCTGGGCTGCTTTGCATGGGCTGGAGACACGAGCGCGATCGCGGCAACCTTGAGCCGTATCGTCTTGCCATCATCCTCGATCCTAGCTGTTGAAGCTCCGGTTAGAACCAATCGCGCCGATGACAAGCTTGCCACAGAATATGGCAAAAAACTTGATTTGAACAACAGCGCCGTCCGGGACTTTCGGGAGTTTCGAGGGTTGTATCCCACTTTAGCTGGACTAATTATTAAGAATGCTCCTTACGAAAAAGTTGAGGATGTACTCAACATTTCAAACTTGACGGAAGCTCAGAAAAAGGTGCTGCAAGCTAACATGGACAAATTCACCGTAACTGATGTCGAATCAGTGTTTATTGAAGGAGACACCAGGTTGAATAATGGTCTTTATGACTAGGTAGAACTGGTTCTCATCGATCGGCAAAAGGCAAAAGGCAGAAGGCAGAAGGCAGAAGGCAGAAAGAAAAGATTTTTTTCTCTTAGGCTGATGACTTCTGCCTTTAATTTTTCAGGAGTAACTCTAAAATCTCAAATTTAAAATCTCAACTCGCCTGATTGGTTAGCGTAGCAACCAATCAGGCGGTTAGCACCTTTTAAATTCCTAAAATTATTGATTTTATCGCTCTTCCTTCTTCCTTCTTCCTTCCGACTTTCCCCCCTTGGGGGGGGTAGGGGGGGGTTGACTTCTTCCTTCTTCCTTCTGGTATATGACTGACAAATTTGACGTATTAGTGATTGGTGCTGGCGCGGCCGGTTTGTACACGGCACTTTGCCTCTCAGAACATTTGCACGTGGGCTTGATTAATAAAAATGTCCTGCCTGTTTCTGCCAGCGATTGGGTCCAAGGAGGGATTGCCGCGGCGATCGCCCCTGAAGATTCCGCAGCACTGCACGTTCAGGATACACTAGCTGCCGGAGCCGGTCTTTGCGATTTGGAGGCGGTGAAATTTTTAGTCGAAGAAGCGCCAGCCTGCATTGACTCCCTGGTGAAAATGGGCGTTGCTTTCGATCGCACGGGCCCAGATTTAGCCCTCACCCTAGAAGCCGCCCACTCCCGCCGCCGAGTCCTCCACTCCGCCGACACTACGGGTAAAGCAGTTGTCAGTACGCTGACAGCAAAAGTATTGAGCCGCAAAAATATTCAACTCGTATCCCCGGCCTTTGCTTTGAGTCTGTGGCTAGACGAAACAGGGCGCTGTCAGGGCATTAGCGCGATTTTTGGCTCCCGGGTCAAGTGGCTGCGAGCAGAGGTCGTGGTGCTCGCCACAGGCGGCGGCGGACAGGTTTTTGCTCAAACGACTAACCCGTCGGTAAGTACCGGAGACGGAGTGGCGCTCGCGTGGCGCGCTGGGGCGCTACTGCGAGATTTAGAATTTGTGCAGTTTCACCCGACAGCCCTAAGCAAAGCGGGCGCGCCGAGGTTTCTGATCAGCGAAGCGGTGCGGGGAGAAGGAGCTCATTTGGTAGACAGCAAGGGATATCGCTTTGCTTTTGACTCTCACCCCAGCGGCGAACTCGCCCCTCGCGATGTCGTCAGCCGCGCTATTTTCCGCCACTTGCAGAAGACGGGGGAACCTCACGTTTGGCTGGATTTGCGCCCGATTGCGGTCGATCGACTGCGCTACAGGTTTCCGAATATTATTCAAGTGTGCGCTGATTGGGGAATTGATATTTTTTCCGAACCAGTGCCCGTAACGCCCGCCGCCCATTACTGGATGGGAGGGATTGTGGCTGACAAGTTTAACCAAACTTCGATTCCGGGTTTGTACGCCGTGGGAGAAACTGCCAGCACCGGAGTACACGGCGCTAACCGCTTGGCGAGCAATTCGCTGCTGGAATGTCTGGTTTTTGGCGCGCAGATGGGACTTTTGGATGTAGAAGGTGGAAAGTCCGAGACCTTGCCAGATGAGTTCGATGCAGGGGAAATCCGGGAAAAATCGATTTCTGAAAAGGACATTAAGACGATCAAAAAATTGCGGGTCGAATTGCCGAATTTGGTGTGGCAAAGTGCCGGAATTTGCCGGGGAAAAAGCGATCTGGAGAGTGCGATCGTCCAAGTTGAAATTTGGCGGCAAGGATTTGCCTCTTTGCCTTTGAGTCAAACTTTGCTTAATTTACGGCCAGGACAAATGATTGATTTTTCCCCTGCTGATGTTCAAAACAGCTCGATTTTGCGAAATTGGGGGGAAGTTGGCAATTTATTGGATATTGGCTACTTAATTCTCAAAAGTGCTGCGTTTCGCACCGAAAGCCGCGGCGGTCACTACCGAGTAGACTTTCCACTGACTGAGCCGGATTGGTGCAGCCATACTTTAATTAACCAATCCAATTGGTACAAATCTGGGCGAATAGAAGAGTAAAAAATTGGGTTCAGCGCGTCCCCGTACCGTCACTTCTGGGGTTCCCGTTCGGGTCTGGTTCGTATTTTTTTGGGTAATTTGGAAACCAGGAGGTTTGTCCAACTGTCAAGACTGTGGAGGTCGATGGCCCGGAGCCCTCCCCCGTGCTAGGGCTGTTTGTGGAGTAGCTGGTAAGTCGAGCCGCATTTGCGATGCCGATCGAACTCACTTGCAGGCAGGCAGCCAGAGTGGCCGTTGTTGTGAGCTGAATCAAAGTACGCATAGTATTCATATTTTTCTCCAAATCACCGAAATAGATGCACGTCATGTACAACCTATTATATCTATCAATTTCCGTAGTTCCACTGAGATCTTTACATTTACTTTAATTAAATTTCGTAAATGTACGTAAACATTCTAAATAAAGGTTTTTTAAGCGATTTGGATTTGCACGCTGGCTGTCTATCTGAGAATTATTTAATATTTATTAATATTTAGACTCTGGGACGACCAACTCTAACAGTTAACTGTTAACTGTTAACTGTTTGAACAATACCGATGCAACCGGAAACGATATGATTGAATCCCTCGAAACAAATTGTCCCGGAATCAAAAAAAGCCTGTGTGACGAAAAAACAGAACCTCGCAGATTTCTAAACTTCTACGTCAGCAGCGAAGACATCCGCTTTTTGGACGACTCAAAAACTGCCCTCAAAGATGGTGATGAAGTTAGCATTGTGCCGGCTGTTGGTGGTGATATCAAATCCGGTTGCATTGGAATAATATAGAGGACACGGCAATGCCGTTTCCATACCGAAAATAGTATTGTAGGGAAACGGCACTGCCCAAGGAGTGTCAACTTAAGCCTGAAAGTCTTGATAAATCTCGTTTTTACCGCAGTCTAGATCCCCCTCGCATCCCCCACCCCCCCTAGCCCCCCCAAGGGGGAAGGGGGACTTTCACCCCCCCTTTCCCCCCCTTCTTAAGGGGGGCCAGGGGGGATCTGACCTTTATCGTCAAACAGTAGTCTCTGAATGGGTTTGGCGTTAAGTTGACACCTATGGGCTCTCGGAGTGTCCTAATTTTGCCTAATAATTCCGATGCTACCGGAAACGATATGATTGATTGATTTTTAACCGCAGATGCAGGTAGATCAGCTATAGATTCCCCACTTCTTTAAGAAGTCGGGGAATTCGGTGTTTTGTTTTTTAGGTTGGTCTACTTATCAAACTATTTTATTGCAATTATCGCCTTCATCGGCTAATTCAACTCATACATCTCCCGCCTGTATTCAATTCCTAGAATTTCTTGGCAACCCTCTAAGACTTGCTGAATTTTCTCTGCCTCAGTACCAGGCAATTTTGTCATTGCATGAAACTTGTAGATGAATGCTCTCAGTGGCTTCAGCCCTGAGAGTGTCAATTAAGTCGATCAACGGTAACTTTTGAAAATCGGAAGGGCGGGTTTGACAGCTAAAGCGACAGGTTTTATCCTGCCACTTTCTGTCAATGAAACTAGGAGACGACGGAAGCTACTTTTGCAGCAGTCCGAGGACGACGGCGACCTGTTACTGTATTAACTGGGGCTGGTACTGGGGCTGGTACTGATGATGCTAGTTTAGGTGCTTCGAGCGAAAGCTGAGTTCTTTGCACAACTTCTGATCGCACTGCTTCTTCAGGAATTTGCATCAGGAATACCAGCATCGGATTGCTTTGCAGTTGTCGGCGCAGCACTCGCCCAATTGCTTTTTCTATTTGCGTTTGAACTCCGATCCAGTCAACATTAAGTTGTGAGTCAGCAGTAGCAGGTAGAATAAATTCTGACCAACGATCGCTCAAAACTGTTTCGATGGTTTCATTGATCAGTCCGATCACTTCCGCGCGATCGGCTGATGTCACTACACCTTTCAAGTGGACTTCTGGTTTAGCAACTAATTTGCCTTCCCAATTCAAAGCCGCCGCTACCGTTACCGCACCATCTCCGGCTAACTGCTGACGTTCCTTGAGGACACTCGCCTTCACTACGCCCGATCGCGATGAATCAACTAATTCAACTCCTGAAGGCACTTTAGTACCCAGTCGCATCGTATTTTCGGTCAACTCTACGACATCACCGTTGTCAATAATCACCATATTGCTAGCGGGAATGCCCATGCTTTGAGCCGTCTTGGAGTGCTGAACCAGCATCCGGTGTTCGCCGTGCACCGGCAAGAAGAACTTGGGACGAGTCATGTTAATCATTAACTTTTGGTCTTCTTGACAACCATGTCCCGAAACGTGAATGCCTTTATCGCGCCCATAAACCACGTTTGCGCCCAGCATCATCAATTTGTCGATCGTATTTACCACGGAGATCGTATTGCCCGGAATTGGGTTAGCTGAGAAAATGACTGTATCGCCATTTCTGATTTTCACTTCGTGATGTTCTCCGTTAGCAATGCGAGTCATCGCCGCCATCGGTTCGCCTTGGGAACCCGTTGTTAAAATCAGTACCTTGTCATCGGGCAAATTGCGGATTTCTTTCAGAGGTTTGAAAAGACTATCTTCGCATTTGATGTAGCCGAGATTGCGACAGTGAGCGATGACATTCAACATCGATCGACCAACCACTCCGACATACCGATTGTTTTTCTTCGCCAATTCTAAAACAATTTGCAATCGGTGTACCGACGAAGCAAAAGTCGTCAGCATTACCCGTCCCGTTGCTTGAGCAATAATTCTGTCTAAATTCGGAGCAACAGAACGTTCTGAAGCCGTAAAACCGGGAACTTCCGAGTTAGTAGAATCGCTGATTAAGCACAGTACGCCTTTTTCCCCGTACTCCGCCAGCTTTTGCAAGTCAAAATGCTCGCCGTCTACAGGAGTATGGTCAATTTTAAAGTCTCCGGTGTGGATAATAATTCCCACGGGAGTATGAATTGCCACCGTGAAACTATCGGCCATTGAGTGAGTGTTGCGAATATATTCGACTAAGAAATGCTTGCCAATTCTTACCGTGTCGCGGGGTCGAACAGTCCTCAATTCAGTGCGGTGAGACACTCCGGCTTCTTCCAATTTTCCGGCTAGCAAAGCCATCGCCAAACGCGGGCCGTAAATGACTGGAATTTCAAATTCTTTGAGGTGATAAGGGATGCCGCCAATGTGGTCTTCGTGACCGTGAGTTACGATCATACCTTGAATTTTGTGGCTATTTTCCCGCAGGTAAGTCATGTCTGGGAGGACAATATTTACACCGTGCATTCCATCTGTCGGGAACGCTAAACCTGCATCTAAAAGAATTATTTCGTCGCCGTACTCGAACACACAAGTGTTTTTACCGATTTCGTGCAACCCGCCGAGGGGAATAACTTTTAGAACTTGTGCAGTTGTATTTTTGATCATGCGTATCCTTTGTTAGTTATTTTGTTATTTGACTGTTGTCTGTTGTCTGTTGTCTGTTGACTGTTGTCTGTTGTCTGTTGTCGTCTTCTGTTCGTTAATGGGAGATTTTTTCCAAGATATTTCTGGAAAAATTCCCTACGGGTTTTACTCTCCCGTACAGTTAGTTGTCTCCCATCTCAATCACCAATTCTTAGTTGTCAGCTAATAACTGATAGCTCATAACTAATGACTAATGACTGATGACTGATGACAACCAAATATTTAGTTTTCAGAAAACTCGTTCTCGCCTATCTAGTCTAGCTAGCTGATACCTGTGCTAGTTGACTCAGTACGTCCTTTAACTTTTGAGTTACCTCAACGGGCGGATCGCACAGGGGCGGACGGGTGGAACCTACATCCCAGCCTTGAAGTTTGAGAGCTGTCTTGACGGGAATGGGATTTGTGGTGAGAAATAGAGCTTTAAACAAGTCAAAAAGTTGCAAGTGAATCTGGGTAGCGACTTGAACTTGACCGGCCTCGAAAGCTTTGATCATCTGTTGCAGTTGTTCTCCCACCAGATGGCTGGCTACGCTAACTACACCAGATCCTCCTATTGCCAGCATTGGCAAAGTTAGGGAATCATCTCCAGAATAAATGGCAAATTCAGGGGGTGTCAAGCATCGAATTTGGCTGGCTTGATCCAAGTTGCCACTTGCTTCTTTTACGGCTACTATATTGGGAATTTCTGCCAATCGAGCTACCGTCTCCGGCAACATATTCTGACCTGTGCGGCCGGGGATGTTATATAACATTATAGACAATTCTGGAGCAGATTGCGCGATCGCCCGAAAATGGTTGTACAAACCTTCTTGCGGCGGCTTGTTGTAATAAGGAACGACCTGCAAACAACCATCTAACCCTAGTTTAGCTGCTTTTTGGGTAGCTGCGACTGCTTCTGAAGTAGAATTCGATCCGGCTCCGGCTATTACCAAGGCTTTGCCGGCCACCGCTTTTTGCACCACCTGAAATAATTGGTACTCTTCATCCCAGCTCATAGTGGGAGATTCGCCCGTAGTTCCGCACACTACTAAGCTATCAGTACCGCGATCGGCTAAATGAACTGCCAATTGTTCTGCTACGGCATAATTAACGCTGCCGTCTTCCTTAAACGGCGTAATCATTGCAGTCAGAACCCGTCCAAACTTTACCACACTTTCTCCGATTTTAGACTGTTGATTTTTGATTTTAAATTTTTGATTTCAGATCAAAGGTTTATCTAAAATCTTCATTTCAATTGCCAAATTGCCATCGCCGCTAATTATAAGCCGCCACTGCTTTGATTCGCAGCAAATCTTTGTCTGCTAGCAATTCAGCTATCTGCACCGCATTTAAAGCCGCCCCTTTGCGAATTTGATCGCCGCACAGCCACATCTCCAACCCGCAGGGGTGAGAAATATCTTGGCGAATCCTGCCGACTAACACCTCATCCTTACCGCTAGCCTCTGCGGGCATCGGAAAATAATTAGCTTGCCAGTCTTCTACCAGCTTAACCCCGCTCGCCTGCTTTAAGATTTCCCTGGCCTCGATCGGACTAAAAGGCTCGGCAAACTCCAGATTAATCGCTTCGGAATGGGCGCGCAGTACGGGAACCCGAACGCAAGTTGCAGAAATTCTGATTTCCTCCGTCCCAAATATCTTCCGAGTTTCGTTAACCATTTTCATCTCTTCCTCACAATACCCCAAATCGTTAATCGGCGTATTGTGCGGAAACAAATTAAAAGCTAAGGGGTAGGGAAATATATCTGTTTTGGGAGTTTCCCCCTGCAAAATTGCTCTTGCTTGATTTTTCATTTCCTCCATCGCCCTCGCACCTGCGCCGCTGGCAGATTGGTAAGTTGCTACGACTATGCGCTGGACGGGCCTAACTTTGTGCAGCGGCCAAACGGCAACTGCCATCAAAATCGTCGTGCAGTTGGGATTAGCGATGATACCTTGGTGAGATGCCGCCGCTTGGGGATTGACTTCGGGAACCACTAGCGGTACCGCCGCATCCATGCGGAAAGCGCTGGAATTGTCAATTACCACTGCCCCGGCCGCCACTGCTTTCGGAACCCAAAATTTGGAAATAGAGCCGCCTGCTGAGGCGAGCACTAGATCTACGTTATCGAACGATCGCTCCCCCACGGCCTCGACCGTCAGCATTTCGCTGCCAAACGGCAATTTTGAACCCGCAGAACGCTCCGAAGCCAGCAGCTTCAAGTGAGCTACCGGAAAACTGCGGCTGTGCAAGAGTTCTAGCAGCTCGGCACCGACTGCGCCGGTGGCTCCTAAAATGGCAACTCGATAGGATTGAGACAAATTACTTTCCTCCACAAATTAGAGTTTAAACGATCGAAATCTCAAATTAAAATAACCGCAATACTCAATATCAAACTTAATTAATTTTAGGCGACATCGGGAGCATGAGAGGATGACAAGGGTGGAGTTAACCCCAGCGGTCGATCGGACGAGTCAGATTGCAGCTCGTAGGCGTAAGCCGGGGCGTAGCCATCGCCGCCAATTCCAGATTAGCATCTTTCGCCGTTAGCGAAGCTTGCAGCTATTGGATCGCCCCGCACCGATCCGCATCCTTCTGCCAGCTTGAAGTATCCGCTGACTTTGACTGGCCGCCGGAAACATTGACATCACAGGGCGATATGTGCTATGGTTCATCGGCAATTGGTGGACTTAACCTCCACTTTCCTAGCACCAAAAGCTAGTATCCTCAAACTAAAACTATTTGGCAAAAGCCAAAAAAGTAACCGGTCACGACTTACAGTCTCATCCGGTAGAGGAGTTTGTAGTTGTGCCGCTACAAGTCAAAGCGTACAAACTTAAAATGCAGGCAAAGTCAGATTTGTATGTATTTTATCAAACTATTGTTAAATATCAAAAAAAGCCGATGAAAGTAACCCAGGAAAAACTTCCAGCTAGCCAAATTGGTCTGGAAATCGAAGTGCCATCAGAAAAGTCAAAACAAGCCTACGAGCAAGTAATTAAACAATTTGCTCGCGAGGTCAATATTCCTGGGTTCCGCAAAGGCAAAGTTCCCCGCCAAGTTTTGCTACAGCGCCTGGGCCAGACTCGCTTGAAGGCGACGGCTTTGGAAAATTTGATTAATGATTCGCTGCAAAAAGCCCTCGAACAAGAAAAAATTCAGGCAATTGGCAGTTTTGAACTGGCGATCGAGTTTGATGAGTTACTAGCTAAGTTCGATCCAGAACAGACTTTGACTTTTACAGCTAAGGTTGACGTAAAACCAGAAGTCAAAATGGGGCAGTACACCGGTTTGCAGCTTCAAGCAGAAGAAGCTAACTACGATGAGGCTCAGGTGGATGAGGTACTGGCAAAATACCGATCGGACAAAGCTGCTTTAATCCCCGTAGAAGGCCGGCCGGCTCAGCTAGGAGATATGGCTTTGGTTGATTTCTCCGGCAAATTTGCAGAAGCAGCCGAAGGCGAAACACCCGCAGAAATTCCCGGCGGCCAAGCAGAAGACTTTCAAGTAGAACTGTCAGAAAATCAGTTTGTACCGGGCTTTATTCAAGGTATGATGGGGATGAATCCAGGAGAAACTAGAGAAGTTTCTGTGCAGTTCCCCGATGAGTACAGCAGTGAAGAACTAGCCGGAAAACCCGCAGTATTTACGATTACCCTGAAAGAACTTAAGGAAAAAGAATTGCCGGAGTTGGACGATGACTTCGCCCAAGAAGTCAGTGAGTTTGAAACTTTAGCAGAACTGCGTGAATCCCTGGAAACACGGTTTAAAGCAGACCAAGAAAATAAGACATCTGCTAATAAGGAAAAAGCGATATCAGCAGCACTCGTGCAGCTAATAGAAGTCGAAATCCCCGAAACAATGCTCGATCGCGAAATCGATTATTTGTTGAACCAACAAGCAGTTCAGTTGAAAAATTACGGCATAGATATCAACCAACTGTTTACCGAAGAAAACATGGGGCCGATGCGGGAACGCTCGCGTCCAGAAGCAGTCGATCGACTTAAGCAGTCTCTAGCTCTGGCAGAAATAGCCAAGCTGGAATCCTTATCTGTTGAGCCAGAAGAAGTAGTAGAAGAAGTAGCAAGAGTCAGAAAGCAATTTCCCAAAGGAGATTTTGACCCCATGAAATTGATGGAATTTGTAGAAGAAGACTTGCTCAAACAAAAAACCCTGAAATGGTTGGAAGAAAAAGGGACAATCGAACTTCTACCTGAAGGCTCTCTGACTCCCGCAGCAGAATCGGAAGAATTAGAAGAATCAGACGCTGAAGTTTTGGATGTTTCAGCCACAAGCGTCGAAGTTGAAGTCGTAGGCGAAGAGTAGGGCCCAGAATGAAAGTAGTAGGGACACCGCACGCCAGCCCTTCTTCGTGTCAACAAACACGTTAAACCCAGTCAGAGACGGCTATTTGATTGTTAAAGCCAGATCCCCCCTAGCCCCCCTTAAGAAGGGGGGGACAAGAAGCCTCTTTAAGTCCCCCTACCCCCTTGGGGGGGCTAGGGGGGGTGGGGATTTAGGGGGATCTAGACGGGAGCGTAAAACCGAGATTTATCAAGGGTTTTAGCCTGGTTGTTGACACTAATGGGCACGCTTGAGTGTCCCTACGGCGGGGATCGAGCGGGGGTATCTGAAGTGCGATCGAATTTTACGTTTAATGTCGAACTACTGTTGAATTTGGGTTAAATAGTCACAAGATTTTTGCTCGACTATGCCCTGCGCGGGCCAATGCCCCATTTCCCATTCCCCCCATCTGGGTTCATTCGAGGCATAATAGTTAAAAGCTGGCGGCTTAATTTCAAGCTTTCAACAGCAGCAAATTGTCTAGAATCCTTGACTGGTGTCTTATGGTTGTATCTCAATCTTCCAATTACCTAATTACAAGCTATAACGATTTTGATGTCACCGACAGCCCCAGCAATGTAGTGCCGATGGTACTAGAACAGTCGGGGATGGGCGAGCGCGCCTTTGACATTTACTCGCGCTTGCTGCGGGAGCGAATTGTGTTTTTAGGAACCCCCGTAACCGACGAAGTTGCTGACTCGATAGTGGCTCAGCTATTGTATCTGGATGCCGAAGACCCAGAAAAAGATGTGCAAATGTACATTAATTCCCCCGGGGGCTCGGTGACGGCCGGGATGGCAATTTATGACACAATGCAGCAAATCCGCCCGGATGTGGTGACGATTTGTTACGGTTTGGCAGCGAGTATGGGCGCATTTCTGCTGACAGCAGGAGCCCCGGGTAAGCGGATGTCTCTTCCGAGTTCCCGGATTATGATCCACCAGCCACTCGGAGGCGCTCAAGGTCAAGCAGTTGATATTGAGATTCAAGCCAAAGAAATCCTTTATCATAAGCGTAAGCTGAATGAACTGCTGTCGCACCACACAGGTCAATCACTAGATAAGTTAGAGGCTGATACTGAGCGCGACTTTTTTATGTCAGCCGAGGAAGCCAAAAATTACGGTTTGGTCGATCGAGTTATCGAAAAGGAAAATCTTCCGGCTGCGGGAGAAAATGTCACTGCACTGAATTAAGAGGCTGTTATGTCTAAGTACGACTCCCATCTAAAATGTTCGTTTTGTGGCAAGTCTCAAGAGCAAGTACGCAAGTTAATCGCAGGGCCCGGGGTGTATATCTGCGACGAATGCGTTGACTTGTGCAATGAAATTTTAGATGAGGAGTTGTTTGATTCGAGTGGAGTGCCCGCAGCGGCGGCTCCGAAGCAGGAAACGACGCAAAAGCGCCGCGCTACCTCGGGCAAAAGTATGTCGATGAGCCAAATTCCGAAGCCGAGGGAAATTAAAAATTACCTCGACGAAAACGCGATCGGGCAAGATGAGGCGAAAAAGGTGCTCTCGGTGGCTGTTTACAACCACTACAAGCGCCTGAGCTTTATCCATGCCAAAAATAGCGGCAAGCACCCCCCGGAAGAAGTAGAACTCCAAAAGTCAAATATTTTGTTAATCGGGCCGACGGGCTGCGGAAAAACTCTGCTGGCTCAGACGCTGGCGGATATGCTCGACGTGCCGTTTGCGGTGGCTGACGCGACGACGTTGACGGAAGCGGGCTATGTCGGGGAAGATGTGGAAAATATTTTGCTGCGGCTGCTGCAAGTGGCAGATATGGATGTGGAAGAGGCGCAGCGCGGGATAATTTATATTGATGAAATTGACAAAATTGCTCGTAAGAGCGAAAATCCTTCGATTACGCGGGATGTGTCGGGTGAAGGAGTGCAGCAGGCGCTGTTGAAGATGCTGGAGGGGACGATCGCCAATGTACCTCCCCAAGGCGGCCGCAAGCATCCCTATCAAGACTGCATTCAAATTGATACTAGCAATATCATGTTTATCTGCGGCGGCGCTTTTGTCGGTCTGGAAAAAGTGATCGAGCAGAGAACGGGTAAAAAGTCAATGGGTTTTATTCAGCCCGGAGAAGCTCAGCCGAAGGAAAAGCGGGCCGCTGATGTACTCAAGCAACTGGAACCGGACGATTTGGTGAAGTTTGGGATGATTCCTGAGTTTATCGGGCGGGTGCCCGTAGCGGCGGTGTTGGAACCGCTGGATGAGGAAACGCTGATGGCGATTTTGACGGAACCGCGCAATGCTTTGGTTAAGCAGTATCAAAAGCTGCTGAAGATGGATAACGTACAGTTAGATTTTAAGCCGGATGCGATTCGGGCGATCGCCCAAGAAGCATATCGCCGCAAAACTGGGGCGCGGGCGCTGCGGGGAATTGTGGAAGAGTTGATGTTGGATGTGATGTACGAGTTGCCCTCGCGCAAGGATGTTTCCCGGTGTACGATTACTAAGGAAATGGTCGAGAAGCGATCGACCGCCGAGTTGTTGGTGCTTCCGTCTTCCCTGCCGAAACCGGAGTCGGCTTAAAAGTTTTTGTATTGTCAATTTTCATCTGCGGTTAAGAAATTTTCTTTTTTTAACCGCAGATATAGGCAGATAAACACAGATTAACGCAGATGAATATCTAAAATCTAAAATTGCCCAATTCCCAACTAGGAAGCGACAGAAGTTGATTTTTAGTCATTTCGGGTTTAACCTATATAATCGGGTTTCAATAGTTTCAGACTTTTTTCACTAATCGGGAAATGCACATTAAGGGATCGCTCTCCTTGGTAAGTATCAGTGAATTTCCATTCTAAAATTAAAGCTGCTACAATCAAGCAACCGTTAGCAACATAAGAAACACTGTCTTCAATACCCAATTTACTTGTCTCTACACCCCACCAATTTTCACAAGCGTGTTTTAACCCATAACTTGTATGTCGATAATTAAATGATTTGATGGAGTCTATTTGACTCAGCCAATACCTAGAGCGATAAATTTCGTCAAGATAATATTTATCATTCCAATTTTCGATTTGCCAAAGCTCAACTTCACTCGCCGCTGTCCCCATGCTAATTTGGTAACGGCGGTATTGTTGTTCATTCTGAAAATACCCATCAACAGTTAACCAAGGATGTTTTTCAACTACGGTCAAAACTCTCTTCCATTCTGATTCTAAATCGATACCTAATAAAAAAGGAAAATCGTATTCGCTCAAAATTTTTCTCATTTTTTATCTACCTCAGCAGGACGGCAAGTATTATTAAAATTATACAAATAACTGGTGTTGCAAGTCTAGCCCAAAGCAAGCTTCCTTTCAACAGTTGACAGTTGACCCAACGACTGCGTTTATCCGCTCGCGTAGCCGTTCGCTTCGATTTAAAGGGCGAGCGGGCACCGCAGTTGACAGTTGACAGTTTGAGAGCGACCTCTACCTAGAAGGAAGAGGATTGGAGTAATGAATACTCTGATTTTAATTTCTCCCTCAAAGGGTTCCGGCTTTCAACCAATTCTTTCTGGTAAGTTCTGGAGCTATAAAATCCCAGACACCTACAAATATCCACACCAAAAGTGCTACTAGAACTAGAAAAATAGAGAACTGCATAGGGGGTTGAACTCCAAAAACCATTCGATTACCAATCGATAAAATCATCCTCACCTAAATCAGAAGATAACTCGGGAAAATCCGGTTCAGATTCCAATCTAAAAGTTGGCGACTCCCAAATCTCTAAATCATTCGACAAATCGACTACTTCCCCATCAAACATATTAGCTAATTGTCTAGTCGTATTTGCGACAGCTTGAGCATCAGCACGCACCGCTACAGCCTGAGCATTTAAGTCATTCTGAGATTCTGTAGAGCGGTTTGTCTGCGATGATCGTACCTCGGAAATTGCCGACACATTAACGACCGTATTTTCAGCCGCTGGTGAATGTTTTTGTTCTTCTCCCTCATCCCTATAAACATCCTCGGGAACCTCAGAACCCCCTGAGTGCTGCACCTGTTGATTCGCATCGCCCGCAGGATCAGAACTCCTAGGATTTTCGGCAACACGTCCATGAGAAGTTGGCAAATCCTTGGCGCGGGAACTATTAGTTTCAGCGGGATTTGTTAATCCAACTTTTACTATTACTTGTCGGTTAAAAACTTGCAAAAAAGCTTCTTCAATATTAGCTACTTTGTCTTTAGCTGTATTGAGCAGCTTCGGCGCTCGGATCTTAACATAGGCAGTATTATTGGTAAAAATTACTAGATTTCCGTGTTGGCGAAGCAGGACTTGAGTGCTGAACGGCCGCACGCGGTCAAGTACCTGTTCCCACACTCGATTTAAATCCATTTCATCGGCTGAATTAGTCGGTGAATAATTTGTTTGATTCCTTTCAGCAGTTGGTACAGATTCGGGAATCGGTGCGGTCGATGTGTTTTCTGTCCGATTAGCAATAGGTGGCGGCTGAAGTGGAGTATTTTGAGTTTTGGCAGCGGGAGGCTGTTCAATATCCAATGTCTGGCTCCCCCCCGATTGTAGGGGCGGTGCCCCCGTGCCCGCCCTGGGTTGGGGGGGGTAAATCTGTGATTGAGCAACATTTCTCGCTGGTTCGCTTATTGGTTGCTGCTGAGTTCTAATTGCTGAGGGCAATAATCCCAACAGCGTAACTTCCAGCCATAAACGCGGTTGAGTAGTATTTTTGATTTGCACTTCGTGAGTTTGCAAGTGTTTCTGACCGGCTAAAATTAACTCAGCATTCCAATTGCGGGCAAAAGTGCAAAGTTTTTCCCAAGTTCCGGCTGTCAAAGCTACTAAATCCGACCGCTTCGGTGCTGATGAGGCTATTAGCAAATCTCGGTAAAAGCTGGCGAGACTTTGCAGCACGATTAGCGGTTCCCGACCGCGATCCATGAGGTGGCGGGTCATGTCTATTAATGCTGTAGGATCGTCGTTTTCTATAGCTTGCAGCAATTCCATCAAGTCATTTTCGGGGACTGCGCCGACTAAATCCCAAACTTTTTCAACTGTTATTTCACCGGAAAATAAGCTTAGTTGGTCGAGCAAACTTTCGGCATCTCGCAGCCCTCCTTGGGCGAGTTGAGCGACCATTTGTACTGCATTACTGACAATATTGATATTTTCTAATTTGGCAATTTTATGCAAGTGCGCGGTCATTGAGTCGAGGGGAATCCGGCGGAAGTCGAATTTCTGGCAGCGAGAGATGATGGTTGGTAAGACTCTTTGTGGGTCGGTTGTTGCGAGGACGAATACTACGCGATCTGGCGGTTCTTCTAAGGTTTTTAATAAGGCATTAAATGCCTGGGTACTGAGCATATGAACTTCGTCGATGACATATACTTTATAGCGACACTGTACTGGGGCAAATTGAGCTCGTTCGATCAAATCCCGAATGTTGTCTACTCCCGTGTTGCTGGCGGCGTCAATTTCGATGACATCTAGTGTCGAACCTCGGGCAATTTCTTGGCAAACGTTGCATTTGCCGCAGGGTGTCGGGGTGGGAACACCAGTAGAAATACAGTTGAGGGATTTGGCGAAAATTCTGGCACTGGAGGTTTTACCAGTGCCTCTGGGGCCGGTGAATAGATATGCTGGTGCTATGCGCTCTTGTAGGATGGCGCTGGTGAGGGTTTGGGCGATCGCCTCTTGACCGACTAATTCGGCAAATGTCTGGGGGCGATATTTGTGATGCAGGGGTTCGTAGGTCACGATCGAATATTGATGGTATTAGCTGTAATCTTAGCTAAGGAGACACTCTTTGAGCGCAAAGAGAGCTCGACTCTCACAGCAAGCTGCCCGGTGGGCTTGCACGGCTGGAGCGATCGAAGAGTAGCAATTAGCACCCTCAAGGATGTCCGCCTCTCGACCGTCCGAGCGATCGGTTGTTCTGCTTAATGTTTTTCGGCCTCGCTCCCGGAGTTACTATTAATTTATGTGTATTTATTTTTCTGGTGCTAGAACCGAAGTCCGCTGATCAGAGATTTTTTGAACCTGAATTAGTATAATATGTGACAGACACTACACGCCTGAAAATTAGGTCTGAAGCCTCCCCGTTTAGAGGGAAATCAAACAAAATGATTCATTGCTCCAATCCTCTTCTATCGACGGCTATGGGTAGCTGTCACAGGTCAACTGCGGTGCCCTGAGCGTAGTCGAAGGGTCAACTGTCAACTGATGAACATTTCTTTTGGGCGGTCAGAACACGGAATTTTCCGATATTTCGGGAACCTGCTTGCAGTTAAAGATAAAGTATTAATTAGAGGGTGCCGGTTCGAGTTGCAGAAATCCAGTTGTACCAAGATGGTGGTGGAATGATGTCAAGGTTAGTCGATCGAGTCGCACTGCCAGCTCTACTCTGGAGTCCTGTATAAATATAGCGTAAAATTTTACCCTTTAAAAGCCCATGTCAACCAAAATAATTCTTGTAGAACCAAGGTTGGCAGTAGCCTCCCCCAAGCCCAAACAGGCTAAACTGGGAGATCCGTCCTCAGACCAACTCTTGATGGGAGCGTCGGGATTACTGTTGTTATTGCTGATCGGTTTAGCGGTGTTTACCAAGCTAAAACTCAGCGATTTGAGCAAAAAGCTCAAATTTGAGGAGTTTAGAAATCGAGAACTCCAGAAAAAATACAAAATGGCTCTGGAAACCATGACAAAGATGGAAAAGAACCCCGACCTCATCCACTCACGAGACTTTAATTTAGACTACCTGAGAATGCGGATGGCGGAAGAAGTTTTTCACTTTGCGATCGTGAACCAGATTAAGGTAAAAGTCAAAGAGAAAATTAGTATTGCCCTGCGTCCGACTCAGAGTGCAGTGGGAGATAAAAACGGGAATGCCGGCAGCGGCAGGCAAGTAGATTCGATGTTTGATATTGAATACGAAACTGGCGATCCCGCAGTAAAAATAGAAAAGCGAGTGCTGTTTCGGATTCAAATTAAGCTGATGAAACTGCCGACTCAGGCAACATCGGCGACAATTAATCAAATTATTGACTGTTTGGAAACTTATCTGAGTCCTTCAGACGACCACGACAGTTGGCAGCCGACAATTCAAGGTCGCATCGTTCACATTGAGTGGGATCAAAAAGCAAAGCCGACGCCGATGTTGGTGCTGGAACAGTCGAATGAAGGGGTGAATGTTACCTTTCGGACTACGAGAACGGCTACAGGCAGACCTGCAAATCCAGATGATAGCCAGGTGGCAGGAGCTAAGGGGCAAAAAAGCGGCAAAAGTAGTTCTAAAAGTGCAGCCAAAGGTGGCACAAAAAGTCCTGCGAAGGTAGGAGGAAAGCGTCCCGGTTCTCGGAAATAAGTTGAGGTAAATTAAGTTTATTTTCCCGAAAGAACGCCTGTTGCAGCCGCTGTTGATGTGTCTTGTGCGAGGTAGCCGTCTTCCATGTGGATGATGCGATCGGCAATATCTAAAATCCGGTTATCGTGGGTGACAAGCAAGATGGTGCTGTGCTGTTCTTTCGCCAAACCTCGCATGATCTCTACCACATCTCGACCGGATTTACTGTCTAGGGCTGCTGTCGGTTCGTCGGCTAAGATTAATTTTGGTTGGCTGACTAATGCGCGGGCGATCGCAACTCTTTGTTTTTGTCCGCCAGAAAGACTGCTTGGGTAATAATCTATCCTGTCTCCCAACCCCACAGCTTCCAAAATTGCTTCTATTTTATCATTAGTTTCTTGGTTGGAAAGATGGCTGTGCAAGTCGAGAGACATTTGCACGTTTTGCCTAGCTGTCAAGCATTTGAGCAAATTATGAGCTTGAAAAATATAGCCGATGTCGCGCCGCACTTGAACTAATTTATTTTTCCTGGTTCCGTGCAATTCTTGATCGAGAATTTTGAGACTACCTTCTTGGATCGATCGCAAAGCTCCAACTAAGGTCAATAAGGTGGTTTTTCCAGACCCAGAAGGCCCGGTCATCAGCACAATTTCGCCCGGATTAATTTCGAGGTTGATATCAAATAATGTCTGTTTCTGAAGTTGACCTTCACCGAAAGAATGATTGAGATTTTTAATCGAAACAACTGGTAGAGTGTTCATTGGTAATGACTAGATTTAAAAAGAGCAACAAACCAGGCTCATATAAGATCGGGATCTATTCCCTGCGATCGCAAATAAGCAGCCAATCGGTCTTTTTGTTCTCGTTCGCGATCGGCCCGCTGGGCTTCAGCGTCTGCCCGCTGGCTTTCAGCGTCAGCCCGTTCTTGTTCAGCGTCGGCCCGTTGGCGTTCCTGTTCGGCGTACAGGCTTTCGAGCCTAGCTCGCTCGCTTCCGGTCAGCAATAAATTTCCCTGGTTATCCCACCAGCGCAACCATTGCTGTGTCTGATTTTGATAGCTACCGGACCAGACACCCAACTCTATTCCCATCAGGTCGATCGGGTAATGCCCGCGATCGTTCGGTTCCAAGCGAATATAACGAGTATTCACACAGTTGTAGACTTCCAATTCATTGGTTTGGATTTTGTAAATAGCGTAGTAGGGAATTCGGATAATCCGCTCATATACCCAAAATTTTCCCGGCTTCTGGTTTCCGCCAGATGGTAAAGCAGATAAGGGAGTGTTGTCGAGTTCTTCGGAACCATCGCCGCTAGCAAATTCGATCGCAATTATGGGCACCATATACTCGCGCCAGAACACGTAGGAACGGCGGTATTGCCCATCTAATCTCGGCGGGACGTTGGGGACGTAGAACCAGTCAGGGGCTTCAGCACCCTTTTCGGGAGGTTCGGTTTCGCGCCAGTAGATGCCGCAATCTTGCCCGATCGCATATTGGCCGTCAGGATGAAGATTTTGCAGCGTAATTTCCAGGGAGTCTGTGAGCAGGATACTCTGGGGATGTTCTTGAAAGTTTTTCACAAACGTGCCGTCAGATTCGGGGAGTTGCGTGTGGTCGGGAAAGGCGGGAGGCAACGCTGTGGGGTTAAGGTTTTGGGTCATAGCGTAGAACCGAGGGAGAGCGCGATCGAGACGGATACTCTTCTACAGCATAGCGTTCGATCGGCACAGCTATCCAAATGTTTGTAGTGAGACTTCAGTCCTTTCTTGCAGATTTGGGACACTTGAGACACTAAGGACTAAAGTCCTTACTACAAACCTCTTTTACGATGGGCGGAGCGAAGCGGAGGGAATTCACCGGATCTGATACAAGATCAGATTCGGATAATTACTTAGGCCAAACTTCCTGTTTTCTCAGTTAAAAAATATCCGCCGGATCGGCCGCTTGCAACTTCCTAACGGCGATCGCCCCGGAGACAGAACACATTACCACTGTCATTGTAAATACAGTTACAACTTTCCCCAAAGTCATGTACATCGGCAAACTTGTAGCAGTTCTAGCTAAACCGTACAGCACCACAGAAATTCCAAGTCCTGGTAAATAGCCAAGAATTGCGAGAATTAAAGCCTCTTGAAAAACCACACTCAAAAAGTAACTGTCTTTATATCCCATCGCCTTCAGCGTAGCGTATTCTGGCAAATGGTCGGTAACATCAGTATAGAGAATTTGATAGACAATCACGATGCCGACGATAAATCCCATTGCTGCGCCGAGAGTGAAAATAAATCCGATCGCCGTGCTTTCTTCCCAATATTTTCTCTCAAAAGCTATAAACTCTTCTTTAGAAGCAATTCTCACATCTTTCGGCAAAGTTTCCCTCATTTTTGCAATCACTCCCTTGACATCCGTTCCCGGCTGCAAGTGCACAATTCCGACATCAATTAAGCCTCTAGTCCTTCTACTGTGAAAAATCCGCAGAAAGTTCAAATCGCTGGTAATAATATTGCCATCGGCACCGAAAGATGCTCCTAGAGTAAATAATCCCTCTACAGTAACCCGGCGGTTATCTATTTCAGTTTCTACAGGCTTTCCCTGCTGGAAATATTCTGCTACTGGCCCAAATTCCGGGCGCGAAGCTCGATCGAACAAAACGACATCTGAAATCTTGATTTTGTCCAAATTATCTTTAACTTCCGGCATCTCAAAGATGGGACGATTGGGGTCAAAACCGATTACCATCAGTTGGCGAGTATTGTTTTTGTCTGGTGCGGGATTTTTCCACAAACCAAAGCCTAGATATACCGGGCTAATTCCGGTAACGCCATTAAAACTCAAAGCTTGATATAAACGCCGTTGGGGGAAACTTTTCATGGCTATTAAAGCCGTTGACTGGGTGCTGGTGATAAAAATATCGCCTTTTAACTGTGCATGAAAGCTGACGGAACTTTCAAATAGCGCATCTCTAAATCCAAATTGGATAAACATTAGCAAGTCGGCGAAGCCAATGCCGGCTAGTGCGATTACTAAACGCATTTTTTCGCGGGTTAACTGTGCCCAAGCTAGCGGTATTTTTGCCATAAAGAAGGAAGAAGGAAGAGGGAAGAAGGAAGAAGGAAGATTAAGTTCGATCGAGCCGATGACCTATTACCTATTATACCAATTTAATGTGAGGCTGCATAAAATCCGATCCCCCCTAGCCCCCCTTAACAAGGGGGGGACAAGATTCTTCTCAAAGTCCCCCTTCTTAAGGGGGATTTAGGGGGATCGAGATATGTGCAACGACCCATTAAATTGGTATTACCAATTACCAATTACCTATTACCAATCTTAAATATTTATTTTAACTTCAACTTGCAAGTTTGTGAGAGTTGCAACTTTTTTACTCGACTCGGGATTGAGGCGAATTCTGACTTCTACAACTCTAGCATCGGTGTCGGCCGCGGGGTCTGTGTTGAGGACATCTTTTTTGCCGATTTGTTTGCCGATGCGAGCGACTGTTCCTTCCAAAGTGCCTGTAAAAACGGAGCTGGTAACGGTAGCACGCTGCCCGTTTCGCACTTTTGCGATGTCGGTTTCGTAGACTTCTGCTATGGCGTACATTTGATCGGTGCGGCCGAGTTCTACGATGCCATTTTCAGCGTTGATGCGTTCTCCTTGTCGGGTGTGAACTTTGAGGATGGAGCCGGATACGGGCGCTTTGACATAGCTTAAGTTTAAGTCTACTTGGGCTTTTTGTTTAGTGGCGATCGCACTTTCGACGGCGGCTTGGGCGGCCTGCACATCTTCGGTACGGACTTCACCAATTTGGTCGAGATTTGCTTGAGCTTGATTGATTTGTTCTTGGCCGGTTTCTGATTTTTGTTTGAGCAGTGCTTCGGCTTGATTGATTTGTTCTTGCCCTGTTTCTATCTTTTGATTTAAGGTAGCTCGGGCTTGATTTATTTCCTCCCTGCCTGTTTCTAATTTGAGTTTGAGATTGGCTCGGGATTGATTGATTTCCTGCTTGCCTGTTTCTAATTTTTGTTTAACTGTGGCTTGAGTTTCGACTATTTCCTCTCGCAAAGTTTGCACTGTTTTTTCTAATATAGCTTGCGCTTCTTTGACTCTCTGGCGAGCAGTCTCTACTGCTAAGCGTTTGGTGTCGTAGGCGGAAGCAGAAATTGCGCCTGTTTCGGAGAGTTCTTTGTTGCGTTGTTCTTCGGCTTCGGCGTTGGCTAATTCGGCTTTGAGCCGATCGACTGTAGCATTTCCAGAGGCAATTTCGCCACGCACTTGAGCTTGTAGCCTTGCAAGTTTGGCTTGCTGCACCTCTGTTTCTCTTTGCAATTGTGCTTCAAATTTGGCAAGATTAGCTTGTTCGGCTTCGGTTTCTCTTTGCAGTTGTGCATCGAATTTAGCGACATTAGCTGCTGCGCCTTCGGTTTCTCTTCGCAGTTGAGCTTCTAAGCGAGCGACATTGGCTGTTTCGCCTTCGGTTTCCCTTTGACGTTGAACTTCTGACTTGGCAACTTCAGCTTTCTGAGCGCCGATTTCGCCTGTTTTTGCGCCTGCTTGAATTTTCGCTAATTCTGCTTGTTTGACTTTGACTTCTTTGTCGGCTTGTTGGAGGATTGCTTGAAGCCGATCGCGCGTATCGAGAACTGCGATGATTTGTCCTTGACTAACTCGATCGCCCTCTTCCACCTTCAATAGTTCAATCCGCGCGCCTTCAGAAGCCGAAGGAGCCGACAATTTGATCACTTCCCCCTGCGGAGTTAACCTGCCTAAAGCAGTAACACTGGTGCGGGTGGCGGCTGCGGTTGCACTAGCCGTTGCCGCCGCTGCTGTCTTTAACTCTTCGGCTTTTCTAATTTGAGATACTTGCCAAAAACCGATTCCTGTGGTAATGAGAGTTACGGCGATCGCTAAACCGATAACTCCTTTGCCTGGAAGTTTTAAGAATGATTTATCCTTGTCCCGTGATTCCTTTCCCATGACGTGTGAGATAGGTGATTTCCTGATTGCAATTTTTCACACCTTCTGTGAAGCATTGTAAACTGATTTCAGCTATTTAGGGAAATCAAAAAGTACCTCAGTCATGTAATGTTCGGCCCAATCTTGACCAAAAGCTTTTTCAAGTATGCGGCGGGTTTTATCGTTTTGCTGCTGCTGGGTGCAGTAGTACATTTGAGCAGCCAGAACTTGCTCCTCTTCAGCGGCGGAGACTGGAACGGCAGCGACTGCTAGTTTGCAGTGAATTTCCATGTAGGATTCAACTATGTCCAGAAATCTGCTTTCTTCTTCGATCGAATCTGGGCGCACAAACAGACAAAATTCCGAGAAAATATCGCCCCACTCTGGGATTTGGCGGGGACAAGAAAATTGGTCGATCGGCAAAGGTTGCAGTTGGGTTCGGTAATTTTCCGACAAAGTGCGACTGGGATTGAGGGGAGAAAGGTCGGCGATCGCAGCGCTAACTTGACCCTTGCCTGCTACGATGTCCGTACCGAACATCGGCAAAGCGTAATTCGGCCTCGGAAACATCACGCAGTGCAGGATATCCAGCATCGGCCCAACTTTAGCAAGTTCGAGGTGTATTTTGCGGAACTGGGGCGTTTGATAGCAGCGGTTTTCAATAATCAGTTTTTCTCCTTCCAAGCGCCCTTCTACGTATCCCAAGTCAGCGGGGAGGTGGTAGGGTTGGAGGTCGAGATAGCGATGCCATACTGCTTCCATCCGGTCTGCTAACTCGCGGATGAGATGGTGCTGTTGCTCGCGTAGGGAAGGCTGGGATGTTTCTAACATTTCTAATTTATCGGGCGATCGCTTAATAAAAATTGATTCTACTGTTGCAGGATGCAGGAAAAAAGGTAGATACTTTTAAGGATATCAGCAGATCGACGCGCGATCGAGCAAGTTTTACAGGAGATGAATGTATGTTTGGTCTAGGATTGCCTGAAATGGGCATTATTGCTGTAGTCGCTATTCTAATTTTCGGGCCCAAGAAAATTCCTGAGTTAGGTAATGCTTTGGGGAAAACCTTGCGGAGTTTTAAGGATGGTGTGGGTATGGCTGATGATGAATCTGCTGACAAGGAGAAAGATCGGGATAACGATGAAGAAGTCAAGCCGAAACTGTAAATTAGGTTTGTAGTGAGGACGAAGAGTCCTCATTTTTAAGGACTCTTCGTCCGATGCGGAGAATCTATTCGGGAAATTTACCTTCTCTAACTTCTAGGGAATAATCTGTTACAGCTTGAGTAATTGTCTCTCGCAAATTGACATAAGCTTTCGCAAAAGGCGGCTGTTTTTCAGAAAGTCCCAACAAATCGGAAGTAACTAAAACTTGTCCGTCGCAGTGCGGCCCCGCACCGATGCCAATTGTGGGAATAGTTAATTTTTGAGTAATGCGATCGGCTAAATCTGCGGGAATGTGTTCTAATACTACAGCAAAAGCGCCGGCTTCTTGAAGTGCGATCGACTCTTGCAAAATTCTCTCTCCCGCTTCCACAGTTTTTCCTTGTTTTTTGTAACCGAGTTGGTGTACCGACTGCGGTGTTAAACCGACGTGTCCCATCACCGGAATTCCGGCTGATGTGAGTTGCGAAACCGTCGCCGCCATTGCTGGATATCCGCCTTCTAATTTTACAGCTTGAGCGCCTGTTTCTTTCAAAACTCTCCCGGCCGAGTGCATGGCTTGCTGGACGCTTTCTTGATAGGTTAAGAATGGTAAATCGACCACAATTAATGCTTGTTTAACGCCGCGACGCACTGCTTTAGCGTGGTGCAGCATTTCATCGAGGGTGAGGGGTAGGGTTGTCTCGTAGCCTAGTACGGGCATTGCCATCGAATCGCCGACTAAGATGATATCTACGCCTGCTTGGTCTATGAGTTGGGCGATCGCATAATCATAGGCCGTCAGCGCGACAATTGGTCGTCCTTGTTGTTTCCACTGAATTAATTGATGAGTAGTGACTGACATTTTAGTTGACTTTTAGATAATTAGATAATTAGGCGGTTGGAAACCACATCTACACGAACAAAGTCCGCCTTCGCGGACTAAAGAGATAGAAATTATCAAGATTTTATACACGAATATAGCTTTGCATTCCTTCCATCGGTAAAACAATCAACCGCTGATTTCTCAAATCCGGTTCTAAACCCAAATCTTCGAGGGGAATTAAGCCGAGTAAAGGTTCTTCTCCTGCGGGAATTTCTACACAATCATACCGGCCTTCCCGGCCAGCTACGGCAAGACTGACATCTTTGAACAGACGAAATTGTCTAGATCCTATTGCTGTATTTCCTTGGATTTCACCAACTAGAGTTAAACCCAACTGAGCGATAATATCTGCTGGTAAACAGAGTCGAGTTGCTCCTGTATCGACTAGGACATTATCGATAGTGATAGAGCGTATTTGCTCTGTCGGGATGAACCCTCTTTCTCCCAGGATTTCATCAATGTGATTGGTAACAATTATTGTTGCGGTAACTCTGCCCATTTTTTTATCCTTTTGTTTTGCTAGAGAATGTTGCGCTCGCCTATTGACAACATTATACTAAATCCGGGTTAAAAAAACCCTTTATAAAACTCGGCGATTGAAATCGCTGTAACTCTGTGGTTATTCGCTCTGTATCTTAATCCCCAACCTTAGTTTATCGTTATTCGTTAATTTTATTGCAAATCTGCTTGCATTTTTTGGATCTCTGTCAGCAGCGGTAGCTGTAGTTCTTTACAAATTTCCTCAGCTTGATTTAGGTAGTATTGCATCGTTAGCTGAAAGCCAATTACGCACCTAAGCAGAGTTTTTGCTAATTCTATGAGTACCTTTAAAGTATCCCAACGATCGTCCTCAGCATTATTGTCAATATTGTCCAGCAGGAACTCGCTATTTTGAATATTATCAATTGCTTGCTCACTTTCTCTTATATTTTGAAATGTTTTCCCCAATTCATACACCTGATAGGCTTTATACCGGGAATCTCCATCACTTTCGATCTTAATACATTTACTCAAAATATCGAAAAATTTTTGATATTCTTCAAGTCCATTGTACGCTGTAACTAAACCTTTTGTCTGATATCTATCCTGCTGTTTGTCGGCGCAATTCATATAACTTTCTAAAGGCTCTTGTGCCCAAGTTATTACCCTTTTATATTTCTGGATATTTGCAAAAAAATCACCCAAGTCGGTAAGCAGATAATTTTTATATTTAATTTGCTGCTTCTGGGAAACGATCGCTATATACTGGTTATAATAATTAATGGCTAATTCGTACTTCTTCGCTCCTATGTATGTATTGGCTAAATTGGCAAATGCGAGAGCTTCTCCTTCGGAAAAACTGTTTTTACAAGCAACTTTTAAGGCTTTGCTAAAATATGCGATTGCTAAATTATATTTTTCACACTCATGGTTAACATATCCAAGAGTATTTAAGACTTTATATTCAATTTCGTATTCCTCAATTTCAATAGCAACTGCTAAAGAATCCTGCAAATATTTAATTGCGCTTTGGTAATTTTCTAGAGAGTTATGACCCTTTGATAGGTAAAATAAAGTCATTGCCTCGGCTTTTTTATTTTCATTTTTCCTAGCAATAGACAAACCTTGCTGTAGATATTCGCTGGCTATCTCAAATTGTTCGCTCGACTGGTATACTAAACCAATCTGACACAAAATATCAATATGAGTTGCCGCCGAAGTTACTAATTGTCCTCCGTTTTTCCAATCAACAGGAATCAGTTTGTCGTACAAATATATCAGGAGTTTAAAATGGCTCCAGTAGCGCATAAACTCGTAAGCATCGGAAATTTCGATCGCAGCTTCATCCCAATCCTCTGCTTGACAGGCATGATAGTGTGCTAACAGCAGCGGTTTAATATCGTGAATACTTTTCCATTCAGTTTTATGCTTCAGGGGAATATTCAAAAAGTAGCGGTATGCTTGCTGATTAGCGCTGCGGAAATTTTCAGGATCTTGACACAACAAGCGATAAGCTTTTTCTTGGATTAAGGGATGCAATTGGTAAGATTCGATTTGGCGATCGTAGTCTAGAAATTGTCGGCGTTTTAAAGCGAGGATCACGTTTTCTTTTAAATCATATTCGCTCAACTCTGGCATCTGGGCTGCATGCAAAAGTTAGCGGATATTCTGATGTTTGACAGACAGAAATTCGCAGCAGGCAAGTTTTTTCTGGTTCGCTAAAACGGATTAACGCTTCATCGATTAAGTTTTCAATATCTCGAATTAGCAGCCAACTGCGATCGCGCAAAAACCTCTCTACTTTTCCTTGAAATTCACTGTCATCCCGAATCAAAGCAGCTATCATTTCCAAAGCTTTGGGATGTCCTTGATAAGATTCAGCTAGTGCTGTTAATTCTGAAGCAGTAGCTGATAACTCAAAACTTTACAAGATGGCCACATCAGCATCGAGTTCCAATCCGCCCAGAGAGATAGTTTTAGTGGCGCGATGGGGCAATTCTGCCAAACTTTCCCTACAGGTAAATATGACTTTGCTTTGATGTTCTGTTTCTGCTAACTGTTTGAGCAGCCAAGCATATTCAGGGCAAGATGCAGCAAAATATCCCGCTCGATTTGCCTGTCCAGTTTGCAAGATTGTCTCGACGTTATCCAGCACTATTAAACAAGGCTGTTTTTTGAGTAAATAGATCAGTCTTGCTGTTTTTTGCAGATAATCATCTTGAACGGTGGTGGCGCTCGAAATTGCGCCGCCAGAAAGGGTAAACAACAGCGAGTCAACAATCCAATCAAAACCAGGGGCGATACCTGTAGCAGAACGCAAAGATTCCCATGCGGCTGCGGCAAAGTGGGTGGTTTCTGACTGAAGTTGATGCACTAATTGAGAAGTGAGAGTTGTTTTGCCAATACCTGCTAAACCGACAACGCAGACGGATATAATTGTAATTGCTCTGGTATCTGGATCTAGCAGTTCATTTTTGATAGTTTCGAGTTCTTGAATTCGCCCTGCAAAATTTCTAACTGGGGGCAATTTTTCCGGCAGCCTAAAACTCAGAGGATTGAGAATTTGTGCTTTCTCTATTTTGTTGCCGGGGAGAGGATTTTCTGGAGTGCGATCGACAACTGCTTCCCAATTTTCGATTCCTAACGTCTGACAGATTCTAATAAAAGTATCGTACTGAATCGGTTGCTTCGCCCAAAACCGTCTCAAAGTTGCTTTTGAGGTTAAAGCATCGCTGCACAAGACTTCTGCTGCTTTGTCCCATCGTTTCTGCCGTCGAGCTCTTTCAAGAATTTGGAACCCTTCAGCGGACATTTTCAGAGAAGCCATGCTCATCCTTAATCTACTTGTAATTTCACTTACATTATCCCTAGCTCCAAGGATTATGCCTAGTTTTTGTCAGGTTTTGTTACACAGAGGGTGTGAGTTTTTACTGAGAAAAGTGAGCAAAGTGAGCAAAATGAGTCGTGAAGCTGAGCAAAATGAGCAGCGAGATTGAGCATTTAGCGACTTTTACGCAAGACATTCTGGATATATGGGAAACAAGCGTCACATCGAATCCGATCGCGTATTCGATATGCAGTCAAACGATTTTGGCTGCGTCGTTACCATACGGCTGCATCTGTTAGCAGCGGTGTTCGTAAAACTTAAAGATTGGAAAGTGCATCTATTTTTAACCAGTTTTGGAGTAGAGAAAATCAGTGGCTAATTCTACTTTGTTAAAAAAAATATCAAAAAGTAATCGGATGAACAACTTATCAACTGCCAATCTTCAGTCCGTAGATGCCAAAAATGAGGCGCGTCGCTTCAGCAAGGTACGATTGTCGGCAATAATGTTTGTTGATCCCGCTGTTGCAGACTGGGACAACTTGGTGAAGGGGGTCAAACCGGGAATTGAAGTCATAATTCTCGATCGCGGGCGGGACGGAGTAAAGCAAATTAGCGAAGTTTTGGACGCACGCACCGGCATTACCAGCGTTCACATTGTTTCGCACGGCAGCCCAGGTAGCTTGAAACTGGGGAACACGCAGCTAAATCGGGATAATTTAGACAAATATGGCAGTTTGTTGCAGCAGTGGCGGCGCGCTTTAGCCCTGGATGCGGATCTGCTGATTTACGCTTGCAATGTGGCATTTGAACCCAACCCCATTCAGGGCTGTCAGGAGACGGGAGAAGAGCTGGGAGGAGAGGTTGGGTTCATTCAACGGATAGCTTTGCTTGCGGGTGCAAATGTCGCCGCCTCTGCCAAGTTGATTGGCTGTGCTGAACTCGGCGGGGACTGGGAATTGGAATGTGCGATCGGGCAAATCAAGACCCCGTTAGCCTTTGAACCGGCAGTAATGGCGAACTACCAGGATCTTTTGGCATCGGCCATCACCCGCGTCTCCGTAGACTCGAATGGCAATCAGGGGAATAACGACTCTTGGGGGCCGTCAATCTCAGCCGATGGGTTGTAATCACTTGACAGAATATCTAGATTTACCTAGGATTTTAATTGTAGAATCTTCGTAAATCACCGAAAAAGCCGATCGGTATAGGTAAATTAGCTTCCGTTAAAACCGATGGAGTTCATAGACGAGTTAAAAAAAAAAAAAAACTGCTAAAAAACCTTGTTGATTCTCATCAAACAGGGTAGCATACAAAAATCTCACCACATTGAAAGGTCGAATCAATGCTACTTAGTTTCCAAACAGAAATCAAGCCCAATAACAGACAATCTACATTGTTCCGCAAACACTGCGGTGTAGCACGTCATGCTTATAACTGGGGTAACGCAGTCATCATTGAGACCCTGAAAAATAGAGAGCTAGACAAATCAGTAAACGTGCCATCAGCAATTGACTTGCACAAACGTTTAGTCTCAGAAATAAAATCTGTTTTACCGTGGTACTATGAAGTATCAAAAGCAAGTCCGCAACAGGCATTAGCCGAAGTGCGTCAAGCGTGGGACAGATGCTTCAAAAAAGTATCAAAACAACCACGGTTTAAGAAAAAAGGTAAATCTCACGACTCATTTTATCTAGAACAAGGTACAAAAGCCAAGCCAGGAATCAATAACGATGGCAAACGTGTTAAACTACCTAAAATTGGTTGGGTCAGACTAGCTGAACCTTTACCTGTCACCGCTGTTCATAACTGCGTAATTAGCCGTACTGCTAACAAATGGTTTATAGCGGTAAAACATGAAATAGAAAAACCAATAGTTGCTAGCGAACGTCCTATGGTAGGCGTTGATATCGGGATTAAATCTTTAGCTGTTACCAGTGACAGTCAAGTTTTTGCTAACCCAAAAGCTTATAGGCGGATGAGCAAGAAACTCAAGAGCTTACAACGAGCAGTAAGCCGTAAAAACAGAGGCTCTAAGAATCGTGTCAAAGCTATATGTAAACTAGCAAAAATACACGCAAGAGTTGCGAATATCAGGAAAGACTCTATACACAAACTCACTACTTACCTTGCCAAAAACCACGGCATAGTAAAGATTGAAGATTTGTCAATTAAAGCTTTTCTAAAAAACCATAAATTAGCAGGTGCTATTGCTGACTGTGGGATGTATGAATTCAAAAGACACCTCGAAGATAAAACCGAGAAGTTTTCGGGTCAACTGATTTTAGTTGACCGGATGTTTCGTAGCTCTCAAAACTTGCTGTTACAATTGAGAAATCATCGCCACAAAAGGCCTCTAAAAAATCGAATCTATATGTGTCCTGAATGTGGACATAAAGAAGATCGAGATTTAAACGCAGCTAAAAATATCGAGCGTTGGTTTGAGGGAATTTTGATTCCAATGTGCTCTGATTAAATGAATTCAACGGCAAGCTCTGCCGAGATAGCCTGTGGAGTAGATAAACCCGTTGAGCTCTACTCTTAACGCTACGTTGAAACAGGAAGTAGACAGCCATCTGATGAATAGTCAGAATCTACTCTGTAAGTAGGTTTGCATAGGTTCTACAGAGCGGTAACGATACTGTGTTCGGCGATGCTGGGGACGATCGCATATTTGGCGATAACGGCAGTGATTTGCTTTGCGGCGGTGATGGGAATGACACTCTGTTTGGAGAGACCGATCGCCTTATACTAACGGGTGATTTGGGATTGAATGACTCGCTGTGCGGTGGTTCTGGGGATGACTGGCTGATTGGCGGTGAGGGTAGCGATACTTTGAAGGGCGATCGGGGTAACGATCGATTTGTGATCTCATCTTTCAGCACGGATACTATAATCGATTTTGAAGACAATCGAGACTTGCTGGTATTAACTGACGGTCTGACTTTTGCACAACTGGCAATTACTCAAAAAAATAATTCTGCTTTCATTGCGATCGCCAATACCGGCAAAATATTCGCCATTCTCGATCGAGTGTCTGCTACCAACATCACTGTCGCCGATTTCACCCTAATCTAAACACAACTTACTCTGGTTGATTTACGATCGCTTCGGAGATGCTAGATTGCGGAAGGAAGTAAATTGGGCATCAAATAATAGTTTGATGATGCCGGTGGGGCCGTTTCTGTGTTTGGTAATAATTACTTCGGCAATTCCGCGATCGGGCGAATCAGGGTTATAGTATTCATCGCGGTAGAGCATAATTACTAAGTCGGCGTCTTGCTCGATCGAATTATGGGCGTACAAACCTTGTGTGGCAAAGCTTTCAAGATTTTCGACTGTTATATCGTAAACCATTTCTTCACCACAAAAATCAATTTTCTTCACCTTATCCCAATAGATATCGCTAACAGCTAGCTTGCATATCTCTTCGGCATCCAAAATATTCCCTAACTGATGTGTGCGTTCTCGACCAATATCACATTTGTAATCCGTTGTGGCTGAATAACGCATACCCAAGCAATCTTGCATCTGTTTGACGGTTAAACCAAGGCGTTTTTGGGCAAGATTGACTTGAGTTCGCCAAAGTTTATTCGGAATTAAATCCCGATTTGTCTTCCCACATTCAGAATTATTTAGATATACTTTCACATCTTCTAAACTAGATTTTTTATAATTACCAACTGCACCGATTACATTCGCAAATATTTCTAAATCTGACTTTCCTCCCAACCAAACTTGATATTGTCTACGCCCTTTTTCACCTTGAGAAACAACTCTGACAGCCGCATTGATGTTCAGTCTAAGCAACAGAGAACGGACTCCTCTGGCTAACTTCTCGCTACTAGAGGCATAATAAATAGCTGGATAAAGACATTTCTTCCCTTTAGTCGGTTTGATACAACCATCAGTCGCCCATAGGTGCCGAAGGAAAAGGGCGATCGATTCTTGCGGTTGGGTAAATACTAAACTGGGAATAAATTTTTCATGGGAACGTAAACCAAAGACTTCTAATTGTTCGAGCCATTTAGTAATCGGATTTTTAATATTAGGAGCGAGATGATAACTAGCAGGGAGATAAACTTGATACCAATTGCGTTCGCGTTTAATGCGGGGATTTATTTCATCGCCAAATACTTCTCTAGCCAAATTTACAACTAATTCAGCTAAATCTAATTCTCGCGTCGTGTACTGAATGGTATGTCGGGGTAAAGTACAACCATCACCAATTAAATGTCCTAGTAAAGCTAATTCAGCATTACCCATCGTCTGCACTTCAGTACAAGGAATAGATCGAGGTATAGCAATCCGATCGCCTATTTTTAATTCATCTAAACGCTTCCAACCATCTGATGCAAAGAACTTATGATTGCCTGTTGCTTTAATTGAATTTCCCAAGCTAGTTGTCATCTCCCAGACTGGCTTTATCCCTGTACAAAAAGCATTAGTCACTATCGCTTTTTCCTGTTTCAGGGTATCTGAATTTAATCCCCAAACAGCAAAGCCAGATTTGCCGACTAAATCACGAATCGGGACTTCTAATCCACTATCCGCCAGGGTAACTAAACTATCGCCACTCAGACAGCCGCTTTCTCTCAAATCTGACATCATCGGCCGTTTGTTTGTCCTTGCTTCTACACCGCGACTCAACTGAGATAAGGCAATAATCGGCACGTTGAGTTCTCGGGCTAGACCTTTGAGGCCTCTGGTAATTCGAGATAATTCTTGGACGCGGTTGTCGCTGCTACCTTCCATTAATTGCAGGTAATCTAACAAGATTAATCCCAGAGTTCCACCTTGTTCTGCTTGGAGGCGACGCGCTTTCGATCGGATCTCCATCACAGTAATATTAGGAGTATCGTCAATAAATAGCGGCAGTTCTGATAAACTGCCAATGGCTGCACTGATCGGTTCCCATTCATTTTGGCTGATTCTACCCGATCGCAACCGGTTACTTTCTATTTTGGCTTCACTGGACAGGATGCGCTGCACTAGCTGTTCTTTCGACATTTCTAGACTAAACATGGCAACTGGCAATTTCTGCTGTCCAGCGGCGATTTGGTGGGCGATGTTGGTACAAAAGGCAGTATTGTGAACACAGATATCGTTAGCCACAAAATTATGCGTCTCCGGGATAGTTAAGTCGTAGACTTGCTTATTTCCCACAGGTTCGATAGAAACTATTTCATCCCAGTAGACCTCGCTATTTGCTAGTTGTTTCAGGGACAAATTATCTAAAGCAGTTGCTAAAACTAAAAGTCTTTCTCTGGACAACGCACGTTTACCAACGTGAATATTTGAATAACCTTTGATACCTGCACGTTTTGCTAAGGATAACCAAGATTCGTTGCCTTTGGCTAATGTTATATATTCCCAAGCTTCCACTGGAATTAAATCGCGGTTAGTTTGATATTTTTTATTTTCTAAAGCTTTTTTTACTTTCGATAATGCTTCTTCTTTGCCAAAAATGCCAATTTCTGATATGAAAATATTGATAGATTTTGCATCAGTAATATCGATAAACCAAGCTGGGTTGCGAGTATCTTTGTATTTGACTAAACGCTTTTTTAGGGCAGCAATGATGCCAAATCTCAGCAATAGATGCTGTACGTGTCTGGCTAGTCCTTCGCTCACAGAACAGTAGCCTAGTTGAGATTGACCGCTGGTAAGTAGGGTTGCCCAGCCGTCAGTGGAAAAGAGACGGTTGAGGAAAAGGGCAACTTGCGATCGCTCCAATTTAAAAACTATGTCTGGTACTGTTTTATGGTGAGCACCTTTCCCCATCAGACCTAGTTCTTCTAACCAGAATCTCAGTGGGTTTTTGTGTGTGGTATGAACAGCATCCATTCCCGGCCCGGCTAGCTGTTTTGGATCTATTTCTAAAATTTCACAGGTGCGAGTAAATAATTCTTGATTGGGGAATGCAATTCCTTGTACCCAAGACGAGACTAAAATCGCTGAAACTCCCAATTTTTGAGCAAATTCTTGGATATACAAATCTTGTTCTTCGAGGACTCTGTGTAGATTCCAACCAAAGAGGTCTATTTTCTTTGGGTAAGCTTCTCGATCGCCGATAACACGATATTCGGGTGCGCGCCTTCCTTTATCGTTGAATCGGAGCGTAAGACCTCCAAAGCTAGTAGCAGCTTCAGCAAAATCTTGTAGTATAGCAGTATTTCCATTGGTGAATTGTGGCGCACTCTGTGTCAAACAACCGTCGCCAATTAGATAAGCTAATAACTTAACTTCACAGTCGCGGATGGTTTCTTTACCAAAAACATTTATCTGTCGGGGTACAGCAATTTTATCGCCTGCTTGTATTTCCCCTAACTGTCGCCAACCCTTAATTGTTAAAAATGGGTGTGTAATTGTAGTTTCTATAAAGCGTCCCAGTCTGGTTGTGACGCGAAATACAGGCTTAATTCCATCATCAATAAAAGCTGATGGTCTAGTTAGATGAAACTTCCAATCTTTTCCTAAAGTTAGTAATTCAGCTTGACGTTTTTGATAGATTTCTTCAATGGTAGCAAGGCTTCCATCGCTTTGTAACATTATGGTAGAGCTTGCTTGACATTTGCCCATGGCCGGGCGCCCAGCAACGATGATTAAATCCGATCGCTGAAAGCCTCCTGTCATTGCATCTAAGTCATAAAAACCGCAGGGAATTCCTGGAAGTGTCAGCCCTTCATTGCGATTTTCTAGGTCTTGAAATGTCTGGTTTAGTGTTTCGCCGATCGATACTAAATCTTGTTGCGGACGTTCTTGAGTTATGCTAAAAATTTGTTGTTCGGCGCGGTCTAAGACTGTTTCTAGTGGCGCTGATGTCTCGTAACCTAATTGTACTATGTTGTTGCCAGCTTCGATTAATTTGCGGCGCTGATATTTGTCTTCAACTAAGGCTGCATATTGGTCGATGTTGACTGCTGAAACTGTACGATCGACTAATTGGGCTAATTTTGTTAGTCCTCCTACTTGTTCTAACTGGTTGCGGTCGGTTAGCCAAGTTGTCACCGTCATTAAATCGGTGGGTTCCCCTTGCAAAAATAGCCCTAATGCCGATCGATAAATGACTTGATGAGCGGTGATGGCAAAAAATTCGGGACGCAGAAGTTCGGCAATTCGGGAAATAGCTTCGGGGTCAATTAAGATCCCTCCCAGAATTGCTTCTTCTGCCTCTATATTTGTCGGCATCGAATCGCTCATTAGTTATGGGGAATGGGGAATGGGGAATTGGGAATGGGGGAATTGGTTATTTGTTATTTGTTATTGGTTATTTGTTAACAGTCAACAGTCAACAGTCAACAGTTAACAATGCCCAATTACCAATTCCCAATCACTATTACATTGGCACAACTTGAATATCAACTTCGGCGGTAACTTCGGCGTGAAGCTTGATTTCAGCTTTGTATGTACCAGTTTCGCGAATTTCGGGTAGGGTGATGCCGCGCCGATCGACTTCTTGACTGGTAGAGTTGAAAATCAGCTCTGCTACTTCTTGGTTGGTAACAGTACCAAAAATCGCGTCTCCTTCGCCGACTTGCTTGGAGATGATGAAAGGCCCGGCTGCTTCCAGGGCGGTTTTGCGGACTTCAGCTTGCTGTTTGAGCTCTAACTGGCGCAGTCTTTCTTCTTCGCGGCGGCGTGCTGCTTGCTTGAGAATTCCCGGAGTGGCGCGAAATCCCATTCCTTGGGGTACTAGGTAGTTGCGGGCGTAGCCTGGGGCTACTTCTACTACGTCGCCAACTTTGCCGAGTTTGGTGACATCTTTGTTTAGAACTAATTGGACGCGCTTGGCCATGATCGTTGATTGTGGGGTTTTAACTGCAACTTTTTATAATAGCGAAGTTTTAGGGGCGATCGCAAGGTGGAGGAAAGAAGGAAGAAGGAAGAAGGATGAGGGATGAGAGAAAAGTAGGTACGGACAGCCCACCAGCTAATTAGTGTCAACTTAAGCCGAAAGCCCGCCCAGTTCTTCCGTCCGCCCGTCAGTCCGCCAGGGAATGAATTCCCTGTCTAATAGCGAAAGTCCTCTGAAGAGGACTAATTAGTTTAAAATTTTTCTTTTCAGTCCTCTTCAGAGGACTTTCGCTTTGAGACAGGGGTTTTAACCCCTGGCGGACTGACGGGTGGGCGAGAAGACCGATCGACTAAAAGCTTAAGTTGACACGCCTTGGACACCGCACCGCGTCCCTACTGCGCCCCGTAGGTAACGATCGATCGCACCACAGTAGCAACTAACTCATTCGGATCGATCGGCTTAGTTAAATGTTTTTGAAATCCGGCTGCCAAAACTTGGCGCTCGTTCCCTTCTCCAGCATAGGCCGTTAGGGCGATCGCCAACAACTGCCGGTACTGGGGTGCAAGCTGAGTTCGGATGCGATTTATCAGCATATACCCGTCCATTTCCGGCATTCCGATGTCGCTGACGAGCAAATCCGGTGCTGTTTGTTCGATCGACAGCAACGCCTCAGCAGCAGATGGCGCGGAAATCACCTCCGCGCCCGCTTCCTCAAGCACGAAGGCGACAAAATCTCGCGAGTCCGGCTCATCATCTACTACCAAAATCCTCAATCCAGCTAGCGGCAAAGGTGAAAGAGCGGGACTGACAGCGGAATTGACGGCTGCCTGCTCCGGCCTTCTAGAATCATCATTTAATAGCGGTAAACTCACCGTAAACGTCGCTCCTTGACCTTCTCCAGCGCTTTCTGCAAACACCGTACCGCCGTGAAGTTCGGCGAGTTGGCGGACGATCGCCAATCCCAATCCCAAACCGCCAAATTTGCGAGTTGTCGCGCCGTCTTCTTGTCGGAAATGCTCGAAAACATAAGGCAAAAAATCGGGAAGAATGCCTTTACCCGTGTCTACGACTTGGATTTTAACTTGGTCGGTAATTTGGGCTAATCGAACTTCAACTCGACCGCCTTCTGGCGTGAATTTCACCGCATTTGATAACAAATTCCAGACAATTTGCTGCAAGCGGCCGTTATCGCCGACAACGAGTCCGACATCTGGATTTAAGATTGTTTGAATTTGAATTTGTTTGGCTTCGGCTGCTAATTGTACGGTTTCCAAAGCAGATATAATAATGGTGGCGACATTCACCGGAGCGACAGTCAATCTCAGTTTTCCTTGCAGAATTCGAGACACATCGAGCAAGTCTTCGATTAATTGAGATTGCAGTCGGGCGTTGCGCTCGATCGTCTCGTAGGCCTTGGCGGTTTTATCCGCGCTCAGCTTGCCGCTCATCAGCAGTTGCGACCAGCCTAAAATCGGATTCAAGGGCGATCGCAATTCGTGAGAAAGCACCGCCAAAAACTCGTCTTTAATCCGGTTGGCCCGCTCGGCTTCCGCGCGCGCAGTTTGTTCCAATTGCAGAACCATATCGCGCTCGGTTTCCACTTGTTTGCGCTCTGTAATGTCGATTACAGAGCCGATATAACCCTCAAATTCTCCGCTTTCGGTAAATCTGGGAGCAGCCGCATCAAGAACCCAAGAATATCGGTCATCGGAGCGCCGCACGCGAAATTCGACGCTGTAAGGTTCCTGGCGTTCGTTGGCGGTCAAAAATGCCTTCATGGCGTATTCTCGGTCTTCTGGATGCGCCGCGTTGATCCAGCCCCATCCCAAACCTGTTTCCTCAGTTTGACCTGTGAATTCATACCAGCTATCGCTCAAGAAAGTGCAATAGCTTGTGGAGTCTGTTAGCCAGACCATAAAAGGAGCGTTGTTAGCCATATGGCGGAATCGTTCTTCGCTTTCTTTTAGCACTGCTTCGGCTTGTTTGCGTTCTGTGATATCCCGACAGACAATCACTCCGCCTGTGATTTCGCTGCTAATATCAACTACCGGATAACCGCTGATACTAATCCAGCGATTTTCGGAATCTGTGCGGCGGACAAATACCTCTACATCATTAACATATTCGCCTTTGATGGCTCTGGCTAAAGGTAGTTCGGCATCGGGAAATAGGGTTTTTTGGTCTGGCAAAAATAGCCCGTAGGTGCTCGACCATTCTTCATGGGATTTTTCATTCGTTAGCTGACCGAATATCGCCACGGCGGCTCGGTTAAACAGTACAAACTCCCCTTGTTGGTTGGCCAAAATCAAACCGTCGCCAATGCTGTCAATGATTACTTGCAATAACTTAGTTTGTTCTTGCATAGCGACTTCGGCTCGTTTGCGATTTGTGATGTCGTTGGAGATGCCAATCAAGCCGATTACTTTTCCGGCTTCGTTGCGGTAGGGAGCTTTCATTCCCAGGAATGTCCGAATGCCATCGGGAGATTCTTCGACAACTTCTGTTTGGCCCGATTCCATGATCCGCCGATCGTTTTCCGAGACTATGGCTCCCAGTTCTGCTACTGGGTATAAATCCCGATCGCGCCGGCCAATTACTTCACCAGCAGTTTTTCCCAGAGCTTCCAGCGTGGCTGGATTGGCATAAATAATCCGTCCTTCTCGATCTTTGACAAAAATTGGCGTGGGCGCTGACTCGTTAATCACGTTCAAAATTGCATTTTTTTGCCGCAGTTCTGCTTCAGTGCGTTTGCGATCGCTAATATCGCTCCAATAAGCCGTAAGTCCATCGGCCGCTGGATAGGCGCTGACTTCTATATACATTTGAAGTGAAGGGGAAAACTCTTCAAACTTCACAGAAACTTGCTCGTTAACTACTCGATGAAATTCTTCATATACCCTCGAATTGGATTCTCCCTCGGCGGGGAATAGTTCCCAGATCGATCGACCTAGCAAGTCATTTCTCGATCGCGCCAGCAGTTTTTCAGCAGTGGCATTAACATAGGTATAGCGCCATTGTGCATCGATCGCGATAAAGGCATCGGCAATACTTTCTAGAATATTACTAACTTGCTCGGAGGCTGCTGAGAGGGCCAATTCAGTGTTTTTGCGATCGGTGATTACTTCGCAAAAAATCATGATCCCGCCAATCTCACCGCTGTTGGTTCGCCACGGGTGAATTTCCCAGCGCAACCACTTGATCGAGCCATCAGCGCGGGGTAACGAATCTTCAGGGCAGATTTCGACTGCTCCCGCCAGACAGCGCTGGTGGATTTGTTTCAAACGATCGGGCAAATTGGGAAAGATGTCGTAGTGCGATCGGCCTATAATGTTTCGATCGCCCAGCCGATAACTTGACATCCAGCGGTCGCTCACCAGCATATACCGCATCTGGCGGTCAAACATCGCCACCCCCGCAGGCGAGTGTTTGACGAACAAGCGCAGTTGCTCGGACTGTTGTCGCAATAGATTTTCCGACTGTTTGCGATCGCTGATTTCTTGGAAAAGTAAGGCGACTTTTCGGCTGTGCGGCTCAGGAGTGCGAAACGCCGAAACCTCAAACCAGCGGTTCATGACTTCCGAGCCGTGTTCAAAGCGCACTGGTTCCCCTGTGAGCGCGACTTTGCCGTACATCTCAAACCAATAATCTTCGAGCCCCAGAAGCATCTCTCGCGCCGTTTTACCCACAGCTTGTTCGAGTCCAGTTTGTTTCAAGAAAGCCGGATTGACTTCCAAAAAGCGGTAGTCGATCGGCTTTTCGTTGTCATCAAACAGCATTTCGATCACGCAAAATCCTTCGTCTAGGGACTCAAACAAACTGCGGTAGCGTTCCTCGGAGCGGTACAAAGCAGCAACAGCTTGTTTGCGAGCGGTAATATCCATAAACGCCGCCACACAGCCGCGAACTGCGCCCTGTTCGTCAAATAACGGCACCGCATTCACCAACCAATCAAAGGTTAATCCGTCCGATCGCACCATTTGAATTTCCACATCTCGCACTTCGACGCCGGAAGCCACCGCCCGCTGCATTGGAAGTTGTTCTGGCGGGATTTCTACTCCATTGCTGAGTTGTCTGAACGGAAGCAGTGCGGCTTCGTCTCCGCTTGCAGAAACATTCGTATCGGGCCCCACTGTCAGCATCGATTGAGCAAACCCGTTAGCGCGAATTACTTGACACTGTGGGTCGTGGGCGATCGCAATCCCGACGGGCACAGCATCAAGGATTGATTGCAATTCGTTAACTCTGCGCTCTAGTTCCTGGTTGAGCCGTTGAATTTCTTTTTTGCGAGCTTGGCGATCGGTAATTTCGTACACTGTCACATTCACGCCCAACACGCGATCGTCCTCGGATGTCAGCGGATAGAGACTCAACAGCCAAGCGCGATCGACTCCCGGCTGTGCGGAGTTCGTCCCATGAATTTCAAGCTGTTCGAGGGGGACTTTAGTGGCAATAACTTGTTGGTAAAGCGGCTCTAAATCATCGGCTTGTTCTGGTAAAATGTCGCGCAATGTTTGACCGATGTGAGCGGCTGCTGGAACTCCGTTAATTTCTGCGAGGCGATCGTTGATGCGGACAAATCGCAAGTCGGTATCGATAACGCAAAGTCCGATCGGCGCGCCAGCATAAATCGCCTCAATTTCTGCTAGTTGTTGCTGCGAAGTTTCCGCTTGTTTAATTGAATCAGCCCGAGCCGCTTTCTGCTCGGTGACATCTTGAAAATAAACCGCAAGTCCCGAGGCGATCGGATAAGCTCGTACTGCATACCAAGCATTCAGCGGCGCATAAAAAGATTCAAAACTAACCGTAACTTGTTCCGTGGCGGCGCGGCGATATTCGTCTTCAAACAAACTACCCATAGATTCGGGAAACTCTTCCCAAATGCTGTTACCGATCAAATCTGCTGAAAGTCGATTCAGCAACCGTGCTGCTTGAGAATTGAGGTAGGTAAATCGCCAATCTTGATCCAAAGCAAAGAAGCCGTCGGAAATACTTTCTAGGGTGTCTGACAGTTGCTGCGCGGACGTGTTGTTTGCTGCTTCTGGTTGAGGTGGAGCGAGCGCCGTGAAGGTGGTAACTACCGCATAGGGAGTCGATCGATCTCCCTGAAATAAAGGTTGAGAATTGAGCTTCAACCAAATCAATTCCCCCTGCGGTTGATAAAAGCCCATAATCGCATTTAAGCAAGGTTGTCCGGTTTGCAGCGCCACCATCGCCGGATGCATTTCGCCGGGGAAATCCGAGCCATCTTCGCGTACAGTCTGCCACGGAATGTCGATCGAACAGAAGCCTTGCATTTGTTCTGCTGTTATCCCCAACAGCTCCTGGGCGCGAGCATTGCATCCCTGAATGCTGCCATCTGCCAATTGCAAAACCATCCCAACATCGGTTGACAAAGCCACGTTTGGGTAAGGTTCTTTGTGATAATCCGTGGAAACAGAGGGGTTCATTTGCGGTTGCGGTTCAGTATTGCCTGGATTGTTCATCTTCTAACAAAGTTTCGTTAAAACTGGGACGTTGCACCATTGTTAATCAGCCTTTTTGGGCGAATTATCCTACCCATTTGTGTCAACTTAAGGTCAAAGTTAGTCACAGACTGGTGTTTGACGATTAGGCCTAGATCCCCCCTAACCCCCCTTAAGAAGGGGGGAACAAGAATCTTCTCAAAGTCCCCCTTCTTAAGGGGGATACGAGGGGGATCAAGACTGGGGTAAAAGCGAGATTTATCAAGATTTTTAGTCTTAAGTTGTCACAATGCAAGATGTGAATTAAAATCGGTCTTTCATCCCGCGCAATCGAGCGAAAGTTTGCACAGAATCTTGACTGTTGGCGGCTGACTGAAGACTCGGAAAATCAAGGCGTAAAAATGGGTTTGTGCTTTTTTCGAGTGCGATCGAGGATGGTATCGTGGGTTCATTGCGGCTGCGGGATTCTTTGACTTCGGCAAAGCGGTGCTGCAAGTCGGGATTGTCGCGATCGACAGTCAGAGCAAATTGCAAGTTTTTCAGCGTGTATTCGTGAGCACACCAAACTCTGGTATTGTCGGGCAAGTTTCGCAGTTGCGCGAGGGAAGCTACCATTTGAGTCGGAGTGCCTTCAAATAGTCTGCCACAGCCTCCAGCAAATAAAGTGTCTCCGCAGAACAATTCGCCGGTTTCCCCCGGGTTGTTGGGCGGGAAATAGTAGGCTATGTGAGCTTTTGTGTGGCCGGGTATGAAGAAGATTTCGGCGGTTCTGTCTGCGAATTCCACCCGATCGCCCGCTTGCAAAAAAACTTGCTGTCCGGGAATTCTGCCTCGGTCTTCTGCGCCCCCGTATACTTTAACTTCCGGGAAGCGATCGATCAGTTGCCCGTTGCCACCTACGTGGTCGCTGTGGTGGTGCGTATTGAAAATTGCGGTCAATTCGGCTCCGAGCGAGGTCAGTTGCTGCAAGACCGGCTCTGCGACGGCTGGATCGACGACTGCTGCTGTATGGCGATCGCGATCGTACAACAAGAAAATATAGTTGTCGGATAGTACCGGAAGCCGATAAACCTGCATATAAAACTGCCTCTGTTGGAAAATTACTATAGAATTGGATGAGTCTGAACGCTATCCGAAGGCAGGACACAGAATTATCAACTCCGCGCATCTATCTTTCGGAGTAAAACTCTGATACCTGATGTTTGCTGTGCTACAAATTGATTTGTGGTCTGGTATCGACAATTTTTGGGTCAATAACTGCAACCAGCTTTGACTATTCTGACATAAAGGCGATCGAATAAATGCCAACATCTCCCAAAAAATCGAACTTAACAATTTCTCAAATGGTCGATCGGATTGTCGCATCTGGCAAGATTGCTCGCCGGGAACATTTAGTTTTGACTTCTGCGATCCTCTCTGATGATAAAATCTCAGAGGAGGAGCGACATCAAATCAATCGGATATTTGATTATATCCAAATTGGTCGGCTTAAGTTTATCGATTGAACTTTGTAAACTCCCCACATAAGTAGGGACACGGCACTGCCTTTCGGAGTGTCAACTTAACTTCAAGCCCAGTCAGAGACGGCTGTTTGACGATTAAATCTAGATCCCCCCTAGCCCCCCTTAAGAAGGGGGGAACAAGACTCTTCTCAAAGTCCCCCTTCTTAAGGGGGATTTAGGGGGATCTAGACTCAGAGAAAAGCGATATTTCTCAAGGGTTTCATGGTTAAGTTGACACTTTTTGGGCTTGGCCTAAGTCCCTACCAAACTTCTTGCACTTACAAAAAAAGGCAGAATAAAATGAGTACAGAAAAACCAACTATTTTGGTGACGGGCGGAGCTGGATATATAGGCTCTCACGCGGTATTAGCATTGAAAAACGCTGGTTACGGCGTAGTAATTTTGGATAATTTAGTTTACGGCCACCGAGATTTAGTAGAGCAGGTTTTGCAAGTGGAGTTGGTAGTTGGCGATACGAGCGATCGCACTTTGCTCGACAACCTATTCGCTACCCATAAAATTGATGCGGTAATGCACTTTTCTGCATACGCTTACGTCGGGGAATCTGTTACCGACCCAGCTAAATATTACCGCAACAACGTCATCGGCACCATCACCCTTTTGGAAGCGATGATCGGTGCGGGAATCAAGAAATTTGTGTTTTCTTCTACTTGCGCGACTTACGGCGTACCGGAGAAAATTCCGCTCACAGAAGACCACCCCCAAAATCCAATCAATCCCTACGGTGCTACTAAATTAATGGTAGAACGGATCTTGTCTGATTTTGACCCTGCGTACAATTTCAAGTCTGTTTGTTTTCGCTATTTTAACGCGGCTGGGGCCGATCCGAACGGGTTGTTGGGAGAGGATCACAATCCAGAAACTCACCTGATTCCGCTAGTGTTGTTCGCTGCTTTGGGGAAGCGAGATTCGATCGCAATTTTCGGCACAGACTATGAGACTCCTGACGGTACTTGCATCCGCGATTACATTCACGTAAATGATTTGGCGTCGGCGCACATTTTGGGATTGGAATATCTGTTAAATGGTGGCAAATCAGATTTCTTTAATTTGGGGAACGGCGGCGGCTTTTCGGTAAAAGAGGTGATTGAAACGGCTCGCCAAGTGACCGGAAAAGAGATTAAGGCTGTTGAGTGCGATCGGCGTCCGGGAGACCCGCCTGCTTTGGTTGGTAGCAGCAAAAAGGCGATCGAAACATTAGGTTGGTCTCCAGAATATCCTGACATTAAGGATATTATCTCCCATGCTTGGCAGTGGCATCAAAAACGCCACTCGCAAGCAGAACTATAAAGGCAGAAGGCAGAATTCAAATTTGGGCGTTGCTGATTTGGAGTATGATTTGCCTCCGAAATTTAGTAGGGGCAATTCATGAATTACCAGTACGGGCAATTCATGAATTGCCTCTAAATTTCAGGGATTGCTATAGCGAGTGAATCATACCTAAATTCAGCAACGCCAGGTAATGCACTGTACTTATCCTTACCGCCCCCAGTAGGCAAAGAATGTGACGAAAACGCCCTTGACTCGAATAGTCGATCGCACTGCTAAAATATTTCTCCCAAATCAACTTAACAATCCCTGGCGTTTAAAATAATTTATAGTAATTTACCCAATCATATTTCGCAACTGATCAATTCTGGGAAAAATAGGCAAATCAAACCAACATTTTTCAGCTTTCCTTATTTGAGCAGCAGCTTCATTTGTCAACGGTCTTTTTTGGTAACAAAATTAAGAGAATAAATTAAACATGGTCGATTAACAAATCAACATATCCGAGAATTTACCTATAAAAAATAGTGTTTAAATTGCTAAGCTTGACAAAAGATCAGTTAAGCAGGAAAATAAAGCAAATCTTAAAAAAAAATCCCCAGTGAAAGTTTCATTAGTAGTGAGCGATTTGTCGGGAGCGGGTGCAATTCGTGCCTTTCTGCTAGCTCAAGTCCTGATTAAGCTTAAATGTGATGTAGAAGTTGTTGGATTTCAGTTTGGCAAGGAATTGTATGCTATTCCTCCCAGAGACATCCCGGTATGCGCGATCCCGGGTAAAAATTATCCGGGGTTTTTGATGGATGCTCAAAAACTTTTGAAAAAAATAGATGGGGATATTATTTATGCAGTCAAACCTAAACCTACAAGCTTTGGTTTATCGCTGCTAAAAAAACTGGCGAGTCGCCGCCGTCTAATCTTAGATATAGACGACTGGGAACTGAGCTGGTACGGTGGAGATGAATGGGAATACCGTCCCTCTTTCAAACAACTTTATCGAGATATTTTTAAACATAACGGTCAATTGAGAGAACCAGATCATCCCCTCTATGTCAAGTGGATGGAAAGTCTAATCCACGGTGCTGATGCAGTCACCGTTCATACTGAGTTTTTAAAACAGCGTTTTGGTGGTGTATATTTGCCTAATGGCAAGGATACTGCAATGTTCGACCCTGCTAAATACAATCCTGAATTGAGCAGACAGCGTTACGGCTTGTCCGGGTATAGAATTCTGATGTTTCCCGGTGCGCCGCGACCTCACAAAGGTGTTGAGGATGTTTTGATGGCCCTCGAACAGTTAGATGAGCCAGATTTAAGATTAGCGATCGTCGGTGGAAGTCCTTATGATGATTATGATGATAGACTGATGCAACAATGGGGCCGTTGGATTGTTAAACTGCCAAGGTTTCCAGTCGAGACGATGCCCTCCGTTGTAGCGGCGGCTCACGTTGTCGTTGTTCCTCAGCGAGAAACTCTCACAGCCGTGGCTCAGTTTCCGCTCAAGCTGACAGATGGCATGGCAATGGCTAAGCCTGTTTTGTCTACGCGAGTGGGGGATATCCCAGCAATTTTAGGGGGAACAGGTTATTTAGTCGAGCCGAGTTCTCCCACTCAAATTTCACAAAAAATTCAATGGATATTTCAAAATTTGACCGCCGCGAATTTGCAGGGAATGAAAGCTCGGGAAAGATGCCTAAAAAAATATAGCATTCAAGCAATGGCACCGATACTTTCAGATATAATTTCAGGTATATCAAACTAATCGAACTAACTTTCAAGCGACTGAATGAAGGAGGAAACACTGGCTGTAATTAAAGAATATTTTGAAATGCCGTACTGTTTAGCTGGGAATGGTTCATGTCTGCAAATAAACTACTCCTAAAATTTGCCAGACGATATCCGGGCAGGATTCTGTTAACTGTGATCCTCGGCTTTTCTGGGGCTTTATTCAACGGTATCAGCACTACTCTGATTGTACCAGTGCTTTTGAGTTTTTTAGAGGAAGCTGTCGAGTTACGCGGCGCTCCACCTTTAATTAAAACTTTGATGTATCCCTTTCAAGGAATGCCTCAAAACCAGCGGCTGATTTTAATGACAGCGGCGATTGTTTTGGCAATTACTTTGAAAAATCTGGCTAGTTATATCAATACTTTATTAGCTACTTCTCTGACGCGCTCCCTGACTTTTGATTTGCGAGAAACTGGTTTGCGGTTGTTATTAGAAGTAGATTTAGATTTTTACTCTAAAACTAAAGTCGGGGATTTAATTAATAGATTGGGCGGAGAGATTGGCCGGACTGCTAGTGCAGTTGGTACTGCGATCGGAATGTTTACCACCTCAATCACCGTTTTGGTGTTTGTGGGTCTGCTACTTACTATATCGTGGAAACTGACGGTGACAGCTACAGTTTTGTTGGGGTTAGTTGCTTGGACAAATCAATATATTATTAACCGTTCTAAGTATTTTGGTTACCTGCTTTCAGAAATGTCGAAAGATTATTCGATTAGGGTGCTCGAAACCATGACTGGAATTAGGCTAGTTAAGTCAACGGGGAACGAGGAAAGGGAGTATCAACGGATCAAGGATTTAATTCAAAGGCGAGAACAAGCGGATTTTCAGGCTCAGGTAAACTATGCGGCGATCGCCCCAATTAACGAAGTTGTTAATTTGATAGTGATTATTTTGATTGTATTTATAGGACGCACAATTTTTGCGAATGAACTAGAGTCTATTTCTACAGTTTTGTTGACTTATTTATTGGTACTTTTTCGGTTAATCCCTTTGATTTCTCAGTTAAATGCCGGGCGCAGTCAATTTGCTACTACCTCGGCTAGTGTAGAGGTTGTGAATGATTTTTTAAGTTGTGATGACAAGCCATTTATGCTGAATGGGTCAGTGCCATATACTCATTTGCGATCGGGAATTCGTTTTAATAAAATATCTTTTAGTTATCCAAATCACAAAAATTTAGTTTTGCAAGGAATCGATTTATTTCTACCTCACGGTACTACTTTGGCATTGGTAGGAACTTCGGGTTCTGGCAAGTCAACTTTGGCAGATTTACTGCCGAGATTTTACGATCCTACGGTCGGTCATATCTCGATCGATGGTAGGGATTTGCGCGAATTTGAAGTGAAAAGCTTGAGAAAAGCTATGGGAATTGTTAGCCAAGATACGTTTTTGTTTAATGCTTCAGTGCGCGAAAATATTGCTTATGCTAGGCCCCAAGCGACTGAGGCCGAAATTGTGGAAGCGGCGAAGGGAGCAAATGCTTACGAGTTTATCGAACAGTTGCCGGAGGGATTGGATACTCAAATTGGCGATCGGGGTGTGATACTATCGGGAGGGCAGCGTCAGAGAATTTCGATCGCTAGGGCGCTGTTGCAAAACCCGGAGATTTTAATCTTAGATGAAGCAACGAGTTCGCTGGATACGGTTTCGGAAAGGTACGTGCAATCGGCGATCGAGAAACTGAGTTGCGATCGTACAACCTTAGTGATCGCCCACCGCCTCTCCACAGTCCAAAAAGCCGACAAAATCGCTGTGATCGATCGCGGACAAGTCGTAGAAATTGGCTCCCACGAAGAATTGTTAGCCAAAGGAGGTTACTACACTCGCTTGTATTCAATACAATTCGCCGAAGAAACCGCTCGCGATGAAGCTTTAATTAGAGGATCTTACGAAATTCGGACGCGCCTGACTCCGATGATTGCTTACCTCAAATTGCTAGTCGATGAAATGGTAGATTCTCCCGAAGAAAGAGACGAGTTAATCAGAGAATCATTTCACTCCGCTGCTAATATTTTCAAAACTTTAGAATTTATCGAAAATACTATTAAGCGTCAGGCCGTTAAAAAGTAGTCAGTTGGCAGTTGGCAGTTGGCAGTTGGCAGTTGGCAGTTGGCAGTCAACAGTCAACAGTCAACAGTCAACAATTCCCAATTCCCATGTCTAAATATTATGTATTTTTCACCCGAAATATCTTGCCGCAACCGAATGTAGCCAGCTTAGTTCAGGTTGCTCATTCTGCGAATGCGGCCGCAAATCTCGGTTTACCAGCAGTTTTGGTATATCTCCGCAAAGGCTGGAGTGCTTTTAATCCGATTGATTGGTTTCATCCTTTCCAACCTCGAAAACCCGACGACAAACTTGCCAAAATATATAATATTCAAGATAAATTAAAAATAGCTGATTTACCGATGCCATGCCCGATCGACCTTTTCGACAGCAAGTGGACGAGTTCCAGTACAATAGTCTCAAAATACTACCTGCCGGTTCACCTGCGACAATCCACTAAAATCGTCCACACACGGGACTGGAACTTTGTCAAAGCAGCAATTAAAAACGGAATTCCCGCTATCTACGAACAGCATCACCACGAATCCAAGCAATTTGAGTCGGAAATTGTCCGCAATCCGCTGTTTCAGATTGCCGTAACTGTTGCGAATACAGTGCGAGAAAGTATGATTAAAAATGGAATGCCGCCGGAAAAAGTGATTATGCTGCACAATGGTTTTAATCAATTGTTTCTCGCGAGACAAACGGCAGATTCCCACAATTGGCGACAGAAGTTATTAGAAGATGTCAGAGAAAATTTAGCCGTTTATGCGGGCGGGCTTTACCCGTTTAAAGGTGTGGATATGTTGGTCGATGTGGCACTGGAATTGCCGGGAGTTCAATTTGCGATCGCCGGTGGCGATTCATCCCAAGTAACAGCATACCAGCAGTTAGCAAAATCCAAGCAAGTTAACAACATCAAATTTCTCAGCTACCTTCCGCAAAATCAACTGGCTAGCTTGCTGCAAGCCGCCGATGTGTTAGTTCACCCGCACTGTTTGACAGAGGCGGCGACGTTCACATCTCCCTTGAAATTCTTCGATTATATGGCATCTGGAACTCCGATTGTAGCGACGGAGATTCCATCTTTGCTTGAATTTAAATCGGGAAATATCGCCGCAACTTGGTGCGCGCCGGATAACCCGTATGAATTTGCACAAAGCATTCAAGTTAGTTTAACAAAATATCCGAGGAAAGTGGAAGGTTATGCAGAAACTCTGGATTTTGTCAAGCAATTTTCTTGGGAAAATAGGATTGAGAGGATTTTGAGTTATGTGGATGAAAAAGTGCGATATCCGATAATTGAAAATTCCGTAGGGGCGGGTTTTACCAACAATTATCGCCTAAAATAAACAATCTCGTAAACCCGCCCTGCCCCACGCAAAAACTGCTTCTTCCTTCTTCCTGAATTTCCCCCCTTGGGGGGGGCAGGGGGGGGTTGACTTCTTCCTTCTGCTATATGAACCCAAAAATCATCGGCACAATCACCACATACCCAGGCATGAGTCAAAGCGACTGGCTGTGGCAACAAACCCCCGAAAACTTCGGCAAATGGCGCAACATTCAAATGCTAGCCAACCACCCAGAACCAGACTTTTTACTCATGTATCAATTCGACTTCCCAAAACCGCCAAAACAGCAATCCTGGCTAGACAAAATCCGCCGTCCCAGCCCCCAAAACCTCGAAAATGAGATCCGAGACAAATTGCGCGGTGTCCCCCAGGAACGCATAATTTACCTAATCCGCGAGCCGCCATTACCAGAAATTATTGAAATTACCAAAGCTAATTACGAACAATCAAAGCTATATTGTGGCTACATTTCCGGGCCAGATAACTTCGCACCAAATCCCAATTATATGCCCGCGATTTGGTATCACAGCAACTCGTTTCGAGAACTCGATGAAATGCCACCACCAGCTAAAACTAAATCCTGTTCTTGGATTACTTCCGGTGTGAGTCGCACCGCCAATCACCGCCAACGATTAGATTTTATCAAATTGCTGCAACAACAAGAATTAAACTTTGACCTTTACGGGCGAAACTTGCCAACTTGGGCGCGCGGGAACGGCACTGTCAACAATAAATGGCACGCTGTCGCACCATATTATTACAACTTAGCTATTGAAAATTATGCCGAAAATGATTGGTATGTCAGCGAGAAACTTTGGGATGCTTTATTAGGTTGGAGTTTGCCGATTTATTACGGCGGTGCGGCGGCGGATAAGTTGTTGCCAGCGGGGAGTTTTCTGCGGCTTCCCAGTTTGGATCAGAAAGGAGTAGAATTTATTCAAGAGGTTGTAGCAACCCCGGATTATTGGCATGAAGCGAGGGAGAAAATTGCGGAAGCTAGGCAAATCATTCTCCACGAATTGAACTTGCTGAATTGGTTGTCTAACTTTGTATCTTAGGAAATAGTGCAATGACAGAAAATCAAAATCAACCCAGAGAATACGATGCTGTACTCGGCAGTAAAAATCCACCCCCCATAGGTGCTGCTGTCTTAGGAGGCTTTCTCGGCGTTAAAAGTCGTTTGGCTTCACCCATTGTAGAGGTTAGATGCGCCGCACTCTCCGAAGCGCTGAAATATGGAGAAGCCGGCTTAGATTTGATAATTCAAGCATTGGATGACAAGCAAAGGGCGGTGCAATTTACTGCCTATTTATTGCTGAAAAATAGAAATGAGGAGAAGATTAAACAACATTTACTTAACTATCGTTATTTAGGTGGATCCGCTAATATCTTTATAGATACAGACAAGGATACTGCGTACACTTTCTATAACGACTAATAACTGGTTCCCCGGCTCTGCCTGGGAACTGATATCTAGAGGCTCTGCCTCGCTAATTTCTCAACAAGATATGAATGGAATTTGCACGCTAGCCAACGACACAGTTTGCGACCAACTAATTGCCTTGCTCAACAGTATTGAAATTATCTCAGGCTCAAATACTCCTGTCTGTATTTATCCTTTCGACGACCAAATACAGCAAATCAAAGCTGAAATTGTCAACCGTCCCAACGTGTTTATTTATGAAGATACTGCATCAATTCAGCGATGGGATATGTTTATGCAAGCAGCAAGTCCTCAAAGTATAAACCGTAACTACAGAATTTATGGTGGACATCGGCGTTTTTGTGCCTTTGACAACCCTTTTGATAATTTTGTCTATATGGATGCTGATACATTATTAATGAATTCACTAGACGGGGTTTTTCAAAAGTTGAATGATTATGATTGTGTCGTCTACGATTTTCAATTTTATCATCCCGATAAGGTTTATAATATTGAATCAGAAAAACTATTTAATGTTTTTGGACAGCAGCAACTTAAATCAGAAATATTTTGTTCAGGATTTTACGGTTCAAAGCGAGGTTTGTTTAGCGAGGAAAAAATAGAGTGGTTATTGTCTAAACTCAAGGAAGGAGAATCGGAAATTCTTTACAAAACCGGCGATCAACCTGTTGTAAACTATATGTTTATGCGGTCTGGGATGCCGATTTATAATTTTGCTTATCATTTACCAGACAGCGAAAGAACCGGGTCTTCTGTGACTTCAAAACATTTTGAAGAACGAGATAATATCCTCTACGATAAGGGTAATAGACTCACCTATATTCATTATATTGGAATTCCTCCAAGTATTACTGAAGCAGTGTGCCTCGGCGAAAATATTGAGTTTCCCTACCGAGATTTGTTTCTGCACTACCGCTATCTCCGGGAACCGGAAAAGCGTCCGATTTTTAGGGGACTGCCAAAGTCTTATACTGAGGTTTCTAGGTCGAATTTGTTAACCAGGATATTGAGAAGGTTGAGGATAAATGTATGAATCGCGGTATTTATATTGTGGCGAACAATAAAGTGATCGAAAGCTCGATCGCCCTTGTCAACAGCATACGTTTGTACAATTGTCAAGTACCAATTTTTCTGATTCCCTTCGATGACAATTATCAGCAAGTCGCCGCCGCCCTGGGCCGTCTCCACGACGTGCGATTGTTCCCAAATCTGGGGTTTGTGGAACAGTTTACCAGGGAAATTGGCCAAATGTTCGATCGCAACTTCCTAGCCCTCCCCAACAAAATGCGAAAACTCATCGCATGGTTTGGCCCGCTGGACGAATTTCTGTACATCGACACTGACATCATCGTCTTTGAAGACATCGCAGCCAATCTCGATAAATTATCAGAAGTAGACTTTTTTTGCTGCGACTACCACCACCTGGGTGAAAAACTGCGAAATGTATTTTCACCCATTGTCAAAGAAGAGCATATTTTCACAGATTCCGAACTTCAAGATGTCTTCAACAGCGGCTTTTGGGCGTCCCGCAAAGGCACTATTTCCGAATCCCAAATGTACGAAGTCTTGCGCGAATGTTCGCAGCATCGAGAATATTTTGATTTTACTCAAAATGTCACCGACCAACCTATACTAAATTACCTGATTCTTAAACTAATTCCCAAACGCTGTAACCTTGTCAAAGCTTCGGAAACGGAACCTGGAAGCTGGGCTGGTTCCAAGCATTTTCAGGAAATAGAGGATGTGCTTTATGACAAAGGTAAAAGGTTAAAATATATTCATTGGGCGGGAATACCAATTAAATCGGGTAGTCCATACTGGGAACTATGGAAACATTATCGTTATTTGCATGAGGAAAAAGTTAATTTAATGCAAAAAATATTTCGATATTTTCACTGATAAATAATATGGTTTGTAGTAAGGACTTTAGTCCTTCTTTATCTCTTAACATGGGAGGGGGCGGGTTTACGAGATTGTTTGTTTTAGGCAATTATGGTTGGTAAAACCCGCCCCTACCGATTCGCCAATTATACAAAAATAAATCTAATTTTTATTGAATGATTATGACCAATGGCATTTATATTCTAGCAAACGATGTTGTTTTCGACCACTTAGTGGCTTTATTAAACAGTCTCGAAATCAACGGCGCCAAAGATATTCCAGTTTGTATCATTCCCTATGATGATAGAATGAAAAAAGTTCAAGTAGAAATTGCAACTCGTCCTAATGTCACCCTCTTTGAAAACACCGATTCTATCCAATTTTGGGAAGACTTTGCAACTAAAGCTTGGACATCTCACAGAAAAGCTCAAAAAGTTTGGCAAGCTAAAGGCTGGAAACGGGTACACTGTTTGGGAATGCACCGAAAATTCTGTTGTTTTGACGGCCCTTTTGATAAATTTATCTATTTTGACGCCGACACTCTGTCAATGAATTCTCTCGATTACATCTATCAAAAACTCGATGAATTTGACTGGGTAGCAAACGATTTTCAATACAAATCAGACATCAATTATGTATTTGATTTATCATCCCAAAAACTCGCCGATATTTTTGATTGTGAGAGACTGCAATCTCAGATTTTTTGTGCGGGTTGGTTTGCTTCCAAAAAAGGAGTTTTGAATCGCCATAACTGTGTTAAAATGTTAGAATATTTAAGATCGGGAGAATCAGAAATTTTGTCTGTGCGGGGAACCGATCAACCTTTGTTTAACTACTTAGTTGCGCGCTGCAAAATTTCTTTTTACAACTTTGCATATTCTCAACCAGAACAGGTAACGGGAAATCATTGGTCTTCTCAATTTGATGCGATTGATAATGTTTTATACGATAAAGGACGGCGGCTGACTTACTTGCACTACATGAGTATTTCTGCTACCAAAATCAATCAATTGTGTGCTGGCGAAGATGTTGAGATTCCTTACCGAGATGTATTTCTGCACTATCGCTATTTAAATTCCCCGGAAACTATGCCAAAATTAACGCATCCCAATTTGTTGGTTCGCTTACAGAGAAATCTGAAAACTTGGGTAATTAAAAAAGTTAATAATGTTCAATTTAGATTGCGAAATCTCTGAGTAGATAGAATCTAACTGTATCAAGACTTAAACCCTGTTCTTTCTTTCTCTTCCTCTGCGTTCTCTGCGATCTCTGTGGTTAAAAAAACCTCAAATTAGGATAATACTAGAGAACTATCAACCCCCTTGCTTCTCAGAAAAGAGGGTTAATACTTAACTCTCATCCTTCTTCAAAAGAATCCAAATCGAGCGCTTGGGAGCCTCCCCGTTCTAACTCCAATAACAGCTTACCTAGCTGTCTCCAAATTAGCCAGCCTGTGAGTAGGGTTAGGGGCAAAGATAAAGCGTAAGCGAACAATTTGGGAATTCCAAAAATTTCTACCCCAGAAGCTAAGAATATGCAAATTCCGCCGGCCATTCCCAGGAAAGGTATGAATAGTTGCAATCCTTGCAGGTTAGCTAATGTGCGAGTAGAACGATTTTTTGACCATAGTTGTACGGCTTGTTTGAGAGTTGCTTCAAAGGCTAAGCCACAAGCCATTCCTGCTAGCAATCCAGCCGTCATAAAAAAATAGGGAGGTTCTAGAAAATAATACACGAATAATTCTTTTGGGGTAATGGGGAATTGGGAATTGGGAATGGGGAATTGGGAATGCGGAATTGGCAAGAGTAGAATTATTTTTATTCCTTCTTCCTTCTTCCTTCTTCCTTCTTCCTTCTAATTAAAACCGAGTTAGGGCGGCTGTTCCTGCTGTGGAAAATTCCGCCAAAGCGCCTAGAGCAACGTTGAATAGGCGACCTGGTTGCAGGTCTTCTTTGACTAGGTTCCACAGGCGACGAACTTCTTCTGTGTGGAGGCGATCGTCCTCAATCAAAGCCAAGATCAATTGGCGTCTCAAAAATGACCCTTCCTCTGACATCAAGAATTGCAAGCCTAGTTGTGCGGTCGGTAGCAGGTCAAAACTGCGATCGGACCGGGCGATCGCGATCATGTCCTCTAACCTGTTCCACTGAAATTTGCCATCCCTGAATAATACCTCAATCAGGCGACGCCGCAGTGCCGGAGATTCCCCGTTCAACAAACGCCGTGCTACGTAAGGATACGCCACCTCGACTATTTTGAAATCGGGATTCAGCGTCAGGGCTAAACCTTCTTCTGTTACCAGAGACCGAATAATTAAGGCAAATTTCGCCGGCACTCGGAAAGGATAATCGTACATCAACCCCGAAAACTGGTCTGTAATCGTCTTGAAGTTAAAATCTGCAACTTTTTCGCCGACGATATCGCCGAGCACAGATTCCAGCGCTGGGACGATCGGCATAATATCTGTATCTGGAGTCAAAAAGCCGAGTTTGACAAAATCTTTGGCTAACTCCAAGTAATCTTTATTAATCAAATGAACGACTGAATCAACCAAATTTTCTTTAGTTGTTTCTTCCATCTGATCCATCATCCCAAAATCAATGTAAGCCATGCGGCCGTCCGCTAAGGCAAACAGATTTCCCGGATGGGGGTCAGCGTGAAAAAATCCGTGTTCCAGCAATTGTCGCAAACCGCTGCGGACTCCGACTTCAATTAAACTATCGGTATCCAAACCGGCGGCTTTAACACTTGCCATATCGGTCAGCTTGATGCCGTCAATCCATTCGAGAGTCAGAACGCATTTTGCAGTATGACGCCAGTAAATGCTGGGAACTTTTACAGTGGGGTCGTCGGCAAAATTGGTCGCAAATTTCTCGGCGTTGCGGCCTTCGTTGATATAGTCAATTTCCTCGAATAATTTAATACCAAATTCATCGACTATTAAACACAGGTCGTGACCAAGATTTAGCGGCAACAACGGGCCCAACCATCCAGCCGCCCAGCGCATTAAGTAAAGGTCGAGGCTCAAGATTGGTAACAGATTCGGTCGCTGAACTTTAACTGCTACTTCTTCTCCGGTGAGGAGGCGAGCTTTGTACACTTGACCGAGACTGGCCGCGGCGACAGGTTCGGGGGAGATTTCGCTGTAGGTTTCGCTAATTTTGCGATCGAGTTCCGCTTCAATAATTTTGAAAGCTTGGGCCGAATCAAAGGGCGGCAACTGATCCTGAAGTTTGATCAGTTCTATGAGAAAGTCTTTGCGGATTAAATCGGGTCTGGTAGAAAGAGCTTGGCCGACTTTAATAAAAGTGGGGCCCAAGCGAGTGAGTATTTGTCGCAGGTGTGTAGCCCGTTCCGGCTGGTGTGCTGCGACTTCGTGCTGCCAACTGTCCCACAGCATTCCGATGATAAAGCCTGCAAAAGACCAAATAACGGTAATTGCTCGCCAAATTGCTTTGTCTGGACGGTTCCGATAATACTGAGCGATCGCCTGCGGATCGTAGCGTCTAGCTTGAGTGAATTGGTACTGACGCACTCGTTTATTTTCCTCTTAGTTTTATGAAAATTACAGGTTAAATTGAAAATTGAGAATTGGGCATCGGGAATCGGGCATTGGGAATTGGGAATCGGGCATCGGTCATCGGGCATCGGGGATTGAAGTCGAAAGTTAAAAGTTAAAACATTAATTCTTCTTCCTTCTTCCTGAATTTCCCCCCTTGGGGGGGGCAGGGGGGGGTTGACTTCTTCCTTCTTCCTTCTTCCTTCTTCATTGACCGATCGCAAATTTTAGGCGAGCGGAAAATGCACCCGTTCCAGGGGGATTGCCAGCCTAAATTTGTTTCTTTTCATTCAATATAGTACATAAAAGTACAACTGATCGGTCAAAATACTTAACAAATTTCCCGGACGGCTGCACCTGTCGGGTACTGCAACCCCGTAATTCCTGTATCCTGCGACGTTTCGCCCGATCGGAGGATCTGCCCTCCCGCTACCGGATGCGATCGTCGGGTGCCAAACAATCTTTCAAGCCATAAATCGCCCGCTCTTGTTGATCCCTCGACAGTTCCGGGAACATCGGCAAAGACAAGACTTCCCGGCAAACTTGCTCGGCCTGGGGCAATTGATCGGCAACATAGCCCAAAGATGTGTAAACAGGTTGCAGGTGCAAAGGTAACGGATAGTAAACCATCGAACCAATGCCGCATTCCTGCAACTTAGCCCGCACCGAGTCGCGGAAATTGCCAGAGGGATTTGGCGCATCTTCTGGGCTTGTCAGCCGGATGGTGTATTGATTCCAAACTCCTTGTGCTTCAGGCAATTCTTTGGGGACAGCAACTCCGGGCACGCGGGAGAGAAATTCGCCGTAAACTGCCGCTTTCTCCCGCCGCTGGGCGTTCCAACTGTCGAGATACCGCAATTTAATGCTGAGAATCACCGCTTGCAGGGCGTCTAAACGGCTATTGCAGCCGATTTCTTCGTAAAAGTACCTAGAAGATTGTCCGTGTTCCTTGAGCATTCTCATGGTCGCAGCCAAGGCCGGATCGTTTGTGGTTGCGGCCCCACCGTCGCCGCAAGCGCCTAAATTTTTGGTCGGATAAAAGCTGAAACAGCCTATATGGCCGATGCTGCCGACTTTTTGAGACTGCCACTCGGCACCGACAGACTGGGCGCAATCTTCGATTACGACTAAATTGTGTCGCGTCGCAATGTCCATTAACCGAGTCATATCGATCGGTTGGCCGAAGATGTGGACGGGCATAATTGCTTTCGTTTTTTCGGTAATCGCGGCTTCGAGTCGATCGACATCCATGTTAAATGTCTCGGCATCAATATCGACAAACACCGGAGTTGCACCCACAGCGCTAATTGTCTCAGCCGAAGCAAAAAAAGTAAAAGGAGTGGTGATCACTTCATCGCCCGGGCAAATTTTGAGGGCTCGCAAAGCCAAAATCAGCGCATCCGTACCGGAGTTGCAGCCAACGCAATCGGAAACGCCGATGTAGCTGGCGAACTCTTGTTCAAAAGTTTTCACCGCCGGGCCGCCGATGTAAGCACCGGAGGCTAGCACTTTTTGCACCGCAGCAGCTATCTCGTCGCCAATTTGGGCATATTGGCGGCTTAAGTCGAGGGGGGGAACGTTATTCACTCTTTACACCACAAATTTCAACCATTATCAAAGCAAATTCTTACAGCAAAACTGTTTCTGAGAAACGTTTATTGAAATATCTTATATTTGGACGTGCAAACAATCACTTTACCTTTAAGGGAGCGCCTGTGTTAATTCAGTTAGATTTTACTGATTTGGGTTGGGCTTTGGGGATGGTGGCGATCGCGATCGGGCTTTCGGCGTGGCAGGGATTGGGGCTGGAAGGGTCGATCGCGATCGCCGCGGGCCGCACCCTAATCCAGCTAATCCTCGTCGGGTACGTGCTCGCAGTAGTATTTGCCCCCGAGGGAAAAAATCCTTGGCTAGTTTTAGCAATTTTAGCAATCATGCTGACAACAGCTAGCATGGTTGCCACCAACCGGATTAGCAAAAAAATTAAGCACCTATTACCCTTAGTTTCGGGTTCAATTTTGATCGGTACGGCATTGACTCTCGCCTATACAAACTTGCTAATTTTGCAACCCGATCCTTGGTACGAACCCCAATACCTGATTCCCTTAGCGGGGATGATCTTGGGCAATGCGATGAATGCAAGTGCGATCGCGGGTGAAAGACTTGTCAGTACAGTTAATAGCAGCCAGTTAGAAATAGAAACCTATTTAAGTTTGGGTTCCACACCGCAACAAGCAGTAAAACAGTACCGCAAAGATGCAATTAAAGCTGGATTAATCCCGATATTAAATACAATGACAGTCGTTGGAATCGTGACTTTGCCCGGAATGATGACAGGTCAAATGCTCAGCGGCGTTAGTCCTCTGGATGCGGCATCTTACCAGATTTTGATTATGTTTGTGTTAGCGCTAGCAACTTTAATCGCAACTCTGCTGTTGACTGAGGGATTGTGTCGGAAGTTTTTTAATCAAGATGCACAATTGATCAAATGGTAACTGGTAATTGGGCATTGGGCATTGGGAATTGGGCATTGGGCATTGGGCATTGGGCATTGATAATTGGTAATATAATGTAGGTAGGAACTTGCATTTAGCCTTATTTTATTGAACAGGCTTTCCGGCCTGTTTGACACAGAGTGAGTTAGGGTGCATCTCAATTTTGCACAGGGGCGAAGCATTTCGGCAGACAATTTATTAGTAATAACCAGAGATTTACTGCCGAAATGCTTCGCCCCCTACGAGTATATTTGCAAAAATGGGATGTTCCCGTGAGTTATCTTGTGGGGTGGGCTTCTAGCCCGCCCTAGCCATCACTAAGGAGAATAGCCATGATTCAAATAGCAACTAAACCGGTAACTTTTGAAGAATTTGCGGAATGGAAGCCAGAAACCGGACGTTATGAACTGCACAATGGAGAGATTGTTGAAATGTCACAGCCAATAGGAGATCATGAAGAAGTTATCAGTTTTTTAGGCTCAGAGTTAAACGCCGAGTCTAGAAGGCTAAAATTTCCGTACATTTTCCCCAAATCAGCATTAGTTAAAAACATCGAAAACAACTCTGCTTATTCTCCAGATATTTTGATATTAAATCGCCCAAATTTAGCATCAGAACCTCTGTGGAAAAAGTTCTCGACTGTGACTCAAGGGGCATCAATTCCGCTGGTTGTTGAAGTCGTTAGTACGAATTGGCAAGATGACTACATCAAAAAAGTAGGCGAATACGAACTAATCGGGATTCCTGAATACTGGATTGTGGATTATCTCGGTTTGGGCGGCCGCAGGTTTATCGGGAATCCCAAACAACCGACTATTTCGATTTATCGGTTGATTGATGGCGAGTATGAAGTTAGTCAATTTCGGGGAGATGATAGGATTGAATCGCAAACTTTCCCAGAGTTGAATTTGACGGCGCAACAAATTTTTCAAGCAGGATTGACTTCGGATGAAATTGCTGGCGGTGCGTGAGTGTACACATTGCGAAAAATCTGACAGATTTTTCGCCCTCACGCAGCCTACAACTACAAACTAATTGGGTTCGTGACTCGCAATCCGCTTGCCTTCGCCATCGTAGACTTGCATCGGAATTTTCGCGTTTTCTGCGATCGCCTCCAAGGCCTTTTGCAAAGTTTCAACGTGCTTTTCTACAGCTTGGCGAGTCTTCACAGCATTGTTGTTGTTTGCTTGGATGAAAGTTTGTTGCAGTTTCTGCACATAATCGGGAGTCATCTGCACCGCAATCAAACCTTTGCTAACAGTATAGTCGCAAATCTTCGGTTTGCCTTTGCAAGTTCTATCTAAATCCGTGCGCGCTTTTTGCAGGTTCCTTTCTTCCTGCAACTTTACTTCTGCTTGCTGCAATGATTTTGTGTAGGAATCGATTAGCGGTTTGGCTTTCTGAGAATAAGAAGTTGCCGCCGGAACTTGCTCGGCATAACTCAAAGCTCTCCGCCAGTATTCTGATGCTTTAAACCAGCCGTTTTTCCCCTCAAAAATTTGAGCTTCCGCTGCTAAAGTCACAGCTTGGGTATACGCATTTTCCGAAATTCCTTCAACATTTTTGCGCTCCCGTGCTTGTGAAAGCTTGGTTTCGTATTTGGGAACTAGCAGTTTACCTTGTTGGTAAGATTGCGTACTGCTGGGTATTTCTGATAGTATTGCGAGGGATTTTTCCCAACCTGCTTGCACTTGAGCCCAAGTCTCGGCAGTAGTCGCTACTGCTTCGCGAGCTTCTGCTATTTGGGCTGTACTTTTGGCCTCTATCAGCGTTTTTTCGGCTTGTTTCTCTGTGCTCAACAGCCGATTTCCGCTGGCTAAATTCTTCCGGTATTCTTTGGTCTTTCTCTGAGCAAACGGATAAACTGGGCTGTTGGTGGGGATTTCTCCGAGTTCGGCGATCGCACTTTGCCACTGAGATTGCGCTTCCTGTCCATTCTCGGCAGAATAAGGCGGATTTTGGGTTTTCTCGGCTGCCGATCGCGCGAGGCGTGCTGCATCGATCGCAGAGTTTAAATTCTGACTTTGCTGGCGGTAGTTTTCCAGGGCGCTTTGAGCTTCACCGCGATGAATTGACCAGGAAGGAATTGGTTCCAAAAGGTCGATCGCCTGTTTTAACTGTTCCTGCGCTTCTTCGGGACTGCTAGCAACTTTTGACGTTTTTAGAGTCTTAGCCGAATTTTCGCTCAACTGTTTGGCATTAGCTAATGCAGTACATTCTCCGATGACGCAGGGGCGGCTCAGCAGGTAATAACCGCCTGCCAAAATTACCGCCGCAGCGCTGATGATTCCAGCAGCAGCCAGCATCGCAAACGGCGACTGCTTGGGCTTTTGGGCAACTGTCACCGCTTCCATATCCAGTACATCGAAGGGATTGTCTGCAATATCGGCCGGGATTGCAGCTATCTTAAAGGCGATCGCATCGGAATTGCTGGAACTCTGCGAAAAATCAGGGAAATATTCATCACCGCCCGCATCTTTAGCATCTGTTTCTAACGGCATATCCGCCGCTTCTGCCGCATTTTGTGCTAAGACTATCCCTGTTTCTGCTGCGGGTATCTCCTCTGCTTTTTTGAGCAACTGCACTGTTTTTGGTCTTGACAAAACAGGGTGGTGCATGGTAAAAGAATGGAAAGCATAAGGCTGTTTTTGCCCGGTAATTTTGAGGCAAAGTCCAATCTGTTGAATAGATTCTGGTTCTATTTCTAGAATTGCTGCTTCCAGCACCGAAAAAGTCGGTTTGGCTTTGAGAACTAAACTGCGCGGGTGTTCTCCCACAACCGTCAAAGATTCATCTCGAAAATCGCAACTGATATAAAGCGGTAAATTTTTAAATCCGGCTGCTTGCAAATATTTCTGCAATTTTACTTCTAGAATTTGTGCGTTACTTTGTCGCTCTGCTACTGTCATGTTTTTCCTCTGTCTGATATCACCACTTACGATTTTAGATTGTGGAACTTTGGGGATTTGTGATTCGCTTGAACTTTAGCACCGATTCATTCCAAATCTTAACTCTTAAAATTCAAGTTGCCACAAAATCTTAACTCTCAAATCTCAATTTGCAATGCCTTTCCATAACTTTCGCCCTGAATAAACTTGAGTCACGTCAAAACGCCCGCTGTATTGTTTGAAAGTCTGCATAACCCAAGCGGCAGCAAACAGCAAACATTGGGAATTGGGCATTGGGAATTGGGCATTGGGCATTGGGCATCGGGCATTGGAACCAACAAATAACTAATGACTAATGACTAATGACTGCCAACTATCAACTGTCAACTGTCAACTGTCAACTGTCAACTGACTTACCCCAAGCCCAACTCGCGCTTGAGCAAATTAATCGACTTAGAACCGATGTAATTTTCAGAGCATATCAGTTGCGGGGGACGGATAATATCTTCTCTAGCCGCATTGATCGCAGCTTTTACTGTAGCAAAACTCGGTTGGTCGCAAAAAATTGTTCTTGCCGATCGCACGATCGAGTTAATCTTGTAGGCATCTGACAGCAAAGCCGTCATCACCAGCAAATCCTCGCCCCGGATGCTGTGGATGATCACTTCAGTCGATCGCAGCATTCCCGGGCTCAGGCTGACCAAACCCAAATAGCTGTCCTTCGGCAAACTCCCCACTAGCTGGATTTCCTGAACGTAGTCGTAGATGTCTACGGGAATGACTCGCACCGAACGAGGTGCCGAAATCGATTCTGCTTCTCCGATAAAATACCGGCTCGTGATCACAGTACCAGAAGAGATTTGATCCAGAAAAGTACCCAACTCTTCCATCGCCACTAACTGGATGGGAATACGCAGAGCTTGTTCGAGTTCTTTTGCCATCAACTCGCCCACGCCGATGTCTTCTGTGGGGGCTGTGACGACGACTCGGGCGCTGCACCGGAGCCGCCAGTCAATTTCGGCCAAAAATAATTCCCTAGCTTGGTTGAGCGTACAGCCCTGTCCCAGCAGTTGATCGAGACTTTCTTGCACTATTTTGTTAGCAAGGGGATATTCATCGAGGATTGCGGATTTGAGTTTATTGCCGCCTTCGTGGCCTTGAGCGCGGACGTAAATCCCCGATCCGGCTTGGGCTTCCACGAGTCCAGTATTTTCGAGCTGTCGGTATACTTTGCTAATGGTGTTGCGGTGCAAACCCGTCTGCATGGCTAGTTGTCTGGTGCTCGGCAAACGGTGCCCGGGCGGAAATTGTCGCGAGGCGATCGCAAACCTGATTTGATTGAATAGTTGGGTAGATGCTGGAATATCGCTATCTGTTTGAATATGAAATTGAACCATTATTAAAGGCTCCGACGACTTCAACTTAGTATTTTTATGTATGTCGAGTACCGCCTGCTGGATGGCTGGGATATCTCTGTCTATAGCATAATCTGATTTGACCCATCTGCGGCGGTTTTGCTTCCTGTGCGATCGCAGTCACTTTCTCGTTCCCCGTAGGGACACTCCAAGAGCCATTCTTCGTGTCAACTTAAGACTAAAACCCTTGAAAAATCTCGTTTATATCCGAGTCCAGATCCCCCTAAATCCCCCTTAAGAAGGGGGACTTAAAGAGGCTTCCTATCCCCCCCCTTCTTAAGGGGGGCTAGGGGGGATCTAGATTTAATAGTCAAACAGCAATCTATGACTGGATTTGACCTTGAGTTGACACAAACGGGCTTTTGGAGTGTCCCTACAATGGCTGTATCTCGCTGCGATATCTCACAGCGAGCACTCCTAAAAAAACATTTTTTATACAATCGGGATGCTCCCTATTCACTCTCCGATTTCGAGATCGCTTGCTGTCTTTCTACCATTCAAAAAATAAGTCCGCATTTCCCCTTTACCTTTAATCTCAATCTCGCCGCGATCTTCAAATTCATATTTATCCCGCAGCAAATCGTAAGTATAGTGGCTAACTTGAATGCGGCCGGGTATGCCGTGAGATTCCATACGGCTAGCTGTATTTACCGCATTTCCCCACAAGTCGTAAATGAATTTTTTAGTACCGATTACCCCCGCTACCACCGGGCCGCTATTAATCCCGATGCGGAGGTCAAATTTCGCATCTAGCTTCACATTTAATTCCTGAATTGCTATTAGCATATCCAGCGCCATTTCGGCGATCGCCTCTGCGTGATCGGCGCGTTCGATCGGAATGCCGCCTGCTACCATATAAGCATCCCCGATCGTCTTAATTTTTTCTAACCCGTGCTTCTGGCTCAGTTGGTCAAAAGTAGAGAAAATTTCATTCAGCAAATATACTAATTTAGTTGCGGACATCGTGGTAGAAATTTGGGTAAAATTCACCAAGTCAGCAAAAAGAATGGTGGCTTTTTCAAACTTATCTGCAATTACCCCCGGTTCGTGCTTCAACCTGTCGGCGATCGCTTCTGGTAAGATATTTAGTAGTAAACTATCAGTTTTTTTCTGTTCTTTCCTGAGTGCAGATTCCATATTCTTGCGCTTGGTGATGTCGTGAAAAAACACAGAAATGCCGTCGTGGCAAGGAAAAGCCCGGACTTCCAACCACACTTTTAAGGGGCGATAATATTTTTCAAAAGTTACTCCCACTTGCTTGGCTACAGCTTCGTGAGACTCTTCATAAAATATCGAATTTACTAACTCGGGAAACTCTTCCCAAAAGTTCTTACCAAAAAGTTGTTCCGGCGATTTCTGCAAAAATTGCGCTGCTTTATAATTGACGTAAGTAAATCGCCACTGGGGGTCGAGAGCAAAAAAAGCATCGCTCATTCCTTCTAGAAAATTGACAATTTGCTCATCAGTAGAACGGAGTTTTGCTTCTACTTGTTTCTGCCGAAACTGGGCGCGCTTTAATTTAGCATAATTAATTCGCAACTCCATTTGGCTGATAACTTGCCTTCCTAAAGTCCGCAGCGCTTCTAGCTGTTCCGGGGTGAGATGGCGCGGCACTGTATCTATAGCGCACAAAGTGCCGATCGGGAAACCATCAGGAGTTACTAGCGGTGCTCCAGCATAAAACCGAATATTGGGATTGGAAGTTACTAGCGGATTCCCCGCAAAGCGATCGTCTTCTATAGTGTTGGGTATAACTAGCAATTCGTTTGGATTTAAAATAGCATGAGCGCAAAAAGCTAACTCTCTGGGAGTTTCTGGCGCTTCCAAACCGACTTTTGATTTAAACCATTGCCTGTTAGAATCTACTAAACTTACTAAAGCAATAGGAGTACCGCAAATATAGGATGCTAAAGCTGTTAAGTCATCAAAAGCTTCATCGGCATCTGTATCGAGAATATTGTAGCGGTGAAGTGCTTTTAGCCTCTCTTCTTCGTTGCTAGGCAAAGGCGCAGCCTGCATTGGTGGCGGGGATACAGGTTTGCGAAAAATGCGCGCAAGTCTTTTTGCTGCGAATTTTTGGACTTGCGTCGCCAGTTGTTCAACTAGCATTAATAGACCTGTTTGCCAAGCTTTATTCATCTTTATTTATTTTTATTCACACCTGATGGAAAAAGGGTATAGGAATTTGGCTTTCACAGGAGTACAAACCCGAGAACTCCCTAGAAACAGACGAGCGAGCGGGACATCTGCACTCCTAAAAAACGCTGTTTACAAAATCGGGATGCTCCCTGATGAAACAGCGTAAGTGCGATCGACTCGCTGTGTACTTACGTATTTACCCCCACTAACTCCTCAATCTCCAGAGTCTTGGTTGGTAATTGTTCAGTTAATACTTCTCTGCCCCCTTGAATAACAAGTATATCATCCTCAATCCTGATTCCCCGCACATCTGCGAAATTTTCCAACTCGTCCCACTTTACCGAATCTTTATATTTGGCGCGAGTTTCTAGGTCATTTAAGATTGCTGGAACCTGATAAAATCCCGGTTCGATCGATACCAGCATACCCGATCGCAAAACTCGATTTAGCCGCAAAAATCCCAATCCAAACCGACTGCTTCTAACTCTCCCAGCTTCATAACCAGCCAAATCTCCCAAATCTTCCATATCGTGAACATCCAACCCAATTAAATGTCCGATACCGTGTACAAAAAACAGTGCGTGAGCATCCATTGCTACCAAATCTTCAACATTGCCACGCAAAATACCCAAATCAACCAATCCTTCCGCCATGATTCGAGCAGCTAAAAGGTGAATATCTTGATATTCCACGCCCGGACTAATTTTATCAATACAAGCATCATGAGCAGCCAAAACCACATCATAAATAGCTCGCTGAGTCGCAGAAAACTTGCCAGAAACAGGCCAAGTACGAGTCACATCAGCCGCCCATCCCATTGATGTTTCCGCACCGACATCTGCTAACAGCAAATCTCCTGCTTGTAGCGGATGGTGATAATGTTCGCTGTGCAGAACTTCGCCATGTACTGTAACGATGCTGGGATAAGCACAAGTCATGTTTTGCGAGATGATGACACTTTCCATTGCAGCGCGCACCCCGGCTTCAATTTGAGCATTTCGAGTTGCCGCCATTCCCGCTTTGTGAGCTTCCACAGTCACAGCAGCAGCATCTCGCAATTCTGCTAAACTTGCTGGATCGTGGGTGAGGCGAAGAGATATAATAGCCTTGGTTAGTTCTAGGTCAATTCCTGCGGGGGATTTAGATGGTGTCAGAGGTCTATCGAGGATTTGCCACTGTTGCATGGCCGTCAGATTGTCTTGAATGGCGATCGTTGCCGCACCCATGCGCCGTGATTTCAACTCCGTCATTGGGAAAGCAGCATCAGCCCCAATTAGTTCAGCAATTTCTGCTCTTTTCGGCATTTCCCCGTGCCAAAGTGTACTGCTAGCAGGTGCGTCATCTAAGAATAGTTCTAACTTGCCCGATTCTAAACGAATAGCCGCATTTTCTAACGGCAAACCAGCAAAATAGAGAAAGTGACTGCTGGCGCGAAATGGTAACTTTAGAGCCGGATAATTACGAGGAATACTGCTACCTGACCAGAGAATTGCTGGAAAATTAATTAAACTAGCCAGTTTTCGCCTGCGTTGATGCAAAGCATTTCTTAACAAATCGTAATCTTTGGTAATTTTCATGAAAAGTTTGGTTTGTAGTAAGGACTTCAGTCCTTTTTCTTGACTATTTTATATTCTAGACTTTAGAGTATAGGTAAATTCACTGAAATAGCTATGAAAACTCCTCAGAAATCTGCTCGTAATTCTGTACAAGTACGCGATTGGCCGATCGCACAATTGCCAGGATTGAACAACGAGAACCAGTCTCAACTAGAAGAATGCGGAATTACGACAACTCAACAACTAATTCGCATGACTAAAACAGCAGAGGCTAAAGCGCTGCTGGCGCATCAGTTGCAGGTTAACCTTCAATATGTCAACAAATGGGTTGCTCTGGCTCTATTGGCTCGAATTCCGAGTGTAGGCTGCCAATATTGCGGGCTACTGCTTCACGCCGGCGTCGCTTCTCCGACTCAATTGGCGCAAATGCCGGTGGGAAGATTGCACGAACAAATCTTGAGAATGCACGTAGCGATGATGCAGCGCAACGATTTAACTCCTTCAGTCGATCGCGTACAAAAATGGATTGAAGATGCTAAATTAGTTATTAGTTATTAGTTATTGGTTATTAGTTATTAGCGTCGCCCTGAGCGTAGCCGTTCGCTTTAAATCGAAGCGAACGATTTAAAGGGTCGAAGGGTCGAATGGTTATTAGCTACTAGGTATTTGTTATTCCAATGCCCAATGCCCGATGCCCCATTCCCCATTCCCAAATATTATGTCAATTCAAGTTTACGGAATCCCGAACTGTGGAACCTGCAAAAAAGCTTTCAAGTGGTTGGAAGATAGCGGAGTAACCTATGAGTTTATTAACACCAAAGAAAATCGACCGACTCGCGAAATAATTGAAAACTGGGTAAATTCTTTAGGTTTTCAACCCATGCGAAATACTTCCGGTCAATCTTACCGCGATTTGGGCGAAGTTCGGAATAATTGGACGAACAAAGAGTGGATTGAGGCTTTTGCTAAGGATGCGATGCTGCTGAAGCGTCCTCTGTTTGTCAAGGATGGAACGGCTGTTTTGGTAGGATTTAGAGAGACAGCAGATGTGATGCGGCAAAAGTTGGGAATTTAGAATTTATAGATTTTTAACCGCAGATAAAGGCTGATGAACGCTGATGAAAGAAAATCACCAATCTCAGGTCTTTTTTCGTTTCATAAATTTCATCTCACCCACATCAGCGAATTTCCACCGTTCATAAAATGGTATCATCTTTGGCAAACAGTGAAGTCCTAATGTTTCAACAGCTTGCAATTTGGGATGATTTACAACTGCATCCATCAACTTCACACCTAGTCCCATCTTTCGATGCGTCGGGTTGACGATGACATCAAAAACTGTTCCTCTGTATACAAAATCGGTGATAACGCGAGTAAAAGCAATTAGCCGTTAGCGAAGCCCTCGAAGAGGATCGCCCTCATCGACCAAACCTATGATAACATCAGTTGCGGCCAACATTTTCACCACATCCTCGCGGTTGCGTTTGTCACACCAAAATTCATTTTTGTACAATTCCATCAAGTCGGAAACTTGGCTTTCCGTCAGAGTTTCGACGATTCGATATTTATCCAGTGTGTCGGTCATACTCTATTTTACCGTAATCTAGTTTGATTGCGCGATCGGCAATATCGAAATAGCGGTCATCATGACTGATGACAAACACCGTTTTTCCCCGCCGCTTCAACTCCGGTAACAACTGCTTGTAAAAAATATCCCGGAAAAACGGATCTTGATCCGAAGCCCACTCATCAAACAAATAAATCTGTCTATCTTCCAAATACGCCGTCAGCAAAGCCAAGCGCTTGCGCTGTCCCTGAGACAAAGCCGTAGTGGATAATATACCATCTTTCACCTCAACTTTATTATCCAAATGAAACTCTCGCAAATATTCAGCGGCTTGCGCGTCCAAATCGTGGTTAGTCATGCCCAAAAGGCGATCGAACAAATAGAAATCCGAAAAAATCACTGAAAAATGTTGCCTATACCACTCTCGATTCTCATCAGTAATCGGCTGTCCATCTAGCAAAATCTCTCCCGATTCAGGAATATACAAACCAGTAATTAACTTTGCCAAAGTAGACTTGCCGCTACCATTTCCACCAATGATAAACACCAACTCACCCGCATGAAACTTCAAACTTAACTCGCCTAAAATAAAATTACTGTCTTCCTTCTCTCCAGGATAGCGATGAGTTGTTCCCTTCAATTCCAGAGTCTGCCAATCAGCAGTTTCAACCCTTTTTGCCACAGAATTTATCTCAGATTGACTAGCCAAAGCCAATCCCATTTTCTCTATCTTTTCCACCGAAGTATTAGCCCGAAAAATTGCCGGCAACCTTTGCAAAATATTCTGAAACGGAGACATCAAATAGGTACTTGTCAGAATATATGCAGACAAAACCGGAGTAGAAACTGGCACAAACTTTGGCAAAAGAAATAATAGCAAACCCATTAACATAAAAAACAGTAATTGCCCAATTCCAATCGCCACAGCGCCCGTATTCAAAGCAGTTACATTGTAATCGCGGGAAGCATCAGCGCTTACCTGCAATTCTTCCGTAAAAAACTCTTGGCGGCGCAAGGAATGCAGTTTTAATTCCTTAATTCCGTCAGTGATACTGCGAAAATGCTTAAACAATACATCTTGTTCTTCTCTGGCTAAATCGAAGAATTTCCGCATTTTATTCAGCAGCAGTTGTATAGTGCCAATCATCAGCACCAAAAACCCAAATACCACCACAAAAACCGTACCAGAAATCGTGCTTAAATAAGCCAAACAGCCGACAACAACGGCGATATCAACACAGAGAAAAGGAATCAAAAATATAGTATTAGAAAGAGTTCCCACATCATCAGTGAGAGTTGCCAACAAACGGTTAGCACCCAACTCTTCCAAATTCCGTAAAGGAGTAGACAAAATGCCGCGACTCAAACTCAGACGCAGATTATAAACTGCTTCTTGAGATAGATAGATTAACAAAAATTGGGAGACAAATCCACTCAAAAGAGCCAAGATTGCTAATCCCGCAAAATACCAGACTAAATTCTGATTGGAATTGTCGCTGATGGCGCGGTTAATTAGGGCAATTAACATAGCGCTGGAACCGCCACTGACTAAGCCGGTGAAGATGGCGATGGAAACATTTAACCAAGAAGCCTTTAACAGTAACCAAATTACATTCATATTTTACCTTGATAATAACTCTGCATCTGCGTTAATCCGCGTTAATCTGCCTACATATGCGGTTAAAAAAGATAATTTATTCACTCTCCTCAATCTCAAATACAACCAACTCATAAATATCACTCATCGACATTTGCACTCCCACTGAAGCGAAGGAAACTATTGCCGATTCTCCCTCATATTCTCGAAACAACCAATCATTCGATTCATTCTTAATATATTGTGTCACTAAAAACTCAGATTGATTGACTAATACATATTCACGGAATTCAGGAATCGATCGATAAAACCGAAACTTATCCTCTTTATCGAAATCCTTGGTAGACTTAGAAAGCACTTCCACAATCAGCACAGGATTGAGTATTTCATCTTTCCGTCCCTCCGTGCAAACTAATTCTCCTTCAACTACCATCACATCTGGATAAGTTCCGCGTCGATACCGAGGAATCCACAACCGCAAATCGCTCATAAATGGTCTTGCATCCTTTCCCCGCAAAGCAGATTTCAAGAAGGCATAGATATTACCTATTATCTGGCTGTGATTAATACTACCACCACTCATTTGGACAATTTCTCCATCGCGATATTCATTTCTAAACTCAGCAGTTTCCTCTAACTCCCGGTACTCATCTAGACTATAAATTTTTTGCTTACTTTGTACTAACATTTTCACCTCTGTACAAACTCTTATCTGCGTTAATCTGCGTCAATCTGCCTACATCTGCGGTTAAAAATCATAATTAACAGTATATCACAACAAAAAAGAAACGCCCAACTGTAAAAAGTTAGGCGTTGTTCAATCTGTCAAAACCAGGTAAAATTAATCCGGGCTAGAAAACGAATTCGATTCTATTTTTGCAGCAGCTACAACAGGTTGCACGAGACTCAATGCTGACTGCAATATGGGAGTTTTGGTAACAGCATCGTTAGCCAAATTAAACAAAGGATTCGACAAAATACCCGCCAAAGTTGTCGCAACTAGCGTCAGTACAACGCTGACTTGCAAAGGGCGCATTCCTTGAAGGTTCCAACTAACTTCGGGATAATTTTTCACCGAGTCAGACATCTCTTGAGGCTCTTTCACAACCATCATCTTGACGACGCGGATGTAGTAGTAAATCGAAATTACGCTGGTAACTAATGCCAAGATAACTAAGCCGTAAAGTCCAGCTTGCCAGCCAGCCCAGAATAGATAAATTTTGCCGAAAAATCCAGCCAACGGCGGAATTCCGCCGAGGGAAAGTAAACAAATACTCAATGCTAAAGTTAGCAGCGGATCTTTTTGGTACAAACCGGAGTATTCGCTAATTTGGTCGGTTCCAGTCCGCAATGAGAACAGGATGATGCAGGCGAAAGCGCCTAGGTTCATGAACAGGTAAACCAACATATAAAATATCATGCTGGAGTAACCGGCTTCGGTTCCCGCAACCAAACCAATCATTACAAAACCGGCTTGGGCGATCGACGAATAAGCCAAAAGCCGCTTCATGCTAGTCTGGGCAAGAGCTACTACATTTCCCAACACCATGCTGAGTATGGCTAAGGCGGTGAATACGAAGTGCCACTGTTCGATAAGTACGGGAAAAACCGTAGTTAACAAGCGAATTGCTAGGGCAAAACCTGCTGCTTTGGAACCGACTGAGAGGAAGGCAACAACGGGTGTTGGCGAACCTTCATAAACGTCTGGTGTCCATTGGTGGAAGGGAACCGCAGAGATTTTGAAGGCGATTCCGGCGATCGCAAAAACCAACGCAATCACTAAACCGAGAGATTGACCGTCATTAACAGTAGGAAGATGAGATGCGATCGCACTTAACGTAGTTTGACCACCAGACAACCCGTACAACAGCGACAGCCCGTATAGGAACACCGCCGAAGAAGATGCACCAATTAACAAATATTTCAAAGCCGCTTCATTGGAACGCGGGTCGCGTTTTGTGTAACCCGTCAGCAAATACGACGAGATACTGAGAGTTTCCAATGAAATATAAATCATCACCAATTCATTAGCACCGGAAAGGAACATTCCCCCCAAAGTAGCGGCGAGCAAAATGCCGATAAATTCCGCTAAAGCAGTACCAGTTTGCAATACATAGCGAACGGATATCAAAATAGTGACAGCCGCAGTCAAAGCGATAATTCCGCGAAATACTAAACTCAAGGCATCGCTATTAAAACCGCCTAGAAACGAGATAGTATTAGTGTTGTCCGCTTGCAAACACAAGGCACCGACGGCCGCTAGCAAACCGACAACAGCCACGTAGGGAGTCCAACTAGAGGAACTGCGGCCCACGATTAAATCGCCGACGAGCACAACCAAGAGGGTGACAATGATGATTCCCTCTGGCAATATAGTTCCAGCATTTAGCTGGGCGGCAAGAGTAGCAAAATCCATATTTTCAGACAAGTTTGGGTAATACAGGCTAGGGAAGCCTGTAATGGGCAGTGAAATGTTAGAAATTCTTTACCAAACTGGATTGTAGCTGATTACAGCCTTGCGATCCCAGTTTTGTCCGTGTTTGTTGTGATATCTTCGGTTCAACTGGTTCCCCGACTCTGCCTGGGAACCCATGTCACTCTTGCTCTGCCTGGTCGATCCGCACGCGCCAACAGGAGGCAGAGCAAGAGTGATATGCGTCCCCCGACTCTGCCTGGGGACGAGCCAAAAAAGCCAATTGGTTCAGGTTCAAGAGCAGTAGATTTTCCTGATTTCTCGATCGGGCATAATTGATTAACGCGCCGTTTCAGCTTTAATTTCTCGGATAATGGTTGATATTTCTGCTTCCGAATCCAGGTGTCTGGCCAGAACTTGAGCAGTTGTATCCAGTAGGCGTTCTGAAAAGGCTTTAGTCAAGTCTGCCCGCAGGCCTTGCCCTATATAAAACTTCAGCAGTGCTTCTACAGAGATATCTCGATTCGCCGCTATTTTTTTAAGTGATTCTAAAGTATCTGTTGGGATTTGAATCGAGACTGTTTCCGTTACGCGCGATCGCAATTGCAATTTAATTTCTGATTCTTGATTATTCATATAATTGTCTTTCTGTGCGGGTAGCAGGACGGGAAGAAATGATGCGGCTTCGCAGACCGCGTTCTACATAAACTACGAGTAATAGGCGTTGAGAAAGGGAGTAACCAAGAATAAAATCGCGCAGTTCGTCATTGGTAGTCGCGTCTCCCTCCTGATAGAATGGATCGAAGAAAACTTCTGCTGCTTCTTCAAAGCTAACGCCATGTTTTTCTAGGTTGCTCTCGGCTTTGTTTGTGTCCCATTCAAACTCAACGCCTTCTAATATGTACACTTTATCCATCTTTGAATTTTAACATCGCTTCGAGCGGAACCTTTGACATCGGGCTTAAACTATCTCTCGCTAGACATTAGTAGCTGCGTCGCTACCCATATTTCAACTGGTTCTCAGGCAGAGTCTGGTAACGAGCATTAAACCTTCGCCGTACTTCGAGGAACTATCAGCCCGCATCCAGGAGTCTCACCATCCAGTGCATCTTTTAGAGAGGCGATGCGCCCATCTGGGCCAAAAGCAATAAAATCCCATCAGCCATGTCATCTTTTAGCCCGATCGGCAATAACTTGAAAATTAAGGTAGTTTGAAAATAAGCCCTCAGTTTTCCAAAAGCCTTGACATCTGACATACACTCTGTAAATTAAACACTCGCTTCTACGCCGCCATCCATATATAAAAGATGCCATGTCAACCTTAGTCATCGTCGAATCTCCCACAAAAGCCCGTACCATTCGCAACTTCCTGCCCTCAAACTACCGAGTAGAGGCATCAATGGGCCATGTGCGCGACCTCCCATCCTCCGCCGAAGAAATACCAGAAGCCGTCAAAGGAGAAAAATGGGCGCAACTAGGCGTAAACGTGGATGCGGACTTTGAACCCCTCTACGTCATCCCGAAAGACAAAAGGAAAATTGTCAAAGAACTCAAAGACGCCCTCAAAGACGCAACAGAACTGATTCTAGCCACTGACGAAGACCGCGAAGGCGAAAGCATTTCCTGGCATTTACTGCAAATCCTCAAACCCAAAGTTCCCATCAAGCGGATGGTGTTCCACGAAATCACCCGCGAAGCCATCCGCGACGCCTTGACTCACTGTCGCGACATCGACAATCGAGTCGTACAAGCCCAAGAAACTCGCCGAATTCTAGACAGACTCGTCGGTTACACCCTTTCTCCGCTACTGTGGAAAAAAATCGCTTGGGGCTTGTCCGCCGGCCGAGTCCAGTCCGTCGCCGTCCGCCTGTTGGTACTCCGGGAACGCGAACGCCGCGCCTTCCGCCAAGGTAGCTACTGGGATTTGAAAGCGACTTTGACCCCTCCCAAACCTCCCGCCAAGGGACAAGCCAGCGCATTTGAAGCAAAACTGGTGACAGTCGGCAATGTGAAAGTTGCCAACGGCAGCGATTTTGATGAAAATACCGGGCAAATTATCGCAGGCCGCCGCGTACTTTTGCTGAACGAAGAACAGGCGCGGGCTTTACTCTCGCGTATTCAAAACAAACCTTGGACTGTCACCAATCTCGAAGAACGGCCAGTCACCCGCAAACCTTCGCCACCATTTACAACCTCGACTTTGCAGCAGGAAGCTAATCGCAAGCTGAGGCTGGGTGCGCGGGAAACCATGCGAATTGCCCAAAGTCTCTACGAACGCGGTTTTATCACCTATATGCGGACGGATTCGGTACATTTGTCCGAACAGGCGATTACTGCCGCCCGCAGTTGCGTCCAAGAACTGTACGGTAGCGAATACCTCAGCCCCCAACCGCGCAAATACACGACCAAAAGCAAAGGTGCTCAGGAAGCCCACGAAGCTATCCGCCCCGCCGGCAGCACTTTTCGGACTCCGCAGCAAACCGGATTAGATGGGATTGATTTCCGCCTCTACGATTTGATTTGGAAGCGGACTGTGGCTTCTCAAATGGCGGATGCGCGCCAAACTCACGTCACGCTACTAACTTTGGTGGAAGATGCGGGTTTCCGTTCCAGTGGGAAACGTATCGATTTTGCCGGCTTTTTGCGCGCCTACGTGGAAGGTTCCGATGACCCAGATGCGGCTTTGGAAGACCAAGAGGTGATTTTGCCGGCGCTGAAAGTGGGGGATAAACCTAATTGCAAAGATGTAGAAGCCGTTGGCCACGAAACTCAGCCGCCCGCCCGTTTTACCGAAGCTTCCCTGGTCAAAATGCTGGAAAGCGAAGGTGTGGGTCGTCCGAGTACCTATGCGAGTATTATCGGCACTATAGTCGATCGAGGTTACGCCAAATTAATTACCAACGCCCTAATTCCCACATTCACCGCTTTCGCCGTCACAACTTTATTGGAAACGCATTTTCCCGATTTAGTAGACACCGGTTTTACTTCCAGAATGGAACAAACCCTGGATGAAATTGCCACCGGTGAAGCTAAATGGCTGCCGTATTTGGACAAGTTTTATCGAGGGGAAACCGGACTTCAAACCCAAGTCAAAGAACAGGAAAGTCAAATCGATGCCAAAGTTGCCCGAACTGTGGTATTGGAGAATATTTCTGCTAAAGTTTGCATCGGTAAATACGGCGCTTACCTGGAAGCTGACAGGGAAGAAGGGCCGATAAAAGCATCGATTCCTCAAGATTTGACTCCAGCAGATTTAGACCCGGAACAAGTCGAGTTTCTATTAAAGCAAAAGACTGAAGGCCCAGAACAATTGGGTCTCCACCCGGAAACTGGGGAACCGATTTATGTGTTGATTGGTACTTATGGCCCCTACGTTCAGTTAGGAGAAATCACTGAAACTAACAAGAAACCGAAGCGGAGTTCTTTGCCGAAGGGGACGGACAAGGATAATGTGACGTTAGAGATGGCTGTGAGCTTGCTGACTCTGCCGCGCCTGTTGGGGACTCACCCGGATACGGGGGCGAAGGTGCAGGCTGCTTTGGGGATGTACGGGCCTTATGTGGTTCACGACCAGGGTAAGGTTGGTAAGGATTATCGATCGATCAAGGTTCCTGATGATGTTTTGACTATAACGCTCGATCGGGCATTAGAGTTATTATCGCAACCAAAAGCCGTTCGCGGTAGCAGCAAAACATCAACTCCTTTGAAGGAATTGGGCGCGCATCCAGAATCGGGAGAACTCCTCAATGTTTACGATGGCCGTTATGGCCCCTACGTCAAACACGGGGATATCAATGCTTCCTTGTCCAAGGATGAATCTGTGGAGAATTTCACCTTACAAAAAGCCCTGGATTTGTTAGCAGCGAAGGAAGCAGCGGGCGGCGGCAAATCTAGCAAGTCGAAGAAGTCAACAAAGACAACTGCGGCGAAGTCGGAAACTGCGGCGAAGAAAACAACTACTGCGAAGAAAACCACTGCGGCGAAGTCGGAAACGGCGGCGAAGAAAACAACTACTGCTAAAAAGACAACCACTACTAAGAAGGCGGCGACTGCTACGGCGAGTAAGAAGAAAACAGAGTGAAATTAGTAAGGAGACGTTAAAATTAGTAAGGACACAGCAGTGCTGTGTCCCTACAAAACTCACGAATTAAGGAGACTTAACATGATTCTAAAGCTATATCAGGAAGTTGGTTTAACTCGTGACTTACCAGAATATCAACTCAGAGCTGGAGATATTGCCACATTGGTTGATTTTGTTCCTCATCCTAGTGGTGGTGAAGAAGGCTGTCTGTTGGAAGTATTTAATGCTGTTGGTGAGTCTCTTACAGTTATAGCCGTCCCTATCTCTACTGTAGAAGTTCTCCGCCCTGATGAAATCTTAACTGTTCGTTCTTTGGCAACAGCAGGTTAATATTGATTCACATCCAGGTTGTAGAAACCGTGGCATCGGAACATTTTGTTTTAATGATATAATCGACAGTATCCATGTAGTAATTGGAGCAATTGAATCACCATGATAGCTGAACTTATGGTACAACCTTCCTACTGGATCGATCGGGAGATTTCGATGCAGAAAGTCAGAAATCTTTACTTATTCAAATTTACGGAAAACTTGCAAGCCAGATTAGAAGAACTAGCCGACAGAAAAAAGGCTAATCTTTTAACTTCAGAAGAGGTTGTAGAATTAGCAAGTTTACTCGAACTCGATCGGATTTTTACCTTAATTAACGCTAAAGTTATAGCAGCCTCATGTCCGTAAACCGCGCTACTAGAAATTTAGTAAGAAGTAGAGCTAATTTTCTTTGTGAATATTGCCATTCAGCGGAAGAAAGTAGCTCTACTCTGTTTACGATAGACCATATTTTACCTCGCTCAATTGGTGGTAACGACGAACTTGAAAACTTAGCTTTAGCTTGTCATCGCTGCAATAATAATCGCTATAACTTTGTGACTGCTACTGACCCAGAAACAGAACAAGAAGTAACCGTGTTTAATCCTCGTCAACAGCAATGGTGTGAGCATTTTAACTGGTCTGCGGAGGGTTTAGAAATAATGGGTATTACTCCAACAGGTAGGGGAACCTGCGATCGATTAGACCTTAACGATCGGTATCATAATGAAGGAGCGATTATCAGAGCTCGTCGTTTATGGATTAAGGCAGGGTGGCATCCTCCCTCTAGCGATCCTTGCCAAAATTTATAATATCGAGCGCTCGATTTTAGATTATGGAAAGGCTCTCCTAAAATATCAAAATACATAATCAGCTTAACTTAATTCCTATTAGTTAAGTTTCTTGCAAAACGTTGTGAATTAATTCTGCTGCTAGCTCTAGCTTATCGCGGTGAGTCAGAGCATCCATGTCAACGGTGACTGTTGAGCGACGTTTGGGTGCGGGTGCGACTATGGGTGCGACTGGCAATTCCAGGGTTTCGTAGAAATAATCGATCGGTTTTTCGTAGACGGCGGCGAAGGCGGGTAACTCCCTCTCGGCGTCTACTTTGCGCTTGCCGTTTTCGATACACGAGATGGCTTGTTGGCTCAGGGTTATCCCGTAGCGCAGCTCTAACTGCTCAATAACTTGCTCTTGGGTTAATCCGAGTGCTTCGCGGGTAGCCTTGAGGCGCTTGCCAAGGGAGAACGCCATATCAGGAAATCGTGTAAAGGACAATGAAATCCTATATTTTTCCTTAAGAAACCTCTATCCGATAAATCAATAGTTATACGATAATCATGTAAATAAAGATTCCGATGGGTTCTAGCCACTCGGAAGACTTGCGGACAAACCAGAAACCTTGTGTAGGAAAAGTGAAATGAACGAAATAGTTGAAAAAGCTCAGCAGGCAATTGCTACACCCGAAGTGCAAGAGATGTTGAAGAAGTTATCTGAATATGGTTTAGGTGTGTTTATGCCACATATGCACGATCCAGAAACAGGTGACTTTGCCCCGCTTCCTTCAGGGATAGTAGCCGTAGAGGATAATCTACAAGTATCTTTTCATCATGCTTCTGAACCGGAAGTTTCTAACGCTAGACCTGTTGGTTGGGTTTGGGATAATTCTTCTCAAACAGCTATGGCTTGCCTTACTTGTATTGAATACAGTGGACGGCACGGTAAAACTAATCATTAGGATTCGATACCTGCTTTATTTTCTCTCAATTAGTCAGCCGACAATTACAGGAGCTAAATCATGGCCAATGAGAAACCCCCGGACATCAGAGACCCCAACGCTTTTGAAGCAAAAGATGGAAAAAAATGCCCTTCGTGTGGCGGAACAGGAAAAATAAAGCCTGAAAAAGCTGTTAGAGAGGCAGTTTGCCAAAAGTGCGATGGCAAGGGGTACTATATCTAACGATTTTTGTTAATTGAGTACAGTGTGAGATAAGTCCACTCTTATCTCATTCTATGCCTGAAAAGGTATAAAACAGTTGTTATTATCAAATATTTTTGGTTTAACAACGTAATGTCTATTATTCCACAGGAGTTGATTATGAAATTTTCCGCTGACCGTACAGAGAAAAAAGGGCCTTTGGGAGGAGCTTACTACGAAACATACATCAAGATAACTTTGACACCTGAAGAGGAAAATATTGCCAACAAACAAGGCATTATGAGTTCCAGAATTTTCGGAAGTATGAGAAATTCTGATGACCCTGAAACAAGAGAGGCTTTTAGTCTTTGTGGTCGGTTAGAAATAACAATGGAAGATTTAATCAGTGGAATTACAGTTAAAGTTGGGAGCGGTCAAGAACTTGGAAGGCTTGCATCGTTTGAAGATTTGATAAAACAGCGTTGTAAAAACTTCAAGTCCAACCTTGAAGCCGATCAGTTTTTTGGCTCTGGCGGGTCTAAAGACGAAGAGGAGTTATAGGCTCGGATCGTGCAGTAATTTGTTCTGAGTTTTGTTTAGAAATGGAAAGAAAAAATGTCAAACAAGCCAATGAAAGACGATCGCCCTGAGAATCGTGACTCAGCAAAAGATAAAGTAGAAAACGTGGTTAAAGAACTTAAGCTAACTAAAAATGAGCGACAACAGCTACATTACCGCTTAGAAGACTACATGAGCTACCAGGATATACTGGAACTTGCAAAAAGTATGTTTCAACAAAATTCAGAAGGTCGTTGGTAGATAATGCATGGATAAAAAAGGCAAGCTTTTTTAATCCCAGACAAAAGAGCGATCGCACTTTTTTCAACATCTCGTTGAAAGTGCGATCGCTCTATTTTGCATAATTTGCACTGACTCAGTATTAATTTCAGTTAAATCACTCAGTTTTATATCATTTGTGCGTTCGATCGCACCACCCACCCTATCTCTGACCTCGCGCTGGTCTAAAATCTCCTCAGTCGCCAAAAAGGCCATATGTGCGATCGACCAAACGAAAAAACTGCGGTAATCCAGAAATAGAAAGCATACTATACCGTAAATTGCCCACACTGGAAAATTTTCATACTTTTCCTGAGTAAAAATTGACACAGATCCAAACCATGAACTATGTTAAAAACATGGATGCAGCAGACATTATCTAATCATGACATCCCGTTACCCACGAGGGTCGAGGAATTCCGGTAAAGACGTTCTGAATACCAAAATTTATATTTTGGCGAAGGCTCATTAAGGAGCCTTTGTTATTTTAGGGCTTCGGTTCTTGCCGATCGAACTTTTAAGAAAATTTGAATTAAGGGCGATCGCATATTTCGAGATTTGGATTGAGGGCGATCGCATATTTTTGGCAAACCATTATGCAGTAGTATTAATTTGTATCTTTGAGTGCAAATCTTTCATGCGGCGGGATTCAATTTTCTACAAACTGTTCGGACAAGCGCCCACTTTGCTGTTCGATCTACTGGCGACAACTCCAGCAAATGCTGCCAATTATCGCTTTGACTCGGTTGCAGTCAAAGAACCTAAATTTGAAATTGACGGCGTATTTTTGCCCCCAGAATCTGAGGAACCGGGCATTGTCTATTTTTGTGAAGTTCAGTTTCAGAAAGACGAACAGCTTTACGAACGATTGTTTGGCGAATCGTTTTTATACTTTTACCGCAATCGCAGTCGCTACAGGGATTGGCAAGCTGTAGTGATTTATCCATCACGCAGCGCCGAACAAAGCGATGTTTATCCTTATCGAGCTTTGCTCAACAGCAATCAAGTGCATCGAGTATGCTTGGATGAGTTGGGGGATATTCGCGCTTTGCCTTTAGGAATTGCGCTGATGGTGTTGACGACTGTCGGGGAGACTCAAGCACCAGCAGAAGCAAGATATTTGCTGAGCCGAGTCCAGGAAGAAGTTCCACCAGCAGCAGGTCGTGACATAATAGATCTATTAGCAACTATTATGTCGTACAAATTTACATCGTTGAGTCGAGCCGAGGTGGAATCGATGTTGGGAATTACATTACAGGAAACGAGATTCTATCAAGAAGCTAAGGCAGAAGGACGGCAGGAAGGACGGCAGGAAGGACGGCAGGCAGAAGCCTGTGCCCTGATTGTCCGACAATTAACCCGTCGGTTGCGGCAAGAAATTTCTGAGGAAATGCGATCGCGCCTTGCTAATCTGCCCTTGCTAGTGCTCGAAGATTTGAGTGAGGCGCTGTTGGATTTTGCTACTATGGCGGATTTGCAGGCTTGGTTGGAGGTGCAGCAGTCGGAAAGATAAGAATTTAGCGAGTTACTCAGGGCTTCAATAGCTGATGCACCTTACTCGCTAAATTTCGTCAGCATCATCTTGCTGTCGAATTGCTGACTCAATTTCGTCAGGATAAGCTTCAGTATAAGCCCAAACATTTACTAAATCAGCAGCACTGAGATGGGGATAGCAATCTAGGATAAAAGCATCGGTAGCGCCGTCATTTCGATAGCTGGCGAGCAACCAAACGGGAATGCGAGTTTTTCAATACAAGCATCACCGCCCATCACAGCGGGAGTTTTTGCGATCGGGCGGCCGCTGTTTTTCAGACTCTGGATTAAGATGCTGATGGCCTCAGCTTTGTCGATCGGCGTTAAGGCCAAAAGTTGTGCTTCTAATTCTGGGATTGTCATAGAATCTATTTGATTTATGGATTAGGTATCTATTTGCTATGATAGGGCGATCGCACTTTTTTCAGTATCTCGATGAAAGTGCGATCGCACTTTTTTACAAAATTTGTACTGACTCCGTATTAATCTCTGTTAAATTAGTCAGTTTGATATCATTCGTCAACAGCATTGCATTGAGAAACTTGGCTGTGGCTACAACTACGGCATCGGGAAGTTTGAGCCTGTAAGTTTTCCGCAATACGATCGCCAAATCCTTGATATTACTGTCTAGCCCAACCACTGTAATATTAGTCAAGAAATCACGAATCAGTGCCTCTTCTTCAAAAGTGAGACTAGGATAAGATAATAATTCTATCTCAGTTATCACAGAAACAAAATATTGTCCTGCTGGTAATGGATTTATTAAGCGACCGCCCAAGTAGTACAAAGCTACATTGGTATCTAACACAATTAAAGCTTGAGTCAATCCCATTCCTCCCTAATTTGTTTCTGATACTCTAACGGGTCTTGAGTTAGTTTAATGACACCCGCATACTTTGCTAAATTACTTTTTTCTGTCTTTTGAATTATCAGAGTCTCTAACAATTGCTCAATTTTCAGCCAGTCTTCGTAATCAATCAGCACTGCAACTGGACGCATTGCTTCATCGGTGACAAGTTTTTTCTTAATAGGTAGCATCAAGCCCCCTTCAGATTTAATGTTTAACTTTTTCATTATAGCTCCACAATTAAAAATCTGAATATCTAATATACATTATTCTTACCTCTACCTAGAGAAGTATCTTTTTTATTACTGGCTTTCACCCCGCACAACCTCCGGCTTTTCTGCCGCGATAATAGCTGACTTGTTATTCAAAAATTAACCTTGATTTAAACTTTGATTTAGATAAAACTGGTATACAATTCAAGTGTTTGCTTGTGAAACATGGAGCAAACATAAATTATGCGCTTCGACAAAGAAACCGGGTTTTTTACGAAAATACTTTGTTGAAGCCCGCAGATTCGGCAAAAAACCCAGTTTCTGGGATCCGATCGTAAGTCCTAATTTCAAAACAAAGTCGATCGATAAATCACCAAAACTCAGGATTGAATCGCTTATGATGCTAGGAACGACCGAAATCCCCCAATTAAAACCGCTTTCTGACTCAGAACTCGGCAAAATCAACGCTTACTGGCGGGCGGCTAACTACCTTTCCGTCGGACAAATCTATCTCCTCGACAATCCGCTACTCAAAGAACCCCTCAAACTCGAACACGTCAAACCCAGACTCCTCGGACATTGGGGCACCACTCCAGGCCTCAACTTCATCTACGTTCACCTCAACCGCCTGATCAAAGCCCAAGACTTAAACGCCATATACATTGCAGGCCCAGGACACGGCGGGCCGGGCTTGGTGGCTAACACCTATCTCGAAGGAACTTATACCGAATATTACTCGAATATTTCCCAAGATGAAGAGGGAATTCAACGGCTGTTCAAACAGTTTTCGTTTCCCGGCGGTATCCCCAGCCACGTCGCGCCGGAAACTCCGGGTTCGATTCACGAAGGCGGTGAACTCGGTTACGCCCTTGTCCACGCTTACGGGGCGGCCTTTGATAATCCCGATTTAATCGTGGCGGCGGTTGTCGGCGACGGGGAAGCAGAAACCGGCCCGCTGGCTGCTAGCTGGCATTCTAACAAGTTTCTCAACCCGGTTCGGGATGGGGCCGTGTTGCCGATTTTGCACCTGAATGGCTACAAAATTGCCAATCCTACCGTGTTGGCCCGCATTCCGCGCGAGGAATTGGAGAGTTTGATGATCGGTTACGGCTACAAACCTTATTGGGTGGAAGGTTCAGACCCGGAAACCATGCACCAGTTGATGGCTGCAACGATGGATACGGTCATTGGTGAAATTAAGTCGATTCAGGAGAAAGCCCGGACTGAGGGCTATTCCGATCGCCCTCAGTGGCCGATGATTGTACTTAAAAGTCCGAAGGGTTGGACGGGGCCGAAAGAGGTTGACGGGAAGCAAACTGAGGGTTCGTGGCGATCGCACCAAGTTCCATTAGCAGAAATGGCTTCTAAACCAGGACACGTCCAACTCCTGGAAGATTGGATGAAGAGTTACAAGCCGGAAGAATTGTTTGACGACAACGGTAAATTGATTGCAGAATTGGCGGAACTTGCACCGAAGGGCGATCGGCGCATGGGGGCAAATCCGCACGCTAACGGCGGTCTGCTGCTGAAAGACTTGAAAATGCCAGAATTTGCCGACTACGCCGTAGACGTGCAAAAACCAGGCACTGTAATGGGTGAAGCAACTCGCGTTTCCGGCCGCTTTCTGCGAGACGTGATGAAACTGAATCAGGAAAATGCCAATTTCCGCATTGTGGGGCCCGACGAAACTGCCTCAAACCGCCTCGATCCGGTGTTGGAGGTGACGAATCGGGTGTGGGCGGCGGAAACTTTGCCGGAAGACGACGGGCACCTGTCTCCCGATGGGCGGGTGATGGAAGTCCTCAGCGAACATCTGTGTCAGGGTTGGCTGGAAGGCTATTTGCTAACAGGAAGGCACGGATTTTTCTCCTGCTACGAGGCATTTATTCACATCATTGATTCGATGTTCAACCAACACGCTAAATGGTTGAAAACTACTCGCGATATTCCTTGGCGGAGACCGATCGCATCTCTCAACTACCTCTTAACTTCTCACGTTTGGCGGCAAGACCATAACGGTTTTTCGCACCAAGATCCGGGTTTTATTGACCACGTAATTAACAAGAAATCGGAGGTGGTGCGGATCTATTTGCCGCCGGATGCGAACACTTTGCTGTCTGTAACTGACCACTGTCTCCGCAGTCGCAATTATGTCAATGTGATTATTGCTGGGAAGCAGCCGGCTTTGCAATATTTGGACATGGATTCTGCGATTAAACACTGCACTGTCGGTATCGGGATTTGGGAGTGGGCTAGCAATGATAAAGGCGGCGAACCGGATGTGGTGATGGCTTGTGCGGGTGATGTTCCCACGCTGGAAACTTTGGCTGCTGTTGACATTCTCCGCCGAGATTATCCCGATTTGAAAGTGCGGGTGGTAAATGTGGTGGATTTAATGACGCTTCAGCCTTCGACAGAACATCCTCACGGTTTGTCTGATAAGGATTTTGATGCTTTGTTTACGACAGATAAGCCCGTAATTTTTGCTTTTCACGGCTATCCTTGGCTGATTCACCGCTTGACTTATCGACGGACAAATCACCCGAATATTCATGTTCGCGGTTATAAGGAAGAGGGGACTACTACCACGCCGTTTGATATGGTGGTAATCAACGATCTCGATCGCTTCCATTTAGTTGGTGATGTGATCGATCGCGTTCCGAAACTGAGTTATGCTGCGGCTTATGGCAAACAGGCGCTGCGGGACAAGCTGATCGAGCACAGGTTGTATATCAATAAACACGGCGACGATATGCCGGAAATCCGTGACTGGAAGTGGCCTCACGGTGGCGCGGTTTCGTCGGAAATGCCGAAGGAAACTAAAGCTTCGGAGGTTACAGGAGATCAAAGCGTGCGATCGGGTGCACCTGGGTAAGTGCGATCGCTTGTCTTAATCTGCGTGAATCTGCGTTAATCTATTGTCATCTGCGGTTGCAAAATTATCTTTTTTTAACCGCAGATACAGGCAGATGAACACAGATTAACGCAGATGAGTTAGATTAATTCAAAAGGATCGGTAATGCTTAAAGAAATAGAAATCCAAAATTTTAGGTGTTTTGAGCAAATCAAAATTTCTGGGTTTGAAAGAGTCAATTTAATCGGTGGTAAAAACAATGCTGGTAAAACAGCCTTGCTAGAAGCACTTTGTCTGAAAATCAATCCAGGCATTAGCAGTCTAGCGATACTAAAAAAGCTGAGAAGAGAGACATCAAATACCCTAAAAGCCATGCCAGATAGAGCATGGGATAACTTGTTTCATAACAAAAATAAGGAGGGAAACATAGTAATTATTAGTAAAGACGACAGCGATAATACCGAACACGTAAACATCAATTTAGATATTAATTCAATTAAATCTAAAATAATTGTCGAATTTATAAAAAACGAAGATAGTTCTACTTGGTCAGCATCACCGATTTCTACAAGCCATTTAATAGGCTATGACATTTCTTTTACTGAAGAAGGGTCGATCGTTCCTCCATTTATCATGATTTCGGGAATAGAACTCACAGAAGCCTACGATCGCGCCCGTTTAAATGAAAAAGATAGCGAAGTCTTGAAAGCTTTTCAAATTATCGATCCGGCGATCGAATCAGTAGAGAGTTTTTATATTGGGGAACCAACGCTATACTTGAGAAGAAAAGGCGAAAAGCGTTTGCCTCTCTCATTGTTTGGAGATGCCATGAACCGAGTTGCAGACATTATCTTGAAATTAGTAAACAGTGAGCATAAAATCTTGCTCATTGATGAAATCGAAAATGGCATACACTATACAAACCAGCGAGAGTTTTGGAGAATGTTGTTTCGGTTAGCGGTTGAACTGGATACCCAGATTTTTGCCACAACTCACAGTTTAGAGATGCTTCAAGCATTTGCTGATGTTGGTTTGGAACCTAATCAGAAATGCAGCAGCGCCTATTTTGAACTAGCAAGGAAACTCAAAACAAATCAAATAATCGGTATCAGACGCGATTTGGAAACTTTGAATTACGCACTAGAGCATCAACAAGGAGTGAGAGGTGAGTAATATTGTCATAGTGGAAAGTAAAAATGATGCAATTTTCATGAAAGCAATGGTTGATTTTATTAACTGCGATATCCAGATAGAAGAACCTATTTTTATAGATGATTATGAAAGTTTGGAAGGTTTGAATGAAACAAAGTTAATAACTACTTTAAAAGCTTTAGATGCCGACCTGCAAAAAAGAGATATAGAAAAGATTGGAATTATTATCGATATAGATAATGATTCAGAGCAAGAAAGGCTGGAATTGGTAAATAAATGTATAAAACAAGTGTTTGAATCTGAAACTTTGTTAAGCACTAAACAATTTATCGATATTTGTGGAGATAATGGAACAAAGGCAAAATTGGCTTGTTACTTTACAAATGTTGGAGGTAGAGGGGAACTGGAAACTCTTTTAAAGGCAATCAAGGCTAAAGATTCTCCTTATGCTGATTGTTTGGATAGTTGGAAAACTTGCCTAGAAAACCAGGGAAAGAAAATCAACCAGAAAGAGTTTGATAAATTCTGGATTAGCAACTATATTAGATTTGATACTTGCTCAAAGCAGGAACAGAAACAAGCTGGAAGGAAATGCAGTATGTCTGAGTTTGATTATGTTATGGAACACAAAAAAGATATTTGGGATTGGGATAATTCTGCTCTTGATGATTTGAAAGATTTTTTTAAACTATTTTGCTAACATGATAAAATTCACATAAGTAGGTATCGGAATTACTCATCTCTCTCTTCTCTAACTCTGCGCCCTCTGCGCCCTCTGTGGTTAAAAAAAATTCTATTCACCAAATAAGAAATCTATATGAGCTTAAAAATCTATTTTCTACGACACGGTGAAACGACTTACAGCAAAACAGGCGGTTTCTGCGGCGATATCGACCCAGAATTAACGGCCGAAGGTGCTCAAATGGCAGAACAATTTGCCGCAACTTACGCGAAATTGCCTTGGGATGCTGTTTACGTCAGTCCGATGAAACGGACTATTGCGACTGCAACACCTTTGTGCGATACTGTGGGGATTGAAATGCAGTTGCGCGACGGACTTAAGGAAATTAAGTACGGTGAGTGGGAAGGCAAAACAGTAGAATATGTCAAAAAAGAATACGCAGAAGATTATATTAACTGGCTGACTGAACCTGCTTGGAATGCACCCAACGGCGGCGAAACTTCTGTGCAAATTGCTAATAGAGCTTTGTTAGTTATTGGAGAAATTGAGAAAAAGTACAAGAGTGGAAATGTGCTGGTTGTGTCGCACAAAGCTACAATTCGGATTATTCTTTGCAGTCTCTTGGGGATTGATTTGGGACGTTATCGCTATCGCATTGGCGCTTTAGCAGCTTCTGTCAGTATTGTCAAGTTTGACGTGCGCGGGCCGCTGTTGGAGGTTTTGGGCGATCGATCGTACATGGATGAAACTCTCCGCAATTTACCCGGTACTTGAGGTTTAGTGATGAAAATATTGGTGCTCAATGCAGGTTCTAGCAGTCAAAAGAGCTGTCTTTACGAGTTAAATGATGTTTTGCCCGTTAGCGCAGCCCTCGAAGAGGATCGACCTTTGCAACCTCTCTGGGAAGCTAAAATCGATTGGACTCACCAGCAGGGTGTATCAGAGTTGAAAGTAACAACCGCAAAAGGTGTTCAATTTGAGGAGGAGTTTGCATCGGAATCTCGCACAGATACTATTTCTCGAATGCTGGAGACTCTTTGTAAAGGCAAAACTCAAACTATTAACGATTTAAACGAGATTGATATTGTCGGGCACCGCGTCGTACATGGCGGACAAGACTATCAGGAAAGTACGTTGATTTCGCCGGATGTTAAACAGTCGATCGCCCGTTTAGCTGTTTTCGCCCCCGTACACAATCCCGTGAATCTCGAAGGCATTCAGGCGATCGAAAATATCCTCCCAAATGTGCCGCAAATAGCAGTTTTTGATACAGCTTTTCACGCCCAATTACGGCCCGCCGCCTTTGTGTATCCCGGCCCTTACGAATGGCTGGAAAACGGAATTCGCCGCTACGGTTTTCACGGGATTAGCCATCAATATTGCGCGCGCAGGGCTGCGGAAATTCTGAACCGAGATTTGACAGATTTGCGGCTAATTAGCTGTCATTTGGGCAACGGGTGTTCTCTGGCCGCTATTCGTGGCGGGGTGAGTGTTGACACGACGATGGGATTTACGCCTTTGGAAGGTTTGATGATGGGAAGCCGATCGGGCTCGATCGATCCTGGTATCATAATTCATCTGTTAAGGCGATCGGATTTAACTGCTGAGAAACTTGATGATATTCTGAATCGGAATTCTGGCTTAAAAGGGATTTCTGGGGTGTCTGGCGATATGCGGCAGATAGTCGAGGCGATTAGCCAAGGTAATCAGAGAGCTCAGCTTGCATTGGATATTTACATCCACCGTTTGCGCGCCGGAATTGGGGCGATGCTGGCGAGTTTGGGAGGGTTGGATGCTTTGATTTTTACGGCGGGTGTTGGGGAAAATTCTGCGGTTGTGCGATCGGCTGCTTGCGAAGCTTTTGGATTTGTGGGGTTAAAATTGGATGGGGAAAAGAATCAACAGGTGCAAGGCGATGAAGATATTGCAGCGGCTGATTCAGCGGCGAGAGTTTTGGTAATTCATACCCAGGAAGATTGGGAAATCGCCCAGGAATGTTGGAAATTTCACTCGTAAAAAATAAAAATAGCTACTCAACAATCGCAAATTATCGGCTGATTACAGCCACTTGATATCTTGTGCTAAAGTAATGGTTAAAGGCAGTACCAATTAATATGATTGGCAAAATAGCTTATGGAAGTGGTAATATCTGAACATATTGAAATTACTCCTGGTGTATGTGGCGGTAGACCGCGTATTGCCGGACATCAAATTAGAGTACAGGATATCGTTGTTTGGCATGAACAGATGGGGCTTTCTCCTGATGAAATTGTCTCCAGACATCCAATAATTACGCTGTCTGATGTGTATACAGCTTTGGCTTATTATCACGACCATTTTCAGGAAATCAGGCAGCAAATGCAGGAAGATGAAGATTTAGTGAGGGAAATGCAGGCTGAAATTCCGTCTAAGATGCCCCGATAGAAATAGAAATTACCAAGGACTTCCAATCATCACAAAAGCCGACCAATAATAAGGATGCGACAACTTCAAATCCGCGAATCCTTGCAGCGAATCGGGCAACTTCACGCCATCACCCCGACTCGAACTCCGTAATCTGCCGCCTTCCAAACGCACATCTCCTCGCAACATCGAAATTTGCGCTTCTCGCAGCGCCGCCGCCTTAATTCGCGCCGTCTTCAACTGCTGGTAAAACTCGCTCATCAATCCCAAAGTACCCTCATCCGAAACATACCACAAACTCCCCAAAGCTGTTTGCACCCCCGCTTGCAGCGCCAATCCCCCAAAACCCAACTCCGCCTGTGGATCTCCCACCGCAGTCCGACAAGCACTTAAAACTAACAGATTCACCTGCGGATCATTCAATCTCAACTCCCGCAATTGATCTAATCGCAGCCGACTATCCCACAACTGAATAAAAGAATTATTCGGAGCTCCCGGTCGAAATTCGCCGTGAGTAGCTAAGTGAATAATTCCAAAAGGCCGGCTTTCATGCTGTCGCTTCAAATTATCTAAAGTGAAACCTTCATTCAGAAAACTAACTCCCGGCCACAGTTGCGAAATAGTCGCTATTTCCGCAGGAACCGCAGGTAAAGGTTTCAACTCGGAAAACTGCGACGCACCCATTGCTAAAACTTCAGACTTTCTGATATCCACGTAGCGACTATCTGTTAAATTGATGCTAGGCATTAAGCTGAGATTGTACTTTTCTACCAAAAATTGCTTTCCGTCGTGCAAAGCAGCAAACGGCATTCCTCTCAAACCTCGATCGACCACAAAGGAAATAGTATCCGTTTCGCACTTTTTCAAACTGTCCTCTAAAGGCGCAATCATCCACTTGTAAAGCTGTTGGGAAGATGGTAGATAACTCGTAGTGCCCCGCACGCCCGGTTTGGTAATCTCATTCCTAAACGTATTTACAACTTTCAGCAGTTCTTCCCGATTAGCTGACGGCACGCTTTTGTGAACCACTGCACCGCAAGAATCTACTAATACTAAATCTAATTTTTCCGGTTGCGAAAACAGATAAATTAAGCTTGGTTTCGTACCAGTTTCTTCGCCGACAGATACTAATTTCTTTTTGATTTCGTCTGGAGAGATTAGTTCGTTGCTGAGTTCAAGATCGAAATATTCCTCGTATTCTTGACTGAAAGATTTGTCTAACAGAGACAAAGCTGCGGATGTTTTACCTGCATCAAAGTTCTTAGCAATGTCGCTGCGAAATGCTGACTGAAAAACAGAACCTTTGGGATCTAAACCGATCGTATTTCTGAGTCCTGTCGGAGATTGCATTCTTTCGGGTGGCAATATTTCTCCTGGTTTTCCGATATCTCGCGATATTCTATTTTGGTTCTGTTGCTGTTCGCGACTCAAGGGTTGGTTGGGTTCTGGAAAAATTGATCGTGCTCTATCTGATGGTGGCGTTGGTGTCGGGGGTAATGGTGTTGGTGTTGGCGTTACTGGCGTTGGTGTTGGCGTTAGTGGTGTTAGTGTCGGCGGGGTAATATTAATAACATTTCGAGAATCGATCGCACCAGCAGTACCATTAATTCTCGCATTTCCTATAACAAAAGGGGTTGGCGGGTTAGTATTGCCGCCACCGTGGTTAATGGTAACTGAACCTTGTTGATTGCCGCTAACAGTCGAGATGCTAACTGGAGTGCCGTTTCGGTTATTGAAAGTATCAGTTACTCGAACAAAATTGGGAGTTTCTATATTAATGTTACCGCCCGGAGCATTTATGGAGGCAACGCTGATATCATTGCGAGCATTGAGATTGACTGTCGGAGTTCGATCGACCCTAACCGGATTAACAATAATGGCCGCAGTGCTGATTTGTTGTCCCGCTGCAATTGTGACATCTCCGCTAGTCGCGATCGCACCCGTAGCGACAGCTCCGTTGCGGCTGGTAGCGCTGACAGTCGCACCCCTGAGTTCCCCTACGGTTAAGTCCCGAGGCGCGGCCAAGGTGATATTTTCGGTGGCTGTAATATTGACTGGTGTAGTATTGGGGACAATTGTATTGCGATCGCTCAAAACTCCCAACTCGCCGGAGTTACTGCTAACATCAACTTTAGTTCCCTGCAAAGTCCCAAAATTTACATCGCCAAAAGCTCTAAGTTCGATCGCCCCATTCGTCCCAGTATCGATCGACCTCGTTACGATATTACCCCTAACAGTATTCAGACTAATACTGCCGTTGATATCAGCACGAGAAATCTCACTTGTCAACACAATATTGTTATTAGCTTGAATATTAATAGTCGATCCTGATATCAATCTACCGCCAACTACCACAGCCCCTTGTCTGCTTTCGAGACTAATTCTACCGCCGTTAATATCTCTAGTTACCACATCATCGCCCGCCGACAAAATTACCGGGCCGCCCGCAGAAATATTTTCCACAGCAATCAAATTTCTACGAAAAATCGGTGACGAACTGAAAGCTGCATCCTCGGTCAAACTATCAGCAGAAATATTAACCGGATTTGCCAAATTTGCCACTCCCGCCCGCAGAATTAAAGCCGGACTGCTGGTTAAAATAGCAATATCTGGATCGGTACTCGCATTTTCACTACGCAAGAGAATATCCGGGCCAGTAATCGTAATATCCTCAGCAACAATGCTGCCTTTCGCCTCAACTTTCAGCGAAGTACCCCTATAATCTCCAAAGAAAACATCACCTTCCGAACTGATAATCGGGTCAAACAAACTGACAAAATTTCCCGGCATTCCCGAGAGATTCCGCACCGAGAAATTGCCGCCCGAAATGAAATGAGAATCCCCAGAAATAATGCCATTGCTGACTAAACTCAAATTCCCGCCGCTTTGGAATTGCGGGGGAAGAGACAAGCCGCCGATCGCATTTTGAGTCAGAATATCGATCGTGCGATCGGCTCGAACCTCTAAATTACCCCCAGCCCTCGCCAAAAAAGGATTCTCGGCGCTGTCCCTGACCCGCACCGCATCCCGTGCCCGCAAGTTCAAATCCCCCGCAGTTTGCAGCCTAGCACCCGCTAACGAAAGATTTCCCGCAGCCGAGATTGTCGCACTTCCCGCATTCAATTGTAGCGGCCCAGACACATTAGGTGCGATCGACACATCCCCAGAATTCACCTGCAAACCAGAAGCCACAAGCCGCACAGAACCGTCCTCCGCAACCGCAACACCCACCGCCTGATTTTGGCCAGTACCTGTCAGCAACTGTGGCAAAGAAACAGCATTTAAACTTTGCTGAAAATTCCGAAATTCCGCTGCATTTGCTATTTCCAAACTCAACAAATGCCCCGGTTGACTAATCCGCAGAACATTTTCTCCCGGAACAGCAGCAACAGTAATGTTCCCGCCCGGGGCTGACAATTGTCCCGTACTCACAACCGTACCGCCCACCAAAGCCAAATTTTGCCCTGGAGTCACAGCCAAATTACCAGCATTAACAATATTTCCCGGTTGAGTCACACCAAAATAAAAAGCATTTGGCGTGCCGACTAACGCGCTAAAATTATTTGTACCCGCAGCATTAAACCAATTAGAACCAAAGCCGACATTAGTAGCAGTAGTAGCAGTGAAAGACCCAGGCACATTCAAACTCGCGTTCGGCCCAAACACAATCCCCGCAGGATTGATTAAAAATAGATTAGAATTGCCACCCGTAACAGTAATTAAACCGTTAATTAGCGAAGCATTGCCAGAAATTCGAGCTAATATATTTTGGATCGTCGAATTAGTCAAAAAATTAGCAGTTTGACCTTCATTCAAGCCGAACTGTCCAAAACTGTGAAAAAGATTCGCCCCGTCTCCCGACACACTGCCGCCGTTGATATCATAGCGGTTGTCGCTGCGGGTGACAGCAGTGCCAGTACCGTCAGCAGCAGGCACTATTGGCTGTGCTAGCGCGGTGTTAAAAATTAACAAAGAAAACGGACAAATAAATAGCCCGACCTTTTTAATTTTTAAGTTGGCATTTTTCATGGCGGCAAAGTTCGATCGCAATTTCCCTTAATTATCGCACCCGCAAACACTTAACCCCCTAAATCACAAATTAATTCGACCATGACAACTCCCAAAATCAAAAGCTTGTACACAGATGGCGCTTGTTCTGGCAACCCAGGCCCAGGCGGCTGGGGCGCAGTAGCTTGTTTCGCCGACGGCAACTGTCATGAACTCGGAGGTGCAGAGCCCGAAAGCACCAACAACCGTATGGAAATGCAGGCTGCCGTCGCTGCGCTGGAATTTTTTGCCAATTCGGGTCAAACCGAACCAGTCACCCTTTACACCGACAGCGAGTATGTCAAAAACGGCATCACCAAATGGATTCAAGGCTGGAAAAACAAAGGCTGGAAAACCTCGGCGGGCAAAGATGTCGTCAACCAAGACCTCTGGCACCTGCTAGACAAGTTAAATTCCCCGCAAGTCAAATGGGAACACGTCCGCGGCCACTCCGGCGACTTCTACAACGATAGATGTGACGAAATCGCCCGCAAATTCTCTCACAATCTCACTCCCGAACTGCAACAGCAGAAAGCAACAGCAGACGGGGAAAGAGCAGGCACGGGGGCACTGCCCCTACAGTCGGAAAACACAATTGTTTTGGCAGAAACAGACACAACTGGTAACAAAACGATAGAATCCTATGTCATAACTTCTGAACTTCCGATCGCCAACTCTACCATGATGGATTCAACTACCGATACTCTGGAGAACTTGCCTCGCGAGGTGAGGGTTCAGGAACTCCGAAATCTGATCGAAACCTTGCACATCGCCGACGAAGTTGCCACCAAAGGCTACTTGATTACCAGTTCTGAACTGGCTGATTTGATGGATGTAAATGCCAGCGCTGTTACCAGTCGCGGAGACAACTGGGTTTGGCGAAATTGGGTAGTTTCGCGGGTACGCCGGGAAGGGAACCAAATTCTCTGGCAATTAGAGAGAATCGACCACGTTAGTACGACAGATTAGTCATCCGTCAGTTGGCAGTTGGCAGTTGGCAGTTGTCAATTGTCAATTGTTAACTGTTAACTGTTAACTGTTAATTAACTAACGGTGCAACCGGAGTTCATATAACAGGGCGACAATCATCTAAAAGACTATTAAATTCTCGGGCAACTTGCCACGGATTTCGACCTTTGAACAAAGCAGCAAACACGGCTTCATAGGGATTTCTACCAGTTTTTATTACTGCTGCGATCGCCTGTTGGTTAGATAATCCTCGCGCGCTAACCAACCAAGCAGCCAGAACCTGTCCTGTACGTCCGATGCCACCAGAACAGTGAACTACAACCCGTTCGTCTTGACTATTTGCAGAAGCTAAGAAGGGTAATATGCGATCGAGCAAAATATCCCTATCTACCAATTCAAAGTCTGCAATCGGTGCCCAGCAAACTCGATCGCACCCAAAGATTTTCCGATATATTCCCAGTAAGTCCCCGTAGCGGATGAGTTGGGATTCAGGAAGCAAACAGCAAACTTGTTTGATATAATGCCCTTGCATAAATTCAATCCACTCAGCAATTTCTGCATCGCGATATCCAGGTGTTGCTACACCAAATACAATTAATTCAGTCTCCGAAGCCGGGGCGAACTTGTGCATACTGTTTTCAATATTTTTACCTATAATTAAGAAATACCAACAAATCCTTAATAAACAATGAAAAACAAGAGTTCGATCGCCTTAATGAACTGGCTGCAACCCAAACCAGAAACCGTTCTGCTATGCGACTCAACTGCCGCAGCTTCTGACATGGCATTTATGTTAGGCGGTGAGTGGGATGGCTGCAATAGTTTGATTCTCCCTAACTGCGACAAGGTAGCAATTGAAGCAGCCGCGAGTTTGCTGGAGACATCGTGGTGCTATCAAAATGCTGGCGAAGCAGTTTTAATTCGGCTGGGAGTTGACGAATTGCTGCGGCGTTATGCGATTGGAGACAGATTTTTTGTTAATGCTAACTTGAGATGCGCCCAATTGGGTAAACTTTGCTTAGAAAACATTGATTTGAGTTATGCCAAATTGAGTTTAGCTAATCTCACCGGAGCTAATTTAAGCCAAGCAAACTTAGCAGCAGCACAGATGCCAGAAGCAAATTTGAGTGGCAGCAATTTGAGTCGATCGTACTTGGTTCGGGCTAATTTAGCTGGCGCCAATTTATCAAATGCTAATCTCAAAGGTGCAGATTTGAGAAATACAGATTTAAGTAATACTTGCTTAACAGGTGCTGATTTAAGAGGTGTAGATTTAGCGAGAACAGACTTAAGAAAAACTTGCTTAGATGGGGCGATTGTTGATTAATATCAAATCCGGCTTAAATACCCTCTATCATTCTCATCCGCGTCCATCTGCGTCCATCTGCCGCCATCAGCGGTTAAAGTTCCAAAGTAATCAACTGAGCAATTTCATCTGTTTGAAAACCCAAAGCCATCGGCTTTTGCACTCCCGAAATCACCTGCACATCATACAGTTCCGTGACAATCCCTTCAAACCGCAACCAATGCACGATCGCCCCTGTAGTCAAATCAATCACCATCATACCACAGCGAGCCTCAGCATCCTTAGCTGCTAACAAATCATCCAACTCTAAACCGCTAAAAGTATTGTCACCACCC
>JANPMV010000019.1:0-99145 GCA_031427135.1 Cyanobacteria bacterium VAR_87_metabat_62 | reverse complement strand
GCGTTACCCTTCCTCCTAAAATTTGTTGGCACCCGCCACTGCCGTCTCCTCTATATCATTCCGGCGCCGCCGGAATTGATATAGCTAAAACAATTGATTTTATTGTATTTACCTTCTTCCTTCTTCCTTATTTTATAACTTTTACGTAAACCCGATCGCACCTTTGCGTCTCAACACCCGTTGTGGGCATATATCCGTTATTTTCGTACATTTTAACAGCTTCTTTAAGAATGCTAGCAGTTTCTATCCAGATTTCATCAAAACCGCGAGCGATAATTTTACTTTCCAATTCTTGCAGTAAAAATTTACCCAAACCTTGTCCCCTTGCTGCTGGCAAAATATACATTTTGCGAATTTCAACAGCATTATTCCCGCGCTCGATCGGATAGTACGCGGCTGTACCCACTATTTCTCCTTGCCGTTCAACTACCCAAAATTCTCCACCCTTTTTATGATAATGTATTTCTACATCGTAAACATCTCGATCCGTACCGAAAGGATCGCATATTAAACCGTACTCTACTAACACATCCCGAATTACATGAAAGGCATCAGCCCGATCGCGCGTTTCCCAGGAACGAATTAAAAAATCTAGATGTTGGGTATTCATTTGTTGTTGCAACTTACTATTTATTTTTTGACTTTATCAACTGTAAAATTACTGATATTTTGTTTTTTACAGTCTTTAAATGCACCTGATTTTTAACTATGAATTCTCGGTTCAGGATAAAGAGTTGCCAGCAACTCGCTCTCTACCAATGATAATTCCTCCAGCCTCTCAATCACAAGAGCGCGATCGAAATAAGTTGTTGCCAAAATCCAATATACCCCGTAATGGCGCGCTTGCCTTCGCCATCAAACTGCGGTAAAACTTAGCTAATTCCGAGTCGGGACAAGGCTCGCCCAGCAGCCCCAGCCGTTCGTGACTCCGCGCTTCTATCAAACCAGAAACCAACAAAGAATCCAAAAGTCTCTCCGGTTCCTGCTTGCGAATTTGGCCCGACAAACCCGCACCGTAGAGAGGCGCAGCCAAAGGGCCCAAAGCGATGCCACGCTGTTCTAGCCGCTGGTTGACTTGCTCGAAATGCTCTAATTCTTCCCGGGCGATCGCGGTTAGCATCCTCACCAATTTTTCCCGTGCTGGGTAGCGAAACATCAAATTTAACGCTACTCCCGCCGCTTTCCGCTCGCAGTGAGAATGATCTAATAAGATTGTATCTAAATTGGCGATCGTCTGTTCGATCCAAGCTTGGGAAGTCGGCTGTTTCAAAAACTTAATAGTTGGCAGTGTTAAAGTCATATTATTTGAGATTTGAGATGTGAGATTGGGAATGAGACCGTTGATTTTTGCATCGGAAGGATAGGCAACCGAGGACACGGCAGTGCCGTTTCCCTACCCCAAAATAATCCATCTTCCTTGATAAAAAATGTCACCATCGCCCGATTAATTGTAGGGACACGGCACTGCCGTGTCCTACTCCTCGCGCCGGAAACGGCAGTGATTTTAGGAATTGATTTTACACAGTTTTTCAAACACCGCATACATATCACCAGCAAATTTTTTCGGATTCCATAGCGGTGACAAATTTGCTGCATTTTTAGATTTCACCAAATGTGATTTAATTCCGTTTCTCAATTCATGGTCTTTACCCAATTTTACACCCAAATCCACATATTCCGCCCAAGACCAAGCCACACCAGTTTCAATTCCCAAAGCCTGCAAAAACGAATAACCCATTCTCGACAAAAATTGCTCTCCAGTGCGAGTCACCACAGGCAAATTAAACCACAAAGCTTCTAAAGTGTGAGTACCTCCATTATAAGGATAAGAATCTAACAAAACATCTGCCAACAAATAGACAATTCTGTGTTCTTCCTCGGTAGCAACCCTCGGCAAAAACTTAATTCGGTGCCGACTAACTCCCTCAGCTTCGCAAGCTTGGTGATACGCAGCCTCAAACACCGCAGCATCGCCTAAAGCTTTGTGAATTAAGATACTGTTGGGCACTTGTTTGAGAATCGCAACTTGTGCTTTTACCAACTCGCGATTGAATTTTCTGCCGGGAGAGACGCACAGGTAAACTATTTGATCCAAACCGATCCGATTCGACTTTCTCAATAGCACCGGATCGACTGCATATCTCTGAAAACCTGACACCGCTACAAAGGAATCCGGCATTCTAATTAGCTGCTCGTCATAATATTTTTCTCTGCCGGCTGGGTGCGAGTGCCAGTCTGTAAGAAAGTAATTTTCTGAGGATATGTAAGGAGCATCAAATCCCAGCCAAGAAACACAAACTGGCGCGGGTTTTTGGTAGAGAATTTCAGCGTGAACTGGTACGCTGAGAGAATCTAAATCGACTAAAATGTCTAATTCATCTTGCTGAATTTGGGCAGTAATTTCTGCGGAATTGGCAAGTCCGTTTGGGTAAGTTTTGGGGAAAGTCATTTTACCGAGACTTTCAAATTGCTGAGTGCGATCGTCCTCAACAATTCTTTCGGAAGCGTATAAATATAAATTGGGTGTAATCTCGGACAATTCGTAAAGAATGTCAGCGCTGCACCAACCGACAGAATGGCGGCTGAAGTGATTGGACAAAAACCCGATTTTTAACTTGCTGGCTGCTGGTTTGGGTTTTAAACTGTAATTTGCGGGTTGAGAAAACTTCGGTTTGATACATTTTTCGATGTACTTTTCGGCAATTAATCTGTAAAGTTTCGAGTTGGCTGCCAAGTCATCTCGCAAATAAGGCGTGCTGAATAAGAAGTTTGCATAAAGCGATTTAATTTCTACGGAGCTAGCCGTTTCTAAGTTTTGCTGCAAGTACGATTCTAGTTCTAAAAATCGATCGCCTGCAATTTGATTCAATCCTGAGACTTGATAGGTGCTGACGAAGTAAATCGCCGTCATAATTGGATCGGTTTCGGCACACATTTGGCTGTATTTGTGTACAGCTTGCCGCGCGGCTGCTAAATCGCTGTGATCTCTGAGGATGCCACACAAATGTTGGTGAGCTGCAATAAAATCCGGCTTAATTTCTAGGGCTTTTTGTAGGTTGGGTATGGCGTCTTTAAAATTGCCCTGGTGGCGCAAAATTATGCCAATTTGACAGTATGCTTCGGGTAAATCGGGTTTGAAGGCGATCGCCCGTTGCCATGCAGCCACAGCCTCATCTAACTTCCCTTGCCGCGCTAATTTATCGCCTAAATTTATGTGAAAATCTACCTGAGCCAGATGGGGATTGAGTTCCAGAGCTTTTTGCTCGTACGCTACGGCTGCCTCCGGCTGCCCTTGCTGCTTCAGAGCGCCTGCCAAATTCCAGTAAGCAGCAGCCAAAGTTGGTTTAAGTTCGATCGCCTTTTGGTAATTGACAATCGCCTCCACCAAACGCCCTTGTTTGTAGAGCATACTCCCCAAATTAGCATAAGCCTCAGCAAAATCGGGATTCAGGGCGATCGCCTCGGAATAAAACCGCATCGCTTCCTCAATTTGCCCGCTGGCTTGCTGCACATTGCCCATTGTCACGTAAGCCGCCGCCCAATCCGGTTGCAATTCCAGAGCTTGGCGGCAAGCGGCGTCGGCTGCTGCTAAATTGCCTTGGGAGTAATAGGTTTCTGCAACAACAGTCAGCGATGCAGCATCTTCAAATTGGGGTGTTTCGGATTGGTTGCAAAAATCGGAATTCATTTGGCGGCCTATCTGTGCTATCAAGTTAAAGGTTGAATCTAGATTATTTTGCAGAGTAGCAGTTTTAGCGGAACTACGGGCGATCGTCACACAGAATTTATGAGCGACAAGCAAACGAAACAGCGCCAACATCATATCAAGTGGAAACCAAACCTCCTGCTGGGGATACTCTTGTTAACCTTAGCAATCCCCTTACCCTTTGCCCAAAAGACTCTCGCGCAGCAACAGCAGACAGCCAGCTTTCGGCAGAAATTATTTCAAACAGCGCTTTATTTCACCCTATATTTTGAGGGGGGATTCAGCAATCACCCCGCAGATAAGGGCGGCAGAACTTATCGGGGCATCCTACAAACAGAATACAATTCCTATCGCTACAGTCGCGGGTTGCCACCCCTCGACGTGACGCAGATGTCGGAAGCAGAGCTCTTAGAAATCTATAAATATTACTGGGATTCGAGCCTTTCGGGGACGATGCAGCCTGCTTTGGCGATCGTCATGTTTGACACTGCCGTTAATTTCGGCATTAACAATTCTATTACATTTTTACAGCAAGCTTTAGGATTGCCACAAACCGGCGTTTTTGACGCGCGCACCAGGGAAGCGCTGAAAGCCGCTAACAACAAGAATACCGCCCTGCAAATGATTAACGAACGGATTATTTACCGCTACAAACGGGTGCAAGAAGATCCGAGTCAGATGGCTTTTTTCCGGGGTTGGCTGAGTCGCGATTACAGTTTGTGGGGCTACGTGAATAAGATTAAGTAGTTGACTGTTGACTGTTGACTGTTGACTGTTGATTGTTCTTTCTTATTCTATATTTGTGGAACAGGCCGGAAAGCCGGTGTTCTATAAATTATCGGGGATGAAATTCTACTTAGTTTTCGAGAATTCGCACATTATAACGAGCTAGAAAATCTTGTCCTAAAAGTTCATATCAATTCCGGTTGCACTCCTTATGATATAGAGGACACGGCAGTGCCGTGTCCCTACAATTGATCGTGGTAGGGACACGGCACTGCCGATAGGTGTCAACTTAAGCCTAAAGCCTTGAGAAATCTCGTTTTTACCTGAGTCTAGATCCCCCTAAATCCCCCTTAAGAAGGGGGACTTTGACCCCCCCTGTCCCCCCCTTCTTAAGGGGGGTTAGGGGGGATCTAGACTTTGATACAAACAAGAGAGACGGTCGGTTTAACGTTAAGTTGACACCAATGGGCACTGCCGTGTCCTTATTTTGGGTAATATTAATTCCGATGCTACCGGATTTGATATCATAGGTGATCCGATTATCGCCGATCGCAATTTGAATGTTGCATACAACGGCAGTTTGCACTGCTAAAGATTGCACCCAAAAAACGAATCTAAGCGAGGTAAAACTGCGGGGCACGAGTCTGAGAAAATCCAACTTGAGAGGTGCATTTTTGTGTGAAAGTAACCTTCAGGGCGCTGACTTGAGAGAAGCTGATTTGCGCGGTGCTAATTTGTGCGGTACTAACCTCGAAGGCGCTAAGCTAGATGGGGCGATTTTAAGCGGTTCAATACAGTTTTGCATCAGATAAGTCTGACCGAAGAGCAATAATATATACGCGCCGAATCTGACAACTAAGGACTAAAAAATATAGTATTCATTTGACTGAAAGTGCAGTTAATTTGCTCCTGTACTTTGGCAAAATGAAGCTGCATTTTCAGGATCTCTTTCTTAGAATTAGCTTCAGCAATTTTACTTTCCAAAGCAAGCAAGTTGCGGTTGAGAGTTTCTACTCGTACAGTTTGATCGTCTAAGTCGATTTTTATTTCTGCCGCCTTATCGAATTGAATCTGCTTGTGAACCAAGGCGAGCCGAACTGAACTTTCATCCTCTTTCTGAAGTGCTAGCAAAGCTCGCTGCTGCCACTGATTGGCTTGAGATTCAGCTTGATTGTACTGCCACTGAATGCGGAGTTGGGCGGAAATAGCACTGCCAACGGCCTGACGCAGTTCTTTGAGAGGTTCCTGAATTTCTGAGATTAACAAATCCCAAAGATTCATTAGTTCCCTGGTAAATTCTTCGCGCTCTACAGAGGCTACTAATGCTTCTAAAAGCAATAAATTTGGTTGCATCTGCTGCATATTTGTCTCAAATATTAGCTGTGCTTCTGACAACTGTCGATCGTTATTTTTTTCAGATTTTTTTTCTGAGACTGCACCGGGTAAGTGCTCTAATATTTTTTGATTCCTGTCTCTGGGGGCTGGTGAATTTGAACTTGCAGCTACGAAAGCCTGTAATTTTTCATGGGCGATCGCACTTAGTCTTTGTCGGAGCAAATCGCAGCCCGCCCGCTGCACTTGCCCTGTTTCGCTTTTACAAATCTTGATGACTATTTTTAAGCCTGCATCGCCATAATTCAAGGTTTCCTTCAGGGCGGCAATGCGATGTTCGCTGACACAGCTAGACAGTCGGTGCTTAACTCCTGCTAGTCCGCCGAGCACAACAGCGCTCACAGGAGGTGGCAGTTGACCGCCTCTAACTGCATCGTATGGTTTCGGTTGGTCGAGATTTTCTAACACAAGCATCTACTGCTATAAAGAACCTATCCGAACCTGTTTGAAGTTAAGGATTAAACAGATACCAGTTCAAAGAAAAAAATGGAACTGTGGGCTTGCGATCCAAACCCTTAGTTCATCAGTCAATCGAAAATCAAAAATCGAAAATCCGATGATTTGTGCCTAATTCTTGCTTCAGTGCAGGCAAAACCGATCGAGCTTTTTGCCTGCGCTGGCTATTTGAGCGTATCTTTCAGTACAGTCCTCGCTGCCAAGTGATTGCGAGTCGAAGTCAAAATTTCGGTTTCCCGTTCCAATCTCGCAGCAGTATCTTGCAATTCTAAAAGAGTTTGCTGCTCTGTTGCTGCACCGTACAGGTAGCTGGCTACCCAATAGGACAATTCTGTGGGCAAACTGGGAATGTCTTCCGGGAGGTCGATCGGCTGATCCATCAATTTGCTGGAGAGGCGAACTACATCTCTCAGCAGTTGTTCGACTTCTTTGCCCAAAGATCGGAGGTCTTTTTGCGGCGGTTCGTCTTCAATCCATTCTACCAGACCGACTAAATAGGGTTTTTCCCGAACGGCGTCGAGCACTCGAAAGCGCTGTTGTCCGAGAGTCATGATTTTCATGCGATCGTCGGGTAGGCGCTGGCAGTGAATTACTTCGGCGCAACAGCCAACGGCAGAGACTTTGTTTTGGTTGGGGTCCCACATGAGTACACCGAAACGGCGATCGCCCTCCAGAATCGTATTCATCATGATTCGATAGCGAAACTCGAAGATTTGCAGCGGTAGCGGTCTACCTGGAAATAGAACCACTTCCGGCAACGGAAATAAGGGGAGTTCGCGAACTGCTACAGAGGAAGAGGATGCCATTATCGCTCAGATGTGACGGTACTTGCGCTTCTTTTTCTTACTTTAACTGATTTGAGGCAATTCGGGGCGACGTGAGGGGCGATCGGGCGAAAATGCGGCGCGGGCGATCGCGCCCCCATTGCTGTCAGAAGAGAAAACATCCGTATGCTTTTTTGTCAACCTCTTTTACTGGACTGGCAATCTAGCCGCGAGGTCGGTATTGATACTTCCAAATACAATGATGGTCATAATTTAAATTGGGAATGGAAACGGGGAATGGAGGAATTGGGAATTGAGAATTGGGAATTGGGAATTGGAACCAATCAACAGTCAACAGTCAACAGTCAACAGTCAACAGTCAACAGTCAACAGCCATTAAACGTGCTAGAACTGGTATGATCTACATCGGTCAATTCAATGGCTGCAATTACTCTCGATCGCAATCCCTGTGTCCTGCTAGTAGAAACTGACGAAGTTCTCGCCGGACACTTGAGTCTAGACTTAAAATCCTCCGGCTACGAACCGGTAGTAGCTTCTAATACCGCCACAGGTCAACATTTAGCCCATGAATTGCAGCCAGCTTTGATTGTAATTGACCGCATACTTGGCCCTGAGTCGGGGTTGTTATTGTGTTCTCACCTCCGAAATATTGGCAATCGGGCGCCGGTGCTGCTATTGATCGGTCGTGATACAGTTGACGATCGTGTGGCTTGTCTGGAAGCCGGGGCGGACGATTATTTTCTCAAGCCTTATCGCACCGAAGAGTTTTTGCAGTTGGTGCGCTTGTATTTACAGCCGGATAGCACCAGCAACGAACAGTTGAGGTTTGGCGATTTAGTTTTGGATTTGGCAAGCAGGCGAGCCCTGCGTAACGGACGGGCGATCGACCTGACCATGAAGGAATTTGAGCTGCTAAAGTATTTGATGGAACATCCCCGCGACGTTTTGAGTCGGGAACAAATTTTGGAAAATGTTTGGGGTTACGACTTTCTCGGCGAGTCGAATGTGATTGAGGTTTATATCCGCTATTTGCGGCTCAAGATTGAAGATGAGGGCGAAAAGCGTTTGATTCAGACGGTGCGCGGTGTTGGCTACGTGATGCGGGAAGCTTGAAGTCAGTTGACTGTTGACTGTTGACTGTTGACTGTTGACTGTTGACTGTTGGTGAGTTCCAATGTTCAATGTCCAATTCCCAATTCCCCATTCCCCATCTCAAATCTAAAATCAATATGAATTATTTAACTAATTTGCTCGGTATTGGGGTAATTATATTTTTGTTCGGATGTTCGCCAACATTACCGATCGCCAATGCCGATGCTACTGGTATTTTGGCGTCGCAGTCTCCGACGGCGACAACATCGGGTCAAGTGCTGCCTGTTTCTGCTAGAGCTCGGATAGCCGATCGCCCCATTGAACTTGAAGTCGCTAAAACGACGGAACAACAGGCTATGGGTTTAATGTACAGAACTTCTTTGCCGGATGACAGAGGAATGCTGTTTGAGTTTAAACCGGCGCGGTGGGTCAATTTTTGGATGAAAAACTGCCAGATTTCTCTGGATATGATTTTCCTGCGGGATGGGGTTGTTGAGGCGATCGAAGTTTCCGCGCCTCCTTGTAGTGCAGATCCTTGTCCTACCTACGGGCCCGATACTGTTGTCGATGGAGTTATTGAACTCCGGGGCGGGCGGGCTGCTGAACTCGGTGTCAAAGTGGGCGATCGAATTGCGATCGAGTTTTTGTAGTAACAATTATGAAAGTCTCAGGGCTTACGCATCGGGACTAGAAACCGGGTTTCTTCCCATATTTCTCGTCAATAAACACAAAATTTCGTAAAAACCGGGTTTCTGAGGTCACTCCCCCTCTCGTGCTCCGGCTGAGTTCTGCTTCGGAAAACCCAAAAAATTTATAAACTTTACAAAAATTGATAAAATCTGTTAAATTATTAATGAACGAGTCAGCACAAACACCAAAAGATTTGGTACGATGTCGATCTCAGTCAGTCAGGGGTTGAGGTTGTTTGCGAAAGCTGTAAATATATTAGTCGCAGGTATGAGATGAGTCAGCGACTCGTTATCAATCCTGAGAGACGATGCTCAGCCTCAAGGGCTAGCAGCACGAAAAGAAATTCTCTGGAACTTCTGGCGATCGAGCTTCATCTACTAAACCTATCTGAAGTAAGATGCTACGAGCCAATTTAATTGGCAAAGTTAACTTGAGGTAGCAGTTTAGGGTTAGATCAAAATATCTAGTCAACTTTTCGGAAGTAGATTTGCGGATTCTGCATTTTGGTAGATGAAGTTAAACTCTGAATCTGGTGCGAGTAGTTTTAGGTAGCAGAATTTCTTCAGATTTCCGCTGCACAATACCGAGGTATTCAGTTTAGGTTCGATCGCACATCTTTCGATCCCATAGCGAAAAAAATCCCAAACCTTTCACTTTTTGCCAAAGGTGGGCTTTAGAGTCGCACTCAGCAACAAACTTCGCATTTTCAAAGGCAAATACTGTTTTAACAGATATCAACGGTTCCAAGACAGATTTAAAACTGGCTTATTACTAATCTAAAACATCAGGTTCGCATCAGAAAATGGTGTCCTAAACTTGGAGGAAAAATTCATGGCACCCGCTACTTATACTCGACTAATTCGATTTTTACAAGAAGATTTGGCAATTTCTCGTGCGTCAATTGATGTCGCCGAACGTGTTGGCGGTAACGAACAGCGACAACGCGATCGCGACCCGAACTCCTTGCCGATGGTATTGTGGCAGTACGGTTTAGTGACGCTAGAACAGTTGGATAAAATCTTTGATTGGTTGGCCACGGCATATTAAAAGGATTTTAGATTTTAGAAAGCATCCAAAACCCAAAATCCTTTAACAACTCGGATTAAGATTGAGCCAAAAGTTTAGCAGCAGCAGCAACGCCGGCACCGGGAGTAAAGCCTTCGTAACCCATTTCTTGCAACACCACTTCCAAAGAAGAAATAGCTGCTAGAATATCGCGATCGCACACAAAGCCCAAATGACCAATTCGGAAGATTTTGCCCTTCAGATGGTCTTGTCCGTCGGCTAGCGCAATGTCAAAGCTCTTTCTCATCAAAGTCCGCACTTTTTGAGCATCGACTTCGGCGGGCGGCATAACCGAGGTAATCGCAGGACTAGCGGCACCGTCAGCAGCAAACAAGGGCAAACCTAAAGCTTGTACAGCCGCACGGGTAGTCATCATCAACCGTTTGTGGCGGGCGAAAACGTTTTCTAATCCTTCGGCTTTCATCATCTGCAATGTTACTTGCAGCCCAAAAAACATATTGACTGGTGGAGTAAAAGGAGTCGTATTTTTGGCAGCGTCTTTGCGATATTTGCCCAAATCCAAGTAATAGCGGGGCAGTTTCGCAGTCTTGTAAGCTTCCCACGCTTTCGGGCCCACGGCGACAAAACCCAAACCAGGGGGAATCATATAAGCTTTCTGAGAACCCGAAGCAATGACATCAATTCCCCAAGCATCCATCGGGACATTGGCAGCACCTAGGCTGGTGACAGCATCGACCATAATTAAAGCTTCACCGTGGGCTTTAACGTGGCGATTGATGGTTTCGAGGTCGTTGAGCACGCCCGTAGAGGTTTCCGAGTGCGTGACGATCACAGCTTTGATTTGCTTTTCTGTATCTGCTTCGAGTTTTTCGCGGAAGTTTTCCGGGTCTAAAGCTTGACCCCACTCGGCTTTGACAATTTCGACATTCAAACCGTAAGCTTCGGCTACTTCGGCCCAACGTTCGCCAAATTTGCCGTTGGTACCGACTAAAACTCGATCGCCCGCACTCAAGAAATTAATGATCCCAGCTTCCATCGCGCCGGTACCGGAAACCGTTAAACTCAGCACGTCACTCTTCGTTTGGTGCAACCATTTCAGGTTTTCGGTACATTCTGCAAAAATCGCATCAAATTCCTTGCTGCGGTGGCCCATCGGGTGTTTTGCCATCGCCAACAAGGCCGCTTCGGGCACCGGTGTCGGCCCCGGAATCATCAGCATTAATTTGTTGTCCATGATGTTTTCCTAACTATTTCTGTGGGAGTTATATAGAATAAATCAAAAAGCTCTATTGCCAAGTCCGCACTCTAAGTTTTTTAATTTTTAATTTCTCTATGATTAGTTTCGTTGAGAGACCAGTGGTGTTCTACGGCTAAGTTCGAGCGTTCGCAGCTTTGTTCTAATTGCTTTTGAATCGCCAGGGCTTTACGCAGTGTAATAATAAGTTGGTGAACTTGTTGGTGCTGCGGCGATTGTGGACTGACAGCAAACATCGTTTTGCGTTCTAACAATTGAAGTAGCAATTCATAATGAATGTACGAAGGAAGGGGAATTGGCTCCATGAAAGCTAACATACCTCAATTAACCGACACGGCATTAATGTATGAGGGGCATCACAGGTGGTAGACGCTAGATGCCCGACTTTTTATGTGTTTTCTAACCGTACAAAAATCCCTGCTTTGCCGATCGAATATTCGGGGCTGGGTGCGTTGATACCGCTAAATTTTGCGATCGACCGGCTCAAAGAATAGATTTAATTGCTTTGCTGCAAGATATTTCTATGCGATATGGCTGCGATTGCTATTTTTGCTTTCAGCACCTGAGTCGATCCAGGGCAGAAATTCTCATTTATTTGCCTACTCGATCGAGTTTTATCAGAATTCAGGGCTATTTGTCAAGCGGTCTGGGGGTCATCCGTCCAGATGAGGAGCGCAGATAGCGGCTAAAGCTGCACCCGGATCGGGTTTTTTGACCAGAGATTCGCCGATGAGAACGGCTTCGGCGCCAGCCATCGCAACTTGAGCGAGGTCGTCGGGAGTGTGGATTCCTGACTCGCTGACGGTGAGGATGCCTTTTGCTTGGATTTCGGTTTGTCGATGGGCTAATAGCTGGCTGGTGGTTTCTAGGCTGACGGAAAAGTCTTCTAGGTTACGGTTGTTGATGCCGATCAGGTTTACGCCTTGGAGGGTTAATACTCGATCGAGTTCTTCGAGAGTATGAACTTCTATTAAGGCTGTCATGCCTAAAGTCTTGACAATTTTCACAAAATATTGTAAGTCTTTATCAGAAAGAATGGCTGCGATTAAAAGTACGGCATCCGCGCCGTGAATGCGGGCGAGATAGATTTGGTAGGGATAAATAATAAACTCTTTGCAAAGCAGGGGTAAATCAACGGCGGAACGGATTTTGCTGAGGTTTTCAAAGCTGCCTTGAAAGAACTTTTCATCGGTGAGTACGGAGATGCAACTGGCGCCGTTTTCTTGATAAGCTAGGGCGATCGCAACTGGATCGAAATCTTCACGAATTACGCCTTTGCTGGGGGAAGCTTTTTTAACTTCGGCGATAATGGCGGGTTTGGTTTTGCCATTTTTAAGGGCGGCGAGAAAGTCGCGGGTTGGTGGTGCGAAGGGGAGTTTTTTGTGAAGTTCGGATAAGGGCGTGCGATCGCGCTTTTGGGCAACTTCTACTTCTTTTTGCCAGACGATTTCTTCGAGGATGTGCTGGGGTTCAGCGTCGGGTACGGCGATTTTGTAGCTGAGGTAGAGTACGGAGACGGAAGTGCTGGGGGGACGGCGGCGGATTTGGAGCATGATAGGGGGGATTAAGGGCGATCGTCACAAGTTTCGATCTATTATATAATACAAGTCTCTATTAGGATTAATTGAACAAAAACAAACTCGGATTGACATGAAAAAACTTTCCCAAAGCCTCAGCTTGTTTTTTTGTAATTTCTAGTTGGTTATTAATGATTTGAGTTACTATCTCAATTGTGTCCATAATTTCCACTAAATCCGCTGGTTGTATACTTCTAGCGTCCATCAAATGAAGAAGTCTTGAGTGGGGAGTTGAAGCATTTATTTGATAAGATTTTTCTTCAAAATCTTCAATTAATTTAACTAAGAGTTCTAGGAGAGTATCTTCTTCGGGAGTTAGATTGTTCCGAGAGAGCAAGCTTTCAACAATTTCCAAAAATATCTCGTTTTCATCTTCATTTTTGATAATGCGCGGTTGATATTGAGATAGCAAGCTGCTGTACTTGTCGGAGTCAAAAGTAAGGGTCATTTTTCCAGTTGTTTTTGTCATATTCTGCATGAGTCAAAATGTACTTGATATAAACAATCTGCTTTTGATAGTTAAGACTTACGATTAAGCGATATTTATTTCCTTTGATATTGAAAATTGTAAAATTTCCAACTGCTTCAGCTTGAGGATAAATAGTTTGAACGTCAATAAGTTTAGTCCAGTTGGCTTGACTGGCAATTTTGTACCAATCATCGAGGGCTTCGCAGGAATCAGCATGATTTTGGCAGTAGTCTCTTAATTTTTTGCGACTGATAACGTGCATTTAGCGATCGATTTGAGGTTTTGCTGTTCTGGCTTGGGCGTCTTTCAGGGCGCTTAACAGGCGATCGGCATTTTTGGGCGATCGCAGCAGGTATACTGTCTCCAGTAAGCTTGCCAATTCGTCAGCGGCAATTAAGGCTACGTTTTCGCCGTCAGAGCGGGTGATGATGATGGCATCGCGATCGTTGATGACTTGTTCGCACAGTTCCTCAAGATTCGCTTGAGCTTCAGTATAGGTGACTTGGGTTTGTGTGAGTGACATGGTTTTTGGCTTCCCAATACTAAGGATATTATAAGGGCGATCGGGCTTCTTGTTCTATGTTGGGGCAGGAATAGTTAGTTTTGACATACTCTTTTAGGACTGGCCCAATGGTGAAAAATGTGCGATCGCCCTCCTGGATTTTTTCAACTAATGAACGCCGTCCCAAAGATTGCATAACTTTCAAAAAGTGCGATCGAGATAATTGCAGATTCTCTGGCACTTTTGAGATTGAAACGGGCGCAGTTTCACTCGCTAGCCATGACATCACCTGTTTTTCTGACTCGGATAAGCGATTAAATGGCTGATGCAGTAAAGATTCTAAATCACCTAAAAATAGTGTATCATCCGACAAAAATTCCGATAGGCTACCGTTAAACAAATCTTGAATCATTGTAGCAACTATTTTCAACCACAAGGGATTGCCTCTGTATTGTTCAATTAGTTCTGACCATTTTTCATCTTCAGCTAAACCTTTTTCTCTGAAGATTTCCCCTGCTTCAGCGCCTAAACCATTGAGTTGTAATGAGCGAACAGGCTGGTTTTTGCCTTCTAATACGGCAATTTCTCTGGGTGTTTCCCAACTGAGCAACACTAAGCAACTGTTATGAGATAATTCTGCTACTTGTCGAAATAGCGTGCCGTAATCTTCGTATCCAGGTTTGTAATCACCAGCGAGTTGTCCGCTGCTATTTATCATTTGTACGTCATCGAGTATCAGCAGACAGCGGTATTTTTGCAAGTAGTTAAGTAGGGGCAAACCCCCCGTGGTTGCCCCTTCCTCTGGTGCGGACACGGGGGCACCGCCCCTACAGAAGAATTGAATGATATTTTTTTGAAGTATTGACAGGGGTGGAGATGTGGCGAGACTTCGCCAGATGGCGAAATCAAATTCATGTTTGATTTGTTCGACAAGTTGTGCGGCGATCGCGGTTTTGCCGATGCCAACTATGCCTAGTATGGCGAGTAGACGGGTGTTTTCTTGTAGAATCCACTGTTTGAGGGTGGTGAGAGAGGTGGTGCGATCGTAAAAGGTAAAGATTTTGGGTGCGTCGCTTAAGTCTAGGTGGGATTGAGTTGGGGTTTGTTGGAGGTTTGGGGGAGATGCGGGCGATCGATTATTTATAACTTCTGAGTCTTGTATATTACTATTGCAAAAATTGACATTAAATTCTTTGGTAAAATTTGATGAACTAATAGAGAAATAAGACCTTTGTAAAGTACGGCGTAAATTAGATTTATTAACTTCTTGACCTAAAGCATTGGAAAGAATTTGCCATAATTCCGAGGCGACATTTCTTACATGGCCTTCGGTACAATGTTCTTCTTCTGCAATTTCGCTATATTTTTGACCATCCAAGGTTCCTTTCAAAATAGTTTCTTGCAGACGATCTATATGTTTACCAGTCTCGGAAAAAAATAGACTATCTGTAAACTGCAATACATCTTGTACGTCCATTGCTTTGATTTGTCAAGGATTTATATCATGTTATCACAAATATCTGACATTGGATGACATTAGCAACAGTAGATGACATTGACTGACATTTTGCCTGACTAAATTAGTTACTTATTCTGACATATTGTAATTTGCATTTATCAGAGTTTAGTTTGATAATCTTAATATAAAGTGTTCAAAAGTTAGTTGTTTAAATAGGAGACAATAGTTGATGGTAAAACCAGCACAATTTAGTAAAATAGCGATGGCTGCCTTAGTTGGTAGTGTAGTTCTTTTTTCTCACACTCAGCCAGCGGATGCAGCCTTCTTGAGAAAAGACACTAAGTTGGGTACCCTTACTCCAACAGACAATTGTCAATATTGGCGAGCACAGGGAAGACTATGTTTGCCTACACCTCCTAATGATAAGGATAAGCTCTGTCAATGGAAGTTTGGTACTGACAATGTATGGGGACAAGGTGTCTGGTTAAGCTATAACACAGATTGTTACCGTTGGCGATGGATTTGGCAGTAATTTTACCGTCATCTTGTCGTGGCTCACATTCTTATGTTTGTTAGTTTGTCAAGATATACGCCAATATCTATAAGGCAGAAGAAGTTCCTACTACGAACATAGGCTTCCAGTAGGAACTCTTTGTGCCTAGTTAATTTTACTGTTTAATTCAGGTAAAATGAAATATATCTTAAAGATTTTTTCTCGGCTTTATCGCAAGCAAAACTCAGGTTTCACTCTAGTAGAGTTGTTAGTCGTTATCATCATTATAGGTATTCTTGCTACTATATCTCTGGGAGCAATGTTGAAATTTATAAATAAAGCTAAACAAGTAGAGGGAATTACTTACGTTAATACTTGTCAGAAAAAACAACTAGCTTACTATGCTGAAAATACTCAGTTTACCGAGTCCCTAGAATTACTGGGATTGCCAAAGGAAACCAATAAATATATCTTCAAAGTAGATATATTTCCTCCCAAGCCTGAAGACGGTAATCAAACATTAGCTTGTTGTATGGCTGGGGAAAAGGGAGGTAGTAAAGAAACGGTGTTTATGTGTGCATCATCTGGTGGCTAAAGTGCTTGTCATATATTAGCGATCGCCCTTCCCTTACTCAGAGTGCGATCGCTATTTTTTTGAGTATCACGTTGTGTTGTTGCCAAAATTCAGCCTGATTTGCAGCATTCCGCTTAAGTACGCGCGTGCGTAACTATCCCGTAGGGAATCGCACCGATCGATCGGACATTACATAACTGATTTTGCGTCCCCTCACAAAATAGCGATTGACATGGCAAAAGAATTAGAAAGTTTAAGTATAGAATTAATCGTCAACAAAGCTTTTGCTAAAAGTTTATCAGATTTTATAGATAAACATATACCTACTGAATATTTTTTTAGAGATCAAAGGTTTTCTTGGATTAATGGTAATGTTGCTAATAATGCCCACATGACACTTGCTTACGGTTTAATACCTTCAGAAAAATTTTCTATACATGATTTAAAGGTTAAAGAAATATTGGGTACTAATTTTGAAATCGAGAATATTAGTTTTTTTGATGGATATGAAAATGGTTACTATGTAGTTTATATCTTACCTAAAATAAGTAAGTAGGCGCTGTAAAACGCAACCATGTAAACGATTGTAAAGTATCCAAATCCCCTAAACGTAAGTGATTTAGCCCTGTTTACATACTGTTACGTAGTTCGGTTTAATCCCGCCTACCTACTTAAACGAATCTGTAAATGACTTTTTTTTCAAGTTAGGAATATGGGTGAGTTTTTACCTAACTCACGAGAGTTTAAACCTCACATCACTCTTTGCTACATTAAAGTGGGAACAGATATAAATATACATATAATTATTGAAAGATTAAAAAGTGCGATCGGGGAAAAATTTGTATTCGACGAATTGGCTATTAATAAAATATAAAAATCAAGTGCAGAGGACACAGCACTGCTCATTAGTGTCAACTTAAGCCTGAAAACCTTGAGAAATCTCGCTTTTAGCAAAGTCTAGATCCCCCTAAATCCCCCTTAAGAAGGGGGACTTTGATCCATTTCCGGTTCCCCCCTTCTTAAGGGGGGCTAGGGGGGATCTAGGCTTAATAGTCAAACAGCAGTCTCTGACTACGTTTAACGTTAAGTTGACACCTATGAGCACTGCTGTGTCCCTACAAATACCGAGAAAACAAAAAAAGAGGACACAGCACTGCTGTGTCCCTACGAATACCGAGTTTTAAAGCCTGTTTAAAAAGACTTAAAGTCCCCGCCCGACTGATTTTTTTTACTCAACCAATCCTTACCTAATCTGACTGTTACGTCGGATTGCAAAGCACCGGTACTCTCAACCAGCACATCTCCAAAACCCAAAGACTGGCGAATCGCTTCGGCACCTTTAATATCGCCGTCTTGAGCTACAATCGTCGTTACGTCCAGCGGTTCTGGCCAAGCTTTATAAACCTGAACATTTCGATAGCCGGCCCGAGTTAAAGTCCTGACAAAATCTTCAACAGCCGATCGATCTCCGGTACTATCTTGAACTGCCACCTTCAGAAAAGTCGCATCAGCATTCTCAATTTGCCAAGTATTTTGGCCGAAGTCAAAATGTTCTGCCACGAGAGTTTCGAGGCCACTTTTGTCTGGCAACCAGTAACTAGCCTTGTAATCCTTGGTATCGCTGAACTTGCCGGGAACCATCAACATCTGCACGCTAGCGCGATCGGTTTTAGTAGCAAAACCAGCTAAAGCTACCAATTCTTCTATACTCAAATTAGTGTCAAGGTGAGACTGAATCACCGACAAAATCTTCGGCAAGCGAGACAGCAAACCTACATTAACTTCCTGTTCCACAAAAGCCCGCATCAAAGTTTGCTGGCGCTGCACCCGCCCGATATCGCCTAAATCGTCGTGCCGATAAAGTAAATATTGCACGATTTGTTCGCCGTTGAGATTCTGCTTACCAGCCTTTAAATCTATATATAAATGCTGGCTTTCATCGGTATACTTCATGTCTTTAGGGACATTAATAGTAATGCCGCCAAGGGCATCTACCAAACTTTTGATGCCTTGAATATTGACTGTGACATAGCGATCGATTCCCACGCCGCCCAATAGTCCGCTGACTGACTTGGCTGATGAAGCCGGGCCGCCGTAGTAGTTAGCTTCATTGATTTTCACCTCGCCCCTACCTTCAACATAGGTGCGGGTGTCTCGCGGAATAGAAAGCACGCTTAACTTTTTATTTTGAGGGTCGAACCTAACCAACAACATTGTATCGGTTAATCCCTTGAAAGAGTTTTCCCAAACCTCGTATCCCTTTTCCTTGTCGGGCTGGCCGTTGATGTCGGAACTCAGCACCTTAAGTCCTAAAACTAAAATATTAACTGGGCGAGTCAGCTCCGGCATCTTCATGTTGAGCTTTGCCATGTCGCCTTGAGAAAATACCGCCGCTTCTTCAGGACTCAACTTTTGTTGCTGAAGCGGGGTTGTGGAAAGGGAGACGGCTAGCAGCGCTCCGGCTGTGGCTGAGAGCATGGCGACTCCGGCTAAGCCAAAACCAAAACCCAGCCAACGGCCTCGATGGGGCTGGTTCGATTTTTTGGTTGAAGGTTGAGCAGTTGATTGTTTGATCGGGTCTGGATTAGGAATTTTTTGAGCTGGCACTGGCTTCCTCACACACAACAAAAATAAAAAAAGATAATGGCAATATGTAGTATCAAGCTAAAGACGCACTCAATCAATACGGTGGGGCTTTAAAGAACCCTAAATTAGGATAAATGTTTGCCCACTACTTGCTCGGCTACGCGGCTAATTCCGGGCAACCATAGCGGTTGACGCTGACCGAGGCGAACCATCAGTCCCAGAGCCACGATGAAATAGCTGGTTGTCAGCAGGCTACTCATTAATAACATGGCAAGTGTCGGAGATTCCGCAGAAATCGCTCCCGCTTCTAAAAGAATATGTCCTAAGAGCCAACTAAAAGCAAGGGCAATTGCCAAGCGGCTGACGGCTTTGCGTTCGGGGCTGCCTTCGCGGCGGTAAAGATTCCACAGGGCGGGGAAAAAGCCGATGACTGGGATCATTAATACAAACAGACTTGCACGATCGAGTTCAGGATTTTCTAAGGGATCTGTATTCTTCATAATTGGCTACTCAAAATTTGCAGAAGGTCTGGTTTTGCACAAAAGTTATTTGTTAGACGGAAAATTTATATCTTAAACCAAAATTCCGAGAGCTGGGCTGGTACGATCGCCAAACTTGTCTATCGAGCATCAAAATTTTTCGGTGTTTGCAAGGAGGCCGATGGCGTCCCGCCCCGCAAGCTACGAGCGTTGGCAATTTTTTGACCCGGAGAGCCGTATTTTGATAAGCTGGATACACCACAGGAGACAGGAGAACCGACGAAAGCCATGACCAAATCCCAAAAACCGATTGTAATTGCTCCATCCATATTATCAGCCGATTTTAGCCGTCTCGGAGATGAGATTCGGGCGATCGACAAAGCTGGGGCTGACTGGATTCACGTAGATGTGATGGATGGTCGCTTTGTTCCTAATATTACGATCGGGCCGCTGATTGTTGAAGCAATTCGTCCTGTTACTACCAAGATAATCGATGTCCACCTGATGATTGTGGAACCAGAGAAGTATGTCGAAGACTTTGCTAAGGCTGGTGCTGACATTATTTCCGTTCACGCCGAGCACAATGCTTCGCCTCACTTGCACCGCACTCTCGGTCAAATTCGGGAATTAGGCAAGCAGGCTGGTGTGGTTCTGAATCCTTCGACGCCTTTGGAGTTGATCGAGTACGTGCTGGAACTTTGCGATTTGGTGCTGATTATGAGCGTCAATCCGGGCTTTGGGGGTCAAAGTTTTATCCCGGCTGTTTTGCCGAAAATTCGTCAGTTGCGCCAAATGTGTGACGACAAGGGCCTCGATCCTTGGATTGAGGTGGACGGCGGTTTGAAGGTGAACAATACTTGGGAGGTTCTGGAAGCGGGCGCAAATGCTGTTGTCGCTGGTTCTGCTGTGTTTAAGGCGAAGGATTATGCAGAGGCGATCGATGGTATTCGCAATAGCAAGCGTCCGACTCCACAGTTGGCTGCTGTTTAATTGAAAACTCAAGATTTCTAATTTTTCTGATTTTCTGATTCCCAGCCTCCAAGCTGGGAATTCGTTTTTACTTTTGCCGTCTCTTGCTCCCAGGCTGAAGCCTGGGAACATATTTATAGAGGCTCTGCCTCGTAAAAATTTGAAATTATTTCGAGAGACTAGCGAGAATTTTTTCCATTTCAGCAAGCTCGATCGCGCCTGAGAAAGTTTTGCCGTTCATGATAAAGAATGGAGTGCCTTCAATCCCGAGTTGTTGAGCGAGTTGTACATCTTTGGCAATGGCGGCTTCGGCGGCGGGGCTATTGCGATCGGTGTTGAATTTATCTAATTTTAGATTGAGCTTTTGGGCGATCGATCCGTACAATGGCTCACCTAACTGTTTTTGCCCTTCAAACAAAGCGCTGTAATACTCCCAGAATTTGCCCTGCTGCTGGGCCGCCCAAGCTGCTTTAGCTGCTGGCATGGCTTGAGGGTGAATTGAAGTCAAGGGAAAATGCTTGTAAGCTAAAGTTACTTTGTCCTGGTTTTTTGCCATAAACTGCTTGACAGTATCGTGAGCACGGGCGCAAAACGGACATTGAAAGTCAGAAAATTCTAAAAGTACAATCTGCTGCGAAGCTGATCCCGTGCTGGGAGAATCCCCGATCGCCGATTTGGGATTAGTTGTCATCTCCTGAAAAAATGTTTGCCGCGCAGCTTTGAGAGAATCCTGCTGCTGTTGCTGGTACGCTTGTACCGAATCTAAAATTGCTTGCGGGTTTTCGCGGATGATCTGCAAAACTTGCTCTTTTAACTTGGGATCGGGTGGATTGCCACCGGCTGACGGGGCGGGGGAACAACCGATGAATACGAGGCAAACTGACAGCAGTGCAGCCAAGCAGAAGGCTTGCTGGCTGCGGAGTTTTCGCCAAATAGTGGATATGTTCATCTTTTTTTCTGATTCACGGCAACACTTAATCCTACATTCAATTTTGCCGAGTGTCAGGTGTAGCGCTGTTGACTACTGTGTAGCTATTTTTATATGTGAGCAATAATTAGTAATCTCAATTCCGATTACATCGGAATTAATCTTACCCGAAATCAGGACACGGCAGTGCCGTGTCCCTACAATTAATCGCGGTAGGGAAACGGCACTGCCGTGTCCTCTATATCATTCCGGCACAGCCGGAATTGATATAATTGGTAATCAAAAAGATTGGCAGTTAAAAGTCCAAGTTTTTGCTCGACTATTTACGGTTGTTGAGCCATTTAGCAGCAACTATTCCCACAATACCCGCAACCACTGGATTGCCCAAAAACTTCATCAAACTCGGCTGTTCGGCTAGCACGTCTCGGAAAATATCCGGGTGATTGTGATAGGTAAACGAGGCTAGTTTGCTAACATCGTCAGCATTCATGCGGCTGGCGTGGTGGGTAGAAAGTCCTAGCTGCTTTTCCAAGGTGCGATCGTTCAATCCTCTCTTATCCAACTGCTTGAAGAATTCCCGCGCCACATCGTCGCGTTCGTTTGGCTTAATTTGGGCGATCGCCTTTTGCAGTTCCGGTTCCAACTGTGCAGGCGGCAGGGAATCGTGATTCAGAGAACGCCCGAATAATTGTTTGCGCTCCTGCGGCGAAGTTCTCTGAGCAAAATCGTCAAAATTTTCGTACTCTTCACCGGTTGTCTCCGGCATCATTTCTTTATCGCCCTTTGCCAAATCGCTCATGATTTGACTTTTGTAATTATCGCTGCTACTCATTGTAATTCTTTCCCAATCTACACAACATTTTAGTCTCAAATTGAGATGGCTTCGCCTGAAAAAGACTGCGAAATACTAAACCGTCACCCTGACAAAACTCAAGCTTTTTCAGCAGGTCAAGACTTGTACTCAATCTGATTTGATTGCTGGTCGTATTTAGCTGTCAAAATCAGTTTTTTGTCAGGAGCATAAACCAAAACACTGACATCCTGATTTGGGAAATTGCGGTGAAAACCTTGGGCTAAAGATTTCGCCAAATCTTTGACTTCAGCAGGGCGGACTTTCGGGGTAATTACAACTCCCAATTTGTTATTGTCGCGCACGTAAGCATCCTGAACCAGCCCCTGAGCCGTCTTTGTTACCCATTGACCAAAATCTTGACCTGCTGCGGTGTTGCCGCGTTCTAGCTGCGCGTAATAGCCCTGAGAGCCACCAATTGCTACAGGTACGTTACTCGGTTTTTGGGCTGAAACGCTGGGCGCGCAGGCAGTCGTAACGGCCAGCATCAGAACCAAGAGTAAGCCTGCAATTATTTTGCGACTCTGCTGCAATAAACTCACTTTTTTTTCCTCCGTTATGACAACAATTTGAATACTTGAGAGGGTCAGGTTTCTCGACCCTCTCAATTAGTATTAGGCTTAGTCTAGTTTCTTTTTAATCTCATCTTTGACATCTTCGATCGCGTGACCGGCTTCGGCTTGTTTTTGCTTCATTTTGCCTTCAGCTTTATCCTTGGGATCGCCAGTAACATTGCCTAGGGCTTCTTGAGCGACGCCTTCGATATTTTTGCCGGTTGCCTTTGCTTTATCTTCAATGCTCATGTATTTCTCCTTGTTTGTATCGAGTTTTACATTTTCTACTTAAATTTATCATATAGAACAAGGAGCCCGGTTGCACTCTACCTGTAGGAAGAAAGAAGGAAGGAAGTTCGGGAACAGATTGTTTAAGAGATTTAACCGAAATAGGGAATAGGGAATAGGCAATAGGAAATAGGGGGAAATTATTTTTTAGTCTGGGATGGACTGCGGCGGTAGTTACCGGATTTTTACCGTTTTAGGCGCGGCAAAGAAGTATTTCTGCCAAAATGCTGGTAAATCCTCAGCCCTGCGTCCGAACTATTTTTTTAAGCCAAAAATAATTTAGATCGTAAATTCTTATTGAATTTTTCCTTCTTGCTTCAAAAAGACAGGTGCGAGCAAGACCGCATCTTACCCGCACCCAGAGAGATTAGATTAGTTTTAATCTAGCTTGTGATGACATTCTTCATCTATTTTGTGCTGAAGTTCTTCTTTCAACTGTTCGACAGCGCGCATAGTTTGAGCATTTTCTTGTTTTTGCTGTCCGAGGGCTTTTTCTGTTTCTTCGCCGAGCAGTTTTTCCCTGGATTTTGGTAGTGTAACTTCAATACCTCTGACCGTCGGATTCCCGTTTTCTTCAATATTCATTAGTTTTTCACCCTATTGTTGTTTGCAAAATTTATTTTTAACAAGACTAATTGAGAGTTAGCCTTAATTTAATATTAAGGGAAATTACGGAGATTTCCCTCTGCCTCAAGGGAGATAGAGTTGGGAAATATTTTACGGTCGATCGGCTTTTGGGCTATCTCAACTGTATTTTGGGGCGGCCATTGCCGCGCACCGCACCAGAATTCCATCAAATATTGACTGTCCTTGGGTTCTGGCGCACAGTCACCGTAAAATTTAGATGCGCTTGGAATCGATCGGGGAATTTACGGAGAGTTCTGGGTGTCGAAACGGAGAATTTTTCACCCGGGACGATCGTCCAATGCCTAGTACAGACTTAAGTCAAGGCGGGAATTTGACCCTTGAAATCAACTGGCTGTGGCAATTGGCAAGTTTTCTAGCGATCGGCTGAATCGATCTGCTAAACAAGAGTTAGCATCAAGGCTAACTTCCCGCAGGATCGAACTAGAATTCCTGTTATTACTAAAAAGTATCTAAAACCCTATGGGAGCAAGCAGTAGTAACCCCCTCGAAGCAGTAACAGCCCAGACTCGTGAGCCAATCAAAATAGGCGTGTTGCATTCGCTGACAGGTACGATGTCGATCAGCGAAATTTCTGTGAAAGATGCGACGCTGTTGGCTGTTGAGGAAATTAATGCGGCGGGAGGGGTGCTCGGACGCCCCTTGGAAGCGGTGATAGAAGATGGAGCCAGCGATTTGCAGACTTTTTCTCAAAAAGCTAAGCAATTGCTCCTAGAAGCGCAGGTGGCGGTGCTATTTGGCTGTTGGACTTCGGCGAGCCGCAAAGCTGTACTGCCTGCTTTGGAGCATAGCAGCGGGTTGCTGTTTTATCCGGTGCAGTATGAAGGGCTAGAACAGTCTCCGAATATTTTCTATACTGGTGCGGCTCCGAACCAACAAATTGTACCAGGGGTGAATTATTTGCTTTCACAGGGGAAGCGGAAAATTTTTCTGTTGGGTTCGGATTATATCTTTCCCCGCACGGCAAATCTGATCGTGAAAGCTCAATTGGCGGCACTGGGGGGAGAGTTGGCGGGGGAAGTGTATTTGCCGCTGGGTTCTAGGGAAGTTGACGAGGCGATCGCACATATCTTAGCAGTGAAACCGGATGCTATTCTCAATACTCTCAACGGCGATAGCAATGTGGCTTTTTTCCAAAAGTTGCGGGAAGCTGGCTTGAAAGCGCAGGATTTGCCAGTGATGTCGGTGAGTGTAGCAGAAGAGGAAGTACGGGCGATCGGGCAGGAAAATATTGCCGGACATTTGGTGGTTTGGAACTATTTTCAAACCGTGGATACGGGGGCAAATCGGAAATTTGTCAAGGCTTATAAAGCCAGATATGGGGAAAATCGAGTTACGGATGACCCGATCGAAGCGGCTTATTTGGGTGTTTATCTGTGGAAGCAAGCAGTAGAAAAAGCAGGTTCGACAGATGTGGTTAAAGTCAGGGCGGCTGCTAAAAATATCGAGTTTGCAGGGCCTTCGGGAAAAGTTAAAATAGATGCCCAAACGCAGCATATCTGGAAAACAGTGCGGATTGGTAAGGTGCGATCGGACGGTCAAATTGAGGAGATTTGGAATTCGGGCGCGCCGGTGCAGCCCGATCCTTTTCTGAAAGCTTATCCTTGGGCGGCGGCACTTGCTCCGAGGCAGATTTCTGTGGGAACTCGGGCTTCTTTGATCGGGCTGTTTGCGATTTTGGTACTGATAACTTGGATGGCGGTGGGTGTGGGGTGGATGGGTTCTGTGGAGATGAAGAACTATTTGCTGGCAATAAAAGCTGCGTCAGATCCGGTGGCGGGGGTTTCGGAGGCAGCAATGGGGGTGCTGGTGCAGCAAACTCTCTTTGTGGCGAGCCGCACTCAGCACTGGCTGATGGCTGCTTTGGTTTTGAGTTCGATCGCCGGAATTGTGGGTTTGGTGTCGGTATCGGCGATTATTCGGAATCTCGGGTTGCTGCGTGAAACTGCGGAACTGATGGCGAGTGGTGATTTGATGGCTCGATCGCCTGTGGTTTCTAATGACGCGATCGGCGTGCTATCTTCTACTCTCAATACAATGGCCCAGCAAATTAGCAGTTTGCTCAAGGGTTTGGAAGTGCGGCAGCGGCAGTTGGAGGAACGATCGCGCGAATTGGAAGTCGCCAAGAACGCTGCGGAAGCTGCTAACCGGGCTAAAAGCACTTTTTTGGCAAATATGACTCACGAGTTGCGGACGCCCCTGAATGCGATTATCGGCTACAGTGAGCTGCTACAAGAAGAGGCGATCGAACTCGGCGAAGAAGAGTTTGTGATGGATTTGGCAAGCATTAATATGGCAGGCAAGCAGTTGCTGAATATTATTAGTGACATCCTGGATATTTCTAAAATAGAAGCAGGAAAGATGACTCTTTTCTTGGAGACTTTTGATGTATTGAGTTTGGTCGAGCAGGTGGTGACTACAGTTGGGCCGCAGGTGGGGAAAAATGGCAACAGTTTGAGCGTTAATTGCGATCGCAATATTGGCACGATCTACTCGGATTCGTCGAAGCTGCGACAAGCGCTGTTAAATTTGACGAGCAATGCTGCTAAGTTTACCGATCGAGGAAAAATTGCGATTAATGTTTGGAAGGAAGAAGGGGAAGTTTTGCCGATCGACAATTCCGAGGAGATATCGGCAACTCGTTTTCGGTGTCAACAGCCTGCGATCGTATTTCAAGTCACCGATACCGGCATCGGTATGACTGGCGATCAGGTGTCGAGGCTGTTCGGAGCTTTCGCCCAAGCGGATGATTCTACTACCCGCAGGTACGGGGGTACGGGTTTGGGGCTGACAATCAGCCGGAAGTTTTGCCAGATGATGGGCGGGGACATTGCGGTGGAGAGCGAGTTTGAGCGCGGTTCTACTTTTACGATCCGGTTGCCGGTTGCGGTTAAAAGTGAGAAAGAAGCCCAGGGCGATCGAGAAATTGAACAAATGCAGCCTGAGTTTCCGTCGAAGTTAGAGGTTATTCCAGCGCCAATAGCATCGAAATTAGAAGCGCGATCGCAACCGCTACAGTTGCCCGATGCTGCTACTGTGCTGGTGATTGACGACGATCCGGATGCACGGGATTTAATCGCCCGCTGCTTGTCGAAACAGGGATTTCGGGTGCGATCGTCGGCTAGCGGTCAAGCGGGGCTGGAGTTGGCTAAGGAGTTATTACCGGACGCGATTACTCTGGACGTAATGATGCCGAGTATGGACGGTTGGGCGGTGCTGTCGGCATTGAAATCCGATGTGGCTTTGGCAAATATTCCAGTGATTATGTTGACTTTTTTGGATGACAAAAATCAGGGTTTAGAATTGGGAGCGGCGGAGTATTTGAGGAAGCCTTTGGATTACAAGCGATTTGCTGCTTTGTTGAGTAAATATCAAAAGCCAAGAAGTTAGTCATTAGTCATTAGTCATTAGTCATTTGAGCCATGCCCAATGTTCAATGCCCGTAAAGGTTTTATCAGCAATTAACCGGACTTAATATCATTAGTCATTAGTCAAATTGCCAGTTAGCAATTGTCTATTAGCTGATGAATCCTGAATCCTAACTAATGACTGCTGACTAATGACTAATGACTAATTAATCTAAGAATCCCATTAAGGTCGAGCTGTCGTCAATTTCATTTGAGGCAATTGGACGATTGCCACCCATTGTCGAGTAAACTTCATCAATGTGCAGAAGGCTGACGCCAATAGGGCGCGCACCGGACATACTGAACATTTCGCTGACTTGCATGGCGCTGGAGCCGATCGGGCGTCTCCCCACTGTCCCCACCACCTCCAAGTCGCTGGATTCGATCGGGCGATTGCCTACAATGCCGTAGGTTTCGCTGATGTGCAGGGTGCTAGTGCCGATCGGGCGATTCCCAGACATCGAGACGGTATCGCTGATCGTAAAATCGTCTGGGCCCACGGGGCGGTTGTCATGCAGGTGTTGCGGCTGATAAAGTTGAATTCCTGTTGCTTTGGCATCCGTGGCTGGTGTCGGTTGGCTTTTGGAACTTGCTTTGCCGCGGCGGGCGATCGCATTGCCTTTACCTTTGGGGGTGAGACTCATAATTCTTTTCCTCGCTTATTGCTGTTGATTGCTGGGTTCGGACAACTGATTTTCTGGGCTTTTTGCTTTCTATTTCGGCTGATAATTAAAATAATATTACAAAGTCTAACTATTTTCTGAACGAAATTGCAGAATCCCTGCATTTTTGTTAAGATTTATCGGTAATAGCTACATTTTCCTATGGTAACTGCGGCAGCATCTTTTCAATTGCAAGCGCCCTTCCAGCCCACGGGCGACCAACCGCTAGCGATCGAGCAACTCGTCAAAGGGATTGAAGCGGGCGATCGATTTCAAACCTTACTCGGCGCCACAGGTACGGGCAAAACCTTCACCATTGCCTCGGCGATCGAAAAAATTGGCAGACCAACCTTAGTCTTAGCACATAACAAAACCCTGGCAGCCCAACTGTGCAACGAACTGCGAAATTTTTTCCCGAACAATGCAGTCGAATACTTTGTCAGTTATTACGACTACTACCAACCTGAAGCATACATCGCAGTCAGCGATACTTTTATTGAGAAGACAGCAGCAATTAACGACGAAATCGATATGCTGCGTCACTCAGCCACGCGATCGCTCTTTGAACGCCGCGACGTAATTGTAGTAGCCTCAATTAGCTGCATCTACGGTTTGGGAATGCCCGCCGAATACCTGAAAGCTGCCATCTCTTTACAAGTAGGAATGGAAGTCAACCAGCGGCAAGTTCTGCGAGATTTAGTCAACATCCAATACAGCCGCAATGACATAGATTTAGGCAGAGGCAAATTTCGCGTCAAAGGCGATGTTGTGGAAATCGGCCCCGCCTACGAAGATCGAATAATTCGCGTCGAATTCTTCGGCGACGAAATCGATGCCATTCGCTACGTTGACCCCGTAACTGGTAAAATCATCGCCAGTACAACTGCTTTAAATATTTATCCAGCGCGCCACTTTGTGACCGCCGATGATAAATTAGAGGCTGCTTGTCAAGGAATCGAACTCGAATTAGAAGACCAACTGGTAGAATTTAAAAAAAACGGGAAACTATTAGAAGCTCAGCGGATAGAACAGCGCACCCGCTACGATTTGGAAATGCTCCGGGAAGTCGGTTACTGCAACGGAGTTGAGAATTATTCGCGGCATTTAGCAGGCAGAAATGCCGGGGAACCACCCGAATGTTTGATTGATTATTTCCCCAAAGATTGGATGTTGGTGATAGATGAATCCCACGTCACAGTGCCGCAAATTCGCGGAATGTATAACGGCGACCAAGCCCGTAAAAAAGTATTAATCGAACACGGTTTCCGATTGCCCAGCGCGGCCGATAACCGCCCTTTGAAAGCAGAGGAATTTTGGGCAAGAGAGAATCAGTGCATTTTCGTGTCTGCTACGCCTGGGGATTGGGAAATCGAGATTTCTGAAGGAAGAGTTGCCGAACAAGTGATCCGCCCGACGGCAGTAGTCGATCCAACGATATTTGTGCGCCCGACGGAAGGACAAATTGACGATTTGTTGGGGGAAATCAATCAGAGAGTAAGCCTGGACGAGCGGGTTTTGGTGACGACTTTAACGAAGCGGATGGCGGAAGATTTAACCGAATATTTGCAGGAGAGGGCGATTAGAGTCCGGTATTTGCACTCGGAAATCCAGTCGATTCAACGCATTGAAATTATCCAAGATTTGCAGGATGGCAAGTTTGATGTATTGATTGGTGTTAATTTGCTGCGGGAAGGTTTGGATTTGCCGGAGGTGTCTCTGGTGGTGATTTTGGATGCGGATAAGGAGGGGTTTTTGCGATCGGCACGTTCGTTAATTCAAACGATTGGGCGGGCGGCGCGGCACATTCGGGGACAGGCGATTTTGTATGCGGATAAGTTGACGGATAGTATGGTTAAGGCGATCGACGAAACCGATCGCCGTCGCGGAATCCAGCTAGCGTACAATAAGATGCACGGGATTACGCCGCAGCCGATCGCCAAAAAGCGATCTACCAATGCGATTTTGGCATTTTTGGACGTATCGCGGAAGCTGAATTCTCAGCAGTTGGAGGAGGTTTACGAGCAGGTGAACGAGTTATCTTTGGATGAGATTCCTCAGTTGATCGGGCAGTTGGAAGGGCAGATGAAGGCGGCGGCTAAGAAGCTGGAGTTTGAGGAGGCTGGCAAATTGCGCGATCGAATTAAGCATTTGCGGGATAAGTTATTGGGACATTAAGGAATAGCAACTCTGGACACGGCAGTGCCGTGTCCCTACCTCGATTAATTGTAGGGAAACGGCACTGCCGTGTCCAGATTATGGCAATAACTATCTGCGCGATAAACTGTTAGGTTATTGAGGGATAATTCAAAAGCCGAACATTAGCTTGAGTCCATTTGCGATCGGCTGATACTCTTCTGCGGTTAAACTGCCAAGATAGCGCAATACTCGCCGGATATCTACAGCGCGTACTTGATCCAGCAATACTATCGAGTCGGCGGTTAGATTTCCCACTCCTGCCCGAAGACTTGGGTATAAAATTGGATTTTGTGCAGTCCAATCTCCTGATTGTCTGGTAATCGGCACAACAATCACAAGCTCAAAACGCATCGTACCTGTGTCGTTTGGTCTCCCCACTACTACAGCAGGGCGTATTCCTTGCTGTTCGTGCAGTGCAGGTGTTTGAGGAGGGAAATCAACCAGTAAAATATCGCAGATGGTAAATCTATTAGCCACGCTTATTACTGTACCCTTTCGTTTTCAAGAATAACGGCACCTACTCCCGGTATATAACGCACGGGTTGACCAAGTTTCATCGGGTCTACATCTCCCCAATCATAGGGAGGAATTTCATTATCAACGAGGTAAAGTTGGCGCCAAGGCGATTTTACCAATGCTTCCTCAGAAATGTCAGGAAAAAATATTAGCACTTCTGCGATGCCAACTGGAAAACCATTGAGTTTGCTCAAGCCATCTATAATGGCGGCTAAGACGGATAAGTCTAGGTGGCTGAGGTTTTCGGCTTTTTCGATCAGTTGGTAGACGGTTTCAGGATTGAGTGTTTCGCCCACAGCTTCGACTAAGTTTTCGGGGGTGAAACCTCGACATTTCAAGTATTCGGCTAGTTGTAAGCGAATTGTACTCATGGGTTTAGTTGAGAAAGATTTTAGGGTGAAGTGCGATCGCCCTTTACCATTATCCTATTTTTAGGGATGGAAAGGGCGATCGTACTTTCTATCAGATTCCTAGTCTATCTGCTGCATATTCGCGATCGCGACATTGCGCAGTTTGATGAACCATCGTTTTCGCAGTAATTTGGCTGACAATCACGTTCGCGCTTCAAGTCATCTAATTCCTGTCGCTGTTCTTCAATCTTTTCATCCTTTGCTTCTAATTCCTGTCGCTGTTCTTCGATAGTTTCATCTTTTTCCTCAAGCAGAACGCGGTACAAGTTTTCTTGAGTAGAGAGTGCTATTTCAAGTTGCTCAATGAGTTGTCTGTTTTCAGAAATTAGGATGTTAGCCATTAGCTTCTTTGACTAAGTGTTGGGTGGATTGATACTCGCAATTACAACAAATAGATTAGATACAGCTAAGCCAGCCAGTAAGCTGACTGGCTGCTGTCTAGGCTATTTTGTTCTCAGTTAACTTCCTGCTTGGGAGAGTGCTGAGCAATCCACTCGCGAATCTCGTCATTCGCCATATCATTGAAGTATGGTTTGTCTTTTATAGCTTGACGCTTGGCTAGGTTCAAGGCGATCGCAACAAGCCGAGGCTCTGGCTGTGTCTGCCCTTGACTATCTTGATGAAGGTGATAAACCAGATAAGCTAGCTCCAAACCATTAGGATGCTGGGACAGCTTGTCTAGTAACAACAGCGGATTTTGTGTTATCATGTTTTTGAGTGTTTAAAGAGCAAGAAAATCTTTGAAGTGACCTGATGCACACCAGCGCAGCCACTCTAGGATTCGATATTAGGAAAAATAGAAAACATTAGAGCGTCCTCCGACCTGGCAGTTTGAGGGCGCGTTTTGTTGTCTATTTTAAAACTTTAACACCTTTTATCTGGATTTGCAAGGTTCTCGTGCCGAAGTTGGCAGCAAAGTTAGGTGCATGACCGTAAATGTATTCCCGTTATTATGTATACCGTTTAGATCTCTAAAAAAGTACCTAATAATATAATAACCTAACTTAAGCACTAAGTGCATATTACTTAAGCATCAAGTACATATGTTATGATATGCACTTAATGCACTTCTACTTATGCACATAAAACATATGTCTACAGAGAAAAATCACCCAGATGACGGGAGAGACTCGGATCAGTTGCCAATAAAACAAATAGACCCATACATTTTTGAGGAATTTTTTCAGAGGTTCCAACAAAATATGTTTACAGAGAAAAAAATATCTGATGACGGGGAAGACTCGGATGAGTTGCTAATCAAAAAAACAATCCCAGAAACTATTGATGACTCTTTTCAAGAGCCCCAGCCACCCACAAATAAAAATCCCAAAAATGACTTACAACCCTTGCCAGTTGTCCATTCTGACCTCGATGAGTACGGCTTAGACCCCTATGAATTCCGACTCTATGCCCATGTAGTTCGCAGGACAGGCGGAAAACTCACAGGTGAGTGTTTCGCTAGACTGAAGAAAACAGCAGAAATCTGTCATATGAGCGTCAGAAAAGCCCAATATGCCCTAAAAACTCTGTGTGATGCGGGTTTAATACTGAAAGAACAGCGTAAGGGACGTACTGACGTGTACAAACTAACTCCCAAAAGCAACTGGAAGCCAAAAGAAGAACTCAAGCAGATTCGACAGAAAGCGAAAGAGTCTAAAGTTGAAGACTTAGAAGAAGAGTAAAACGCAAACAAGTTAAACGGTGGTACGGGCGTCCCGTCCGTAAATCCTCTGCGGTTAAAATATTTATTGACAAGAAAAAAAGCCGATCGCCCAAAACACCACCAAAACCAACTACTTGCTCAATACGGCAACAATATAAACAATTAATAAGTTGGGTTTCGTTGCCTCAACCCAACTTACTAATACCAAATCCGGGTTAAATCTTCCCTCAAACTCTTAGTCCCCCTCTGCTGGGACTTTGTTTGACAAGAAGCGGTTTAAACCGCCGATTGAACAACGAACAAACTTAAGGTGTCGGATTCGGATACTTAGCGTGCACCGCATTGATTTCCGAAACAATCTCCTTATCCAATTCCACCTCCAAACTACCGAGATTTTCCTGCAACTGTTCGAGACTTGTTGCACCGATAATTGTGCTCGTGACAAACCAGCGCGATCGCACATAAGCCAAAGCCATCTTCGCCGGAGTCAAATTGTATCTTGCAGCAATCTCAACATACGCTTTCACCGCACCATTCAGATTACTTTTATCGTAACGCTGGCCAAATCCCGCAAACAAAGCCAGCCGCGAATTTTCCGGGATTCCATTCAGATACTTACCCGTCAAAATCCCGAATCCTAAAGGACTGTAAGCCATCAATCCCACATTCTTAAAGCGGCAAGTTTCCGCTAAATTCATCTGAAACGTCCGGTTGCTCAAACTGAAAGCATTCTGAATCGAAACAACTTTCGGCAAACCATGTTTTTCGGCCAATTCACAAAACTCAGAAACTCCCCAAGGCGTCTCGTTACTCAAACCTAAATAACGGATTTTGCCCGCTTTAATTAAGTCAGCAAATACCTCTAACTGTTCCAAAATCGGTACAGTTTCGTGCTCTTGGGCGATGTCGTAGTCAGGCGCACCAAAAAGCGGCACGTAGCGATCGGGCCAGTGGATCTGATAAAGGTCGATATAGTCGGTTTGCAGGCGTTTCAGGCTGTCGTTGACTGCTTTTTCGACATTTGGGCGATCGATCTGATTTTTCCCTTCCCGAATCCACTTTAACCGAGAACTTCGCCCAGCTACTTTAGTCGCTATAATGACTTTATCCCGCTGCTGCTTGACCAACCATTCGCCAATATATTCCTCTGTTTTCCCCTGACTTTCCGGCTTTCCAGGGACTGGATACATTTCTGCGGTATCGATAAAGTTGACACCTCTATCAATTGCAAAATCGAGCTGTTGGGCCGCGTCTTCCACAGTATTTTGCTGACCGTAAGTCATCGTACCCAAACAGATTTCAGATACTAATAAGTCGCTGTCGCCGAGTTTTTTATATTCCATGAGTTCGAGTGCCGGAAAAATATCTGATTCTATATTACCGAAAAACAATGTTAATATAAATAATTCCTCTCCCTCTGATGTATGAGTAGCCGCCTACCAAAAGTGCCGTTTGTCAACCTCTCGCTGCAACACCAACCAATCCAATCGCAAATAGCAGAAGCAATTGGAAAAATTATCCAGGAAGGGGACTTTATTTTAGGTCGATCGCTCGCCGAATTTGAAACAGCATTTGCCGCAGCTTCGGGAGTAAAATACGGCGTAGGAGTGGCTTGCGGAACTGATGCGATCGCCCTGGGACTCCAAGCTTGCGGTATCCATCTAGGGGACGAGGTTATTTTACCAGCCAACACCTTTATCGCTACCATAATTGGGGTGATTCAAGCCAAAGCTATACCTATTCTCGTAGATTGTGACCCTGACACCGCCCTGATTGACCTCACAGCAGCCGAAACGGCTATTACCTCAAAAACTAAAGCAATTATTCCGGTGCATTTATACGGTCAAATGGTGTCACCTACACAACTTTTAGATTTGGCAAACCGCCACGATATAATAATATTTGAAGATGCCGCCCAAGCACATTTAGCCGAAAGAGAAGGATACCGCGCAGGTTCCATTGGTAAAGCAGCAGCATTCAGCTTTTATCCCAGCAAAAATCTCGGTTCCTTTGGTGACGGTGGGATGTTAATTACTAACGATTCAGACGTAGCAGAAAAAATGCGAACGTTACGTAATTACGGTGCACCCAGCAAATATTTACATACAGAAATTGGCACTAACAGCCGCCTCGACAATCTGCAAGCCGCCGTGCTCAATGTTAAATTGCCGCACTTAGAAAAGTGGAATCGCGATCGCACTTTAGCCGCCCAACACTACAATACTCTACTAGAACCCCTGAAACATCAAGGCATAGTACCGATCGCCAACCACAGCAGCAGTGGTCACATTTATCACCTATATGTGATTCGAGTTACTGAGAAAAGCCGGATCGACCGCAACACGCTTCAGGAAAAACTCGCCCAAGAGGGCATCCAAACAGGTATACACTATCCCGTACCTTGTCACCTGCAACCCGCCTACCAAAATTTAGGCAATCGGGGCGACTTCCCCCATACAGAAACCTTGTGCCAACAAATTTTATCATTGCCAATGTATCCCGGATTGAGTAATATTCAGATTGAGCAGGTAGTAAGGGCGATCGGGCGATCGTTGAATTGCTAATTGTTCATAAAAATTATGCTGAGGGTGTTTCAAGCACTAGGGTGCGGTTCTCCAAGCGTTATTGTGGGGAATTAACAAATCTTTAATTCACAGTTCAAAATCGCTTTCGCGTTGCTCTCATAGCGCGGCAATCTCAAAACTTCTCAAACCATGCACATCCAGCGCAGAATTCGGATTGTTTTCAAGCGATACCTCTTGGGGGAAGGTATCGCGGTACTCCTAGTGCTGCTATATGCCCCGCTGATCGTACACTGGTACGACGGCTGGTTCAACAAAAACATCAGCATCGAACACGAATATTTCAGCCACGGACTAATTGGCTTGCCCTACGGGGGTTATATTGCTTGGACAAACCGAAAGTGCTGGCGCCGATTGCCAAACTCACCGCATCCTTTGGGAACTTTTTTGTTGGTATTAGCAACGCTTTTTTATCTAAGCCGCTTGAGCGATTTGGTGAATTTATCCCTGCCAGTAATGCTGGCCAGCATTTGCTTATCTTTAAAAGGAATCCCCGGCTTAAAATTGCAGGGAATGCCACTTTTATTCATATTTCTGGCCTCCCCAAACCATATTCCTTACCTCATAGAACCATACGCCTTGCCGTTGCAGCACTTCATTGCTGAAACATCAGGCTTGATATTAATTAAGGTTGGTCTCAACGTGAGAGTGGAAGAGATTTATCTCTATGTAAACGATCGCATAGTAGAAGTTGCGCCCCACTGTGCAGGCTTGAAAATGCTGTTTACCAGTCTTTACGTCAGCTTAATTCTGCTGGATTGGACGGGAGTTTGGAGTTCTCACAAAAGAAGCATTTTGTTTTTAGCCAGTACATCTATCATTAGCATCAGTTCCAACATTTTGCGTAACACTTTGCTAACTTACTTTCACGGAACCGAGAGAGAGGGGCTTTTTAATTGGCTACACGCCGGATGGGGCGGAGACTTATATTCTGCTTGTATACTAGGCTTATTGGTACTTCTCCTCAACGGGATGGAAAAGTTTTTCCCAAGCCAGTCTGCCAATTAATGAAACAAATGATTTCAGCACGGAAACTACTGCGGCGGTACCAATTATCTAAAATTGTGGTGCTGGTGTTTTTGCTGGTACTGGTTGGGGTAGTAGCAATTCCGGGCTACGGGACAGGAAGGTGGCCTTGGACAAACCCGCCACCAGTTGCAAACCTCAAGCAATTGAGAAGTTTGCGCCAAGACGGGATGACACTTCCGGGCTGGGAGGTAATGCGCGTCCAGAATAACGTCCAAATCGGTGGTCACAGGTGGTTATTTGAAGAAATTAAAAACGATCGAACAATTGCTATTTTATTGCTATTGCCTCAAAATGGCCCCAAAAACCAGCCCCAGGTAGAATGGCTGGATATTGATGGATTTCATCGGTGGCAAACAGATTCTCATGGCACTTTGAGGTTTACAGTTAAACTAGCTCCAATACCCGACAAGTCGCCGCCTAATGTCGAGGCCCGGTTTTTCCGAAGCTGGACTCCCCAACAAACTTTTGCTGTCATGCAGTGGTACGCTTGGCCTAATGGGGGTTCTCCAGCAACAAGTCGCTGGTTTTGGGAAGACAGCATTGCTAGACTGTCGAACCGCCGCGCCTCCTGGGTTGCTGTTAGTGTCATCGTTCCTATTCAACCACAAGGAGACATTAAGATAGTTGAACCGTTACTGGAATCTCTTGGTCAAACTGTTCAGGCTCAATTAATCGCAGAAATTTTTCAGTTTGAGTAAATAGGTAAGCTGTTCTGCATTTTAAATGTATGTTAAAAAACAATCAAACTCTTACACTCTTTACGATGTAGAGGAGACGGCAGTGTCGTTTCCCTACCAGGGCTGTTTCATTCTCAGACAAATCATCGTTTTGTAGGGGTAGTGGACGGTGCGTGCCTACCCTCCCCATCAACGATTTTGTCGGTGTTTCAAAGATTGGGGCGGGCACGGGGACACCGCCCCTACAAGAGAATGAAATAGCCCTGGTTTCCCTACTGTAATAGATTGTAGGGAAACGGCACTGCCGTGTCCTCTATATCAATTCCGGCGCAACCAGAATTGATATTCTCCGGTTATTGAGCAACTCCAGATGTTTAATTGAGACTGGCGAAAATGAAGTTTAAAAATCAGCAAATTATTCATAATATTACGCTTTTTTATATTTTCAAAATGCGGGAAAAATTCACAATAAAAAATCCCGTTGCTTTTTCCTTGGCAGGTCTGTATTCGACTGCTTGGACTCTATCTTTTGCTGCTGTATTCTGGGGCTTTAACGGTAAATTTTTTGCGGAAACGGCTTCTTCTCAACCTTTTGTTCCTAGTTCCCAGCGGATCGTACCACCGCCATTGCGCGTACCGCCACCGCCACCAGCACAGCCCAACCGGGAAATTAACCCAGCTTTTCGGAATCGGCCCTACCGCCTGGGCCCGGGAGACCAGATTTCTGTTCAAGTTCAGCGCTTCCCAGAGTTGAATTTTACAGGTGCAATCAGTCCTGAAGGCATAATTGTACTGCCACTAATCGGAACAGTAAATGTGCGCGGTCTTACTGTCGAAGAAGCACAGCAGCGCCTCCGAGAACGATTCACCCAATTCATCAAAAATCCTCAAGTCTCGGCTGCTTTGCTGCTTGGGCGCCCGGTAGTGGTAACGGTGACGGGCGAGGTGGCGAGACCGGGTTTTTATCCGCTGCAAACCCCGCAGCTTCCGGCGGCTCTGGCTGCTGCTGCTGGGACTACTCCTACGGCTGAACTGCGGGCGGTGCGGGTGCGGCGGACTCTGCCGGGGGGGGGTGTCGCGGAGCAAATTGTTGATATTTTGACACCGCTGCAAACTGGTATTGCTCCGCCGGATTTGCGTTTGGAAGATGGAGATGCGATCGTTGTACCTTATAAACAAGTTACGCCCGATCGCAAATCCGATCAAGATTTAGCCTCTAGGTACAGCCTAGCTGCTGCCGCTGTCCCCGTCCAAATCACGGTCACCGGAGAAGTCAGCAAACCGGGTTTTTACACGCTTGGGGCGGGTTCTGGTCGAATTTCGGCTGCTTTGACGATCGCGGGGGGAGTCACGGGAAAAGCTGATTTGCGGGCGGTACGAGTGCGGCGGACGCTGGTGGACGGCTCGTCGGTGGAGGAACCGATCGACCTTTACACTCCCCTAGCAAGCGCTAACGATTTGTTCGATTTTCCTTTAGCCTCGGGAGATGTGATTGTCATCCCGGAATTGGACGCGAGGATCAAAAACCTAGACTACGACAAAGCTCTGGTTGCGCGGTCTACCCTGATTAAGCCCAGGGTCTACGTGCGAGTTTTGAGTTACGCTAGTGGTGGTTTGACCTCGTTCTACGTAGAAAATGGCAGCAAGTTTTTGGATGCTATCAACAACTTGCCTGTGAATCTGGCTGACTTGCGGAAAATAGCCCTGATTCGGTTCGACGAAAAGCAAGGTAGAGCAATCAACCGTTCGATAGATGCTAAAGCTGCTTTGGAGGGCAATGTTTCTCAGAACCCGATGCTCGAAGATAATGATGTGATTGTGATTGGTAGGAATCTGGTTGAGCGTGTAAGTTTTGTAATCAATACTTTTACTCGACCGTTCCGCGATACTTTGGGATTTATTTTGTTCTTCGATCAGTTGAGAAATGGAGTAAACAATCTGTTCGGGCCAACTAATAATGGTAGGTAATTATTAGTTGTTAGTGATGATAGTGGGTTATTAGTTATTAGTTATTAGTTATGATTTACTCAAAATCAACAGTCAACAGTCAACGGTCAACAGTCAACAGTCAACAGTCAACGGTTAAGGTTAACAGTCAACAGTCAACAGTCAACAATCATTATGACTTTATCAGTTGTTAAACGTTATTTAATTGCTTTCGACCAATACAAGTGGGTGGGACTGGCGACTCTCGCGGTGACTGTGGGCGTGTCGGGAGTAGTGGCTTTGCAGCCAAGTCAGACGCCGGTTTACGTTGCAGCCGGTACGCTTGCCTACCGCAGACCGAACGTGATTTTTTCATCGACTACTACTAAAATTCAACAGGAAGGGCAAGAAATAACTAAAGATATGCTGCTGGATACATGGGTGGTTAAACCTGCCGCAGAAAAACTCATCAAACCCGAAGAAAAATTAAACAAAATAGAAGCGGACAAAAAAATACAAGCTTTGGCTAACAAGCTGGTAAAAGACGTGCAGATAAAGATGCCGACCAAGACTAACGACCCCAGCGCTTTGATTCAAGTATTGTACAAAAATGCCGATCGCAAAAAAGCAGTAGAGGTACTAGAGGTGCTGATGAAGGAAATGGTGGCTCGCAGCCAAACTATTAATACTTCTAGACTGCGAGAAACGATCGCCCAAATTAACCAGCGCTTGCCGAAAGTAACACAGGAACTCAGAGAGACGGAAAAAAAATTAGAAGCCTACGAAAAACGAGAAGGAACTGCAATTTTAGCAGCTCAGAGCGGTGTACTGCCGCAAGCGATTATCAGCAGCGAACAGCAGCAGCGGCAACTCCGGGTGCAGTTGGGAGGAATTGAAGCTCAAATTAAAAGCTTGCAGGATCGCTTGGGATTGAATGTGGAGCAAGCTTACGTCGCTCAAGCACTCTCTGCCGATCCGATTATTGCACAACTGCGAGTGCAACTGTTTTCGATCGAATCTCAGCTCAAAATTCTCCGCACCGACTTGCAGGAGGAACACCCGAAAATTGTAGAATTGCTCAAGCAAAAACAAGCTTTTGAGCAGCAGTTACAGCAGCGACAGTCGGAGGTGCTCGGCGGTAACGGGGTGGCGGCTCCGCTCAGAAGTGCCGATCGAATTCGGGTAGACTCTTCTTTAGATCCGGCCAGACAGCAGCTAGCTCAAAATTTGATCGCTTTAAAAACGCAGCGGGATATGGCGCAACAGCAACTTAAAGGAATCGAGAAAACTGAACAGCAATTGCGCCAGGAATACGCGAGAATCCCCAACAAGCAGTTAGAACAAGCGCGGTTGGCCCAGCAAGTGGCACTGAAAAAATCTCTCTACGATAAGATGCAGTCGGCTTTGGTAGATGCTGAGGCGGCGGTGGCTGAGACAACGGGGAGTTTGACAATCGCCCAACTTCCCAAAACTGATGATGTTGAGTCAACCAAGAGAGGTTTGCCCGTGATGCTGGCGGTGGGCGGCTTTGTGGGATTGCTGCTGGGCGGCGGGTTGATATTTTTGTTGGGGATGCTCAACGGCAAGTTTTACAGTTGGGAAGAAGTGCGGGCGGCTTTGGTGGAAAAAGACGTGCCGATACTGGCAGTTTTGCCTGAAGTGTTGGTGTTTGATTCCTACGGGGATGAGATGCCTCTGGCGCTGGAACCCAATTCTCCTTATTTGGAGTTTTACGAGCGGTTGCGGACTAATTTGCGCCGGATTGGGGAAAAACCGGTGAAGGTGGTCTTGCTGACTTCGGCGGCACCTTTGGAGGGGAAGAGTTTTAGTGCTTACAATTTGGCAATTGCGTCGGCTCGATCGGGTAAACGGACTTTGTTAATTGAAGCAGATTTGCGATCGGCTTCCAACGTGGAATCTTTAAAAATCGCTGCTGATCCTCTGGCGGCTGTGGAACCTTTGCACTATTACGGCAATATCAGCGAGTGCGTTCTGTTGGTTCCAGAGGTTGAGAACCTATACGTGGTGCCGAGTCCGGGCTTTTTGCGGCAGGCATCGGCGGTACTCGAATCCAGCGAAATGCGGAGATTGTTCGACGATGTTCGCAACCGCTTTGATTTTGTGGTTGTGGATTCTCCGGCGCTGAGCGAGTGCAACGACGCGCTGACGCTGGAACCGTACACCGATGGTATGATTTTGGTGGCGCGGCCTGGTTATACTCTGTCTAGTATGTTGTGTGAAGCTGCCGATCAGTTGCTGGAATCTGAGGAGGAGGAGTCGCATAAATCCGGGCCGCGGCTGTTGGGGGCGATTATTAATGGTGCTGATATTGCGGTGAAGTTCCGCAATCATATTGATGAATTCGAGCTGCCTTTGGGTGTGGATGGGGCCATAGAAGTGCGATCGCGTCGATTACCAAAATAATGGGTCTAAAGCCCCGTCCTTCTAGGACGGCTTTTATGATACAATAATATCATGAAAGCAAGATATCAGTATCGATTCTACCCAACAGACCAACAACAGCAAAGTCTATCTAGACTTTTTGGTTGCGTACGTATGGTGTATAACGATGCTCTTGCAATTTGCCAACAATCCGAGAAAAAACCATCATCGGCCCAAGTTCAGAAGCTAGTCATAACTCAGGCAAAAAAGACTGAGACTAGACTTTGGTTAAAAGACGTATCCGCAATACCATTGCAACAGTCTGTAGCTGATGCAAGAGATAGCCTTTAAAAACTTTTTCGATTCCTGTAAAGGCAAAAGAAAAGGACGCAAAGTTGGTTATCCTAAGTTCAAAAAACGGTCTAACTTGCAGTCGGCAAGGCTAACTCGTGGTGGTTTTTCAATTAAAAATAGCGGTGTTTATCTAGCAAAAATTGGTGTGGTAAAACCAATTTGGTCAAGAGAGCTACCTGGTACACCAAGTTCAGTAACCATTATTAAAGACTGTGCTAATCGGTACTTTCTCAGCTTTGTAGTGGAAGTTGAACCAGTCAATATTAATGCCAAGAACCAAAGCGTTGGTATTGATCTGGGCCTTAAGACTTTTGGTGTAATGAGCGATGGTAGTAAAGGCTTTAGTCCTTGCTACAAAAAACTAGACCACAAGGTGCGCCGTCTTCAAAAAAAGTTAGCCCGTCAACAAAATGGTTCAAGCCGTAGAAACAAAACCCGTATTCAGATTGCCAAAGTCCACAATCAAATAGCCGACACTCGTAAAGATTTCCTGCATAAGTTATCAACCAAAGTTGTTAAGTAGGTAGGCGGGATTAAACCGAACTACGTAACAGTATGTAAACAGGGCTAAATCACTTACGTTTAGGGGATTTGGATACTTTACAATCGTTTACATGGTTGCGTTTTACAGCGCCTACTTACTTAGTGAAAACCAAACTATTGTTTTGGAAGATTTGAATGTGTCGGGAATGGTCAAAAACCGTAAACTTTCACTCTTCAATTAGTCAACAAGGGTGGAGAGAATTCAGGGTTTTGGTTGAGGGAAAGTCTGAGAAATATGGGCGCAATTTTGTAGTCATCAACCGTTGGGAACCAACAAGTCAAACTTGCTCTGATTGCGGTTTCAAGTGGGGAAAAATTGATTTGTCGGTGCGTTCGGTACTGTGTTTAAGTTGTGGCACGGAACATGATCGAGATGAAAATGCTTCCAAAAATATAGAAATGGTCGGGATAGGGCATTGCCACGACCTTAAATGTACGTCGAGACAGAGTAAGACTAGTTCGCTAGCATCCGTCGTTGAAGCGTAAAGAATCCCCGTGCGTTTACGCCGGGGAGTATGTCAACCCAGCAGTCTAAACCCAACACTTCGACTTTGCTCAGCGATCGGCAGTCAAAGTAAATCCAGCTAATTTTACAAGAGCCCAAGCCGTTAAGTTCGATCGACCGCAGCAGTTTTGATGCACCCTAAAAATCGGTTTATAGTTGCTATTCTTTAGATTCGGGGCGTTTGGAGTGCTTTTTCTGGATAAACTGTTCCAAGTCGGCGATCGCATCTTCAAAATCCGACAAATTAATTTTCGCAGGTTTTGCCTGCTTCGGCGGACTCGAAGGCAAAGGCTGAGGCGGTAGAGATTTAGGCTGTGCTGGTTGACTGCTGTTGGCTTCTATAGAGTCTAACAATTCATCAAGGGACTCAAAAAAAGCTTGAGCCGAGGCGCGGCGGGAATCTTTCAGGTCGTCGTCATCTATCATAAGTTGCTCCACAGACAAGAATTCTCTGTTTCTCAGTTTATCTCTCTGTCACAATTCCATCAGCTACTGACAATTACCGTACAGTAAAGTCAGGAGTGCTCCACTCAGCTAAAAAAGTTTGTCTAATTAAACCTAGTCTAGTCGAGAATAAGGGTACAGGACTTGGGCAACTATTAGCGCTGTTCAAGGGTTGCGATTCCCACAAGCGGTGCTCGCAATCGCGGAAATATGCTGTTGAGTGCGTCCAGGACTAAGATTGCAACGGTATTAGGAGAATAAGGTGACTCAGGGATTTGATTACGATTTAGCAATTATCGGCGCTGGCGTGGGCGGACATGGGGCCGCCATACACGCGGTTAGCTGCGGGCTGAAAGTGGCAATTATCGAAGCCGGAGACATGGGCGGGACTTGCGTCAACCGCGGCTGCATTCCCTCGAAGGCGCTGTTGGCGGCTGCGGGACGGGTGCGCGAGTTGCGGAATGCCCACCACCTGAAGACTTTGGGAATTCAGTTGGGGAGTGTGGATTTCGATCGCTCTTCGATCGCGAATCATGCTAACACTATGGTTAGCAAACTTCGTGGCGACTTGACCAACAGCCTCAAACGTTTGAATGTCGATACCATCCAAGGTTGGGGCAAAATCGCCGGTTCTCAAAAAATTACGATCGAAACCGACAATGGCGAGAAAACGATTACTGCCAAGGATATTATTCTCGCTCCCGGTTCGGTTCCTTTCGTCCCCCCAGGGATAGAAATTGACGGTAAAACTGTGTTTACTAGCGACGATGCTGTCAGATTGGAATCGCTACCGAAGTGGATTGCAATTATTGGTAGTGGTTATATCGGTTTGGAGTTTTCGGATATTTACAGCGCATTGGGCTGTGAAATCACGATGATTGAGGCATTAGACCAGTTGATGCCGACTTTTGACCCGGATATTGCTAAGTTAGCAGAACGGGTGTTAATTGCACCCCGCGATATTGAAACCAAAGTCGGTGTGTTAGCTAAGAAAATTACTCCTGGTTCGCCGGTGATTATTGAATTAGCTGATTTCAAAACTAAGGAAATAGTCGAAGTTTTGGAAGTTGACGCTTGTTTGGTAGCAACTGGCCGAGTTCCAGTGAGTAAGAATTTGGGGTTAGAAACTGCAGGTGTTGAGACAGTCCGCGGTTATATCCCGGTTAACGATAAGATGCAGGTTTTGGTTGGGGGAGAACCGGTCAAGCATTTATGGGCGATCGGCGATGTGAATGGCAAGATGATGTTAGCACACGCTGCGTCTGCTCAGGGAATTGCGGCGGTGGAAAATATCTGTGGGCGCGATCGGGAAATTGACTATTTGAGCATCCCAGCGGCGGCGTTTACTCACCCAGAAATTAGTTATGTGGGAATGACGGAACCGGCGGCGAAGGACTTAGGAAAAACCGAAGGGTTTGAGGTAGCTTCTGTCAAGACTTATTTTAAGGGAAATTCTAAAGCGATTGCTGAAGGGGAAACCGACGGTACGGCTAAGGTGATTTACCGGAAAGATACTGGGGAATTGTTGGGTGTTCACATTTTCGGTTTGCACGCTTCGGATTTGATTCAAGAGGCGGCAAATGCGATCGCGCAACGGGATTCTGTTCATACTTTAGCATTCCGAGTGCACACTCACCCGACGCTTTCGGAAGTGTTGGATGAGGCCTTTAAACGGGCGGCGGGAACGAGTAGTCATTAATCTGTAGGGGCTGTGCTCTTGTTTGACAGGACTTATGCACTGCGCCCAAAGAAACCGGGTTTTTTACCTGATCTGCGGGTTGGAGCGAAATATTTTCGTAAAAAAACCCGGTTTCTGGCCCTCATGGGTATTCTGTTTTAGGGCGGCGGTAGGGTGCCGATCGCACTTTGGGCTAATTCGAGAAATTCTTCAGCTTGGGCGATCGAATCTGCTGCTTGATTAGCCGTTACAGCATTAATTTCCCCATAGTCTCCAGCATTTCGCAATTCTTGTGCTCTAATTAAGAATTGGTGAAATTTCACAGGTACTCTCCCTGTACGAGCAAATTCTCGACCAAAGGCGCTGATGACTGCGGAATGTTTGGAAAAAGATAGTCCTTCACCATCTAGAAATGCTTCCGCAATATAAAACATTGTGTAATAGGCGCTCTTATGCTGCATACTCAGGATATCCGCCATCCAACATCAATCTTGCGGCCCAAAGGCTTTGATCGGCTTTGAGGAGTAAGTTCAATTGAGCGGATGTCATATTAAAATTCCCTCTCGACGGATATTTCTAAGCAAAGGGCCTTGATAATTAGTAAACCGTTCTTCATTCATAAAGTGGCAGCTAATTACTACGTCATTTTGGAGCGACAAATCTGCTACAATCTGAAGTGTTCTATCAATTTCTTCGCCAGCTTGAACTGGCGCTTTGAGAACTACTAACACATCTATATCTGAGTCGGGATGTGCATCGCCTCGCGCTTGGGAACCGTAAAGTACCATTGTGACAAGGCGGGTGTCGTAAAGTAGCTCGAAGTGCGATCGCACTTCGAGCAATATGTTCTTAAGTTTATCGTTAATGCTCATATTTGTTGTAAATGATTGGAGGGCGATCGAGGGTAAACGCATCTAGTTACCAGAGAATATTTGAAACCCTAGTTAATGTTAAGCCAAAACCTCCTTCTCCCAGGTGGTTAATCACCCGATAGCGATTGTTCAAAAGTTTCTCTGGTTCTGTTTGTTCCGGCTGCTGCAAAATCTCGCCGTTGACTTGTACCGGATTTCCTACTGCTAGAATGCCATATTTGCCGCTCAGGGCTGTTTCATTCTCTTGTAGGGCAAATCCCCCCGCTCAGTGCCCCGATGCCTGAAACACCTACAAAATCGTGGCTGAGGAGGGTAGGCACTCTCGGCACTACCCGTACAAAACGATGATTTGTTTGAGAATGAAACAGCCCTGTTTGCCACTCCCGTTTGGTCAAAAGTTTCTTTAACGTTAGCCTCAAACAGCGGTAATTGCCAAGGTTAAAGAGCCAGATTTTCTGGCAATGCCGTTAGCGCAGCCCGCCCCTACGGGGGCTACGCCAACGGAGACGATCGCCCTTTAATCCAATCGAGTAAAATCGGATTGACCAATTCCGGTGCTTCGTCTTGCGGACAATGACCAACTCCCTCCAGCGGAATAAACTTTTCCACAGCCGGAAAATTGGCCAATTCACGCCCTTGTGCGATCGGCTCCCAAGGGTCATCCGTACCCCACAAAATTAAAGCTGGACAGCTCAAACGTGGCAACAAATCCTCCGGTAACGGCCCTTGAGAATAACTGATAAATGCCACAAATACATCGACTGCGCCGCTGTCTTTGGCAGGTTTCAGCAGCATATTTACCAGTTCGTCGGTGACAGCTTCAGGACGATGGTAGGCTTGCAAAAGCACTTTTTTCACTGTATTCGGGGTTGCCAATTGTTTGAAAAATAATTGACTAATCCACTTGACATTTAAAAATTTTTGTGCAATCGGCGCTCCAAAACTGCGATACCAAGGCAATTCGGCGCGTTTGCGATCGTGCAACAAACGCAAGGAACAATTCAGTAAAATTACGCCATCAGCGATATCGGGAAAATCCACAGCCGCTTGCATAATTGCTACACAGCCGATCGAATTTCCGACCAAAAAAGCCGGCCCGCCCGCAACTTCCCGACAAAAATCAGCAATTAACTCTCCCCAAGTTTCAAACGTATAGTCAATCTCAAGTTTGGGCGCAGGTTTAGCAGAAGCGCCAAAACCAATAAGATCGATCGCAAAACAGCGACAATCAGCAGCCAGCGCCGGCAAATTCTTGCGCCAATGGCCCCAAGACGCACCAAAACCGTGGACAAACACCACCGCAGGGCCCTGAGTACCCGCAGTCTGATAGCAAATCGGAAAGCCTTTCCACATCCAGGTTTGAGGCGCAGCAGCAGTTAACGTAGAAGAAGTCATATAGGTAAAAAAGTGAAAATTTAAGAGTTGGAAGGACTAAAGTCCTTACTACAAACCGTATCGCAATTCGAGGCAACCACCAGGACATAAATCGCAAACCTTCCTTCTTCCCTCCTCCCTCTGCGCCCTCTGCGCCCTCTGCGGTTAAATCCTCTTTCTTCTTCCCTCTTCTTTGTATCCTTGACATCCGTTGCCGAACATCCGTTAACACAATCCCTTGCCGAACTTCCTTTGCAGTTAGAGCCGCTATTATGCCACCATTAAAGGTGCTGAATTTTTTGCCTTATTAAAATTTCCCTATGCCAACGATCGCCCCAACTTCCGTCGTACCATTTCTCGGATCGGAAATTGTACCAGACTACGACACCGCTAAAGTAGTTATATTGCCCATTCCCTACGAGGCTACCACCACCTACCGCCGGGGATGCCAAAACGGGCCCGCGAAACTTCTAGAAGCTTCTCACCAACTCGAATGCTACGACGAGGAATTAGATTCCGAAGTTTGTTACGATGTCGGAATTTATACAAAAGAGCCGATCGCCGATACCCGCAACAGCCAGCCAGTTTCATCCCTAGAAATGCTGCGAGTCACCCAAGCCGCAGTTTATCAGCTAACTACCGAAAATAAATTTGTCATCTCCCTCGGAGGCGAACACAGCATCACCGCCGGCGTTGTGGAAGGTTATCGCCAAGCTTATCCAAACGAACCTTTTACAGTCATACAAATCGACGCCCACGGCGACTTGCGGCACGAATACGAAGGCTCGATTCACAACCACGCCTGCGTGATGCGGCGTATTGTAGATATGGGCTTGCCCACACTGCAAATCGGGATTCGCGCTATCTGCAAGGAAGAAGCAGACTTGATTAAAGCAAAACAGCTAAACGTGATTCGAGCTCGCGAAATCGCGAATCAACCGGATTGGGCCGATCAGGCAATTGCTAGCATAACCACTAAACGGGTATTTTTGACGATCGACTTAGACGGCATCGATCCGACTTTAATCCCAGGGGTTGGCACTCCCGAACCCGGCGGGTTAAATTGGTATTCCCTCACCGGATTTTTGCGTCGCGTCTTCGAGTCCTATGATGTAATCGGCTGTGACATTATGGAATTAGCACCTCTTGTAGACTCTGTAGTTTCCGAATTTACCGCCGCCAAATTAACATACAAAATGATTGGATATCAAGCTCTGGCGAAAGGTTGGCTAAAGCCAGATGAAGGATAAATCGAGAAGTAAAAATAAAAATAGGCTGTTGGGAAGGCTAGAATTAAGCTAAAACCCAAAAACAGCCAATTTTATTCCCACTGATACTTTCGTTTTTGATGCTGAAAAATACTGCTCTTCACCTCCTGAAAACATGAGTTTATTAATCGAAACACCAGGTACTCCCATTAACGGCTACGCTCCCGATTTTGAACTGCCGGGAGTTGATGCAGATGTGCACCATTTATCTCGATATTTAGAAAAATTTCGGGCGATCGGGGTGATATTTATGTGCAATCATTGTCCTTACGTGCAGTTGTATCTCGATCGCCTGAAAGAACTTCAAACAGAGTTTCAAGATCGAGATGTTACCTTAATCGGGATTAATGCTAATGATGCGAACCAGCATCCCGACGACAGTTTTGAAAACATGAAAACTTTTGCAGCCAACAATCAACTCAACTTCCCGTACATCCGAGATGTTGCTCAAGATGTGGCCGAAAGTTTTGGGGCTTCTAAAACGCCGGAGGTTTTTTTGTTAGATCAAGATGGCCGATTGCGCTATAGAGGTTTAATTGATGATAATGCTGATGACGCAGGTGCTGTGCAGGTGTCTTATCTACGAAGTGCGATCGACCAATTGCTCAACAACCAACCCGTAGAGCCTTCTACTACAGAGGCGATCGGCTGTTCTGTCAAATGGCGAGAACCGGAAATATTGAATTAACTTATTATGTAAGGTTAACTGGTTCCCCGGCTCTGCCTGGGAACCGATGTCTAGAGGCTCTGCCTCGTCAAATAGTGGAGTAAAATTGGAGGCAGAGCCTCCGGATATGCGTTACCAGGCAGAGCCTGGTAACAAGTAAAAGTAAAATTGGAGGCAGAGCCTGCGGATCTGCATTACCAGGCAGAGCCTGGGAACGAGTAAAACTCTTTCGGATGAACTTTAAAAATACGCGCCTTGTACCTTTGATTATCGCAGCAATCGCGGCCCTAGGACTGCTGATTGGTTGCAACTCATTTAATCCATTCTCGGTGCAACAGCGCACGTCTTTAACCGTATCTGCGGCTATCAGTCTATCGCCAGTCTTAGCAGAAATCAAGACTGTTTATCAAAGCAGTAATTCTAATGTTAATATCACTTATAATTTTGGTGCTTCCGGTGCTCTAGAGCAGCAAATTCAGCAAGGAGCGCCAGTAGATGTATTTTTCAGCGCCGCTACCAAACAAATGGATGGTTTACAGCAAGCTAATTTGCTGCTCAACCAGACGCGCCGCAATTTGCTGACAAATCGCCTGGTTTTGATTACTCCCAAAAACGGCGTTGCGGTGAGCGATTTCAAACAGTTGACAGATGCCAGAATCAAGAAAATTGCGATCGGCGAACCTAAAAGTGTACCTGTGGGCCAATACGCTCAGGAAATGCTAACTAAGCTTGGATTGTGGCAGCAACTTCAGCCAAAATTAGTGTTAGGAAATAACGTCCGCCAAGTGCTGACATTCGTCGAAAGTGGTAACGTTGACGCTGGTATAGTTTATGCGACTGATGCCAAAGTATCCGACAAAGTAACTGTGCGGCTAACGGCTGAGCAAAATCTACACTCGCCCATTGTTTATCCGCTAGCAGTTATCAAAAATAGTCGCAATCCCGCTGTTGCTAAAATGTTTGTTGAGTTTTTGGCGGGCGATCGGGCTAAAATAGTATTTCAGAAATACGGATTTGGGATAGCTCGATAATTAGTCGTAAAAATTGTAGATATTCAGAAACCTTTCTTCTCTTCCTTTGCGTCCTTAGCGTCTTCGCGGTTCGTCAAAAGAAATCTGATTCACAAATCATTTAAAACTACTTATACTCAATCCCAAATATGGAATTTGACTTATCTCCATTATGGATATCCCTGAAATCATCAGCCATCGCCACATTCTTTACCTTCTTTCTGGGAATAGCCGCCGCCCGGTGGATGCTTTCAACTCGCATTAAATGCAAACCATTGATTGAAGGCATTTTCATTTCTCCCTTGGTTTTGCCGCCGACTGTAGTCGGATTTTTGCTGCTGCTACTGTTTGGGAGAAATGGGGCGATCGGTCAATTTTTGCTGCAATTTGAATTAACTGTAATTTTCACTTGGCAAGCCGCCGCCATTACAGCAACTGTCGTATCATTTCCTCTCATGTACAAAACTGCTTTGGGAGCTTTTGAGCAAATTGATGCCAATCTTCTCAATGCAGCTCGAACTTTGGGAGCATCGGAATGGCAAGTGTTTTGGCGGATTATGTTGCCGCTAGCATGGCCGGGAATTTTAGCCGGAACTATTCTGGCATTTGCTCGCGCTTTGGGTGAATTTGGGGCAACGTTGATGTTAGCTGGAAATATTCCTGGACAAACTCAAACTATCCCGATGGCAATTTATTTTGCTGTGGAAGCAGGGGATATGAGGCAAGCTGCTATTTGGGTTTTGATTATTCTCAGTATTTCTATGAGTGTGCTAACGGCTGTTAATTTTTGGACGGATTTACAAAGGATATCGCCCAAACCGAATTCGAGCCAAAAAATGCAATCTAGTTTGCCCAAATCTGCCTCTTATTTTACCACCAAATCCCAAAAACAACAACCGGAAAGCGGACTTTTTTTAAACATCTTCAAACCTCTCTCCAGCTTTGCCTTGGATGTCGGCTTTGATATCGGCTCGGAAGTGCTGGGAATTTTGGGCGCGTCGGGTTCCGGTAAGAGCATGACTCTGCGCTGCATCGCTGGTTTGGAAACTCCAAGCTGCGGTAAAATTGCAGTCAACGGTAAGGTTTTATTTGACTCGGAAGCGGGCATTAATGTACCTTCTAAAGACCGCAAAATCGGTTTTTTGTTTCAAAACTACGCTTTGTTTCCTCACTTGAGTGTGGCTGAAAATATTGCTTTTGGTTTGCAGCATTTATCGGAAGGTGAGCAAAAACTTCGAGTCAAAGAACAGCTAGTTTCGGTGCAAATGTTGGGAATGGAAAACCGTTATCCGCAGGAACTTTCGGGAGGCCAGCAGCAGCGGGTGGCAATGGCTCGGGCGATCGCCCCGAATCCCGATTTGCTGCTATTAGATGAACCGTTTTCTGCTTTGGATACGCACTTGCGGAGTCAACTGGAACGGGAGTTAATGCAGACTCTGGCTAATTATCGGGGAATTACTTTGTTTGTCAGTCACAATTTAGAGGAAGTTTACCGGGTGTGCAAAAATCTGTTGGTGTTGGCCGAGGGAAGGCCGATCGCCTTTGATACCAAGGAGCATATTTTCGATCGCCCCCGCAACTTCACCGTCGCCCAGTTGACGGGCTGTAAGAACTTCTCAGCAGCGGGAGCGATCGCGGAAACTGTCATAGAGGCGATCGACTGGGGCTGCAATCTGACTGTAGTAGAACGGGTTCCCAAATCTCTAGTTTCTGTGGGAATTCGGGCTCATCAACTGAGTTTTGTGAGCGGGTGCGATCGCCCAAATACTTTTGCTTGTTGGATCGTCTCGATTGTAGAAACTCCGCACCGCGTGACATTATATCTCAAATTGCACTCGGCTCCCCACGATGCCCAAGATTATCACTTGCAAGCCGAAGTCTTCAAAGAAAAGTGGAGAGCTATGAAGGATAATCCTTTTCCCTGGTATGTTCATTTTGAGCCAATTAGGTTAATATTAATGGAAGCCTGAGTTAACGCGCAATATACAGTCAACAGTTAACCGTTAACAGTCAACAGTCAACAATTAACAACATTAAACCATGACTGACAAAGTTCAAAAAACCGACGCCGAATGGCAACAGCAACTAACGCCAGAACAGTTCAAAGTTACCCGAAAAAAGGGAACCGAAAGAGCTTTCTCTGGTGAGTATCACGACAGCAAAAAGCCAGGAATTTATAAGTGCATTTGCTGCGGTACGGAGCTATTTAAATCTGAAACAAAGTACGATTCCGGTACTGGTTGGCCGAGTTTCTTCGCTCCGATCAATGAAGAAAATGTTAAGTGCGAGGCGGATAACGCCTTGTTCATGCGCCGCACCGAAGTGCTGTGCGCTGTTTGCGATTCTCATCTCGGTCACGTATTCAATGACGGGCCAAGGCCGACCGGTCAGCGTTACTGCATGAATTCTGTGTCGCTTGATTTTGTTCCCAAGGATTGAACTCAGGCAATCGTAGACGCAGGCGGGGGCAAAACACGGTTTCTGCGTAACTATCTCTGGGAGAATTCCAGGATTTTTCGGAGAAACCAGTGTTTTTTACTTTAGTCAACAGTCAACATTAATATCTCTCGGAAAGTCCCAGGATTTTTCGGAGAAACCAGTTTTTTTTTCCAACAGTCAACAGTCAACAGTCAACAGTCAACAGTCAACAGTCAACAGCCAACAGTCAACATTCCCAGGTGTTCTGGAATAGATTCAAAACCTGTTCCGGGCAATTGATGTTCAAAATGCACCTGTACTGGTATCTTATGGTGGAGGCAAACAGAGTAAAAAAATAGTGGCGGCATGGGGATGGTTTATCAGCGAGTTTTGCTGAAGCTCAGCGGTGAAGCGCTGATGGGTGGATTGGGCTACGGGATCGATCCGGTAGTTGTTGGGTCGATCGCCCAGGAAGTGGCCAAAGTCGTGTCCCAAGGCATTCAAATTGCGATCGTTGTCGGCGGCGGCAACATTTTTCGCGGGGTGAAAGCTGCTTCGGCTGGCATGGATCGGGCAACGGCTGATTATGTGGGTATGATTGCTACGGTGATGAATGCGATCACTTTGCAGGATGCTTTGGAACAAGCAGGAGTGCCAACTAGGGTGCAATCGGCGATCGCCATGCAAGAAATAGCTGAACCCTACATCCGGCGGCGCGCAATTCGCCACCTCGAAAAAAAACGGGTAGTGATTTTTGGTGCCGGTTCTGGCAATCCTTTTTTTACTACTGATACTACAGCCGCATTGCGGGCGGCTGAAATTGATGCAGAGGTGATTTTTAAAGCTACTAAGGTAGATGGGGTGTACGATTCTGACCCCCACGTCAACCCCAACGCGCGCAGGTATCAAACCCTCACCTATGCCCACGTCTTAAATCAAGACTTGCGGGTGATGGATAGTACCGCGATCGCCCTTTGCAAAGAAAATAATATTCCTATTGTGGTATTTGACCTGACGGTATCGGGCAACATTTACCGAGCAGTAATGGGAGAATCTATTGGAACTCTTGTCGGAGGTTTTTGTGAAGTTAGCTGAATCAGAAGATCATATGCAAAAGGCAGTTGAGGCTACTCAACGGTCTTTTAATACTATTCGGACGGGACGGGCAAACGCCTCTCTCCTCGATCGAGTCATGGTAGACTACTACGGCTCTCCAACTCCGATCAAATCCCTTGCCAATATTGGCACGCCGGATGCGACGACGATCAACATTCAACCGTTCGATCGTACAGCGCTTACTTCGATCGAAAAAGCAATTTCCCTGTCGGATGTAGGGCTCGTTCCCAACAACGACGGTTCAGTTATTCGCTTGAACATTCCGCCGCTGACGAGCGACAGACGCCAAGAATTTGTCAAAATGGCCGCGAAGTTTGCCGAAGAAGGTAAAGTTGCAATTCGGAATATCCGCCGCGATGCAGTTGACTCGATTCGTAAGCAAGAAAAAAGCAGCGATATCTCTAAAGATGAATCCCGAGACTTGCAAGATAAAATTCAAAAACTGACGGACAAGTATATTGCCAAAATAGAAGAAGTTCTGGCAGGGAAAGAGAAAGATATCACGACAGTCTAATAGTCGGTCGTTAATTGTTATTAGTTATTGGTTATTTGTGCGTTGCTCATAATAACCAATAACTAATAATATCGTTGACCGTTGCATCGGTACTGTTCAAACAGTCAACAGTTAACAGTCAACAGTTAACTGTTAACTGTTAAGTGAATTGCATTATGCCAATATCACTAGCCTCGCTCTTCTAAAGCTGATGCCGTTTTAGAACGAAGGAAGAAGAAGTAATCTTAAATTCCAATTTCTTATTTTCAATTTTTAATCGTTAATTAAAATCGGAACTCGAGCATTTCGGTTTGCATCTGAATAATATTTTTCCCAGCTTATTCATAAATTCTGTACAACCTAAAATAAATATGATCATTTATTTTTATAAACTAGAGGAGCCTTACGGCTGCTTTTCTAATTTTTCACTACACGATATTTCCCTACACGGTCAAGATTGGTTGACTGTGGAACATTACTATCAAGCCCAAAAATTTGTCGGTAGCGCCGATGAAAAATTAGTGGCGGTGATTCGATCCGTACCAACTCCTCAAGAAGCCGCCAAATTAGGTCGCGATCCGAACCACCAGATGCGGGCTGATTGGGAATCGGTGAAAATTCCGATTATGCGCGAAGCAGTTTTAACTAAGTTTGTGGCTCATACAGACATTCAAGCTATTCTCCTCGCCACAGGGGATCGAGTGATTGTGGAGGATTCGCCAACGGATTACTACTGGGGCTGTGGTGGCGATCGCACCGGCCAAAATCATTTGGGTAAAATTCTGATGAGCGTCCGCAGCGAAATCTGTCAACGCCTTGCGGGCTGATAAAAACTCAAATTCTTTCGTTAATCCTCAATTATATGAAGTTATACAAACAAATGTCAAGTTATCGTAACAATCAATAATTCTGATATTGAGAGTTTAAGATTGCGAGAAATTTATAAGAAGATTAAAATAATAATTATTATTTGGTTAAGTCGCTCTGCCTGCTGAAGGCAAGGAACTTTCCCGGCGCGATCGCAGATTTTCCTTCCCCAGCGCGCCCGAGGCGACACACTGTCGTCTCTAATCAGTGTCCCGATTAATTGTACAGATCGGTTGAGTAAAAAAATCAGGCTGATGCAGTTAAGCCCGATCGCTCTGACAGCACATCAAAATTTCTTATGATCATTGGATTATTTCAAAAGGAGATTTATGCAATTTACAGAAAATACGCAAGAATTACATCATAAACTAGACCGAGAAGTTTTGGTACGAGGGATAACTGAACGCATCCGCCAATCTCTAGAATTAGAAGATATTTTAACCAGTACGGTAGCAGAAGTGCGGTCTTTTTTGAAAACAGATCGCATCATGATTTACAGGTTTAGTGCCGACGGCAGCGGAGAAGTTGTTGCCGAATCAATTAATAACAACCGCCTCCCTTCCTTGAAAGGTCTGCACTTTCCAGCAGACGACATCCCCACCCACGCGCGGGAGATGTATGTCAGTATGCGCCAGCGGACAATAGTAGATGTTAACTCCGGGACGATCGTCCTGAGCCCCCTCGATGCCGCCGCAACAGGTGAACCTTTAGCAAAGGAAGAAATGCACTACCGATCGCTCGATCCGTGCCACACAGCTTACCTGATGGCAATGAAAGTGCAATCTTCCTTAGTCGTGCCGATTTTGCACCGCAAAAACCTGTCGCAAAACAGCAAAACAGAGATTTGCCAGGCCCCCGCGTGCTTGACTAGATACGAGCCAGGAAACGATCGCCAAACTCACATTGAATTGTGGGGACTTTTAGTGGCTCACCACTCGGCCCCCCGCAATATTTTACCAACAGATTTAGAAGTAGTTCAGCTCGTAGCAGATCAATTGTCGATCGCCATCGGCCACTCGATCCTGCTCCAGCAAACCCGCTCTCAAGGCGCCCGGGAAGCCACGGTGAGCCGGATAACAGCTTTGTTGTACGGTCAGGCTAACATTCAATTGCAACAGGCTTTAGAAGCCACTGTCACCGCTTTGGGCGGCAGCGGCGGCAGACTGTATCTCAATCCCTCGAAAACTAACAGCGAACAGTTATCGGCGGCTAAGATCGATCGAGCATTTCCCCTTTCAGCAGGCGATCGCACTGCGACCGGTGATGCTAGTTTTGAACTGTTCAAAGCAGGCGAGCAACCGAAACTTCCCGAGTGGGAAACAGTCAGGGCGATCGAAGCTCATCCCCTGTGGCAGCAATGGCTAAGCAAAGGATTTAAAAATAAAGAAGAGTTTCCCAATTTCCCAATTTATAATTCTCAATTTCCAGTTTGGATAATTACAGACTTATACAAAGAACCTCTATTTAGAGTTTTAGTTCCAGCTTTCCAATCTACTCAAATTCGGGGTTTGCTGGTAATTCCCCTGCACTACCAACAACAAGTAGTCGGCTGTTTGACCATTTTTCGCAATGAAATTGATACCGAAAAAATGTGGGCGGGACGCTTTGACAGCAGCGCTGCACAAATCCTTCCCAGACAATCCTTTGAAGTCTGGAGAGAAATCAAAAAAGGTCAGTCGCCCGAGTGGAAATCGGAGGAGATCGAGCAAGCTGTAGCTCTCGGCAGCCAATTTTGTGCGGCAATTGGGCAGTACCTTCTTTATCAAGAAGTGCAGGCTTGGAATGCTAAATTGGAGCGCCAAGTTCTTGAACGCACCGCCCAATTGCAAAAATCCTTGGACTTTGCTCAAGTATTGACGCGAGTTAGAGACCAAATTCGTAGCACCTTGGATTTGAAAACCATACTGCAAACTATTGTGCGAGAAGTGAGAGTTTTGTTGGATACCGATCGCACGGTAATTTACCAATTTGGTGCAGACGAACAGGGCGAAGTTGTTGTCGAAGCTGTTCGCGGTCAGTGGAAGTCAATTTTAGGTCTCAAATCTCCACAAAATTGTTTTCCCGAAGGCTCAGATTGTTTTTACCAAGCCGGACGGGTGCGAGCAATTAATGATATTTATACTGAGGATTTAACACCGGGCAACCGCGAATTTTTGGAAAGTTTGCAGGTGAGGGGAAGTTTAATTGTGCCGATGACGGGCAAAGATTCCCAGTGTTGGGGGTTGCTGATTGCCCACGAGTGTTCCGGGCCGAGGGTTTGGGAAACCGCAGAACAGGAGTTGCTGCAACATTTGGCCGCTCAAGCTGCGATCGCCATTCACCAAGCAGAACTTTATCAAGAAAGTCTGAATGCAGCAGCAGCCGATCGAGCAAAAGCCGAACAGCTAGCCCAAACCGTCACAGAATTGCACAATACCCAAGCCCAACTGATTCAAACCGAGAAAATGTCCAGTCTCGGACAACTGGTGGCGGGAGTCGCCCACGAAATCAATAACCCCGTTAACTTTATCTACGGCAATCTGTCCCATGCCAGCGAATATACCAAAGATTTGCTCTGCTTGGTGGAACTCTACCGCCAACACTACCCCAATCCCCACCCAGAAATTAGCGAGTGCTCCGAAGCGGTTGACATAGAGTTTCTTGCCGAAGATTTACCCAAAATTTTGGGTTCCATGAAAATCGGAGTTGAGCGCATCCGTCAGTTAGTTGTATCTTTACGCAATTTTTCCAGGAGCGATCGAGCCGAGAAAAAAGCCGTTGACATTCACGAGGGCATCGACAGTACCCTGTTGATTTTGCAGCACCGGATCAAAGCCACGTCCGATCGCGACACGGTAAAAATCATTAAAGAGTACGGCGATTTGCCACTAATCGAGTGCTATGCCAGCTCACTCAATCAGGTATTTATGAATCTGATTAGCAATGCCGTTGATGCCCTAGAAATGGGACAAGCAGAGCGAATTTTAAATGTTCCATCCCCCGGAAAAAGTGCAGCAGCGACATATTTAAGCTCCCAACAACTAGCTGTCGAGTCAGTAGATATGAACGCCAGTAGCGAATGTTTGATTCCTGATTCTTCATCCCCTTCCATTCGGATTCATACTAAATTAATCGATGAAAAAACGGTAAGAATTTGTATAGCTGACAACGGTAACGGCATTCCCAAGGAGTTAATTTCTTACATATTTAATCCCTTTTTTACGACTAAACCCGTCGGTCGGGGCACGGGTTTAGGACTGTCGATCAGTTATCAAATTGTTGTAGAGAAACACCAAGGGGTACTCAACTGTGTTTCTCAACCCGGTCAGGGTACTCAGTTCTCGATCGAAATTCCGTTGAATTAACTAGAAAAACCTAAAAAACTGAGCACCCAGAGCCCCGACTTCTTTAAGAAGTCGGGGCTCTAACATCGGACATCAAGAAATTATTTTATCTTCATCGCAGAGAGAGATAATTCGATTCACAAAAGCTTTTAGCTCTGGACAAGCTTGAATCGCAATCATCAAATCGTTTTTTTTCAAAATAGCCTTTCCATCAATCACTTTGTTATAGTCTCTTCTGCATTGTCCCGAGCTAAAAATCTCCTTAATCCGATCGGAAGGTGGCTGTTGGTGATTCACAGTTTCAGGCAAGCCACTCGGAACGGAACGGTTGTGTTTCGCTCGCTGCTGGATAGTTGTCCAGTAGGGAAGAAGTCATGCTTCAAAATCATGTAATGCTGTGTGAGGATAAAATTTTGGGTTGTGCTGTACCCATCCCATCATTTTATTTTTAGCATCAGTCGCATTTTTAAAGTCCGGCTTTCCCGTATAAACGTCTTTGAAATACTCACCGTGCTGAAGCAGCGGTGATTCTTGACGCTTCATCGGGTCTTGCTACCGAAGTAGTCTTACAGTCCCTCAGCGTCCATTTAGAGTCGTGGCAATTCCCTATCCCGACTTTTTCTATGTTTCTAGCAGCATTTTCGTCTCTATCTTGCTCAGTACCGCAATTCAAACAAAGCACTGAGCGAATAGACAAATCGATTTTTCCCCATTTAAACCCACAGTCCGAACAGACTTGGCTAGTCGGTTCCCATCGACTAATTACCTTGAATTCCCTGCCAAACTTTTCCGACTTAGCCTCGCAAAGTGTTCGGAATTCGTACCATCCTTGCTGACTAATTGCTCTTGAAAGCTTCCGGTTCTTGACCATGCCGGAAACATTTAAATCTTCCAGAATAATCACTTGGTTTTCTTTGACTATTTTGGTTGACAATTTGTGCAAGAAATCTTTACGGGTGTCGGCAATTCGATTGTGAAATTTAGCAATTCTGATTCGAGTTACATTTCTTCTTTTGGAATCATGAGGTTGACGAGCTAATTTGCGTTGTAGTTTACGAACTTTCCGGTCTAACTTTTTATAGCTAGGACTTTCGGCTTTCTCGCCATTGCTCATCACTGCAAAAGTTTTAATCCCTAAGTCGATTCCAATGCTGGGGTTTTTAGCCTCAGCCTGAATTGGTTGAACCTCTACGACAAAGCTGAGGAAATAGCGGTTAGAGCAATCCTTGATAATTGTTACCGAGCTTGGTTCTGATGGTAGTCCCCTAGACCAAATGGGATTGACAATCCCTATCTTGGCTAAATACACACCCTCTCCCTTGATTGAGAAGCCATTGCGCGTTAACCTTGCCGATTGACTGTTAGTCCTTTTTTTGAACTTAGGATAACCAACTTTACGCCCCTTTCTTTTCCCTTTACAGGACTCGAAAAAGTTCTTAAATGCTGTTTCCAAATCGGCTATGGATTGTTGTAGGGGAATTGCCGAAACTTCGCCTAACCATGCCCTTTCTTCAGTCTTTTTTGCCTGAGTGATTATTGTTTTCTGAAGTTCGGCGGATTTCGGCTTCTTTTCGGACTGTTTACAAAGCGCCAGGGAATCATTCCAAACAACCCGAACACAACCAAACAACTGAGCTAGTTTCTGTTGCTGTTGGTCAGTCGGGTAGAATCTGTATTGATACCTTGCTTTCATTTTCTCTGGCTATTTACTTACTCTATTATACTATAATTTGCTGATAGAATCAAGAAATTAAAGCCGTCCTATAAGGACGGGGCTTTAGACCCAAATTTTTGGTAAGTGCAATTACAGCATCATAGCCATCATTATCGAGGAGCTTTTCAACTATTCCCTTGAGTTTCTCTTCCTTGGGAATTCCACCATGTTGTGGTTTAAAGTCGAGTCTTGGCATTTTTTGCTCTAAACGACTTTGCAGAAACTCACGAAGCTTCTCTCTAAATGCCACTTCAGTAGCTCCTTCAACCAAAATAGCAATTTTCATGGACGCCCACCCATTACATTCATTTCCCAAAGCTGGTCAAGACTGTAATCTTCTAACCATTTATCCAGGTTAAGAGTGTCACCCCACCTCATTTTTGCCTCACCTTCTTCTAGATCACACACCAAAACCTCATGTGGCTTAAGAAATTTGATCAGTCGATCTGAGTGTGTTGCAACTATCAGTTGAGTGTGTTTTGAAGCTTCTCTCATTAGATAAACCAAGTGTCTTAATAGCTCGGGGTGCAGGCTAACTTCTGGCTCGTCTAGCAAGGTGACGGTTGTTAAAGTTTGACTTTGCAGGAGCGCAACCAACCATAGGAAACGCAGCGTTCCCTCTGATAACTCATGGATATAGAAAGGCTGAGAAAAATTTCGATCTTTCCAAGTCATAGACATAGTTCCTGCGGCAACCGGAGGAAAGTTTAATCGCTCGAAATCTGGAAACGCAGCAGAAATGATATTTTCAACCATTTCAAAACGGTCGGGATCGGTTTCCCGAAGGTCATAAAGACAGGAAACAAGGTTTTCACCGCTGGCTCCAGGCAACTTTGCAGGGCGCATTGCTTGAGGTAGACGGATTGGACTTTTCTCTGAAACATCGAGTGCTCCATAATATGTGCAAGAAGCAAGGCTCTTTCTCAGGCTTTCAGGTTCACTATACATTTTAGGAACTTGAGAAAGGGATGTTTCAAGAGGATTATGCTCCCAATTCGGTCTCACAAATCCACTGCCATCTTGAAAATATTTAATATCCAACCCTTGTGATTCAATATACTTGAATGGTTCAGGCCTGTTGGGATTTCTCTGCTGTGTTAAATATTCATCTCTGACTTCATAGGATAAACCTTTGGGTGACAATATTAAGCTGTACTTCAAAGGAGGTTTTTTATCTGGCACTTGCATTGAAATTTCAATTTCCAGTTCTTGTAATTTACCTCTTGTCAAAATTTCATTCAATCCGCCTTTAAGTTGCAATAAATTCTGTAGATTTCCACTTGCTGAAGCTGCTAGTATTGAAAGAACATCTAAAAAAGAAGTTTTTCCTGCTCCGTTTGCACCAATCATGACGATGAGATTTCTCATCTCAAGCTCAATATTTTGAAGACGCCGAAAACCCCTTACTGATATATTTTCAAATCTATTCATATTCCGTCCTTAAATAGTAAAAATAGCCTAGACAAATATATCCAGACTAGGCTAAGTATATCTGCCTTAGATACTTTAGAGGTTTAAAGCCAGATGGGTTGATGAAACGGTCTGCATCGCTTGGGTTGGCGCAGCATGAAAAGTCGTTGGAGCAGACCGTTCACAAGTTCTTAAGGTAAAACCAACTTGATCAGCACAGAGCCGATCGAACCCAGAAGACTCATAAAGTCGCCGCGGCTGGCTGTGCGGGGTTCCGTTGGCTTTTGGCGCGCCACAATTGCTTCGGCTAACTGCTTTGACAATTCCTGACCTTGGGGATTTCCTTCAGCAGCAAAGAGTTGATTTGCTCTTGCAGCGTCTTGAGTCGCGCCGCCGAAGTCTCCCAAGTCAGCGCGAGACATACTGCGTGCAAAATAAACGGCTGCTAAATCTGGCTTCAAATTCAGGGATTGATTGTAATAATCAATGGCGTTTCTGTAGTTTCCCGCTTGAGCTTCCTTTACTCCCAACCGATAGAAGTCTTCAGCGTTGCCGAGATTAGTTGGCATTCCTCTAACTCCGAGCAGTTGCGCGTTGGTTAGATTGGCGTTGAGCAAATTGGCATCGCTGAGATAGGCATTTCTTAAGTCAGCCCCGGTGAGGTTAGCTCCGCTGAGGTTGGCTCCGGTGAGGTTGACGCCAAACAAACTGGTGCCGCTGAGGTTGGCTCCGCTGAGGTCTGCTCCGGTGAGGTTGGCTCGGCTGAGGTTAGCCAACCTCAAGTCAGCACCTTTGAGATTGGCGCCTGTTAAGTTGGCTAAAACTAGACCTGCACTGCTGAGGTCGCAGTTGGGGCACTGTCGGGTGGCTAGTAATTGTTGCGTGTGTTGGATGTTCTCGGCGGGTGCAGGTGCGATCGGGGCGATCGCGCTCAGCAGGGTTGCAGCAGCCAGGATTCTGAGTTTCATTTTAACCGTCCAAAATCCAAAATATTAAATCTAAAATAGCTTTTATCAAAGCAATTGAAAATCAACATAACACAAGTTCACCCAACAAATCTTTTGACTCGCCGTATGTAGGAGTTCTGTGCGCCATCAGCACCCTAAATTGAAGTTCAGGGCCCGGAGCCTGAGTGTCAAATAAACACTTCGCCACCAATAAATTAGGGTAACGAAAAGCTCGTTACCCTTTAGCCACGGTTCTGGCCAGCCATAAAATTCAACAAATAGATTACTCGTGAATAGTGCCATCGGGCATCGTCGTACCCTTAAGATAAACTCCGCTGAGGTTAACTCCCGCCAAGTTTGCTCCCAGCAGGTTCGCCCCGCTTAAGTCTGACGCACTTAAAATCGCTTCAGTCAAATCTGCCCTAATTAGGCTTGCTCCCATCAAGTCGGCTCCGCTGAGGTCTACTTTGCTCAAGTTTGCGCCAATTAAATCGGCTTCTGTGAGCACCGCCCTGCGTAAGTTTACTCCGTAAAGATTTACTCCGTGCAAGTCTGCACGGCTGAGGATTGCCCGAGATATATTGGCTCCAATTAAAGTTGCTTTGATTAGGGAAGCTCCGCTCAAATCTGCTTTGCTAAGATTTGCTCCCATCAACTCAGCTCGATTCAGATTAGCTTCAGCTAAAAGTGCTTCTGTGAGGTCGGCTCCACCTAAGTCTGCTCCGCTCAAATTGGTCTTGCACAAATTTGCTTTGCCAAAGTTGACTCTGTTGAGTTTGGCTTTGCACAGATTGGCTCCAATCAGGTCGGCTTCATACAGATTGGCTCCAATCAATTCTACTTCGTAGAGATAGACCTCGTGCAGGTAGACCCCGCTAAAATTTCTTTCTCCTATTGCATATAGCTTGAGCAGTTCGTCAACGTTCATGATGGCTTCTCTACACCTTTTAAGTGAAGAATACTCTCAGCCAACCGGTTTAACCGGATGTTCTGCCATGTTAGATTTTAGATGTTGAAAGATTCACCCCTGAAGATTGGGTCTGAAGCCTCCCCGTTTAGGGGGAAATCAAACAAAATGATTCATTGCTGCAATCCTCTTCTATCGACGGCTATGGGTAGCTGTCAACTGTCACAGGTCAACTGTCAACTGTCAACTGATGAACCCAGCCCGACATTTCGCTCAATCTGCAAGATTCCAGAATAAATTAGATTGTTTTGCAAGTGTGAAGCACAAAACTGCATTATCTTTTTTTTGGCTTAAAAATTAACATTTAATATTTTTCACAATCATCTGGAGCGCACTTCTGGACTAAATCAAAGGAATTTTGGGTGGAAAGTGCGATCGAACCATAATTTTTTGTGGTAGTTGAATTTACTTAGTATTAGTGTGACAACGATCACTAATTAATGTTAGTAATATCACATAGAAACAATCGTTTCGATCACGGCTGGCGGGAAAAAATAGCAGATAGTGGTACTGTGCTGGTAAAAAATTGACAATCCCACGGTCAATGTGTTTTACTCAACTGGCGATCGACCTGCGTAGTTTTACAGAGACTTGCCCACGGCAGGAAGGTCGGTTGCAACGTCACTCGGGGCGACCCGTTTCGGGCCGTGAGAGTGCTGATATCTCAGGATTTCTTGCACAGCGAAAGCCAGAAATCCACTTCGGGAAATAAGGGTATGTATGTAGAAAAGTGCGATCGCTGGTGGACAAACCAAGGCTGTCTGCTGGCAACTAATGACTAAAAATCGCAAAAAAGTTCGCAAAAATTACCAATAAATACCAGGAAAACCATGATATATGTTTAGCAAAAAGAGAATAAATGGTATTCCTTAAAAGTCGAGTATTACAGCTAATATTGCAGTCGCTCGGTTAACTGACATCAGTATTAGCAACCAGGCTTGTCCGAGCAAGTACAACACTGACTCAAAAACCAGTTTTTTACCCAAAAACTTCGTTGCAACCCTTGCTCACAGTCAAAAAACTGCTTTTAAGCCTCTGAGTGTGTCGAGGACTGAAAAAGTTTAATTTAGAGTGCTTTTGTATTGCTTTCTTAGCAAGCATAAGCGCCAGCAGTTAGGATTCGGAGTAAATTTTGCTCCCTTGTCAAACAAAGCTATTGTAGAGCGCGAATCGTGAGGTAATTGATATGGCTGGAGTATGTAAACTTAGCATCACTGAGACAATTGAAGAACTAAAAAGCCTGTTGACCGAACAAAAAACGGCAAGTGGCTTTCAAAAAATTCAAGCACTTTACCTGTTCAAAATTTGTCACGTTAAGACAGTTAAAGAATTGGCAATGACGATCGGCGTAAACCGCATTACAGTGCAGCGGTGGCTGAGAAAGTACCGCTCTGAGGGACTCGAAGGACTCCTGGAAACAAAGCACAGCGGCGGCCGCAAGCCGGCGATTCCTCCTCTGGCCCGCGCTAGTTTGGCAATGCGCCTCAGCGACCCCCAAAAAGGCTTTAAAAGTTATGGAGAAATTCAAGAGTGGTTGCAGCAGGAATATAGCATTGAGGCTTCCTATAAAGCCGTTTACGCAACAGTCAGATACCAGCTAAAAGCTAAGCTGACCAAAGTCTAAATAATCACGAACTTCCTGGTTTTGTCTTAGTTGCAGGTTTTAATTCTTTTTGAAGTCAGGTCAAAATTTTTCGCTGCTTTTTGAAGCTCAAAAAAGTCTTAATAACGACTAACTTGTAGGTTTTGTCTAGCTTGCAGGTTTTGTCATTTTTACTATTTTTATTCTCAAATTAAGATTTTCATAATTTAAGGCAAAAACCGATCTAAAGCAGCTTTCAACTCTTCAATTTCTGTATCGATATTGCCTTCTTTAGCGGCTCGGGCGATGCACTCAGTTAAATGTTCGTCCAGAATGATTCTCGCGACGCGATCGAGCGCGCCTCGAACCGCAGCAACTTGTACCAGAACTTCTGGACAGGGGCGATTTTCCTGCACCATTGTTTTAATACCCCGAACGTGTCCCTCAATCCGAGACAAGCGATTAACGAGCCGCCGCCGGGATTCTTCATCGTGATGGTGAGGATGAACGGAGCCATCATCGTGATGGTGGTGGGAATTTGAGGGCAAAGATTTGTCGGTAGAAGTATCAGATATAATCATGAGGCAAAATTTAATAATTAGAATTCAGAATATTAGGATATTGTCCAGGCTTCTGACTCATGTATTGTAACCAGTTCTACAACGGAATGGGATGCAGGCACGGTTACGATTTGTCAAAATATATTTAGGAGTTCTCCGCGACAGATTATTTAGTCTGCGCGAGAATACCTGTATCTAAATAACTCAGCCTGACTTTTATTCAAGATATGCGACTATTCAAGTTTTTTCGCCCAGCACCCGGAACCGCGGCTCGCCTGTTAAGCCTAATCTTAGCAATGACGATCGCCCTAAACGCTTGGACACTCAGCCCTACACCAGCCTCTGCCACTGACATCAAGCCCTCGCCCAACTTGCCAGAACAGCCCAAAACAGGTGTGGCGAAAGTACAAATCGAGAAATTCTCATCGGCTGTCCAAAATCCCCAAAAGTTGGCACTCCGAGGCGCAGAACTCGCAGCGACTGCTAGCAGCAATAGCTTTGTTACCGCAGCGGTCGATCGAGTCGGGCGAGCCGTTGTCCGAATTGATACCGAGCGCACGGTCAGTCGCAACCTCGATCCACTGATGGAAGACCCCTTCTTCAATAGATTTTTCGGTGAAGATTTGCGAACCCAAGTACCCAGACAAGAACGCTTGCGGGGTCAAGGTTCCGGCTTCGTCATCGACAAAAGCGGGACTGTGTTAACCAACGCTCACGTCGTTGATAAGGCCGATCGAGTCACTGTCACCTTAAACGACGGCAGCATATTTCCGGGAGAAGTCCTAGGTACGGACGAAGTTACAGATTTAGCCGTTGTCAAAATTAATACCAAGGGTGTCAACTTGCCCGCAGCAGCTTTGGGAGATTCCGATGCGGTAAAAGTCGGAGATTGGGCGATCGCCGTTGGCAATCCTTTAGGATTTGACAATACAGTCACCTTGGGAATTATTAGCACTTTGAAGCGATCGAGCGCAGCCGTAGGAATTCCCGACAAACGCCTGGATTTCATTCAAACAGACGCAGCCATCAACCCCGGCAATTCCGGCGGCCCCCTGTTAAACGGTTTAGGAGAAGTAATCGGGATTAACACGGCGATTCGAGCCGATGCGATGGGAATTGGCTTTGCGATTCCCATCAACAAAGCTAAAGCCATCTACGCGCAGTTAGCCAAGGGCGAAAAAGTCAGTCACCCATTTTTAGGGATTCAGATGATTGCTTTGACTCCTGAAATCGCCAAAGAGAATAACGCCGATCCAAATGCTGTTTTGATCGTACCGGAAGTCAAAGGAGTGTTAGTCATGCGAGTGATGCCAAATACGCCTGCTGAGAAAGCCGGGATTCGGAAGGGAGATGCGATCGTCCAAGTTGACGGCGAGGCTGTCACGACGGCGGAACAGTTGCAAAATCTGGTGGAAAATAGCCAAATCGGTCAAAGTTTGAAACTGAAATTGCGGCGCGGTTCTCTGACGAAAGATGTGACTGTTCAAACAGCTCAATTGAGAGATTTTTAGAGGAGAAGGGGAAGGGGGAAACTGTTAAAAAAACCCATAAAGTTTGTATGTAGGGAGGACTAAAGTCCTTCCTTCTTCCCTCCGACTTCCTTTATATGACGCCAATTCAGCTTGCCTATCCCAATGCGTAAGTCATCAGGAATTAAAGTATATTAGTCACAATCAATAGAAAGTCAATTAAAAATTACGGAGGATTTAGTGATGACATCTGTGGATATTGAAAAAAAAGCCATGACTGAAGAAGAGGTAGTCAAGTTATGGGAAGCGTTCAAAGTATTTGATGCGGACGGGAGCGGTGGTATCTCATCGGAAGAACTGGGTCAAGTGATGCGATCGCTAGGGCAGAGTCCTAACGAAACCGAGTTGCGCGACATGATCAAAGAAGTGGACGTAGACTTGTCGGGCACTATCGATTTCGATGAATTCAAAATGCTGATGGTGTCCCAGATTGGCGATCGCCAGAGTCGTCTCAAACTGTCATTTAGTGTATTTGATGAGGATGGCAGCGGTCAAATCACTAAAGACGAGATGCAGGGTGTGATGAGCCAGTTTGGGCTGACAGAGCAAGAGCTGGATGAGATCATCAAAGAGGTAGACCATGACGGCGATGCCTCCATTGACTTTGAGGAATTCTGCAAACTGGTACCGGATGAGTCAGAGTTCACAACCGGATATCAAGACTCGCCCGTTCCGATTGTCAGTACACAGACAACCGAGATTTCAGATAGTACAGCGGCTGCGATCGCCAGTACAGCAACTGCTATCAACGAGGCAGCTTCTGTCGCGACGATTGAACCTAATCTAGAAGAAGCACCCACAGACGATAGCAATCCAGAAATAGCGCGGCTAAAAGAACTACTCGCCCAACACCCACAAACTGAGCAGAAACGCGGTACGTCCCGCTTGCAGATGCAGATTGGTTTGTTTCGTCTGATCCAGGGAGCAGCCTACCGCAGCTTCCGCGAGAGTTTTTCCGCCAACCACCAGACTCACCTGCGCGTGAGAAACTTGCCATACAGAATCGTTGATTTTGTGCAATTTGTCAGAAGTTCGATCGGGCTTTATAAAGGATTAGGTATCGTAGACTCTGCGTGCAACCCTCTACTGGATGCAGTAGTTAAATCACTCGAAGATGAATATGCCAGACTAGAGGCTCGCATTAAGAACTGGAAGACGATCGAAAAAACTCCAGAAATGTTGGCAGAACAAAAAGCCATGTTAGAGGCGCGGGGTAAATCTGCCAGCGCCAAGGAGAAGTTTGCCGCGGGAGTCGAGTTTGCAATCACCATCAAAAAGAAGAGTCTCAACTTGCGCGACATCGCCGAGGGCGTGCTTGCCATCAACGAACTCAACCGATTGCGAAAAATGGAACTGAGTGAGGAAATGGCACCGCCACCAGCCCAATCCAAGGGAGATCCCAAAGAGTACCTGAAGAAGTGGAACCGCGTCATCGTCTCGGATGCTTCTGAGAAAATCGATGGTGCGATGATGCCAGTGGCATATTGGTATGAAGACTTTATGCCGAAGCTGCTGACTGCCTTCAGCGTCTGTACCGCAGCAGATATCCCCTTGAACACGGTGCCTGACGAAGCGGCTTTAAACCAGTGGTACGAAGCGACTAAAACGTCAGGGGAATTTGGGCGGTATGGGGCGGATGTTGTAGAAAGCTTTCCCAAATGCGCTCCAAAACAGCAACTGATGCTTCAACAGGCATGGCGCTTGACGCACAACTACCTAAATGGGGTACAGAAACGGCGCGAACGCATGGAGTTTGGGCGCGAGTCTGGCGAACTTTCGCAATATGTGTCATTTATCGATGTGTATATCGATCGCAGTGAAATAAAGAATTCACAAATGCGCGTCAGCTTCCCTTACTATATTGGCCCTGCGGTGTGGCGTTTCTTCCACACTACGGCTGAACTCGTCTCTACGAAGACCCCCAAACAGCAAAAAACTCTGGTGGCCATCTTCAAGGACTTCTTCAAGCTGTTTGCCACTATGTATCCCTGCCCCTACTGCCGCCACCACCTCAACGCCTACGTCGTGCAGAATAAAGAGGTGGAAATGTACCCTGTGGAGTACCTTGTGCTTGGGCGCGACCCGCTTCTGAATAACTTTGAGGTATCAATGGAGGCAAAGCTGTCCACGGTAGTAGATGGCGATTCCCTGCGCTTATTCTTCTGGAAGTTGCACAATACTGTCTCTTCATCAATTGCGCGATCGGAGGAGTGGTATCACAAGGATGAGAAAGCATTCTACACTACCCGTTATTGGCCCAGCATTGACTCTGAGCTAGCACGAGCCAAAGCTCTCAAACACATTAGCATTGCCACCGATCGGATGTACCGGCTTTACAGTATGCTCAAGCCATCGGCACGACTGACAGGGGTGAGAGCAACATTGCAAAAGCTGTTGGATAAGCGGGACTCAGAAGGCATCAAGGAGGCCTGCTTAGTTGCCCAAGATTATATCAAGGAGTTGGAGGAGGCGATCGTCACCGGACAATTCCTACAAGAGACATATTACTTTGACCCCGATCTTGTCGATCGAGCTCCCGTCTTTAGTCCTGAAGAAGAGGAGTTTGCTCGAAGCGGTGTGTTCGTAGAGGTGGCTTAGATATCAGTCCGTAAAAAGTTAAGTTTAAAAGCTTAACTTTTTAGCGATTATAAAAAACTAGACAAATTAGGGTGATTAACATTATTCACTTGATGGCGATCGCTTTTACAGATTTTCGAGAAGACTCGCTTTTATCCACTTGACGATATTCTCAATCAGATGAGTATCGCTATCTGAAAATTGTTTCAAGTACAGATTGTCCTCTGGTTGACTGCTAACAATACAAATCACGCCATCAAATTTACTGAGGTCATGAAGGAAGCGCTTGCTAAAGTCTTTTGGCTCTGTTCCTTTATGGTTTTCGTATAAGACTAAGACCATCTGTTTTTCGCTGTCTAGCAAATCCCAATAAGTTTGAAGGTCAAGCATTGTTTTAGGTGTTCCATCATCGCTTTTAGAACAGCCCTGCTTAACCATTTCGCTATAAATTTTACCTGATGGGTTATCACGTTCAATGAACTTGCTCCCGTCAATACAAATTAGCTTCACAGAATCCCTTAATTGTGACTCAGTGGAGAGCGCGCGGAGAAGGTCTTGGGGAAACAGTTCCCATTTGTGGCTTTGTGGTTCACCATACCAAGCCCTGAAAAATTCTGGGTAGCCCATATTTTGGGAACAAGGCCAAATCACTTTATAGCAGTTGTAGTAGAGATTAAAATCACTTTCAGCAACCCGATCGGATAGACAGTGTTTCATGGATGAAATTGCTAACTCGAACTGATGAGTTTGGAGTATTTTACCCAAACATTCAGCCACGATAACACGGATCGACGAATCGATATTAGAGTGAATCAGTTCAATCAGTTTTTTGACTGCTTCATCATTACCTATTCCAACTTTTTCTAGTTTTTGGGCCGCTCCAATACAAATAGATAAGTCAGGAGTGCCACAAATCAGATCGATTAGCTCTGTAATTGATTCTGGATAGTTCGCTGTAGTTTCCAGCAAGAGAGCCACCGCAATCGCTTTAGGGTGTTCAGGTGCAATTTCTATTAAGCGACTAGCTACTAAATGATGAATGAAATCATTAGGATTAAAATCTTTATAACTATCAATAATCTCGCTCAGAGTTTCAATGGCTTTTTCTAAGTATTGACTATCTATCTTAACCAAGCTATGAGCTGCTCGACAACGAATATCATTATTTTGCTCAGAACTCATTAATTCAATCAAAGTATTGATAGCTTTTAACTTGTGACTCGGCGCAATTTTAACTAAACAGTCAGCAGCTTTAACACGGGTAAGCATATTAGTATTGCTGTCTACCAGGTCACTTATAACTTTGATTGCTTCTGAGTGGTTAAAAGCAATTTGCCCTAAACTATCAAGTGCTTGATAATGGTTAGAGTTATCTTGATAATGGGTGGCATCAGGGCTGCTAGTGCAAATTAAGGAAAGGAGAGTAGAAATTGCTTCTGGTGAACCCATACCAATTTGCCCTAATTCCCAAACCAACAAATAACCCACACACAGATTTAGCCTATTGTTAATTGTGTCAATCAGGGTGGTGACAGCAAGAGTACGATCTATCTCTGGAAGTGTTTCTCTGGCCAACTGTGCGATTGGAGTGTCAAACGTCTGCAAACTGAAGCCGAATCTAACAAGCCACCACACAATCTGCTCAGCAAGTCCACACTCTTTAAATTCGGCTATTCCCGACGCTGCTAAACAACACGCTTGAGAAGAATAAAAGTCTTGACATCTATCCTCAAACTCTACCAATGACTTAATAAATTTTTCTTTCTCCTTATTGTCAACATCCTCACGTCCCAGCCATAGCAAAATGACCTCTTTCCACTTTGGCTCAAAAATGAGATAAGTACCTTGATCTGGGTTGTGAGGAACGTGCTTTAAAAAGTAGTCCGAATGCGGTATAGCTTTCGCTGCAAAATACTCCTTAAATGAGTCATGTATAAAGTCATAGACCTCTGGGTAAGGACTCACACGCTGCAACCATCCAAGCTGATCGATAGCTAACTGAAACAAATCCTCATCCGATTCTCCTAATTGAGAACAGACTCGGTAACGCGATAACGGAGATTCGCCTCTCTCAATCGCCTGTTTTGCCAATTGTGCTAGAGAATCTATCAAGGGTTGTTTCTGGGGTTTAGTAGATTTTGGGATGCTCTGGCGGTCGTCATAGTCTGTATCAAGAAACCATTGAATTAGACCAGCTTTGGTACTGGGCAATTGGCGTTGTGGTTGCCAAGTCCGACACAAAAATGTTAAATATAGAGGATTACTAACTAACTCTTTAATGCGGTGATATCTTGGCTGGTTTAACTCAGCCCATAACTCGTCTGCATCGCTGATAAACCAAGCATCAAAGCACTGTTTGATTTGCTCAAGTCTAAAGCCTAGATTTTGATAAGTATCAAATTCTAAAACTTCTAAAGCATCTTTGCTGGTGTTCCAGATACTTGTCCGACAGGTCAAGACTACTCGGCACTTTCCTACCCAACCAATCAACTTTTCGGTCAATTGGCTTCCCTGCTCTTCAACTCCATCCAGCAACAAGCAAATACGACCATTTTCCAAGCGTTGCTCTAGGTTTGCAATCCATTCTGGGGGTAAATCTCCTAGCTTTCCATAAGCTTCTTGCAGCCACTCTTTCAAATATTGGTGTAGCGGTTTTGTACCTATCTTTCTCCCATCTATCCAGAGCGGTATTTCATCGGTATGTTCTAACATCCAAAACCCAATTTTCAGCAATAGCGTAGTTTTTCCAGCCCCCGATTCTCCGATAATGGCTAACTGTCGCCCTTGGCTTTTCGGACTTTTTTTTCCATCCCCCAGAACTTCATGAAAAAACTGATCTTCTCTGTCAAACTTGTCTGTTACTGCGTAATCGATATTTCTACCATTCTGATCTTTTTTCTGTTCTAGCAATCCCAGCGGTACAAAATCTAAGGGTAGACTATCTGCACGGTTGAGCCAATAATCGACGGTGATCAGTCTTTTACCTTCAAGCATTTTGAGGCAGAGTTCTTGCCAGTTAGGTGCGATGCTTGTGGATTTTTTGCTTTTTTTGCTCTTATTCTGTTGCTCTCGCTCTTTTCGCTTATCCTCCCACACTTCATCAAAACGGGTCAAGTTCCTTGCTGTGTCTTCATCCCACAATCTCAAAGTTAGACGCAGATTACCGTCGGTGGGGACACCAATAGTCTCGTATTCTAGAATCCCCAGGAAATCTTGCAAGTAATCCTTAACTGCATCTCTAACATTTTCCTCCGATAGGTTGTTGCCTTTCGATGTCTTGACGTTGTTCTTTTCTGTTAACTGTTTTAAGCGAGCTAGTCTAGTTTCGATAACTAACTGAGTGGCTTCAGGCCGCTTTATCGGAATATCTAGGTATTCGCAGCCTTTCAACTTCCCATCGGCAAATAATAACAAGCTCTCAAACACTTTCTTAACCCACTTTTGAACACCCTGGCCACAGCTAGGTTTGCTCTTAGATTCATTCTTGCGATCATCTGGTTCACAGCTAGATTTGTTCATTACTCAACCCATGAAATTCCGAAAAATCTTTGGAGTAACTCTAAAGCTCATTGACCTACTCCAAACGTCTAACCCTTATCATAGCCGCCTTACAGCCCCCATTGGAGTAATTTGCTCGGAGGTCTACTCCAAATTTAGTCTTGATTTTGTTGAACTTAAGGCTAGTTTTATTTATGACTACTTCCAACCAATACTCATCTCCCGAATCCCAACCTACCGCTGTGCAGCTTGCTTTCCCTTGGGGTGAGGAAGAAATTCTCGATTATTCTCCTGCATCACCAACTAAGCGCGTGAGTCAGCACAAAACTTCAAGCAAAAAACAACACCCGCCACAAGTTGTGGTAATTCTCATTTGTCAGTAAACCTTATAATCCTTACAGGGCGGCTATCGCCGCCCATCCAACCAAACCACAACTTCTTTGTCCATGTAGCTATATCCCATGTATGTATGGTCAGCCTGAATTCGCTCATCAAAGTCCATATTTCCGTTTTCGATGCCGCTTATATCGATGCCAAAGGGCAAAATGTAGGAAAAGTTTTCAACTATCCAGAAATCCTTCATTACTCGATGCTATGTTTGTCACTCCCCAGCTTTTGCATTGCCCTAATCTTCAAGTTCTAAATATCGAGCCAAAATTAGTTGAATTTCTTGTAGTTGCTGCAACTCCAATTGCCCAAGACAGCGCACAAGTCTGCGTTTATCAAACGTCATCGGATCGACGCAAACGATAAAACTTTCGCTATTGAGACCATTGAAAGTCGAAGGAATCACAGGCAAAACAACAGCTCGTAAACCCTCGTTGGGAACAGCAGAAGTGATGGGTAGAACTGTTACCTTGCTGCGTTGATTAAAAGCAGTTCCTGAAATAATTACCGCGGGTCGAGTCTTGCGGATTTCTGTACCAACTGACGGATCGAAAGTTACAAGCCAGATGCTTCCCAGTCGGTAATCGCTGCTTGCTGCCATGCTTCCTCCTCATCGGCTAATTCATCACTTAGTTCATCCAGCAATAAACAGGCTTCTACCATTGCCTGCTGTTCTTGTTGTTTGCGCCATGCTTGCAATAAAAGCTCAACTAGGCGACTGCGATTTTCTACACGCTGGTCAATGTAACGCACTAGCTCATCTGGCAAAGAGATAGATACTTTCATATTATTTATGCCACTGTTAATACTACCAATGGTAGCACAACGATCGACCAGATTGCAAGCTGATGAAGTATAGCAGCAGCAACGCCCATTCCGCCTGATTCCAATATGGCTAAATCCTAAACAAAATTAGCCGGATCTTGATCCCGCCGATTCTTCAACAGAATCGGAGTACCTTGGCCATCACCCACCAACGCCGCCGTTTCCTCCAAAGCCTCCCTCAGCCGCTTCGCCGCGTAAATCGACATATCGCGGGGCACATTCACCCGATCGCGCAAATACCGCAAAGCCCCATCAGATCCAACCGGCGGCTTACAAACTTCGCCAGTCACCATCAAAGTTAAAGCACAGCGCAAAGCCTCATCAAATAACTTATCGTCAGCAGGATTGACTTTAATAATGTTGCGCTGATGCTTGATAACGCGATCGAGCGCTTCTTTACGCGAGGTTTCCGGTTCTGGATACATCACATCGGGTAATCCAGCCCAAGGCCCATTATCCACGCGGGTTTTGTTGAGCAGCATTTGCGGTTCGCCGTTTTCATAACAGCCGCCCATTTGAGGTGGCAAATCGTGGACATGGGTGTGAAAGTCGCTTTGAGTACCGCGATAAGTCGATCGGCTTTCCATCCCTGCAAACCAGTCCGCAAAGCGCGGGTTTTCTTCCCGCATCGAGTAGCCTTTGTAGTAGTAAAGACTGGCATTCATCCGTTCGACGTAGGGCGTAAAGATCACATCCGCAGTGCCAAATTCAGCGAGGAAATAAGGCCCGGGAGTGCTAGCCAAAGCTGCTTCAACTTGGGTGACAACGCTGATAAATTGGTTGCGATTGTTTTGTTCTACTTTGGCTGAACTGGCGGGGTAGCACAACCAAGAGCACCAAGCCCTAAATAACATTCGTTCTAGTCGGCGCATGGGTAGGACTGCGGGGTTTTCCATGCCCAAACTTAACGGGCCAAAGACTCTTTCTAGGGCGATTAAAATGTCGTCGCTTTCGGTGATGATGCGGCCGTCTAGCTCGATCGCCGGTAGCATTCCCGATGGCACTTTCCGCTTGTACCAACTTTCTTTTTCCCCATAGCAGAACATGGTAACTTTGTCAATACGGTAGGGGATTTGTTTTTCTTCCAACCACAGCCAGATTTTTTGGCAGTAGGGACACCAGGCGTGGTTGTCGCGGTACAGGGTGACTCGCACATCGGATTCGGTTTTACCGAAGAGGCGCAACCGGGATTGGGCGTTGGTGGGGCCGTTGGTGCGATCGACTTGAAAGTCTGTGAGGGCTTCTAATTGTGTCCAGCTTAGGGGAGAAACAGTCATAGGATTTTAGATTTTAGATTAAAGAATTGGAGAATTGCAGAAAGCTACTTCTTAATAATAATTTAGTATCACATCCGGTAGCATCGGAGTTATTAATATTAGCGAAATCAGGATACGGCAGTGCCGTTTCCCAACAAATAATCTGGTGTAGGGAAACGGCACTGCCGTGTCCTCTATATCATTCCGATGCTTATAATTAAAAAAGCGCCTGCAAATAGTGACGATCGTCCTCACTACAAACTTATAATTAAGGCAATATTTGGGGAGGGGGTGGGGCGTCTTGAATTTTAGTGAGTGCTGCTTTCATTTCGGGAGTTTCTAAGAATTTTTGGGTGGCTGCAATCAAACGATCGCCCCAAAGGTTTTCTTTGAGATATTCTACGGTAGCATAGCGTTTGTCGAGTTTCAGAGCTGCTTCTCCCATCGCCAAGCCTTTTGCTTTGTCACCTTTGCCGTACAATGCTACTGCTAGAGCTAGCATTGCTTCTGCTGCCTCCTTGTCGATCGCGATCGCCTGTTCCCAGCGTTTGATAGCGCCATCGGCATCTCCCATTTCGTATTTGACTAATCCGATGTTGTTGATAGCAGGCCACAGGTTTTTTTCTAAAGCAAAGGCTTTTTCGTATTGGGCGATCGCCTCTTCAAACCGCTTCAGCTTATAAAAAGCATTGCCCAAATCAAATAATGCGCCCGGAGTGTCTGGTTTTATTTTCAAACCAGCTTGCAAGTATTCAACTGCTTTCTCATACTTGGCTTGCCGAAAGTGTGCTTCTCCCAAAACAAATTGAATTGAGGCATTTTCTGGCGCGAGGGATTGAGCTTGCTGCAAAGCCACAATCCCTTTATCGAACTGCTCGACTTGAAGGTACAAGCTGCCTAACAAAGTCCAAGTTTGAGCATTCTTCGGGGCTAATTGTGTGGCGAGTTCGGCTCTGGGTACTGCAAGTTGGTACTGCTGGAGTCTGGCTAGCTGGACGGCTTCTTCTGCAAGGCTCAAGGCTGTTTGTTCGAGCCCGGCCGAGTCAATTTGTAGGGTGTAAGGCAGAAGTGCCTGTGCGACAACTGGTTTGGGCATTGTCCACAAGCCGAGTGCGAGCAGCAGAGATAGTAGAGGAAGACGATTAGGCACGCGATCAGCCCCAGCAAAAAATATATGGTTTCTCGATCGCCTATAATAACCTATATTCTTGAGTTTTGATATTGATTCCTGACTCGCCACGTTTTGCGGGTTTGATTTAAATAGTTCCTAAATTCTGTTTTTGTTCAGGAATAAAAGTTTGGATTTACTGTTTTATAGAGGACGGTTGTCCTCATTACAAACGCGGGAAGTTTTTACTTTTCATATCAATTCCGGCGCACCCGGAATGATAAGCGAGGAGACTCAAGATGCCGTTTCACGGCAGCGCCAGATTAATTGTAGGGAAACGGCACTGCCGTGTCCTGATTTCGGGTAATATTAATTCCGATGCAACCGGAATTGATATCAGAAACTTGAATGAATTAATAAACTCTGTTGAATTTTATCTAACAATTGTGCTGCTGACAAGGAAGAAGGCAGTATTTTGGCAGATACTTCTTGTAGGAGAAAGTCGATCGCCTTGGATTCCGAATTTACAGCAGACCGATAATCCCAGACTAAAATGGGCAGTTTTACTCCCATTTGCCGCAAGTTCGATAGCGCTTGCAACATAGCGGAGGATTCTGAGGGGGCATCTTGCAAGCACAGCAAAACTAAGTCAACGCTTTGATATTGCAATTGCTGCAAAACTTCTGTCCAACTCTGAGCGATCGACCCTCGAAATCCTGCGGTTTGGATGTACTGAATCAAAGCTTGAAAGTTGGGAGTAGAAAACTTAGAACTCTTAATCGGCATCTCGGCCTCCGTCGATCGACCGCGATTTGCCAATTCTCCCGTCGGATTCCCGCCAGCAGAGGAGTGCAAGTCGGGTAAACTCGAAATATCGGCAAATAAGATGCTGGGCTTCCAACTCATGCCAGCAGCTACTTGAATCACTTGCCACAATGCACTCGCTACTAACCCGGTTCCGTCGGGACTACCGCCCGCTAAACACGGAAATACCGACAACCCTTTGACTTGATTTGCTAGTTGCGTCGTTGCGGGATCTAAAGTCACTAAGGGGAGAGAACCCAAATTTCGAGATCGACTTAACTGTTCGATAAAAGCTAAGGGGTTTTCCAGTTGATTCGTACTGTCCAAGACGATCGCGTCTGGCCGCCAAATTCGGGCCACGAGTTCTGCTTGGCTGAGGTCGTCTGCTTCTAAAACCCGGCAGTAGGTGGGGTTGAGCAGTAATGCCGAGCCTTGACAGGAACTGTTTTGCGGGCTGATCCACAACACGGTTAAAGAACTTATCGCCTTGCTGGTATTGGTGTCGGGGCGGACGATCGAGTCTAGCAACCTCCGCAAAGCGGGTTCTTCGACTGGCAAGCTCAAAAAGCCTTCGGCGCGGTTGATAGCAGCCCGTTCTTTTTCGCCTCTGGTGGCTGTGACGATCGCCGGAATCGATCGGGTATCTGGATCGCTCTTGAGCAGAGTCAGCACGTCCCAACCGGACAGCAGCGGCAGCAGCGGGTTGAGGAAAATCGCTTCGGGACTGAACCTGCGCGCTTTTTCCAGCGCTTCGGTGCCGGAACGGGCGACTATTACCTGGTAGCCCAAACCGGAGAGGACGTTGGTTAAATCTTCGATATATTTGGGAACTGCTTCGACAATTAATACTAGCCGAGAGCGAGAATTGGCGATCGGAATCTGATATTTTGGTCTTAAGAATTCTGACTCGGCTGCTATGCCTCCCGGGGATTCTTCCGTACTGTTTTTCGGAGGATTTGGCGGCAGCAGTAGGGTAAATTCAGAGCCTTTGTTTTCTGAGGAAATAAACGAAACATCTCCGCCGTGGAGCCTCGCTAAACGTTGAGTTAGTACCAGTCCCAGTCCGGTTCCTTGAAATCGGCGAGTCATGGTGCTTTCTAACTGTTGGAATTTCTGAAAGATCAGGTGCTGTTTGTCGGCGGGGATGCCGATGCCGGTGTCCCAAACTGTGAATGCGAGCCAGCCTTCCCAAACATTTACTTTCAATCCAATTTTTCCGCCGGCTTCTGTGAATTTTAGGGCGTTGGAAAGCAGATTGACGAGCATTTGTCGCAGCCGCAGTTCGTCTGCAATTAAATAGCTCAGTCCTGGTTCTATTTCGAGTGTAAATTCGATTTGGGCGGAGAACTCGGCGTTTGCTTCGCCATTTGTTTGGCTCGGCTGAGTAGGGGATTTTTCTTCTTGCTGTTGCAGTTGTTTTGCTTGTTCAAAGGCTTTTTTGCAGGTGGTTGCTATCTCGACAGGTTCGGGAATTAGTTCTAGCTGCCCGGTTTCCATTCGGGTTAAGTCTAAAATGTCGTTAACTATTGTCATCAAATGCCGCCCGCTTTTATGGATTAGTTTGGCGTAGCGTGTTTGGCGATCGTTGAGTTCTCCGATCAATTTATCTTTGAGCAGGCTGGATAAACCGAGGACGGCGGTGAGTGGGGTTTTTAGTTCGTGGCTGATGCAGGATAAAAATTCGTCTTTGAGTCGGTTGAGGTGGATTAAGTCTGCATTTTTTGCTGCTAGTTCTTTGGCGACTAAATGTTCTTCAGTGACATCTTGTCCCATGACTAAAATTAGGTTATCGGAGAGTGGCTGTTTGACAAATTGCCAGATCCGTTCTTGTCCTGTTTGTACGGGGCAGTCGCAAATGTAGGTGTCTGGTTTGCCTGCGATCGGACACCAAGCTGGAGCGATTAAGGTTGATGGGGAGGCGGCGGCGTACAGGGGTAAGGAGCAACTGGTGGCTGCGGTTGAATCGCGATCGCCCGATCGACTTGCTCCTACTAAGCTCCGACATTCTTGGGCGACGGCTTCTACCTGCGCCCTTGTGTATTCGGTTGTTGAATGGCTTGGTTTCTCTTTGCTGCCGTGTTTGCCGAAATTTGCTGCTGGTTCTGGAACAGGTTCTGGGCCGGCTCCCAGCAAAATTCGCCACGCTGCATTTTGGCTGACTATTTGTCCGGTGGGCGTTTGCAATCTCAACGGCAGGGGCAGTTTTTCCAGCAGTTGGACTAGGGAGTTGAGGTTTTCCGAGGGTTTCAATCCTGCTTCTAAAAAGCGCACTTGAGCTCCTAGGGCGGTGGCGATGGCTGCGGAAACGGGGATTAATTCGATTTCTTTGACTGCTGATGGCTTGGCAGTCAGGCTGCTGTTAAGTGCGGCGAATTGCAGCAGGCTCAGGCTGTCTAGTAGTCCTAAAAATTGACCGCTGGCATCTATCAGCCCGATCGGGCTTTTCGAGAAACCTAGAACTGGTTTTGTCGCCCTGGGAGTGTTCAGTTCCTCTGTTTGCAGATACTGCCAGAATTCGCTGATGCTCAGAGCGGCCGATACTGTTCTGATGGGCTCGATCGCGAGCGGGCTGTCCTTCAAAGGTTGCTCCCAGTCGTTTGTGCGATCATCGGTTCCACCAGCCCAAAGGGCGCGGAGGTAAACTAATCCCAGGGGCTGTAGCTGTTCGTTGACTACTGCAACTCGATCGCAGTTACTCTGGCTGAAAATTGACCGCAGAGACTCTAGCGCCGCCGTGGATTGGCACAGCGGCACTAGCTCGATAAAGTTCTTGAGACTGGGGCTGGTGGTTGGCATAACAAACCTGAGAGTCTGCTACCGAGAGCAGTAATGTTTTTGAGACCTAATGTAGCTGGGGATTTCTATATCTTATTTGTTTTATATCAGTTCGCTACCAGACCGGGGATCGCCACCAGACCTGTGAGTTAGATGCCAGCAGCCGATTTGAGGCGACTAACAGTTATTTTAAGGCTTAAGCTTAATTGCAGAAATCAACATTAGGGTGGTTGACGCAGGAGCAGATGAGTTTAATTATCTCTGTATTAAAAAGTTGTTACCAATTTTGCTGTTAAGATTGCTTACAGTAAATGTTGCAATAATTGTTAAAATATTAAGTGTTTTTTAAAGGAGATATCAACTCTGAGCGATCCAGCACTTTCGGGCAAGGTCGATGTTTCACCTACAGCTTTGCTTCCCCAACTGTCGATCGGTATTTTTGTCCAGTCTGAGGAACTTGCAGGGTGTGCGATCGAGCTTTTGAAGGGCGATCGCCCAATTTCTGAAACTTTCCACTCCCGTTGCTGTCAATAACCAATCCGCAACCATCGATGCGACGGCCTTCTTGACTGCTCAAAGTTTGTTAAGCCGACAGCAGCGCCGACTTGCAGAAAAATTACGCGAGCGATTAGGATACTTAGGTGTGTATTATCAAAGAAATTCCCAGATTTTTTTGCGAAATCTGTCCTTGTCAGAGAAGCAAAAGTTTTTGGAGCAACTCAAGTTAAGTTATCGCAACATCATTTTAAATTATTTTGCTGAAGATACTGCGGTCAACAATCAAATAGATGAATTTGTGAATTTGGCTTTTTTTGCTGATGTTCCCGTGACTCAAGTTGTAGAAATTCACATGGCATTGATGGACGAATTTGCCAAACAGCTAAAATTAGAAGGGCGCAGCGAGGAAATATTGCTCGATTACCGCTTGACTCTGATTGACGCGATCGCTCATCTGTGCGAGATGTACAGGCGATCGATTCCAAAAGAGCCCATACGGTAGAAGCTAGAAGCCAAACCGCCGAATTTAAGCAAGCAGAAACTAGAAGACTGAACGCAGGGCGATCGACAAGCTGAAATTATTATGAAATAACAAAGAATAGTGGATGCAAGACAAATAACAAGTACCATCTGACAACTAATACTCAATATTTAAAAAAATTCATGAGTCCTCTGAAAAAAACCTACGTTTTGAAGCTCTACGTTGCGGGGAATACTCCCAACTCAGTCCGAGCTTTGAAAACCCTAAAAGACATCCTAGAACAAGAATTTCAAGGAGTCTACGCGCTGAAAGTCATAGACGTACTCAAAAATCCTCAGCTAGCAGAAGAGGACAAAATTTTAGCAACACCGACGCTAGCCAAAATCCTGCCGCCGCCAGTCCGAAAAATTATTGGGGATTTGTCCGATCGCGAGAAAGTTCTGATAGGATTAGATTTGCTCTATGAAGAACTTCGCGAAGAAGACCTAAATTCATAAGACAATCAGGTGACAGTCCGACATCAGCAGTCATTAGTTATTGAGCGCCAGGTCACACTAAATGGGTAAAAAGACTCATCAGCGGTAGTTAATGAGTGACAATTAAAGAATATTGAGAGTTGACAAAAATCGATATGAATGAAATTATTCAAACGGTGAAACCAGAAGGATTTGTAACGACTGGCGTTGAAAAGATTCGCACGATGATTGAGGGTTTTGATGACATCAGTCATGGCGGAATGCCGATCGGCAGAACCACCTTAGTCAGCGGCACGTCAGGAACGGGAAAAACTTTATTTGCCGTACAATTTATTTATAATGGAATCACCCATTTTGACGAACCGGGAGTGCTCGTAACTTTTGAAGAATCTCCGGCAGATATCATTAAAAATGCTTGCAGTTTTGGTTGGGATCTGGCAAAGTTAATCGATGAAGGCAAGCTATTTATTTTGGACGCTTCCCCCGATCCAGAAGGTCAGGATATCGTGGGAAACTTTGATTTATCTGCCTTAATCGAACGGATTCAGTACGCCATTCGCAAATACAAAGCCAAGCGCGTTTCTATAGATTCGGTGACAGCCGTATTTCAGCAGTACGACGCTGCATCAGTAGTGCGCCGAGAAATTTTTCGCTTAGTTGCGCGCCTCAAACAAGTAGGCGCAACTACAGTTATGACTACCGAACGAGTCGAAGAATACGGCCCGGTGGCGCGGTTTGGAGTCGAAGAATTTGTGTCAGATAATGTAGTAATTGTACGCAACGTTTTGGAAGGAGAACGCCGCCGCCGCACAATGGAAATTTTGAAGTTGCGCGGTACAACTCACATGAAAGGCGAATATCCTTTTACGATGACTAATGACGGCATTAATATTTTCCCCTTGGGGGCGATGCGATTAACTCAAAAGTCTTCTAACGTGCGGGTTTCTTCGGGCGACAAAACTCTCGACGAGATGTGCGGCGGCGGTTTCTTTAAAGACTCGATTATTTTGGCTACGGGTGCGACGGGAACCGGCAAAACGCTATTGGTAAGCAAGTTCTTGCAAAATGCTTGTATGAACGGCAATCGAGCGCTGCTGTTTGCCTATGAAGAGTCGCGAGCTCAGTTGTTCCGCAATGCTTATTCTTGGGGCATTGATTTTGAGGAAATGGAACAGAAAGGGCTGCTGAAGTTACTGTGCACTTACCCAGAATCTGCGGGTTTAGAAGACCACTTGCAGACGATTAAATCAGAAATTGCCGAATTCAAACCTTCTAGAATTGCCATAGACTCGCTGTCAGCCTTAGCTAGGGGAGTCAGCAATAACGCTTTCCGACAATTTGTGATTGGAGTGACTGGTTTTGCAAAGCAGGAAGAAATAACTGGCTTTTTCACAAATACCAGCGACCAGTTTATGGGTTCTAATTCGATTACCGACTCTCATATTTCTACGATTACTGACACGATTATTATGCTTCAGTATGTAGAGATTCGAGGGGAAATGTCGCGGGCAATTAATGTGTTTAAGATGCGCGGTTCCTGGCATGACAAAGGGATTCGGGAATACACAATTACTGAAAGAGGCCCGCAAATTAAAGATTCGTTCCGTGGTTACGAACAGATTATCAGCGGTTCTCCAACTCGGATTACGATTAATGAGAAGAGCGAGTTATCGCGGATTCTCCAGGGCGTTCAAGGTCAAGACGATGACGATATTTGAGAGTCAGCAGAAAGTAGTAGGATTAATGACGCTCGCTCTTGTCGATGGATAGTAAGGCGTTTGAAGTTTTTTGGGATGGTGCAGTCGAAGTCAATCGATAATCTACCAGCTCATAAGTTGGCGGTGCTAGAATTATTGATTCATATCAATTCCGGTTGCATCGGAATTAATATAACCCGAAATCAGGACACGGCAGTGCCGTGTCCCTACAATTGATCAGGCGTAGGGAAACGGCACTGCCGTGTCCTCGCTTATCATTCCGGCGCAGCCGGAATTGATATCAAACGGCGGGTGGCAGTAAATTCCAGTCAACAGTCAACAGTCAACAGTCAACAGTCAACATCATGAGGAGTGCAACCGGAATTGATATCAGTTCTCGCCGACTACTACCAAGATGGTTGAGGTAATATTTGCTACTGCGCTTGAATGAGTCAATATTAACCACTTTAAAAACTGGTTCACAAGCTGCTGCTACTGTTGCTGAGAAAGGAGTATGATTTGCCTCCGAAATTTAGTAGGGGCAATTCATGAATTGCCCCTACTAAATTTCAGGGATTGCTATAGCGAGTGAATCATACCTAAATTCAGCAACGCCCTACTCTACTTGATGAACCGGGAATCCGCTGTATTGAGTGAAAATTAATAATCATAAGGGTTTTTTGGTTCGGGAATTGGTTTGAGGGAGGATGCTTGAATGATTAATTTGCGCTTACCTTGCAGTTCTTCTACGATTGTTTCTCCTTCTATTTCTAGCCAACTGTCTGGGGGAAAGGCGGCGCGGCTTTGACCGATCGCTAATTTCACCGGCAACCCGATCGGATAGGCGTCCGCCGCGCAGCAGGTAATGATAAAACGCCCGATCCACATATATTGTTCTGCGATGTTGGGCGGATGAATTACAAATCCTTGAACCTTGACTTTTTGGCTTCTGTATGTATCCGGCTCGGGATTGAAATTTAACAGTCGCACCCATTCGACAAGCGATCGTTTTTCGGGTCTTGTAGTATTGCGAAATTCTTGGGGTTGCAGTCTGGTGATTGGCAGGGATTCGGTGAGGCCTCGTTCCAGTGCTGTCTGGCTGGTAAATGTGCGCGGCGTTACGATTAAACCGATTAATGCGACGCTTAACATTAAGGTGCTGCCGACACTGGGGGGAAATAAAGTAACGTGTTCAACTTCTGTGCTTCTGGGAGAGTTATTTGCTGGCGATGTCCGCAATTGCTTTGTGGCGCGATCGACCTTTAAGAGTTCCCAAACTTTAAACCCGCCAATCACCATCAAGCCAATTCCCCCCGCTACAGTCAAGCCAAAGTAATTCGGGTGAATCAGAATGCTTAATTTGCCGGTGATCCAATATTTGAGGAGCAATATTCCCCATCCTAAGATAGCTAGGGCGTCTAGCCAAGGGCTAAATTTTTTAAGGTTCATTTTTCAAGAGTTATTGGGAGTTGGGAATTGGGAATTGGGAATTGGGAATTGGGAATTGGAGTCTATCGTTAGTTTTCAATCCGCGCTAATTTATGATTAACCTAGATACAAGTTGACAGCGAGAGTCATCAAAAAGGTTAACTGAGCTGCCAAAATCATTAAGTAAATTACGGCTCGACCTTTAAAAATCGACAGCATTAAACCGATTCCTTTGAGGTCAATCATCGGGCCGAAGACGAGAAATGCTAACAGCGAACCGCTGGTAAATGTGGAAGCAAAAGATAGGGCAAAAAAGGCATCAACTGTAGAACAAATCGATACGACTGCGGCTAATAGCAGCATGGCTAGAATTGAGGAAACGGGGCCTTGACCGAGGTTGAGAATTAGTTCGCGGGGTACGCCAACTTGAATGATGGCTGCGATCGCACTTCCGATTACCAACACTCCTCCCAATTCGCGCAACTCTTGTACCATACTATCTAAAAGCAAGCGCAGACGCTCTTTAGAAACAGGATGGAACATGGAGGAACGTTTCGAGGTTTTTTCTGTTTTGCCTATTTTTAAGGGCTTCCAGTCATCTTTTAGCAAGGATTCGATCGGCACCGAACCTCCCGGCTGACCCAGCATAAATGTCCCCGACTGCAACAGCAGCGGAGTGTTGGCTTGGAAAAGCTCTTTTTTGGACAACTCTGGTTTTGGGAGGGGAATCGCGCGGGCTACAGAGGGGTGTAACAGAGGCCGCAAGTCTGTTTGGGCGCTGAATACCCAACCGATGATAGTTGCTGTAATTAGGGAAAATACCACCCGTAAAACTACAATTTCTGGCTGATCGCGAAATGCCGTCCAAGTTGCCCAAATTACCACGGGGTTGATAGTGGGGGCCGCAAGTAAAAAGCCGATCGCGACTGGTGCGGGTACTCCCTGCATCAGCAACCTGCGCGCTACGGGCACGTTACCGCACTCGCACACAGGAAACAAAAAGCCGATCAAACTGCCCACAAAAGCCCCCAGCAGCGGGTTTCGCGGAATGCGGGATACGAGTTTGCGTTCGTCTACAAACCCCAGCAGCAAACCTGAGAATAAAACTCCCAGCAGCAGAAAAGGTATTGCTTCTACTAACAAGCTGAGAAAAAGGGTAAAAGCATTGTTTAACTGATTCGTTAGGGCTGGTTGCATCGATCGCCTACTGGTAAATTGCTATCTAGTTTCACGTTTTTGGTAGAATCCTTGTCGATCATACCAAAGCACAGCGCTAAGTTAAGATTTAGTTAAAAATTTTAGTTTAAAAATAATTGCTGCTTTTGTTTTACTTTAATTTGTAGATGTTATATAATTTATTCAATGCCGATCTTTTGAATGATTTAAATTTATTAAACTTGCTTGAATTGCGATCGATATTTCTGCCCGATCTCAAATCCGGTGGCATCGGAATTGATATTACCCACAACAGTCAGGACACGGCAGTGCCGTGTCCCTACAATAAATCGGCCGATGGTTACTTTTGGAGTGTCCCTACAATAAATCACGGTAGGGAAACGGCACTGCCGTGTCCTCGCTTGTCATTCCGGCGCAGCCGGATTTGATATCATCGCCCGACATGACGCGAGCTAAAACTCAGGGACGCGCAGCCAGCGGTACTTTCGACGGCGAGGCGGGCGATCGGTCAATTCCAATTTTCCTCTATTGTCAATTAATTATCTTTTTCAGCAATATATTTTATTATTAAAAATAGGTTAAGAATATAACTCAAGGTTAATTAATAGTTAAATACTCGAACCTCGCGTTAATACACCTCAAGTCAATATAAAATAAAGTCAGGCATAATTGCCAGGGCGCATCTATCTCGGTCATACTCGAACTTGCCTAATACTTTGAGTGGTAAAATTTCATTTGCTACCATCAGTTTTCTGTGTAATTTAAAATGTAGTTTGCCCGGGGGATGCCGGTCAAAGCACTCAGCTACTCATCTGCTGACCTTTGGTGGCTGAATGTCTGCTGGCAAATAGAACCAAAAAAAGCGTGCTCATGAACTTATGTTAAATACCTCCTGCGTAGAAAGACCAGTCCAATCCATCTCCAAGGCTGACCTAGGAGAACTTTCTTTAGACTCTACTCTCCAAGAATTGCCACTTTACGATTTTTATGTAGAAGCTACAGATTTGGGAATGAAAATTTCCCAGATGTTAGAAGCTAATCCGCTGTTACCGGGAGTCATTTTGACGGATCGAGGTGAATTTGCCGGCATGATTTCCCGGCGGAGATTTTTAGAATTTATTAGCCGTCCTTTTGGGCGAGAATTATTTTTAAAGCGACCTGTCAGGGCTTTGTACCGCTTTGCCGAAACTGAGACTTTAATTTTTCCTAGCAATACTTTAATCGTGGATGCAGCTAGGAAGTCGCTCCAGCGCTCCAAAGAACTGCTTTACGAGCCGATCGTAGTTCAAGTGTCACCTAAAACTTATAGTTTGGTAGACGTGCACGAACTGTTAGTCGCCCAATCCAACATTCACGAACTAGCGACAAAATTGCTGAGACAGCAAACTCAATCTCAACTAATTCAAACCGAAAAACTAGCTAGTTTGGGGCAGATGGTAGCTGGAGTCGCCCACGAAATTAGAAATCCCGTCACTTGTATCAGCGGAAATATTGGCTTTTTGTCCAACTACTGGAAAGACATCATTGAGTTGCTGTCTGCTTATGAGCAAATTGTCGGTTCCAGCGAAAAAATTGATGAACTAAAAGAAAACATAGAATTTGATTTTTTGCAAGAAGATTGGGTGGAAATTCTCAAAAGTATGCAGGTTTCATCAGAGAGGTTGACTGAACTTGTTACCAGCCTGCACACCTTCTCTCATATGGACGAAACCCAATTGAAAGAAGCTAATCTCCACGAATGTATCGACAGTACGTTGCTGATTATGAAAAACCGTCTCAAGTACGGGTTTAAAGTAGTTAAAAAGTATGGGGATTTGCCTTTAGTCAAGTGTTATTCGGGTCAGTTGAGCCAGGTATTTATGAATATCGTTAGCAATGCGATGGATGCTTTGGAAGAGGTAAAAGGAGAAAAAGGTTTTGTGCCGGCAATTACTATTGAAACTGAGCTAATAGACAGTTCTGATGGAGACTGCGTTAATTCGGAATTAATTCAAAATTATGTTTTGGGCGATGGCTGGGAGCCCCGCAAGCTACGGCAAAACTCAAAAATGCGATCGTCCGCCAGCCAAAACGGCGACTTCAGCCTAGAAGCAGCGGAAAAAAATCCAAATAACGCTTGGATAGCCATCAGAATTGCCGATAACGGCCCGGGAATTCCGCCCGAAATTCAGCGGCGGATTTTTGATACATTTTTCACCACTAAACCGGCGGGGAAAGGTACTGGTTTGGGGTTAGCAATTACCCATCAAATTGTTACCGAAAAGCATAAAGGCAAGTTAAATTTGCATTCAACGCCCGGTACGGGGACGGAATTTGAGATTTTGTTGCCGTTGATTTGAATCAATAAGTCATATCAAATCTATCAGCATCGGAATTATTCCTATCTCTCTTTTCTTTATCTGCGTTAATCTGCGTCAATCCCTTGTCATCTGCGGTTAATAAATTCTCTTGTTTTTACCGCAGATACAGGCAGATTAACGCAGATTAACGCAGATGAGTTAGATATATTCCGGCTTTTGTTTAAGCTCGAAGCTGTACTGGCATCACTAAGAATGTAGCATTGACTCCGCCCAAAGGCTGGAAAATTACGGGGGCTAAAGCACCGTTTAATTGCAGTTGAATTTCTGGGGATTGAGCTGTTTTCAAGATATCGATCAGATATTTGACGTTGAAGGCAATATCGATGCTGTCTCCTGAAATCTGTGCCGGCATTGACTCTTTGCCGCAGCCAACATCTTTAGCATCTACCGACAAGGTGATTTCTTGATTCTCTTCGTCGATGCTGCATTTGAGAATATTATTTTTTTGGTCGGCAAAAACTGCAATTCTTTCTACTGCTGCTAAGAGCGATCGCCTTTCCAGGGTAATTTGTCGCTCAAAAGAGGGCGGAATCAACTGTCGGTATGCGGGATATTGCCCTTCCAAGGTGCGAGTTGTCAGCCGCTGGTCGGCCCATTCAAACACTACTTGACCATGCTCGAAATGCAGGGTAACAGGTTCAGTCCACTGCCGCATTACCAGCATTCTTTCTACTTCCCGCAATGCTTTAGCGGGGACTGTCACCTCAAATTCTGCTTCGGTTTCTTCGCCTTCGGCTTTTTCATTGGGAGTCTGAACTACTGCCAATCTGTGCCCGTCTGTAGCTGCAAATTCCAAGCAATCTGGCAAGACTTTTAAGTGAACTCCTGCGAGCACCTGTTTTGCCTCGTCGGGGCTTGTGGCAAATAAAGTTCCTTTGAGTCCTTCTATCAAGGCTTCCGGCGGCAATTTGAGGATTCTTCCGGCTTCGATTGCGGGCAATTCTGGGAATTCTTCTGGGCCCATGCCTCTAACTTGGTAGCTACCAGAACTGCAAGTGAGATAGGCTACGGTATCCCCGGCTTCGTCTTCTAAAGTAATCTCTCCATCTGGGAGTCTGGAAACAATGTCGTTGAGCAATTTCGCGGGTATGGTAAAACTGCCACCACCAGTCACTTCTGCTGCAAAGCTGGTACGAATGCCTAAACTGAGATCGAAAGCTGTTAAGCTAACCCGCTGATTTTCCTCATCCGCTACTAAGAGCACGTTGGCTAGTACGGGATGTGTCGGGCGGGAGGGAACGGCCCGACTTACCAACGAGAGGTTGGCGTTGAGGTCACTTTGGGTGCAAACCAATTTCATGAGATGAAGGTTAATTAACCGGATTTGAGATAGAAACAAATCGTATCACAGAAAGTCTGCGGGCCGGTTTTTCTCTGTGTAGGTGCGCGCGGAGCACCAGATTTTTTTTTAATTTATTGAATTATTTTTTTGGGATCGGTCTGTGTAAACTGTGGAAAACAAAATTAAATGCCTGCCTTACAAGGCTTGTAGTTGTTTTGCGCCTGTGGAAAACTTGTGGAGAAGCTGGGAAAAGTCGATCGCCCGCCCATTTGGGTACAAAAACTGTTTTGAGCCAAGCAGTAATGTTTTCCACAAAATAAGGGTGATTTGTCCACAGGTTTTTCCACAGGCAAGATTGTCTGTTATGGGAATCGGGAATCGGGAATCGGGAATTGGGAATCGGGAATCGGGAATTGGGAATCGGTAACAACAGACAACAGTCAACAGTCCACAGTCAACAGTCAACAGTCAACAGTCAACTGACTTTTTATTAACTTTTGCGACTGACAACGTTAATTCGATCGCTCAACTGACGCAAAGTTTGGGCCAAAGTCGGATCTGTGTTCCGCAACTGAGCAATTTTGTCGCAACTGTAAAGCACAGTCGTGTGGTCTTTTCCGCCGAATACTTCGCCAACTTTCGGCAAACTCAAAGCAGTATGCTGTCGGATTAAATACATCCCTATTTGACGGGCATAGCTAATTTCGCGCCTGCGGGAAATGCCTTTCAAATCTTCTACAGAAACATCAAACGCCTCGGCCACAACTGCAATTACGGCATCGGGCGTCGCCTCTACGCTTTCAGTTTGCGGGTTCAAAACCGGGGTGATATTTTCCACAGTCATCGGCAAACCGGTAATTGAAAGATATGCTACCGCCCGAATCAAAGCTCCTTCTAATTCCCGAACGTTGGAAGTGTAACTAGAAGCAATGTATTCAATCACATCTCGCGGCAGTCGCATATTTTCATATTCGGCTTTTTTCTGCAAAATTGCCATCCGTGTTTCCAAGTCTGGCAATTGAATATCGGCAATTAATCCCATAGAAAATCGGGAACACAAGCGCTCTTGCAGGCGGGGGATTTGTTGCGGCGGGCGATCGGAAGCTAAGACTACTTGATTTCCCGATTCGTGGAGAGTATTAAAAGTGTGGAAAAATTCTTCTTGGGTATATTCTTTGCCTTCGATAAATTGAATATCATCTATTAGTAAAACATCGGCTGCGCGATAGTGATCGCGGAAAGCTTGCATACTATCTTTGCGAATTGCGGCGATTAAATCGTTGGTAAATTTCTCAGTAGAAACGTAAAAAATCTTGGCGTTGGGGTCAATTTCCAAGCGGTAATGACCGATCGCCTGCATGAGATGAGTTTTGCCCAAGCCGACGCCGCCGCACAAAAATAGGGGATTGAATTCTCGGCCCGGAGACTCGGCTACTGCGAGGGAGGCTGCGTGGGCCATACGGTTGTTGGAACCGACGACAAAGCGGGAAAATAGGTATTTGGGGTTGAGATTGGCGGGTTTGGGGGGGTGAAGGGAGTGGCTTTCGACATCGGCGATCGGGGACGGCCAAATCATGGCGGAGTCGCTGCTACCGCCTGCTTCGTTTCCTCCGGCAATTGTCAAGTAGATTTCTACGGGATAGCCGAGAATTTCTGCGACTGCATCGGCAATGATTTCTCTGTAATATTTTTGCAACCAATTGCGAGCAAAAGGGTTGGGGGCGCTGACGATTAAACAGTTATTTTCGAGTTGTTCGGCCCTGGCGGTTTTGATCCACGTCTCAAAGCTAGGTCTGCTCAGTTGTACCTGGAGACGTTCAAGTATCTGATTCCACAGACTTTCGAGGGAAATGTCCACTGCTTACCTTTGCCGATCGGCATTCAAGAGATTAACTCTACAGTCTAGAGAGTTTAGTCCTCAGATGCTAAAGTTTAAGGGAGTCTGCCGTAGCTTGCGGGGCGGGACGCCATCGCCCAAAAATTTTGCGACACAGACGCAAAAAGCAGGTATCGCACAGCAGCTACCAAACAAATATTTAAATTCGGCTCTAAAGCCTAAAAACCTTGCTATGAAGAGTTCGACGGGCAAATTTTGGAAGCAACCGGCAATTTACATATTGCTGCTGGTAACGGGAGCCGGGGCCGCCATGTTGGGCGATCGTCTGTCGGTGTCTCAGTTGCGCGGAAATTCTGGCGATTTGGGACAAAGGGCGCAGCAACCAAGATTGCAACTACCTCCGAATACTAAGCCTCAAGCTAGCAAAGTCTTGCCGCCCGCTGCCTTGTCCGGTGACGGGGCGAATGTGAATTTTATTGTGGCTGCGGTGGCAAAAGTTGGGCCGGCTGTGGTTCGGATCGATGCTTCGCGCCGGGTGAAACCGGGAAGTAAAGGGCTGTCGCCGGAAGATTTTTTTGGCGCAGATCCGAATTCACGCGGCCGGGGTGGGATCGAACGCGGCACTGGTTCGGGTTTTGTGATCGGGGCTGACGGCGTGATTCTCACTAACGCTCATGTTGTAGAGGGTGCAGATACGGTGAATGTCACTCTCAGAGACGGCCGCGGCTATCAGGGGCGGGTGTTGGGGGCGGATAAGGTGACGGATGTGGCTGTGGTGAAGATTGAGGCGAATAATGTGCCTGTGGTGGCGATCGGCAATTCGGATAAGCTGCTGTCTGGGGAATGGGCGATCGCGATCGGCAATCCTTTGGGTTTGGACAATTCGGTGACGGCGGGGATTATTAGCGCTACGGGGCGATCGAGCTCTGACGTAGGCGTACCCGACAAGCGGATCGGTTTTATTCAAACAGACGCTGCGATCAATCCCGGGAATTCGGGAGGCCCGCTGCTGAATGCTTCGGGCGAAGTTATCGGGATGAATACGGCAATTATTCAAGGTGCTCAAGGATTGGGATTTGCGATTCCGATTCAGGCGGCGCAACAGGTGGCGAAGGAACTGATTTCGACGGGGAAAGTCGAACACGCTTATTTGGGCATTGAAATGGCGACGCTGACTCCCGAGGTGAAGGAGCAAATTAATAAAAACAATAACAGCAGTCTTCGAGTTTCAGTCGATCGGGGTGTTGCTATTGTGAGTGTGGTTCCTAATTCTCCGGCTGCGGCGGCAGGTTTGCGGGCGGGAGATGTGGTTCAAAAGATTAACAATCAACCGATTATTCAGTCGGAGGCTGTTCAGGATTTCGTGCAAAATGCTAAGGTTGGCGGGCTGTTGCAAATGGAGATTAATCGCAACGGGCAAATACTTAATTTGACTGTTAAACCCGGGAGTTTGCCGGTTCAAAAAGTTCGGTAAATTGTTGACGGTTGACGGTTGATAGTTGACAGTTGACGGTTGACGGTTGACGGTTGTTACAAATTACAAATTCCCAATTACGAATTACCAATGGCAGAAATATTACAAATATCGCAATTAGGAAATCCCGTATTGCGCCGCCGATCGCAATTTGTGGAGAATATTCAGGACGATCGCATTCAAGAGTTAATCGACAACCTGATCTTTACCGTACAACAGGCGCACGGAGTGGGGATTGCCGCCCCTCAAGTCGCTAGGGGCGATCGGCTGTTCGTCGTCGCATCGCGCCCCAACCTGCGGTATCCCCAAGCACCCAAGATGGAACCCACAGCGATGATCAATCCCCGGATTGTGGCTAGCTCAACAGAGACAATCAAAGACTGGGAAGGCTGTTTGAGCATTCCAGGGATTCGGGGATTGGTGCCGAGAAGTAGGGCGATCGAGATAGAATACACCAGTAGAGACGGTCAACTCCACCGACAAGAATTGACAGATTTTGTAGCCCGGATTTTTCAACACGAACACGACCATTTAGATGGCATCGTATTTTTAGACAGAGTGGAAAATACCCGAGAACTGATGACAGAAGATGAGTACCAGCAGCAATTTGTCAAGCTACTCTAACATTTGGTATAATTGCGATCGGTAACAGTGATGTTGTGAATAGGAGCGCTAATGTCTATCAACTTGAGCAAAGGCGAGAGAATCAATCTATCTAAAGAAGCACCGGGGCTGAAAAATGCCGGGATTGGTTTGGGATGGGATACCAATGCTACAGACACAGGCGGGGCGTTTGACTTAGATGCTTCCGTGTTTATGTTGGGGGCTACTGGGAAAATTCCCAGCGAAAAATGCTTGGTTTTCTACAACAATAAACAGTCGCCCGACAGTTCTGTCATACATTTAGGAGATAGCACAACCGGAGAAGGACTAGGCGATGATGAAACAGTTACAGTTGATTTAACCAAAGTTGATGCGGCGGTTCAAGAAATTGTGTTTGTGGTGACAATCCATGAAGCAGAATCGAGAAGGCAAAACTTCGGTCAAGTGCGGAATGCTTTTATCAGGATTTACGATACCACTACTAACACAGAAGTCCTTAAATACGATTTGGATGAGGATTTTTCTCGGGAAACTGCGATCGAATTTGGCAAACTCTACAAAAAAGACGGCGAGTGGAGGTTCCAAGCAGTCGGACAAGGCTACAATTCAGGCTTGCAAAGCTTTGTAGACAAGTACGCCGGATAAAAGGTCGTTAGCGAAGCCCGCCCCTACGGGGGCTGCGCCAACGAAGAGGATCGCACCGGGCTAAATAAGTCAAGGGGAAATTCGGAACTATCGTGAATATTTCCCTTGATTTTAAATCCGACTAATTAGACAATCGACAAGATGGGAATTCAATTTAACTATCCACTTTACTGTGAGAAAAAACTATGGCCATCAACTTGACAAAAGGACAATCAATTGTACTTAGCAAAAGCGAGTACGACTTATCCAGATTGACAATGGCTTTGGGCTGGGATGTAGTGCAAGCTAAAAAAGGCCTTTTCGGCAGAAGTAGTGGCGCAAATTTTGACTTAGATTCCTACGCTCTTTTATTGGGAGACAATGGCAAATTAAAAAACTACAAAGAGGATGTAATTTATTACTCTCATTTGGAATCGAATGATAAAACAGTTGTGCATACCGGCGACAATCTCACCGGGGCTGGAGATGGAGACGACGAACAGATAATTGTGAAATTGAGTGCTTTGCCGCAACAGTATCACAAAATAGTTTTGGGCGTGAATATTTACAACGGAAAGGAGAGAAATCAGCATTTTGGCATGGTAGAAAATGCTTTTGTGAGGGCTGTAGATGCGGCTGGGAAAGAAATCGCCCGCTATCGCTTGTCAAGTGACCCTTCCTATGAAGGAAAATTAAATATGTTGATGGGAGAAGTTTATCGAGAAGGTGGCGAGTGGAAATTTAAGGCTTTGGGAAATCCTTTAGCTGAGGATATGAACGGTGTTGTCGGTTCGTTTATTCGGTGATCTTAAAAATGTTTTTTTAACCGCAGATAAAGGCAGATAAACGCAGATAAACGCAGATGGAATTTCATCTGCGTTTATCTGTGTTAATCCGCTGATATCTGCGGTTAAAAAATCTCCATGTACTTATTAGACATCTGCAAAAAAGCTACTCCAATCAATCTTTGACAGGTTTCATTGTCGGGAACATTACCGCATCGCGGATGCTTTGAGTATTAGTTAAAAGCATCACCAATCGATCGACACCGATGCCCATTCCGGCACAATTTGGCATTCCCAAAGATAAAGCTTGGATAAAGTCTTCATCCATTGGATGGGCTTCATCATCGCCTGCATCTTTCTGTGCCAACTGTTCCTCAAACCGCTTTCTTTGCTCTTTCGGATCGTTCAATTCCGAGAAGCCGTTCGAGTATTCCATGCCGTTGATAAATAACTCGAAACGCTCGACGAATCCGGGTTTGCTGCGATGTCCTTTGGCGAGCGGACTGACTTCGATAGGAAAGTCAATGATGAAAGTTGGCTGAATTAGTTTGGGGACAACTAACTTATCAAATACAGCATACAGCACGTAACCTAAACTCTGTTTTTCTAATTTAGAAAGATGCAGTTCTAGTTTGGTTGCAGAGGCGATCGCACTTTCGAGGTCTAAACTGTCAAAATCCAGTCCCAACTCGTCTCTGACAGCTTCCACCATCGTTTTAACTTCCCAGTGTTGGCCGCTAAAACTGGGATATTTTTCGCTATAGTCGAACTTTCGCTCTAAACTAATCATTTGTCCCTGATTGTCAAGTTCCTTGACATCTCCAAGTACAGCCTGAGCAGCACAACACATCACATCTTCGACTACTGCTAAAATATCGAAGTAATCTGCATAGGATTGGTAAGCTTCCACAGAGGTAAACTCAGGATTATGGGTGCTATCAATGCCCTCATTTCTAAAAGCTTTTCCGAGTTCAAATACTCGTTCAAAACCGCCACAAATCGCTCTTTTTAAGAACAGTTCGGGAGCAACTCGCAAATACAAATCCACATCCAAAGCATTGTGGTGAGTGATGAACGGTTTAGCAGCAGCACCGCCGTAAATAGCTTGCAGAGTCGGTGTTTCTATTTCATGAAAATCGGCATTCCAGAGATAGGAACGGATGCTTTGGACGATGCGACTACGGAGCATGAAACGGTTGAAAGCGTCTTGGTTGCTTGCCAAATCCATTTCGCGGTGGCGGCGACAAACTTCGGGGTCGCTAACTCCATAATAAGCATCGGGAAATTGAATAGTAGCTTTTGATAACAGCGTGAATTCTCGCACTGAAATCGAAAGTTCTCCCTTCTGAGTGCGACAGCCGATGCCTTCGACACCGACAAAATCGCCAACATCGAGCAAAGTTTTAATTTGTTTGAAGCTTAAACCGACTTCGCCGGTGACGACTTTTTTCTCGATTTTGAGTTGAATTTTGTCTGTGGCGTCTTTTAAATCGATGAAGCAAATACTGCCGCTGTCTCGTTTGGAAATGATGCGCCCGCCTACTCGCATGGAGATTTCTTCGGGGTCATTTTCTCCGTTTTCGAGTTCTTTTCCCGGTTGACTAAATATTTCGCGAATTTGTTGAGCTGTGTGCGATCGCGCATAGGATTGGCTAGGATACGGTTCTATGCCTTGCGATCGCAGTTCGTCTACTTTTTGACTGCGGACTTCGGCTTCACTGAGAGTCATTCGTTATTGCCTGACTAAAATTGCAAATATAGCAGAAGTCAGAAGAAAGAAGAAAAACTACTCGTCACCAGGCTCTGCCTGGTAACGCAGATCCGGAGGCTCTGCCTCCAATTTTTATCAAAGCTTGCGAGGCAGAGCCTCTAGACATCGGTTTCCAGGCAGAGCCTGGGAACCAGTTAAACTACCAACTGCCAACTACCAAGTCACCATAAATATCTCCGATCGCAAATTGTTACCAACAGCATAAAGGCGACGAAATATTAAAAAATTAAGTTGTCGGTCGATCGCAACTGGTGAGATGATATGTAGTGCAGCCTCACGGCAGTTCCATAGAAACTGAACAGCAGAGAGGCGATCGAACTCGACTCATCGCACCTCTGTCAGAATCGACCACACACACTCTCTCTTACATATAAAAACCAGAATTATGGCTGTTGCAACTCAATCACAGACTGAAGAACTCTGCATCAACTCTATCCGCTTTCTGGCCATCGATGCGGTAGAAAAAGCAAAATCAGGACACCCGGGACTGCCGATGGGCGCTGCCCCTATGGCCTTCGTGCTGTGGGATCGGTTTATGCGGTTCAACCCCAAAAACCCCAAGTGGTTCAATCGCGATCGCTTCGTCCTCTCCGCCGGCCACGGCTGTATGCTACAGTACGCCCTCATGCACTTGACCGGCTACGATAGCGTCAGCCTCGACGACATCAAGCAATTTCGTCAGTGGGAATCCAAAACCCCCGGACACCCTGAAAACTTTGTCACCGAAGGCATCGAAGTTACCACAGGCCCTCTGGGACAAGGCATTGCTAATGCTGTCGGTTTGGCAATGGCAGAAGCTCACCTCGCTGCAAAATTTAACAAGCCCGGTAACACAATTGTTGACCACTACACCTACGTCATCATGGGTGATGGTTGCCACATGGAAGGCGTTTCTGGCGAAGCTTGTTCTTTGGCCGGACACCTCGGACTCGGCAAATTAATTGCTCTCTACGATGACAATCACATCTCGATCGAAGGCGACACAAACTTAGCCTTTACTGAAGATGTCGGCAAGCGTTTTGAAGCTTACAACTGGCACGTCATTACAGTAGACAATGACGCTCTAGACCAAGATACTAGCTTGGCCGCAGTTCACAAAGCTATTGAAGAAGCCAAGAAAGTCACGGACAAACCGTCCATGATTAAGGTTCGTACAATTATCGGTTACGGTTCTCCCAACAAGCGAAATTCTTACAGTGCTCACGGTGCTGCTTTGGGCGACGCTGAAGTTAAGGCAACTCGCGATTTCTTGAAGTGGGAATACGCACCGTTTGAGATTCCTAGCGATGCTTTGTCGCACTTCCGCAAAGCAGTGGAACGCGGCGCTCAATCTGAACAAGAATGGCAGAAAGCTTTTGATGCTTACAAAGCAGCATATCCCGCAGAAGCAGCAGAATTTGAAAGCTCTATCAATGGCAAACTTCCCAGCGGTTGGGATAAAGTTTTGCCGACTTACAAGCCAGAAGATAAGGCAGATTCGACTCGGAATCATTCTGGAAAATGTTTGAATGCTTTGGCTGCTGTCTTACCCCAATTAATCGGCGGTTCCGCTGATTTAGCCTCTTCTAACATGACTTTGTTGAAGGGTGAAAAAGACTTCCAAAAAGGTCAATACGAAGGTCGCAATCTCCGGTTTGGCGTGCGGGAACATGGCATGGGCGCGATCGCCAACGGCATGGTACTACACGGCGGTTTGATTCCTTACTGTGCTACTTTCTTGGTATTTGCCGACTATATGCGCGGCGCAATTCGCCTGTCTGCACTCTCGGAAGCTGGCGTTATCTATGTCATGACTCACGACTCCGTAGCCTTGGGCGAAGATGGCCCGACTCACCAACCTGTAGAAACGATCGCCTCTTTGCGCGTCATTCCCGATTTGTTGGTAATGCGCCCAGCCGATGGTAACGAAACATCCGGTGCTTACAAGGTGGCAATTGAAAGCCGCACACGCCCAACTTTGATGGCTTTGTCCCGTCAAAACTTGCCCAATTTGGCTGGAAGCTCGATCGAAGGAACAGCCAAAGGCGCTTACACTTTGTCCGACGACGGCGGCACTCCCGACATCATTTTAATCGGCACCGGTGGCGAAACATACCTCTGCGTTGATGCCGCTGAAAAATTGCGCGCCGCAGGCAATAAAGTGCGAGTAGTTTCGATGCCTTGCTGGGAATTGTTCGACTTGCAAGATGCAGCTTACCGCGAATCTGTACTGCCAAAAGCTGTTACTAAGCGGTTGGCAGTTGAAGCGGCTGTTAGCTTCGGCTGGGGACGTTATTTAGGTTCCGAAGGCGATAGCATCAGCATCGACAGATTCGGCGCTTCTGCACCGGGCCCCGTTGCTTTAGAAAAGTTTGGCTACACCGTTGATAATGTAGTAGCTAAGGCTCAAGCGCTGTTGGGTTAATAGCCACAGCATAATTGAGTGTGGGGCGGGCTTCTGGCTCGCCCCATTTTTTATAGCAGAAGAAAGAAGGCACTACACGGATTTTGACACGGATACACGGATAAATTACAGTTAAATACCCTGTCTTACTCTTAGTCTGCGGAGGCAGACTTTGTTTGTGTAGTTGCGGTTTCAACCGCCGATCGATTGATCACGGTAGGGACACGGCACTGCCCATAGGTGTCAACAACCAGGTCAAATGTAATCAGAGACTGCTGTTTGACGATTAGGCCTAGATCCCCCCTAGCCCCCCTTCTTAAGGCTACCGTGTACACACAACTTGCCAAAACCTGGCTGTGTCTGACACAACCCTTAGTCGGCAAGGTTTTTAGACAATCGAGATCGTTATCAATAGTTTTAACTTATTGATAATGGGTGACGGAAATCA
>JANPMV010000018.1:0-102392 GCA_031427135.1 Cyanobacteria bacterium VAR_87_metabat_62 | reverse complement strand
CCGATTCCATCCCGAACTCGGTTGTTAAACGCTGCGGTGGCGAAGATATTTGGCGGGTCACTGCCTGAGAAAATAGCTCGATGCCTGGGATTCTATTATAAGATCAACTAAGCCTCTTTCTGAGATTCAGATCGGGGCTTTCTTGTTTGAGATGATTAAACAAAAAATAGAGAAAGGATACCGATCTGGGTTGTTGTTATGTTTATCTCTTTGCTGAGACTAATCTAGATTGTTCACATCTTTATGTTTGTTTACTTCTCTCAATTTACGACCCAAATATTTAGCTCCTCTAGAAGCCACTAACTTAGCTCCTGCTGATAAAATGCTTTGGTCTTGTTCCTGAGAATTGTTTGGGTTTTGGAGTTCTTGTTTGTCTCTCCCAAAACTAGCAATAAATTCAAAAGCTGGTATTAAGCCTACTAGCAATATTAGCACCACCAAAACTATCGGTATCAACAATAATCCCAGCAATATTACAGCACCCTTACCCTTCAAACTAACCAAGATGATGGTGATAATGTTCTCCCACCAAGAACAGCCCCAGCGTCCACAAAATTCTGCCAAAATTACTTGCATTAGATTTTTACTCCTTAAACTGTATGTCCCTAACTTTTTTGTTCCAACCGCGCTTTGTGCTTTCTTCAAGAGAAGAGCCGATCGCACTTTTGTATCTATCTAAATAAAATAAGTGCGATCGCACTTTCGTAGAAATAGAGCTGGATCTGTTAAATTTAACTAAGTGTCAATCACTTTGGCTAAAAAAGGTGGTGCTGGTGGAGACTGAGAGGAACGGGGAATATAGGTAGGTTTAGGACGACAAGCTTCTATAATTTCGTTCCGAAACTGGTTAATTTTATCATTTTTCGTACAAAACAGAATGAGATTATTTCTACTCGTGTAAATGGCAATATAACGCTGTTTTACCACAAAAGCCAACACAATGAAGATAATACCAATGAAGAAGAAACCGAGGGTTAAAATTCCGAGTACGAGTAGCCACCAAGTACAGCCTTCCCCAATTTCAACTGCTTTGACATTTTGAATGGGAATGACAATTTCTTTGATTTCTAAGCCAAAAAATGAAGTAAAATTTCCTTGTAAGGTGTCCCCAACAATTTTAAGAGTTCCTGTTCCACTGGTTCGGACGGGAACTGCACCGACTAATTGACCGGGAATACCACTGATTTGCATAACTGATTTAGACTTCATTTTATTTGATTATTGTTGTAATAAGAATGACATGGTTCGTGTAGTATTTGTTTTCCGCTGTGCCTGAGTTCCTGGTAGGGACACGGCAATGCCGTGTCCCTACACCGATCGCTCTTCTGAGTTGGTATTACATGAAAGCTTGAAGTCTTTCTAGTGCTTTCTTCTGTTTCAGGAATTTGAACTTGGTTAATGTCTTTGCTTTTTAAACAGCAACTTTTTTGTAAATGTAATCAACAGCCTGTTGAACTGTTTCTATTTTCTCCGCAGCTTCATCGGGAATGTCAATGTCGAATTCCTCCTCGATCGCCATAATTAGCTCTACTGCATCGAGAGAATCGGCTCCTAAATCCTTGGCAAAATTAGCGTTGATGGTGACTTTACTTGCATCAACTTCTAGTTGCTTGGCAACAACGGCTTTGAGTTTTTCATAAATTTGCTGCTTAACCTTACTACTTGGGGAAGATTCTGCAACAACGGTAGGAGTATTGGTATCCGTTGTAGTTCCATCGAACTCTAATTCTAATTCGTCTTCTGATTCATCCCGGATTCTGAAATAGTAAAAGAGATTAGCAACAGCAAAATCTGATGCTTTCTCCAAGTTGGACAATACTAAACTTTTATGCCCCGCTATTTGCCCTTGCTTAATGATATAGCTTTCATAATCTTCACGCCGCTGCCGATCGAGCATTAATTCCAGTTGAGTGCGAAGCGCATAAAAATGAGACTTGGGCCGCAAATTTTCATAAAATAACTGTTCGTCTGGGATTGCTAAAGCTGTTGCGGCTGATTTTTTATCCACCTTAACAGCCGAGTCAGATTTACTATAATCTGCACTTTGCAACTGTTTTAATTCACTTGGCGGTAAAGCTTTCATCCATTCAATCTGATGAAGCCAAATGTCTAATGCTGCTAAATCGTGATTGTGAATTCGCGTGATTTCTGGGAAGAGAAAATCTAGTTCGTCGTCTGAGTCACAGCATTGTATAATACCGAGGCCGTCTTGACGGATTTGTTGTTGCAGTTGAGAGATGCGATCGCCCGCAGCACCAAATTCATTCTGCACCTGATACGTGCCGATAATACTTTGCTCGATCGCCCAACCGCACTCTAACCGCCGCAACTGTCCCGCCGCACAGGTTTCTGCCAACAAATGCGGGTTTCTGTAGTCTGCTAAAGCTTCAAACAACATCCCCCGCGCCGCATCAATTTCAGCGTTGCGGCGGTTGATATCTTGCAGTTGCAAAGCCGATCGCATTCGTTGAATTGCTTGATTAAATAACCCGTAAGCCCGCACTAAAACTAGGCGATGGTTCTCAAATTTTATATCTGCAACAACTTCGGAAATTAATTGCTTAATTTCCGCGCCTTGGCCTTTCAAAAGTTGTTCTAAATTGATGAATCCTTTTTCTACTTTAACGTCCAGCCTCTCTACCGCTTTTTTTAGTTTCAATATTTGGTGCAAATTCACCGCTGACAAGGCTACCCCGGCGAAAGTTCCCACACCAATGACGGCTGTTGTCGCTTGCAGCACCCCCAAAGTCGCTTGCACACCTTGAAAGCCGATGTGCATTTGCTGCATCTGCAAGCCGCCCATAACAAGCTGCATTGGAGACACCAAGGGGGAGAGAGGGCTGTTGTTGAGGGCAGCGCCCACGGCATGGGCGACGAACTCTCCCGTCGCTGCATCTCTCGCCATGCCGATCGGCACTCCAGCCGATGTAAACACTTGTACGTACTTGCCAGCCTCGATCGCAGCCTGTACCGCTGCGGGAAATACAAAGTTCATCATCAATTTTTACCCTGGTAGCATTCAACAGAATAACTAATATATTATGATAGTTTAAATAAAAAAAAATTATCAGTAGGCCCTGCAAATGGACACTTCGCTAATTAGTTCGCAAACTGTTGAGCTTGTTTCGCTGCTGACTGGGCAAAAACTCCGAAAAGAGGATATTACTCCGCCTCTGCTTTTTCTGGCGGGGCTAGTGACGGTGTTGTTGGGAGTCATTCATGCCGACGGTACGGTAAGTGCTGAGGAAAAGCAGCGATTGCGGACAACTTTTACGGAACTTATCCCCGCTAACAACAGTTTGCGCCCATTGGTAATGCCGATGGTTAAGAGCGTGCAAGACCGGCAAGTTTACAATAAAGTGACGGTGTTGCTAGCGCTGACTGCGTGTTTTTCTGAGGAGGAAAAACTGCTGCTAATTAGTTTTGGGTATCAAATGTCGGCGGCCGATGGAACAATAGAGGAACGAGCAAAACAATATTTGCAAAACATCGCCAACAGACTCGGAATCGACGGGCGATTTTTGACTGTTTTGGAAGCGAGTTTTAGCAATCAAGCAATCAGCGATACAGCAACTTTAGCAGAAGTTCACTCGTTACTAGATCCAGCACGATTTCAAGCTCTCGATTCTTTATTTATCCGTGCGGCTAGTCACATTATCGAACATTTGCCAGCCAAACCCAAACAGCGAACAAATCAAAAACAGTCAGTCTCGTCATATCAGGAGTTGAAAAAGTTTCAGGAGTATCGGCAACAACTGGATGCTGTTTGTGGAAAACTAGGTTTAACCCTGCGAGATGGAAGCGATCGCAACGTGCTATCTCCTAATTTAACAGAAGAAGTAACGAAAGTATCTCAGAGATTGCAATCTCAATGTTTTCGCGTTGCTGTTGTCGGCGAGTTTAGCAAAGGAAAATCTACTTTACTCAATGCTTTGCTGGGCGAGGAAATTCAACCCGTGCGGGATATTCCCTGTAGCGGTACGGTGACAGTTTTGACATACGGGCCACAGCAGCGGGTAATCTGCAAATACAAAGACGGAAGCGAGGAGGAGATTTCACCTGAGCAATATAAGGATAAAGCTTCAATTTCTGAGGAAGCGGCTTTAGGTTCTTTTGGAGATGAAATTGTCAATTCAGAAATCAAAGAAATCATTTTCGAGCATCCGAATCTCGAATTGTGTAGCAATGGTGTAGAAATTATTGATACTCCCGGATTGAACGAACAAGCGGAACGCACGTTAGTTACGGAACAGGTTCTCAAAACAACTGATGCGGTGATTTTTTTGACTCACGCTCAAAATGCTTTGACAGAAAAAGAGCGGGAACTGCTTTTGTATTTGAAAAAAGAGTTGAATTCTGGAAAAGATGATGAAGGTGTGAAGAGTATTTTTATTTTAGTTAATTTTGCCGATTTGCTGCGTCGGGAAGGAAGCCGCCAACAGGTAAAAGAAAGGGTAGAAAAGTTTGTTAAAACTAACAATTTGATTGCTGGTGAAAACCGGATTCATTTTATTTCTGCTCAATCTGCACTTGAGGCGATTTTGGATGGGACGGAAAATGAGTATGTGAAATCTTTTCAGGATTTTACTAAATCTCTGGAACAGTTTTTGACCGTTGAACGGGGGGCGATCGCACTTCAGCAATCAGCCGCCGGAATGAAGCAAATAGTTAATACTGGCTGCGATAAATTGAGTCAATATAGGGAAATGTTAGAAGGAAAATTGACAGTTTCTCCAGGAGATAAACTGAAAATATTTGAACTGATGGCGGAAGCAAGCGGCCGCGATGTGAAAATCAAACTTTTAGCGGATGAACTGAGGGATAAATGTGTAGAAGAAGCTATTGAATCTTGGAACGAATGGCTAGAAGGATTGGGTGATCGCCTGATCGCAAAAAGCGCTCTCTGGACTTCTGATCATTCGCATATGTGGAGTCAAAAAGAGTTGACTAAAGATTATTTCGATCAATTTGGGGAAGATATCACCCAAGAAATAGAAGATTGGGCCACTCAAAAAGTACAGTCTATTTTACAAGAGAATATGGGAGCTTTAAATAGTCAAATAGATGAAGAAATTTCTGCAATTCGGCAGGAGTTTCAAAAGTTTGATAAGCAACTGAGTAGTAACCTTGTCAGTCAATTTAATAATTTGGCGATGGCAGGTAATTTGGGCGAGATTGGTACAAGTGGAAGCGGGATTGCTGAATCAATTGACGATATTGGTGACGGCGGATTCATGGGCGGTTTGGGAATTGGTGCTGTCGCGGCTGCTGTGTTAATCGCTCTTCCACTTGGTATTATCCCAGTAATTTTAGGCACAATAGTTGCGGGTCTTGGTGGAGGTTTGGGCTTGAGTTTCTTAGATGGCGATACAGTTAAAGGTCAAATCAAGGAAAAAGTTTGCGAGTTAGGGTTTCAGAATTTTGATGAATCTTCACAGTCTATTTTGGATAAGATACAAGAAAGAATTATTGCATTATTCGAGAAGCGAATTGAGACGAGTAATGGTGTGATGTCAAAAGCGATCTCGGTGTGGGAAAATTTATTAGAACAGCAGGAAAAGCGCGATCGAGAGCAAGCAGAATGCGAAGCCCAAAAAGTTTGGCTGGCTGACAAACGTCTAGAACTCGAACAAGTACAAAATCAAATTGAGGCTATTTTGAATCAGAGCGATCGCTAATTCAATGAATAATATCAATTCCGGTTGCACCGGAATTATAGAGGAGACGGCAGTGCCGTGTCCCTACCCAAAATAATATTGTAGGGATACGGCACTGCCCATAGGTGTCAACTTAAGGTCAAACGTAGTCAGAGACTGCTGTTTGACTATTAGGCCCAGATCCCCCCTAGCCCCCCTTAAGAAGGGGGGGACAGGAGTCTTTTCAAAGTCCCCCTTCTTAAGGGGGATTTAGGGGGATCGGGCCTGGGGTAAAAGCGAGATTTATCAAGGTTTTTAGCCTTAAGTTGACACCAATGGGCACTGCCGTCTCCTAATTTCGGTTACTAATAATTCTGATGCTACCGGATTTGCTCTAACGGGTAAGCGCAAAAAAACCATAGTACCTTGTAAATACTATGGTTTTTGTAGCAATGACCTACTTATTACTGATATTTCTATGCCAAAACAGGCACCGGTTGCGGCCAACGGTTCATGACTTTACCAATAACGGCCAATTCTTCCATCAACTTGTCGAACTGATCCGGTGTTAAAGATTGCGGCCCGTCAGACAAAGCTTTTTTGGGATTCGGGTGCACTTCTATCATCAGGGAATCTGTACCAGAGGCGATCGAAGCAAACGCCATTGAAGGTACAAACTGCGCCCAACCGGTGCCGTGACTGGGGTCAACCATAATCGGTAAGTGAGTCAGAGTACGCAATACTGGAACCGCCGACAAATCGAGCGTATTCCGCGTGTATTGTCTGTCATAGCCGCGAATGCCGCGCTCGCACAAAATCACGTTCGGATTGCCAGCAGCCATGATATACTCGGCAGCCATCAACCATTCTTCGATCGTGGCGGAAATGCCGCGCTTCAGCAAAATTGGTTTGTCTTGAGCTCCGACTTTCTTCAACAGTGAGAAATTCTGCATATTTCTCGCGCCGACTTGAACTACGTCGGCTACTTCCACGATCGCACTTAAGTCCGCCGCATCCATAACTTCGGTAATAATTCCCAAACCGCTAGCTTCCCGCGCCGCAGCTAGCAATCCCAAAGCACTCTCGCCGTGGCCTTGGAAAGCGTAGGGGGAAGTTCTCGGTTTGTAGGCTCCACCACGCAGAAAATGAGCTCCAGCAGCTTTGACGCGCATTGCCGTTTCAACAATCATTTCTTCGTTTTCGACCGAGCAAGGGCCTGCTACGATCGCGATCGGGTGATTTAGACCGATCGTCACAGTTCCTAAAGGAGTAGCTACGGCTACGGCGCTGGGTTCACCTTGGCGGTATTCTAGGGAAGCGCGCTTGTAGGGTTTTTCGACTCGCAGCACTTCTTCAATCCAAGTGCTCATTTCGCGCAGTTGCATCGGTTCGAGCTCAACCGTGTCGCCCACCAAACCCATGACGGTTTTGTAACGCCCGACGATTTTTTCTGGTGTCAAACCCCAGTTAGTGCGGAGTTCTTCGTCTAGGCGATCGATCTCGGCTTCTGGAGTGCCGGCTTTCATTACAATAATCATATTTTTTTCTGTTGTGTTGCGCTAAGACACGCATTATGACATGGATGGAATGCGAAAAATCCCGTTTTTACCTAAGTCTCGATCCCCCTAAATCCCCCTTAAGAAGGGGGACTTTGACCAAGTTCTTGTCCCCCCCTTCTTAAGGGGGGCTAGGGGGGATCTGGGGCTAATCGTCAAACACAAGTCTCTGACTGGGTTTAACCTTAAGTTGACACCGATGACCAATGGCTAATGACTGCTAACTAATGACTAACTTTTTGGTTTGGCGGCACGCCACGCTTCTCGCATCCGTCCAAAATTAGTATTGAATTCTTCTAACCCGAGACTGCTTCCCGAAATTTCTTCATCCCAGGAAGCTGAAAGAACTCCGTAAGTCAATCCCAGAACTCCTAAACCAAAACAGCCCATACTTACTAATAAGACTGCTGTGTTGGGTAGGTCAAACAAGCCCTTGCTGACAATTAAATAACTCACAAAAAATGTGGAAATTCCCAGGAGTGTCGGTACGCCGCAAAATAAGGCGATGCGCGATATCATGCGTTTGCTAACTACTTCTGGGATCGATTGTGACTGTTGGCCCCCGGTTTTGTTGACTGGGGGCTGCTTGTCTTCTTTGACTGGATTTTCTACGGTTTCTGCTGGCTTTTTGGGCGTTTTTTTGCGATTTGCGATCGGTTCAAACGGTAAGCGCTGGCGGGGTGGTTCGGAGGACATATTCTATCTCTAACCTGAAATCTCGAACTTGTATTCAATCAGTCTTGGTTTGCGTCCAAGGTTCTTGAATATTGTCGCAAATTTTTGCCCTTGTATTTAGCCGCGAATGCCTAGACGGGCAATCAGTGCTTTGTAGCGTTCCATACTTCCTTTTTGGATGTAGGCCAGCAGGCGCTTGCGGCGGCTGATCATCATCATCAAACCGCGGCGGGATGCGAAGTCTTTTTGGTTGATTTTCAGGTGGGCGCTGAGTTTGGTGATGCGATCGGTCAGCATGGCGACTTGGACATCTGCTGAACCGGTGTCGGTTTCATGGGTTTGGTAGTCGCCCATGATTTCTAGTTTGCGCTGTTGTGTAAGTGGCATGAATTGATTTTATGTTTTTTTGTACGATGTCACAATCTGCAATTATACCACAGCGAAAGCACAACTAGGATAAAATTTTTGCCGAGGATGGGTTTGTTTGTCGGGCAGAATTTGGGTTTTTATCGGCTCAAATAGCCGATCGCCTCGCGTATCCAATCTTCAGCATTACCTGTAGCGGACAAACTGCTGTCTTGACTGAGGGTTTGCAGCGCTTGCAAGACTTCAGCCCCAGTGTAACCCATCGCCAGCAACACCATCTCGACTTCTTCTTGAATAGCTGGAGGGACACCGGCGGCGACGGGCGTTGTCAAACCTGCCTGCTGTCGCCATTCCGAGAGTTTGTTTTTGAGTTCGAGGGCGAGACGTTCTGCGGTTTTTGCGCCCACGCCCGGGGTTTTGGATAAAATGCGGATATTGCCGCCGACGATCGCCTGGACTAAATCTTGCATTCCTAAAGTATCCAACAGGGCGATCGCCAGTTGAGCTCCAACACCGCTGACACTCGTCAACTGCCGAAACAAATCGCGTTCTGCCGCGCTGCCAAAACCGTACAATACGATTTGGTCTTCCTTAACTTGCTGGTGAGTAAAGATTTGGGCGACTTCGCCGGAGGGTGGCAATTGACCGGTGATGCGGGGCAAAATCTGGATTTCATAGCCAATTTGATTGACTTCGAGAATCAAGATAACGCGGTTGCTGCCTTTGGCGATATCGGCGACTATACCTTTGAGATAGTTAATCATAAAATTAATAATAATACACCGCTATTGGCTTTCATCAAAATCGGCGATGATGCGGAGGATTTCGCTGAGGCTGATATCTGTGCGATCCGATTTTGAGTATATGGTTAACAAAAGTATGCTGACGGGTGATTCAACTTGATAAATCATGCGATATCCTGCAGTTTTTCCTTTTTGGATGTTGCTGTTTTTCACCCGGACTTTTAAGATGATATAATCTTCGCCCATTCGGGGAATGCGATCGCCAATAAAGTTGCCAGCCTGTATTTGTTCAATTACTGGCTGAGTATCTAGCCGGATTTGGCGAAATCGTTTGGATAATTCACGCAAATTTCGCTTATACTCAGGCGTTAAATCGATTTGAACGAGCTCGGATTCATTCGACATCGATGCCCTCCCACATTTGAGAAAGAGGTATTCGCTGTCCAGTTTTAGCTTCCTGCAAAGCTCTTTTGAGACTGGCTTTTACTTCTTCCACGGTCGTATCATCGGGGTCGTCTTCAGCTTCATCTGTAGGTTCCGAAAGAAGGAGAATGATTCGCAGTAAACCGCGCACATCGAGTGTTAAAGGTCGATCGAGCAATAATTGACCTTTTTCGGCATCGATTCTCTCCCACAGTTCAGAGATTGGTCGGGTTTGTCCGGCTTTGGCTTGCTGTAACGCTCTTCTGAGACTAGGTTTTACTTCTTCCACGGTCGTATCATCTGGATCTTCTTCAGCTTCATCTATAGGTTCCTCAACAAGGACGATGATTCGGACTTTTCGGCCGGCATTTTCTGCGGTTAAAGGTCGATCGAGCAATAATTGACCTTTTTCGTCGATCGTTCCTGTGACTTCAAAGGCTTTCATTTGTTTTTCCTTGATTTTTTTGAGTTAATACTTATTATATAACGCTGCTCGATCGCTCTCGTTATTTTTCAATTCAAAATCAGATGCTGTTTAACCAAAGACAAATCCGTCTTGCCAAAATTCACCACCAAAGCCACATTTAAGTTTTCCAATGATTTGATAAACCACATAATTTCATCAGCAGCTTTACCTTCATAGTGATTGAACAAAACAGAAAATCGCTTCTCCAACTCTGGTTTAACTTTGCCCGAAAGCAGTACAAGTTTCAGCAGTAAACCCATTGTCCGGCTGGGGCCTAGGTTGTGAACTAAGTCGTAAAAAACGTAGTGGCTGGGGTGTTGGGCATTTTCCACTACTAAGAAGTTGAACAATTGCTGGCAAGTCCGAACTAACAATATATTATTTAATTTCACAGAGTCATTTTCTGGTAATGTATTTTTGATGTGCTTGTACAAGCGGTCATTAAATTGACGCCCGCCGTATTCTGGTTCGACCGACGATATTAAATATTCATATAAATCCACTTTAAATGAGCTGTAAGATGGAGTCTGTCTGGCATCTCTCAGGAAAAATTGAGCCGATTCTTTGTAACTACGATCGCCCGTTACTTTTCCGGCAAATTCCCTAACAGCTAAGTGCAGTTCTGCATCGTTCAAAAGTGTGGGATTTGCCGCCGGCTGCACAATTCCTATTTCTGTATTTCTCGGCTCAACCAAATAATTTAAATATTGAGACAAATGTGTTTCAAATTGTCGCTGTCTTTGAAATTCCAGTTTTTTGATGGTTTGCTGGTCTTCCTCAATGCTGTCCTTGCTCAGCAGAGAATGCCCGTACAAATAAGGATACCGAGAAATCAATTCGCCCAAAGGATAATTAGTATCTTGTTTGTGCGGTTCCTGATCTCGATCTACGGCTTTTACTACACGTTCTAGGGTTTGGAATTCTTCACTTTTAGTAAAGAAGGCTATTTGTTCTTGCAAGCGCTTGACTATGTAGAATTCTATCCCAAACCGGGGAGAAGTCTGCTTAAATAAAGCTACAAAATTGGCGATCGCCAATTTGTTTTGTGAGTGCAATTGCCAGCGGTTGATCGGGATGTAGCAGCAGCGGTGGAGGATATATTTAAAGTCCAGATCCGATCGCTTGACGGAGACTATACTGTACAAAGTTGCTTCAATCTCGCGATCGGGATAGCCCATGCCGTCGATAAATAGCTGTCGGAACCGCTCGATCACCTGTGCGGGGGATTCTGTTTCCACGCAGGAGACGATGTGATCGTACAATCTCTGTTCGTTGCTGCCAGTTGGAACACTCTCTGAGGGCGGGGTGAGAATGCTGCTGTCTGCACTACTGTCTGCAACTTTTGCTGCGACGACTGTCGGTTTTTCGCTAAAAGTTCCGGGATTCAAGAACCAATAGTGTTCTTCGCTTAATTGTTTGTTCGCCGCCCAATCCAAAGCTGACTGCAAACTTTCCCCGGTCAATAACTGCGATTTATCGGCGCGCTCGGAAGCCAGCCATGCTGCCAGCGATTCGCGGTACGGAGCCAGATTTCCTAATTCTTTTTCCACCCATAACTGATTGAAAACTGACTGATAAATTAGGTTGGCAACTATTAATTTACCATTAAATTTAACAACCAGTCCTGACAGTTGCAATTCTATTTGTTCGGGAGAGTAATCGGCTGGTACTCCCGGCGCTTCCGTTTTTTTTGGGTCGAGCGGTTGCAAAATTTGCTGGTATAGCGTTAACAGCTTGGTGAGGTCACAGCGGCAGTGGAAAATGCGGTCGCGAATTGCTGTTAAATGTGGGGGTTCGTCCCGTTCTTCCCAATCTTTAATAATTCTGTGTTTCAGCAGTTTTTCCACCTGCTGGGCTTCGCAACTTCTGCCAATAAAAGGCCCGTATTCAAGTACCAAGTGGCACAGTTTTTGAGTCATAAACGGTTGCCCGCCCGTCCAAGCTAATATTTCTTGGAGCACTTTTTGAGGGCGAAAAGCTTTGAGTGCTAATCCTTTTGCTAGCGGCAAACTTTCGTCGAGTTGAAATCGAGTTAAATTAATCGGTCGTCCAATATTAAAAGGGTTGCAGCTTTGATCTGGCATCAATTCTAACGGGGCGGCTACTCCCAGAACAGCAAAAGTCAGGCGATCGTATTCCGGTTGTTCTGCTCGCTTGGAGTAACAAGCCTGGATCAAGGCAAAAAAATCGCTGGTACTGAAATTTAGGCGGCTGGTGCTGTCAATGTCATCGATGAAAATTACCAGATTTTGCCGAATTGACTTGAGCAGAACTTTTTCGATAAATATTTCTAATCGCTGCACCGGCGAGAGTAGTTCGCGATCGTTCCACCACTTGATGGCATCAAACCTGTTTGTCAGGTGCAAACTGCTGGCCATGCGGTACATGATTGCGGCGTACCACTTTTGGGGGGAGATGTCTGGGCTGCTGATGGTTCTCAAGCTGACGGCGGCAAAAGCTGTACCTTCTGCTTGCAACGTTTTGGCTGTTTGCACTAGCAGGCTGGACTTTCCCATTTGTGGCGAACTCAACACGTAGCAGAATTGTCCGGCTTTGAGTCCTTCGTAGAGTTCGCTGTCTGCCGATCGCCTGACATAGGTGGGCGCACCGGCAGGCAAATATCCTCCGACTTGATATTGGTAGGTTAAGTTGACGGATGCTGTCCTCTGCGAATTCATCAAGATGCTGCGCCTCTATGCTGTGCGATCGAAGGGTTACAAATTGCAATTATTGCCAGCTTATACCATTTTAGATTTTAGATTTTAGATTTTAAGACTTGGGAATGACTTATTCAATAAGGGTTTGGAGTTGGCCTACAGTTGCATTGTTTTTTTTGACTGGTATTACTATGGTTGAAATTTTTTGTGCTTCTTTCTCTATTGTCTACTAATTCACCTTTCTCCTGCTCAATCTTTACCGTATCTTTGCAACTGTTCGCCTCAAATCCTACTATGAGGGCTGGATCGTACCCCCGGTACCTGATTCTTTACACTCGTTCACATAATTTATGAATTTTCAGTCGATCGGATTGAGAACGCCAAAACGCTCTTTTATTCACATTTTTTTACAATAATACTTTAAATTTCACCCGGTGGTATGATGTTGCCAGGGAAACTCATAACCGCAGCGCCGTCAACCTTCTGCCTTCACACCAGGCTGCTTTGTGCCGGAGGAAAAGGCTCAACAATAACTGCCAATAAAAAACCTCAGCGTTTTGCTGAGGACTGCTTGAGTGGGAGATATCGTTAATCTGCGTTTTTTTTAGTTGACTTAGATTGCATGGAATTCCATGCTGCTGACACTTCCCAGGCTTCCGCAAGCGCGGGGATTCTTAAGGACAAACTTTTCGGGATTAATCCACAAAAAGTTTAATTCTTAAAGGCGTTGTCAGTGCCTTACTAACCACTGGCTCAACTATAAAAGTTAAGTCGGTGGCTAGTTGTAGAAGATGCGCCCTGATGGCTTAACTACCCGATGGATTAGCACCCTGATGGCATAACTCCCTGATGGATCGACGCCCTGATGGCTTTCGCTCCACTACCCGAAAAATTCCGGTTGGTGGATGATCGTGGACATTAGTAACACGTCACTTCCGGCGTTTTCGATCGCAAGCGGGTGTGCCTGTCTAAATTGATTATGGCAGGCAGATTTATCAGAAGACAAGTGGGCTATTGCATCAACCCATTTCTGATCGATCGAGTTAGCCAAAAAGTGTCAATCTACGCAAATCAGGGTCATCGAACATGAAAAACAGCATCTTAGTATTAGCGGTAATTGCCTCCGGTGGCATCGGCTTTTTCTCAGCAGGCAGCGCCCGTGCTTCTGCGATCGTTCTACAACCTTCATCAGCCAGTAGTTTGACGGTTTCCGGGAGTCGTCCCGACTTCAACTACACTGGAACGAATGAGGATGGGGAGCAAGAAGAGGTAAAGACAGGTAAAGGCAGGAAATAATATTTGGCGATCTGGGTGGTTCGCTGTGTGGCGGTTGTGGTTGTGGTTGTGGTTGTGGTTGTTGTCGCAACCGCCTCTATCCGAGGCGGTTAAAAGTCGATCCTAATATCAGTCTACCTAATCCTGGGGGTTGGAGTCAGTTTCAAAGAACGGTAGATAGGAAAATAAACAGGTGAGGCGAGTCGGTCGGTGGAGTTTCCCCGCGTCTGGACTTCCTTACCTTCTGATGTTCGGGATTCGGATCTGGCACAATCGTATTTCATCTCGTAAAAACCCAATGGAAAATACTCTCGAAACTACTCGCAGACAGCGGGTATTGACAAGAACCCAAGAACGGCGCCAGGCAACACCCAAAGAAAAACAGTTAATTCACCTGCTGGCGAATATGGCTTGCAGTTTGGTGAACTACGACTACAAACACGCAACGGGGAAGGGAGTTATCCCGCCTTCGGAACGCAAGCTTTTAGCGGAATGGCACTACCTGCGAGTTCAGCAAATTCGCCGGATCGAACGCTCATTAGAACCCGTAGCGACCCTCAAGCGCGTGTACTACAAGAGCATCCTCAGTCCGAGGGATCTGAAGTCTTTGAAACTTCTGTGGCTGGAGGAGGACAAAAACCGCGTCAAACGGGTCGATCCTGACTTGGACGACATCCTTAGCGAAGCTTTGGATCGGGGAGATACTTTGAAACAGCTATTTCAGACGATCGAAGCCAAAGAACGCGCCTTTGCGACAACTCCAAGCCCTGGCGTTGTACCGTTTTGGGTGAAAGAGTGGGAAGATTCGGAATATGACATCAACTATTTTCCGCCTTCGTTCTCTGCATGGGCTGCGATCGTGGACGATTAGGCTCAAGAAACACTCTTTTAAATGGCATCGATCGTAAATTGCTGATAGTCAGCTCATTTGTGATTGCGGCGATCGGCTCAAGGGCGGTGCGCGCGATCGGCTCTTTTAGCTGGCAGCGCAGCGCGCGGGCATCTGAAAACAGAGAAGTGAATCGGAGTCAGTACCATTGTACAATGGGTGAAAACCAGGGCTTCAGCTAAGAGCTGATAGCTGATAGCTGATAGTTTCTATGACTGACTCGATTTCTACTTCTCCATTAGACTCGGCGGCCGATACAGCCGAACTCCGCTCTCAGTTACGATCGGGTTCGGAAAAAACTCAACTGCAACTGCTACAACAACAAATAGCAGATTCCGGTTGGGATGTATTGATGGAATTTTTATTAGAGCGCAAGTCGGAGCCACCGACTGCGGTAATGGGTAAGGCTTACCAAGTTTTGTACAGTGCTGACTCTCCGAGAGCGACGGAGTTTTTGCAAGCGAATTTTCCGACTGGGGTTGTGCCGCTGCGATCGGACTCTAGCATTGATTACACTCCGCTACAACAATTGCTGACCTTGCAAGAATTTCAAGAAGCCGATCGCTTGACTTTAGACAAGCTTTGTGAATTGGTCGGTGAAACAGCTTCCGCGAGAAAGTGGCTGTATTTCACGCAAGTTGAAAGTTTGCCCGTTGCAGATTTGCAAACAATTAATACGCTATGGAAAGTTCATTCCGAAGGCAAATTTGGCTTTTCGGTGCAGCGAGAAATTTGGCAGGCTTCTGGCAAGAATTGGGATAAGTTGTGGCCCCTAATTGGTTGGAAGAAGGGGAATAATTGGACGCGCTACCCGCAAGAGTTTATTTGGGATTTGAGCGCACCTAGGGGTCATTTACCGCTGTCGAATCAGTTGCGGGGAGTGCAGCCGTTTGCGGCTTTGATGGCTCATCCCGCTTGGGTAAAATGAAGGGTTTAGGGTTTTTGCGAGAAGGTGGGGCGGGCTGATGTTCGCCCCATATTTGTGGAATTGAACCGCAGAGGGCGCAGAGGGCGCAGAGGGGAGATGGATGAAGAGAATAGAATTTACTACATAAAAAACCGGGTTTCTGAGAACAATCCTGCATCCTTGGGAGAGATATTGAGATAGAAATCGGGTTTTTGGCGATCGTGCTTAAATCCTGCTTCTCAGAAATTTGGAAAATTTTATATAATACATCTATCAACTAATTAGCAAAAGGGCTGGGAGTCATGGTAAGCATCGGAACCAAACTCACTTTAGCAGAATTTCTAGCTTTGCCCGACTCAGATGTATATTATGAGTTTGTAGATGGTGAAGCAGTTCCTAAAGTGTCTCCAAAATTTTTTCATTCCAGTTTACAGGGAGCTTTGTGTCTCCTAATTCATGGATGGTGTAAAGGAAGAGGGCGAGTGCTTCCAGAATGGGCAATTTTGTTAAAACGTCAGGGTAAAGATTGGGCGCCTGTTCCCGATTTGACTTACATTTCTTATGAACGTTTACCGAAAAGTTGGCGGCGGAATGAAGCTTGTCCGGCAATTCCTGAACTGGTGATTGAGATTATCTCTCCAGATCAAACGATGAAAGAATTTGAAGAGAAGGCGAAAGATTATTTGGCTGCTGGTATTCCAAGGGTTTGGGTAATCGATCCAGAAGCTATCTTAATTAAAAGTTTTTTCCCCGATGGTTCTAGTCAAGTTTATACAGATAATATGCCGATTGTGGATGAGTTGTTGCCCGGTTTGGAGTTGACGACTCGACTAATTTTTGAAGAAGCGGAGTTGATTGATTAAGTGCGATCGCCTCTGGTACTGATTCGCTGATGATAGAAGTGCACCCGAATCCCAAAAAAATCTTTGTCTGACGGGTCGCAATCTTTAACACCGGATCAGTTCGACAAGTTGATGGAAGAATTGGCGGTGAATGGTGAAGTCATAAACCGTTGGCCGCAGCCCGTGCCAGTTTTGGCATAAAAACAGGCGAAACGCCTCAAGCGATATGGGTGAGTAACTTTTGGCTCATCTATACCCATATTTAGACTAAACAATGCTTTAGTTGGGATTGATAAAATATCCAGAAAGTTGAGGGCCAGCTAAGTTAAAGTTAGCTTGTCTTTTACTTTTGGTTAAAGAAGCAGTCCTGGACGTAAAAACTGCTTTGCAACACTACTATTAGCGGTAAGGTGCGTGTGCTTCGCCCTACAGATAGAGTTTATGCGTAAGTCCACTCCAACAGGGTTGTTGGGCTGCTGGCGGTAATAGCAATCTGATTTTTATACATGGGAATCAATCAGGCGCTTCAGACTGTTGCTGTATTTATCATGGAATCGATTAAGTTTCTCTCGAAAAGATATCCAATAAGGCTGCACAGAATTACTAAGTTTTAAAGACTTATTAAATAGTGATTCCAATCCCTCATAACAACTATATGAACCGTAAAGTTGACCGTTTTGAAAAAAAGCTTCTAAAATATTTGCCCATTGTGTTGAGCTCAAATATTCAGCAAATTTAATTAGTAACAAAGTGTTACGACCAGCAGAATCATAAGCGCTAGAATTTGCAAACTTATCAATTATTGCTGAAACATTATTTTGCAAAATGGGTTCAAGCAATTTATCAGGAATTGCATCCCAATATTTTTCTTGCTCAAGTAAATCATCGAAAGAAGCGATCTTAACTTGCCGAGTAATAAATTCGTCAAGTAACTCAAGTATCTTATCTTTTGGTTCATCTATCGGTTTATATTTTAACTTTGCTGCCAGTACAAATAGTAAATTTTGAGTAGGGATTTTCGCCTCCAAATCAGACTCAATTAAATCAATAAGCCATCTATCTTGATGCTCAGATGCTATCAAGATTAACTTTGACAACGCGGAAGCCTTAATCTTCTCTTTTATATAGACTTGAATAGTCTCGTCCGATTTCAGTAAAGTCTCGGTTCTCATTGAAAGTAGCTCGTCTAAAGTAGCTTGCGGAGACAATTCCAGCAAAACAGGAATAAGTATTTTTTTCTTAAAAATGTCATCTTTACAAGTTTCTCTCAATGAAAGTAAGTCCTTCAAAGGAATCTGAAGCTTCTTGGTTACAGATTTTCTCAAGAAACTTATATGAGATGCTTTCACTAATATAGAGATAGCCTCTTGTGAAAGTCGTTTTAAGAATCTGTTGTGTATTTCAAATATCTCAAGTTTATCAATATAAGCTTCGGCTTTTATTCTACATGGTTCACTGATACTATCCCAAGCAGCAATAGTTCCAAGATAAATGATAGCTTTATCCCAATTTTCATCCATAACTCTATTGAGAATAAGGTCAGACAACTGACTATTCAATATCTCTAGTGTTTCTTGATGATACATACTTGATACAGCATTCAGGGCGGAAAACTGACGTAACCTCTCATCTTCTGGAAGCTCTTCTATTAACAAACTTTTCGTTAAGCCCAGAACAATATCTTTAATCAAAATAGGCCGCGCACGAGCCAATGGACTTTTTTGTAAATACTTTATTGCTAATTCGGGATCTATTGGAAAGTATTCAGATTTAATGTCCTGAAAAATTCTTTGGCGGGCAGCGCGTCCTTGAACAGGCGGACGCTCTAAAAGATGTGTTACTGCACTTCTCAAGTGATAGCGTGCTAGCTCGGCTGTTGCTTCAAATGGCTCCTCTAAAGAGGTCATGGAAGGATGAGCACATCGGCTTCGATCTTCAAACAGTCTTTCAATATCTGATTTCTCTACAGTCGAGATTAGTTCAAATTTCGTGAGTGCACTCTCAGGAATATTAGACTCAAATTGCCAAAGCTCTTTAAACCGTTTACCTGAGCTTCTCAACTTATCAAAGTCTTCTAGTAATTTCGCAGCTTCTTTGTCTCCCAAAAGTGCTAACTCTCTCAGCTTGTGGAGAAAATCAAAAACTACGGCGTTCCATGTTGAGACAATACAGGAACGAAATGCGCCACAGCGATAGCAAGAAACTGCCTCTTGGATAAACTTTCTAGACAATTTATCTCTGCATCGTAATATCAGTTCATCTAGATCGATAAAGGCTTCGTACATATAGTAATTGAGGAAGTTCAGATACGGATTGCATCAATCATATTATATCGCAACTGCGGTATAATACCCTATATAAGTGTCAACTACGGCGATCGCCGATTCTCTAATTTTTCCTAATCTTACTCTGTGCTTCTTTCCTGAGCGCCCTCTGCGCCTCTGTGATTAATTCATGAGAAGGTAAAAGAGCGCGACAAATCTTTGTAGTAAACGGTGCCATAATAGTATGAGGACTTACTGCATTAGCACGATCTATCTGTAAGATGACAACAGGTCTTATACCAGCTTGCTCTGTACCAACTACCGGATTCAAATCGCATAACACGATATCTCCTCTTGTATATGTTGGATTTACTGATGAAGATCCTACCATTGAATCTCTCCACGAGCTAACTTTTCTTCGTAGGCTTCTAAATTCTTTAAATAGTCAGAAAAGTCTGATTCAGTAAGCTGTGGCAATTCACTGTTGTATTTGAGGAGCAAAAAGTCTATGAAATCATTAACCTCTTGAACAAGTGACTCTGGCATTTGGCTAATTTTAGCCATAGTTAAATCGTAAACTGTCATGTTTTTACCTGATCCTCAACTTGAATAAATAAATGCTCGTCAGTAATTATCTACCATCTTTTTCAAGGGCTGTATGTCCTTGATTCTATCTGTGTTCTGATGGGTTGTCACCCTGTCAGCCAGCTAAATTTCCCGTGCCATCCATACCAAAAAGCCCAAAATTTGATCGACAGGAGGCAGTGGATAATCAATTAAATCAATTGTTACTATTTGCCCTTCTAGTTTCAAAAATCGCCACTGAGTGCCATTTGTGACTGAACCATAAATGATAGGAATCGGCTTTTTCTTAGCCTCATTGAATTTTTGTGCTGCCACCATTTCAGCAATACATTGTCCGAATCCTGTTCTGAGATCGGATTTTTTTGCCTCCACAATGATGACTGCCGGTGCTTCAATTTCAAGAATTTCTTCTGAACGGCTAAACAGAAAATCGCACATTCCGTTCAATCCAATTGATTCGTCTACTGTGAAGTCTTCTCCTGAAAATAAACTGACTCGTCGCTGTAAAATTCGTCTCGCTTCTAATAAGACAGGATAAATAATTCCTTCAGAACGAGCTTTTTCGCTCGCAGATGAGGCTAATGGTAGGCTTTCTTCTAAAAAGGAAGTCAGTGTTTGAGAAGGGGAAATTGGGTCAATGTTAGGCAAAAAACGAATTGCTTCTACAGTGGTTAGATTAAATGCTTCCTTGACTTTACCGATTGTGGTGAAAGAACTGTAGGGCATAGGGATTAACAGTATAAATTGAATTGCTAACTATACATAAACTCAAAGACTTTCATTAAGTTGTTTCATCTCCCCTTGCGGCTGTACTTGCTTGTGCAAACTAATTTTGTCGCCCACTTCATACCCGGAATTAAAACCGGCCTCGCTGCTGACTTGAGAATCTGTTCTCGTTCTGATTTTAACGCCTCGGCTTTCTAAATATTTTTCGATCGCCTGTTGATTTTTCTCAAACATCGATCGCACCACAATCGCCGGAGTCGCAGCCGTATCCCCGGAACCCGGAATCCCCGATTCTTCCATCTCCTGTTTTTGTTCCAACAATCTTTGCCTCAATCTTGTCGCGCAGCCAACTCTAAAGGCATTGAGATAAGCCAGTCCCCTCCCGCTTCCTTTGCGGTACTTCGCCCTTTTTTCGATCGCAGAACTCAAATACTCGTAAAGGTGTTTGCAAACAATCAGGTTTGTAGAACTTCCTACCAAAAACATACTACCAGTATAACTGTTCCGCATGGCATTGCAACCGTTAGCGTCGGCAATTCCAGAAAGCAGCATCATTTTCCAAGTGACAAATTTCGATGTTGTTTCAACTGAGTTTTCGTCAATCTCTTCTTGGTGATTTGGCCCTAAATCGGCGAGGCTGAGATTGTACTGTGCTAGCAAAAGTGAAGCTTTTTCGGCCGCCGCAGTCGATTCGTTTTCATTGGATGAGGTGGCGAGGGCTAACAGCTTTTTGATTTTTTCGACAATGCTTGTGTCTGCCATTTTTCAATCGGTTTTAGGGTGATCCCAAATCCACGTTTGATATCCCCTTTATGATTCGGCGGTTGAAACCGCTTCTTGTCAAGCCAAGTCTGCCTCCGCAGACTAAGAGATAAAAGAGGATTTGGCGATCGGGCTAACTTTAGTATAATACCAAATCTGACTTAAATATCCCGTCTTATTTCTTAGTCCCCCTCTGCTCGGACTTTGTTTGTGTAGACGCGGTTTCAACCGCCGAGTTTTTTATTCGAGAATTTCCAGGACTGATTTGGGCAATAATTTATCTTTAAACCAGACTACTTTTGCTGGCACATCTTTTACATTCACTCCAGCTTTTTCCAAATTCAGCCGTTCGGAAATAGCTAAAATCAAGTTATCGCATCCAGACTTGTGTACTTGGGCAAATTTCTTTTGCAAATACTCCGGCCGCCAATAGCCGACTATTTCTAATATAAATACTCGCCCGTCGGGATGCACTAACCGAAAGTCTGGAATCATGACGCTTCCTGGAATCGGAATTAAGTCAACTTCTCGTTCTAGTTTCCACTCGGTTTTTAGGCTGTCCCATCGATCGGCAAATGCTGCTTCTAACATACTATCGTAGGGTTTGCCTGGGGGATAGTGGCTGACTAAACCGCAGTCGGAATTTAGGGTGAATTTACCTGTTTTCAAAACGCCGCTAAAGGCATCTTTGGTTTGCAGGGTTGAGTGCATACTCCATTTGGTGACGTGTAGGAGTGCGGGTAGCATTTTTGCGAGGGCTAAGCCGTAGCGGGTGCTGGGTTTGAATAAGCTTGTAGGCCCGTCTATTGTGAGGGTGAAACCGTGGTCTGCATCGCCTTCTATGTAGGTCATTAATTGAAATAGTTTTAGATAGCGAAATAAGAGTTTGTATTCTCCGGGATCGTTGCGGTGGGCGGTTAATTGGACTTGACTCGCTCGGTAAAATATGCCTTGAACTTGAGAAAGATTGTATTTGTGAAGCAAGTTTTCGGGTGTGGGTGCGTCGAATTGGGTGAGGATTTTGTTTTCGTTTAAATCGGCGTATAAACCTGTACTGATTTCGTGGGTAAATACTTCTCTGTTTAAGTCTTGGCTGAGCTCTGCTGCTACTTTTTCGAGGGTTATTTGGGTGGATTGTGGGCTGGGAGTCGATCGCGCGGACAATGCAAATACCCGCTGTCTCAAGTCTGAGGGTTCTAGGGGGCTGATGACTTCTAAGGTGCTGAAACCGCCTTTCAACAGGTGCGCCAATCCCCGTTTGAGCCGATAGTCGGGGCTTTCGCCTTCTAATTCTTGCAAGCGCCCGTCGAGTTCGCCTTGGGTTTTGCCGATCGCACTTTGGAAGCAATCAATCATTTCGGTAGCTGCTTCTAGGTTTTTAGCATCTATCTTGAGGCGTAGGGGGATGATTGATTCGCCGTTTTGGCGGTGGCTTAGGAGGTCTGTTGGTAGCATTTGTTAACAAAGATTTGTTATTTTTAACGAACCGCGAAGGCGCAAAGGACGCGAAGGGAAGAAAGAAGGAAGTAAAGAGGAAGAAAGAGAGTGTTTGGAAATCATTTAGGCTTTGTTACCAGGGGATATCATCATCGTCTTCTCCCCATTTTGCGGGTGTTTCTGCTGCTTTTTTGGTTGTTTCTCGGTTGACTCCATAAATCGGTGTCGGTTGAACAATTTCTAATTTCCGATATTCGGGTTTTGGTGGTTCTATTTGTGTTTCTGGTTGCGGTTTCTCGACTTGCATTCCTCCTCGGCGGCGCTGGGATGTTCTTTCTTCGCTGGTGTCTTCGGTGACGACTTCGTAGAGAATTGCTAGTTTGTTTGCATCGCTGCTTTTGCGGAGAACTCGACCCAATCGCTGGATGTATTCGCGTTCGCTACCGGTACCTGATAAGATGATCGCAATTCTGGCGTCGGGTACGTCCACTCCTTCATTGAGAACATGGGATGCGACGAGGGTTTTGTACTCGCCACTGCGGAATTTATCGAGGATTTCGTGGCGTTCTTTGACTGGGGTTTGGTGGGTAATTGTGGGGATTAAAAATTCTTGGGAGATTCGGTAAACTGTGGCGTTGTCTCCGGTAAAAATTAGGGTACGATGAGGGTTATGTTCGGCTAGTAGTTTGGCTAATATTCCCAGTTTTCCGTTTGTACAAAGGGCGATTTCTTTGGCTTGGCGGTGGGCTAGCATGGCGCGCCTTCCTAGGGGCGATCGCGCGCTTGCCATGATAAAATGTTTCCATCCTTCGAGGCTGGATATTTTGATGTTAGACTGTTTTAAGAAGTCGTTGCGAATGTTCATGGCTTCGCTGTAGCGATCGGTTTCTTCTTTTGACAGTTTGACCATAATTTGGACTATTTTGTGTTCGGCTAAAGCATCGCCTGCTAAGTCTTCTGGTCTTTTGCTATATACTGTCGGGCCAATTAGGAAATGTAAATCGCTGTGGCGTCCATCAGTGCGATCGGGTGTTGCTGTCAATCCGAGTCGATAAGGCGCGATCGCATATTCGGAAATTACTCGATAAAAGTCGGTGGGTAAGTGGTGGCATTCATCAAAAACCAGCAAGCCGTATTTATTGCCCAAGGTTTCTGCATGAATACTTGCACTGTCGTATGTTGCGACTAAAATTGGCGTTTTGTCTCGCGAACCTCCGCCCAACAATCCGATTTCGATTTCTGGAAAAGCTGCTTTTAAATTAGCATACCACTGATGCATTAAATCGAGAGTTGGTACTACGACTAATGTACTGCGGCCTGTGACTTGCATCGCTAATTGTGCTACGTAAGTTTTGCCGGAAGCGGTGGGGAGGACAACTACTCCTTGACTTCCTGCTTCTTGCCAAGCTGTGAGGGCTTCTGATTGATGCTGGTAAGGCTGCATTTCAACGCTGGGTACGAGTTCGAGTAATTCGTATCCCCTGGCTTCGTCGGTGAAGTGAATGCACTCGGCTTGGAGGCATTCTACCAGCGGGCGGTAGTGAATTCCCCGGATGCGGTATTTTTCGACGCGATCGTCCCAAGTGGCAAAGTCCACCCAGTCTTTGCCTTTTGGGGGCGGATGCAACAGGAGCGTTCCGCGATCGAATGTTAAAGTGGGTGTACGTGGCATTTTTTTTGAGACGCGGTGAATCCTTGCTGTTAAATTATATAGGATATAGGAAAAGCAAGGACTGAAGTCTTTACTGCCAAATTAAAGTTCTCTTACTTTTGCGATCGTATGTTTGACTTTCTGCAATACAAACAAAATTTTTTAGCCGCGACTGAAGGCTGGGATAATGAGAAATGGAATAATTTTAATGACAATCCATTGGTACTTGTTTCGCCAACACTGCAAAATTGCCATGTCAAAAACTGTCGCCTGGTTGAAAGTCGCATCAAAATATTGGAATATTTACCTAAAAATAGTGTGGTTGCTGAGGTTGGTACTCAATATGGGCGATTTGCTGAGAAAATACTTGCTATTACCCAGCCCCAAAAGCTGCATTTAATCGATGGTAATCTCGAGGCATTTAGAGCGGAAATCGATCGCAAACAAAATCCCCTATTGCAAGCAGGGATAGAAAATGGCACTGTCGAACTTCATGAAGGCGATTCATCGACAATATTAGCCAGTTTTCCCGATGAGTATTTTGACTGGATATATATTGATGCCGATCATGCTTATGAAGGTGTATGCAAAGATATAAATCAAGGTTATACAAAGGTGAAATCTGATGGGATGATGATTTTTAACGACTATACGAATTGGTCGGTATGCGAGATTATGCCTTACGGTGTGGCGAAAGCGGTTAATGAGTTTTGTATCGCGAACAACTGGGAAATCGTATTTTTGGCGCTTCAGTTTCTTGGGTATCACGATATTGCTATCAAGAAAAATATCGGCGAAAAGGAAGTGCGGGTTCAGTTGCAAGAGTCTCAGTCATACTTAGAGAACTCCCAGCTTCAGATCCAACAACTTGAGTTAGAGTTAAAGGAGGCTAAAAGGTCGATCGACCTTATGGAAAACGATCAATTTGGGAAATTGCGATCGCAATGGCTGAAAATCAGAAATTTGTTTGCATAGCTGAGTTCGATCGCAAAATCTAAAATCAACAATGGTATTGTCCCGCTGGGGATGGTTTTTAGGTTAGATTGCGATCGAAGTATGGCTGAAATTTGAGGTTATAGATGGAAATAGGCGTCCCCAAGGAAATCAAGGATTTAGAGTTTCGAGTTGGCCTGGGCCCCACAAGTGTCCGGGCTTGTTCGGACAAAGGCCACACAGTTTTTGTCGAAACGAATGCTGGTGCTGGGGCTGGTTTCGCGGACGAGGACTACATTCAAGCAGGGGCGAAGATTGTCTCAAAGCCTACTGATGTCTGGAATCGGCAACTAATTGTTAAAGTTAAGGAACCATTACCTGCTGAGTACCCGCTGATTCAAAAAGAGCAGTTGCTGTTTACATATTTGCACTTGGCAGCCGATCGCGCCTTAACCGAGCATTTAATCAGCAGCGGAGTCCAAGCCATCGCCTACGAAACCGTCGAACTCCCAGACAGGAAATTGCCACTATTAACGCCGATGAGTATTATTGCAGGGCGTTTGGCAGTGCAATTCGGAGCTCGGTTTTTGGAACGGCAGCAAGGTGGTCGGGGCGTACTTTTGGGCGGCGTTCCAGGGGTAAGACCGGGCAAAGTTGTGATTTTGGGCGGCGGAATCGTCGGCACGGAAGCAGCGCGTATTGCCCTAGGAATGGGCGCTAGAGTGCAGATTTTGGATGTAAATGTCGATCGACTGGCTTATCTAGAAACTCTGTTCGGTTCCCGAGTAGAATACCTCTACAGCAGTCCTTTGCAAATTGAAGCAGTTATCCCAGATGCTGATTTGTTAATCGGTGCAGTTTTGGTGTTGGGGAAAAAAGCTCCAATTCTGGTTTCTCGCCAATTTGTTGCCAAAATGCACCCCGGTTCTGTGATTGTTGACGTAGCAGTTGACCAAGGCGGTTGTGTCGAAACTTTGCGGGTAACTTCTCACACAAATCCTACCTATGTCGAGGAAGGAGTGTTGCATTATGGCGTACCAAATATGCCCGGTGCCGTACCTTGGACTGCGACTCAAGCTTTGAATAACAGCACTTTGCCTTATGTTTTGCAGTTGGCAAATTACGGGATTAAAGCTTTAGAAATTAATCCGAGTTTGGCAAAGGGATTGAACGTGCAGAATCACCGCTTGGTGCATCCGGCCGTGCGCGAGGTTTTCCCAGATTTGGCTGATTGAATTTCCCGTTTTTTTAAGTAGTCTTACACCTAAGTAATATCTACTCCGGTAGCATCGGAATTAATATTACTCAGAGTCAGGACACTCAAGCGTGCCCATTAGTGTCAACTTAAGCTCAAATCCAGTCAGAGATTGCTGTTTGACTATTAAAGCCAGATCCCCCCTAGCCCCCCTTAAGAAGGGGGGGACAGGAGTCTTCTCAAAGTCCCCCTTCTTAAGGGGGATGTAGGGGGATCTAGACTTGGCTAAAAGCGAGATATACCAAGGATTTTAGGCTAAAGTTGACACCTATGGGCACGCTTGAGTGTCCCTACAATTAATCAGGCGATACTGACATCTCTCGGATTCTGTTCATGATTATTTTGGGCGTTGCTGAATTTAGTAGGGGCAATTCAAGAATTGCCCCTACTGAATTTCGGAGGGAAATCATACTCCTAATCACCAACGCCTTATTTTGGAGTAGGGAAACGGCATTGCCGTGTCCTCGGTTGCTCATAAGGTTATGATTGATAGAGTTGGCGGATTTCATCGAGGTTGTTGGCGGAGGGCATATGAAATGCGATCGCCTGCAAAACACCAACATCAGAAATTCCCGAAATCTCCTCAAGCAGCAGCAATCCTTCGTCTCCGAATTTCAGTCTTAAACCGAGTTCGATCATCTGGATAAATGCTTGTTTAGTACGCGCCCGTTCCTCCAATAACTGAGCATCCTTTTGAGATAACTGAGCATCCTTTTGAGATAACTGAGCATCTTTTTGAGATAACTGAGCATTTTTTTGTGCTGCCAGTTCGTCGCCTGTAGGAATGGGAGCGCCACCAGCATAGCACCAGCGCAACCAAGTACCAGTAACATTTTCAAATTCACCTTGCCACAGAGTTAGTCCCAAACCGACTTCGGGAAACCAAGCATCAGTTTTCGGCACGTAAGATTGATTGTGCAATTCAAAGACTCGCAGCACGCTACCTCTCAACTCCCGTAGCGGATCGTACACAACATAATACGGGATTCGCATTCGAGCGTAATCTATTAACTTGCTGCCCAATTCGTTACCTGGAGTTGGGGAAACAATTTCGATCGCAATTTCAGGAGGTTTGCCAAATTCCCAAAACAAGTACGATCGCACTTGTTTTTCCCACCAATCCTCAGCACCAGTAATATTGACACTGAGAAACACATCCGGGGCGATTCCAGGTTGACGCACGCTGCTGAACAAACCGACATTTGCCGCCGCAATAAAAGGAACGGTAATACCTGTATCGCCACCGCTATATAAAACTGTTGTCAGCAGCCGCTGCTGTTTTTCGTTAATGAAGCTGTCCAAAGGAGTATCGTCTTCTAAAACTAAGTTGCTAATATCTGGCAACTGACTCGGATCGAGGGTTAATGGCTCAGACATAGGTTGTCGAAATGAGAAATATCTGCCACATCAACTATAACAGAATGGACATTGGGTATCGGACAATTGGAGATTTGAGATTGATTGGTAATTTTAAACTGCCTGTAAGCGTGAAAGTCGTTGGGGAGGACTGTATTTCCTTCAAAGAGTTCCACAGCGATCGGGCAACCAGAGACATTGCAAAGCTAGCTAAATATCAATTATTTGTAACGTGCTTTTTTTTATAACACTACACCATATAGCAATCCTAAATCATTCATGAGGATTTGTAGGGGTAGTGCCTTTCTTTGCCTACCCCAGCATCTAGGGGCAACCACGGGGGGATTGCCCCTACAAGAATTATGCAAATGATTTAGGATCGCCATAGCCGAACTAAGCACTCTTAAATCTTAAAACAATCTAAATATAAATGCGTAAGCCGGCACTACTCAAAAATGGCGAAACCCTTATTGCGAAAAGTGTTGTAGCCTTTTTTAAATTCCTGGCAGGGGCAAACTTGAGATTAATTGAGAAAATCTTGATATGAAACAAATTTCTTATTAAAAAAAACTATATCTAAATGACATCAGCTTTCAGAGCAGAATCGGCAGGAAGCCGAGTTTTGCAGCCAATGTAACGTAAATTTAACAAATTTAGAAAAAAACCCGAATTCACCCCAAAAACGCCTCTAAAGCTTTGCTACAGGCGTTTAAAGCGATTTAATCTGAAACTAAAGATCGATCGCCCGCAATGCACTGACTGTTCGCTGAAACTGCTGTCACTACGTGGTTTTACCGATATTCACTCCAAATTTCCAGAGCATTTCCGACCTCGGGCCAGCTTAAACCAGCGTTTGGTCAAAAATAGCAATTTTTGACCAAATATTAAGCAAATAGATAGATTATTGCAATAGCATTGACTTATTTAGGAGGTTAGTTAAGAATAAATGTCATCAAGCAAACAGCGATATTCGCAATAATTTCCCGCCCACAAGTGGGAATTGCCATACATAAGGAGCTATCATTCAGATGAATCACAATCAAACTTTTGAGTTCGTACCTGGAAAAGTAACTACACTCAATACCTATCTGGAAAAACCCAGTCCGTTTTATTTCGGATATGACATCCAGGAAAGTTTCATGTCCGAGCTAGAGAAATATAGTTTCGACCAAATCTTTTTCTTTACAGAACCGCATCTATTTGAGTCTTACGGCAAAGAATTGTACGATCGCATCAGTGAAAAATATACCTGTTCGCTAGAATTCGTACCTCCTGGTGAGAAATGCAAATATTTCCCAATCCTTGAAGAAACCTGCGAAAAACTGATAGCCAAAGGAGCATCAAAGAAAACGATTTTGATCGCATTTGGTGGCGGAACAGTCGGAAATGTGGTCGGTTTAGCTGCCGGGTTAGTTTATCGCGGGCTGCGCTTTATCGAAATCCCCACAAGCATGACAGGTCAAACCGACAGTACGCTGAGCAACAAACAAGCAGTCAACGGCACCACAGGCAAAAATCATTTTGGTCTCTACCATTCACCGATATTTATTTGGTCAGACACCAAATATCTCAAGACAGAGCCTCCTTCCTCGAAGCGGAGCGGCATCATTGAAGGCATCAAAAACGGGTTTATTTCAGATCCAACATTTCTGGAGTATTTGGAAGAAACCCTGAATCCAGAGCTGAATTTTACAGACGAGAAATTGACCGAACTCGCCTACAAAATTATCCTCTCCAAATTACCAATTCTCCAGGAAGATCCGAGCGAAAAAGGCTATGGAATTACCCTAGAGTACGGCCATACCTTTGGACACGGCATTGAATGGATTGAAGGAGGCAAAATGTCTCACGGAGAAGCCGTTTCCTTTGGCATGAAAATTGCCGCAGAACTCTCCCAAGAACTAGGCTTCATCTCTCAAGAAGACGTGGATCGCCATTACCGTGTGATTGAAGACCAACTAGGATTCAACAATCCATTCCCCGAACAAATTACCACTGATTACCTTCTGGATGCGATGATTGCCGACAACAAAAAAACCGGGCGAGAGTTGCGCTTTGTGTTGTTGGACAAAATCGGTCATTGCTACAACCCTGAAGGAGACTTCTTGGTGACAATTGACCTAGAGTTAGTCACAAAAATTGTTGAAAGTTTCATCCAACGCCAGCGTCAGAAAAAAAATGTCAAGACTCACGACTTACTGCTTGTACACGCCTAGAATGCCGAGTAACTTTGCTGAAGTACGTAAGCCCTAACACCTCGATTCCAAGGTAAACCAATAATAATGCTGAACTCAGCTCTGACAAGCTGAGTTCGGCTGGAGTACCTCACTCAATTATAACAAAGCCTGTCCATTGCAGGCAGGCTTTTATTTCCTCGGTCTGGTTGCAGCAAAATGAGTTGTTGAAATTCTTGGCGCCGCAGGTTAGGCGTTAAGCCATATAGCAGTTGACAGTTGAGAGTTGACAGTTGACAGTTGCAGCCTTGGCGGCTGTAAGGAAGAAGGAAGAAGTCATTAGTGTCAACAATCGCCTGAAATGTCGGATAAATCTCGCTTTTAGTTGAGTCTATATTCCCCTAAATCCCCCTTAAAAAGGGGGACTTGAAGAGGTTTCCGGCTCAGGCTGAAATGTCGGATAAATCTCGCTTTTACCAGTATAGATCCCCCTAAATCCCCCTTAAAAAGGGGGACTTGAAGAGGTTTCCAGTCCCCCCCTTTTTAAGGGGGGCTAGGGGGGATCTAGGTTTAATAGTATGACTTTTGATTGAGAGAAAGAAGAGTTTTTAGTATGCGCGCTGTTCGGTTCGATCGCTTTGGTTTGCCCTCGGAAATTCAAATTCAAGAGCTTCCGCATCCTGTTTTGCAACCGGGCGAAGTGCTGGTGGAAATTCAGGCGGCGTCTGTCAATCCCAGCGATGTCAAAAATGTGATGGGAAAGATGAAGGGGACAACTCTGCCCCGCACGCCCGGTAGGGATTTTGCTGGTGTTGTGGTTGAAGGGCAGCCGCATTTGATTGGTACTGAGGTTTGGGGGACTGGTGGCGATATTGGATTTACTCGCGATGGTTCTCACGCTTCGCACATTGTGCTGCCTGTTGAGGCTGTAGCGCCCAAGCCGCGAAATCTATCGATGCAGCAGGCTGCGACGGTTGGTGTTGGTTATATAACGGCTTGGTTGTGTCTGATCGAGACTGCTCGGTTGCAGGCTGGAGAAACTTTGTTGGTTGTGGGTGCTACGGGCGGCGTCGGTAGTGCTGCGGTGCAGATTGCGAAGTGGAAGGGAGCGCGGGTTCTGGGTACGGTACGGCGTGAGTCCGATCGCCCTGGGGTGATCGAAGCTGGTGCTGATGTGGCGATCGATCTGGGGGTCGAAAACCTTCAAAATGCGGTTTTGAGTGCTACAGAAGGCTTGGGAGTGTCTGCGGTATTGGATACAGTGGGGGGTTCAATCCTGGAAATGTGTTTGGGCGCGCTCAGCCGCAAGGGTCGGGCGATCGCGGTTAGTGCTCCTGCCGATCCGAAAGTTACCTTTGATTTGCGCGATTTCTACCGTCGGGAATTGCGACTGTTTGGTGTAGATAGTCGCACTCTTGATGCGATCGCCTGCGGGCAGATGCTGGCAACAATCGCCCCTGGCTTTGAAGAAAATGCTCTGCGTCCACCTGCGATCGCACCCTATCCTTTGGCAGATGCAGCAGCAGCTTACGAACAAGTGCTGAATCGAACCGGTACTAGCAAGGTGGTTCTGATTCCTTGAGGAAATCGACAAGATTAGAGAGATTAAACAATTGAAAACAGCAACTCATCCTTACAAAGACCAATCTCCTCAGAAGGTATATAAAGATCAGAATCTTCAAATCATTATTGCTATTACTTTGATGGCGCTTTTAGGTTCAAGCAGTATTGGGCCGGCTTTGCCTTCACTGGCTCAAGATTTCAAGATTCCCCCCCAACAAATTGGTCTCGCGATATCAGTGTTTGTGCTGCCCATTGCACTGGGTACTCCGGTGGCTGGGGTGCTGGCAGATCGCTTTGGCAGGAAACTAATTTTAGTGCCTTCTTTGCTGTTATTTGCGATCGCTGGAGCTGCTTGCGCGTTCGCTCCAGATTTTCGCACATTTTTGGAATTGCGTTTTGTGCAAGGCATCGGTGCAGCGAGTTTAGAGTCTTTGGCGCTGACGTTAATCAGCGATCTGTATAACGGAAAATCGCTGACAGCAGCAATGGCATTTAACGGCACTGCGATCGGCATGAGTTTAGCAGTATATCCCTTGATTAGCGGAGGATTGACTGTACTGGGATGGCGGTATCCTTTTCTGATGCCGCTTACCGCTATTCCGATCGGACTATTGGTGCTATTTTACCTGAAAGTACCCAACTTACCGAAGCAGGAGAAATTCGAGTTAGGAACGTATTTGCACAATATTTGGCGCAGTATCAACAATCGTATGGTGATGGGATTGCTGTTTGCAGTGCTTTCTTTGTTCATTCTTTTGTTTGGCGCTTATTTTACCTACATTCCGATCCTGGCTCACAGCAATCTGGGTGCTTCTCATGTGACGATCGGCATTATTCTGGCAAGTATGGCGCTTTCGCTTGCCTTTGTCTCTTCCCAACTCGGATTATTTGCACAAAGGATTTCGGAACTAACGCTGATCAAAGCCTCATTTCTTCTCTATGCCTTCGCATTAATTATTACTCCTGCTCTGGATAATATGTGGCAACTGTTGATTCCCAGTGTGCTATTTGGAGCTGCTCACGGCATGGTTTTTCCTGCTACTCAGGCTTTGTTAGGTGGTCTCGCTCCCCAGGAGTACCGAGGCGGATTTATGGCGGTAAATGCCACTGTTTTGTCGCTGGGGCAGTTTTTGGGGCCGCTGTTTGCTGGCATCGCTTTTGACCTTTGGGGAATGCGGGGGGTTTTTTATGCTAGTGCTGGTTTTGCGATCGCTACGCTCTGCTTGCTGATTGGGCTTTTTGCCAAGTTTCCTAAGAAGATCAAGTAAGAGAAATGCACATTTCGAGTTTGTAGTTAATAGTGAGTTTTGTATGAAACGAAAAATTGGTGTAACTACGTGGGTTTTTGGCATTAACGAGCTGGTTGATACAGCAGAAATTATTGCTAAAATGGGATTTGATGGTGTCGAATTGTTTGTGAATATCGATCGCATTTTGCCGAAAGATGTCAAAAATATTTTTGCCGATCGGGGCTTGGAAATTTTTTCGATGACTCCTGCAAACGTCGATTTAGGCAGTAGCGATCGCAATTCGAGAATAAGTGCGATCGATTACTACAAAAAACTGATTGATTTCGGTGCCCAATTGGGCGAGCCAATTATTGTCTGTCACGAATACATTCAAAATCAAATGGGGAGTATGTATGCGGGTTCGATCGAGCTTTTGTCAGAATCATGTCGAGAGATTTCTGTCTATGCCAAACCAGCGAATATCAAGTTAGGTTTTGAACCGCTAAATCGTTATTTATGCCGCTTTATTCTCAAAAGCACTGATGCCATTTCTTTGTTTGATATGGTTAATGCCTCCAATATGACGGCTGTTTTGGATGCCTTTCACATGAATCTTGAAGAAGACGATCCAGTCAAAGCGATTTTGCGGTGCGGAGAGCGACTCAGCCTTTATCAAATATCTGATTCCAACCGAAAAGGAATCGGATTTGGACACATTGATTTCAATCCGCATTTTGCTGCGCTTGATGCTATTCAATACACTGGCCCAATTATCATAGAATGTGCCACTCCCCGACAAACACCGAGTTCTCAAGTAGCGATCGACTTGGACGAACTGAAGTTAAATCTTTCAACAAGCCTAGACTGGTTGACCGAGAAAAACCAGACTGACTCATTAGTTATTGCATAGTTTCTGAAAAAAGGGCGATCGGCTAGAATACCAATTTTTTATGAGGCTGCATAGAATTTCGATCCCCCCTAACCCCCCTGGTGGGAGGGGGGGGACAAGATTCTTCTCAAAGTCCCCCTTCTTAAGGGGGATGCGAGGGGGATCTCCGGGGAATTAACAGTGTTAACCCAATAAAACCATCAAACAACTACAAATATACAAGAAAAAACCATGAATCCAATCTATCCAGATCTGAAAGAAAAGCACGTTTTAATCACAGGCGGCAGTAATGGGATTGGAGAAGCTTTAACTCGCGCGTTTGCTGAACAGGCGGCATTCGTTACCATTCTCGATAAGGATTACGATCGGGGTTTAGCAATAGCCAAAGAATGTGAAAATTTTGGATGCCAAATAAATACCTATTCTGTGGATTTAACTGATACTTCCGCACTGACAGAAACCTTAACTAAAGTCAGAAAAGAAAGACCTGTTGTGGATGTCTTAATTAATAATGCTGGTTATGACCCCAGATATCCGTTGTTGGAAATGTCCGAGAAACAGTGGAACGACTTATTTCAACTGAATGTTGTGCATTATTTCATCACCTGCCGCGAACTGTTACCGGACATGATTAATGCAGGTCGAGGTAGCATTATTATGACCAGTTCTCATGTGGTATGGGTTGCAAAACCTGATATGATTGCTTACAATACAACTAAAGCGGCAATCATCGGCATGGTTCGCGGTCTGGCGACGACTGTTGGTAAACATCATATCCGAGTTAATGCTGTTGCACCCGGTTGGATTATGACTGAAAGACAGCTCGATCAATGGGTAACTCCAGAAGCAAAACACAAGAATTTACACGAACAACAATTGATTCCTATCGAAATTACAACAGATGAATTAGTGGGAACTTATCTGTTCTTAGCTTCTGACACTTCTAGAGCAATCACCCGTCAGACATTAGTAGTCGATGCTGGATATGCTCAGAGTTAAGATCGTGCATGAGTACGATCGCACTAATCAAAATCTGGGACGAGACGCCTATCCCACAATATTTAAGACTTACTGAAGGAGTCAAACTTTACACTAAGCTGCTCTGCATTTAAATTGTATGTTGAAAAATCATAAAACAATGAGTGGGATGGGCGTTTCGCCCGTCCTAAATATACAATTTAAATGCGCGACAGCTTACCTTGTAAAAGACTTCGAGAAATTGCAGCTCATTCTCAAGAAATTTGGGCTGCGTCTTCTTGAGTTGACACCAATGGGGATATCGAGCAAATAAAGCAATTTATGCAAATTTATTGCTGGTGGCCCAAAAGCAGAACCACAAGAAATAAAATTCGATCGCACAAAACACTTGACAAACTGGCGAACATACGCAATAGTAGTGATTCGTGACAAATGCGGAACTGGCGGAATTGGTAGACGCGCATGATTCAGGTTCATGTGGTGCAAGCCTTCCGGGTTCAAGTCCCGGGTTCCGCATTCCAAAGGCAGAAGGTAGTTTGGGGTTGAACCGATACAGGAAATAACCCCATTCGCTCTGCTAAATCAAACAATGCTCATAAGTATTCAAAACCCCTTAGTCAAAGAAATCCGCAAGCTGCACAGCTCGAAGGGACGCAGGGAACAACAATTATTTTTACTCGAAGGGACGCACTTGCTGGAAGAAGCTTGGGCGGCAAAATACCCGCTAGAAACGGTTTGTGCTACTCCAGAATGGGTTGAGCAGCACGATCGACTGTGGGAGCAAATTTGTAGTTTAGCCGATCGCACCGAATTAGTCAGCTCAAAAGTATTAGAGTCGATCGCCACTACAGTCCAACCAGACGGAATTGTCGCCACCGCACCGCGCACCGCAACAGAGCCGGCAGAAATCTCAACTTTGGGAATAGCCTTAGAAACAATCCAAGATCCAGGTAACTTGGGGGCGATCGTCCGCACGGCTGCGGCTGCTAATGCCGACGGTTTGCTGCTGAGCGCAGACAGCGCTGATTTAGACCATCCCAAGGTGCTACGCGCCTCGGCAGGAGCTTGGTTTAAACTACCAATGGCAGTCACTCCAGATTTAACCGCCGAAGTCTCCGGGTATAAAAATCGAGGAATGCAAATCTTAGCAACCGTCGCCGACGCCAGTTTAACTTATTGGGAAGTAGATTTGCGAGTGCCGACTCTGATAGTTTTGGGGAACGAAGGTTCTGGATTGTCGCCAGAATTGAGAAGTTTGGCCGATCGACAAATCCAAATTCCCCTCAGCCGCAACGTAGAATCTTTAAATGTGTCGATCGCCTCAGCCCTCATCTTGTACGAAGCTCAACGGCAAAGAAGTCATTAGTCATTGGTCATTGGTCATTGGTCATTAGTCATTAGTTAACGGTTAACTGTCAACTGTCAACTGCGTTGCCCTGAGCGTAGTCGTTCGCTTCGATTTAAAGGGTCAACTGTCAACTGTCAACATCTCCCCCTCTGAGATTTGCCCGATTTTGTTTAACATGATGCAATTCTCAAGCGAGGAAAGCGGGTACTCTCATACAGTGCAGTGCAGACTTGCATGAAATAAATATGAAGAAATGTAGCCAACTGCTCTCACAAATGTTAAAATTCTTAACATAACGTAGCATTGTGCACGCCCAACCAAAACCTAACCTGAGACGGTGCTGACTGGGAGTAGCAGGTAGTTACCATAAACGAAGCCTCTTTAAACGAAAGGAAAGCGCAAGTCCCCGCCCACTTTCCCCACCTAAAGCTAGGGGTTTGCGACTACCGCAAACCTTTAGAGGCAAAGATCCTCAGCGGGAAAAGCTCATGAAAACTCTTAAGTCCTCAGATACAGATTCTGTTCGCGCTTACCTGCGAGAAATAGGTCGCGTTCCCCTATTGACCCATGAGCAAGAAATACTCTACGGGAAACAGGTACAGCGCACAACCTCACTGCATCAGGAAAAAAATATTTTAGCCGAAGAGTTAGGCCGCGACCCGACGGCGGCTGAATGGGCACAGACAGTCGGGCTGTCTGAGGTACAGTTGCAGCGCACGATCGAGCACGGGGAAAGGGCAAAGCGCCAAATGGTGGAAGCCAATCTCCGCCTGGTAGTGTCTGTTGCCAAAAAATACATCAAGCGCAACGTAGATTTGCTCGATCTAATTCAGGAAGGCACGATCGGGATGCAGCGGGGAGTCGAAAAATTTGACCCGACTAAGGGCTACAGATTTTCAACTTATGCTTATTGGTGGATTCGTCAAGCAATTACTCGGGCGATCGCCGAAAAAGGTCGCACCATCCGCTTGCCGATCCACATTACCGAAAAGCTCAACAAAATTAAAAAGGCTCAGCGCCTGCTAGCTCAACAGCTCGGTCGCGCGGCTACTACTGCTGAGTTGGCGTCAGAGTTAGATTTGACTCCCAAGCAAATTCGGGAATATCTCGAACGCGCGCGCCTGCCGCTTTCCCTAGACTTGCGCGTGGGAGACAATCAAGATACAGAGTTGGGCGATTTGTTGGAAGATACGGGTACTACCCCGGAAGATTTTGCGCTGCAAGCTTCCCTGCGGACTGACTTAGACCACCTGATGGCGGAACTGACTCAGCAACAGCGAGAAGTCCTCGCCTTGCGGTTCGGTTTAGAAGACGGGCAAACCTTAACCTTGGCAAAAATAGGCGATCGTCTCAACATCAGTCGGGAACGAGTGCGGCAAATAGAACGGGAAGCTTTGACCAAACTCCGCAAGCGCAAGCAAGATATCAACGATTATCTAGCCAGCTAGGTAGATGGGGATTTGGCGATCGGCCCCATGCCCGATCGCCAATCCCCATCTAAAATCGTAAAAACCGCCGCCTTTAATTCGGTTGTACCCACTTAATTGCTGCGACTGTCCTGCTACATTAGTAATTACTTAGTAATAAATATCAGCAGCGATCGGATAATGGTTATTTAATTTAACCGTCCGCATCTAAAATAACAAGCTGTCTCTGAAACGGAGGTACTCGTGAGTAATTCATCTAACAAATCCCCAGAATTCTTTGAAGAAGATGGAGAAAATGCCAATCTATTATGGCAATACGTGCAGTCAATGGCTCCCGACACTGTTTCTCAGTTGTCTAAGCCGACTTCTCACGAAGTGTTTCAAGTAATGGAGCGAAATATTGTCGGACTTTTGGGTAATTTGCCTTCGGAACACTTCGGGGTGACAGTGACTACCAGTCGCGAACATTTGGGTAGATTGCTCGCCTCAGCTATGATTAGCGGTTATTTTCTCAAAAATGCTGAACAGCGAATGACTTTTGAAAAGTCCATAGAAGCCAGTGAGAGACATGGCTCTGAAGATTAGTTGATTCTTAACATTTAAGTTGTACAAGTGTCAAGCCCCCCTCGCAAGATGGGGGCTTAATATTTGAGATTTGAGATTTTAGATTAAATAAGTGAATAATTATTGATATTATTTTAAAATTCCCAATTCCCCATTCCCAATTCCCAATTCCCAATTAAGATGTCTCTTTCTCCCATACCGCACAAAGTTATCGGCGTTGCTGTAATCTGGAACGATCGACAACAAATTTTGATTGACAAGCGCCGACAACACGGATTGCACGGAGGTTTCTGGGAGTTTCCGGGGGGTAAAATAGAACCTGGGGAAACGATCGAAGCTTGCATACAACGGGAAATTATGGAGGAGTTGGGGATTGTGGTAGAAGTTGGCGATCGGCTGATGACAATTGACCACGACTACACTAATTTTACAGTGACGCTCTACGTGCACCACTGCCGCCACGTCAGTGGGGAACCGCAAACGATCGAATGCGATGAAATTCGCTGGGTGACACTCGACGAAATTGACCAGTTTACTTTTCCCAAAGCAAACGCACAAATTATCGCTGCACTGCGTTCAAGTTGAACCATAATATAGCCGAGTCTCAGAAAGATGAGATACCCGACGTGCATAGGGCATAGGGCATAGGGCATACCTCACCACGCTTGAGAACCGCTATATCAAATTCGGTTGCTTGTGACTGATAACTGTTAACTAACAACTAACAATTAACAATTAACAATCAACAACTGACAGTTATTTTTGAATAGGCAGAGTAAAGTGAAAACAACTACCTCGATCGGGTACAGAGTCTACCCAAATTTGACCATAGTGGGCGCGGATAATGCCTTGACACAGAGACAATCCAATGCCGTAACCATCTGTTGACTTATCTCGCTGCAAGCGAAAGCTGTCTTCAAAAATACTCGCGCAATCTTCTTCAGGAATTCCCGGGCCGCTATTACAAATGCTGACTTGAACTTTGTAAGCCGTGCGGTGGAGAATTGAAAGATTAACAGTTCCTTGCTCTGGCGTGTACTTGCTGGCGTTGTCAAGCAGGTTGACGATGACTTGTTTGATGCGATCGGGATCGGCATAAATCAAGGGCAAATCTGCGGGAATGTCTGTTTCCAAGTTCAGACTTTTCGCCTGAAATTTATCTTCAAATTGCAGGATTGCATCTTGACAAATCGCCCCCAGTTCAATTCTTTTTGCTTGAATGTGGAGTTGAGCGTTTGTACCCCGGGCTGCTTCCAGGATATCTGTAATCATGCGATCGACAATGCGGATTTGACGCCGTGCTTGTTTCATCAAATGAGCGGCCAGACTCGGTGTCAAACGCGACTTTTCTCCCTCTTTCACCTTCTGACTGGACTCCAAAGTCTCCAAAGCCAAAGATGCGGCCGTCAAAGGATTACGCAAGTCGTGAGCCAGCATCGCAATAATCCGGTCTTTGAATTGCAACTGCTCTTGCAGGTGTTCTTTTTCCTGTTTGAGGCGAAAAACTTCATCAGAAAGCTGCACGAGCTCCGTGGCGCAAGCAACCGAATAGATTGGTTTTGGGTCGTCTCCCAGAGCTGGCGGCTCTGGGGTAGACTGCTGCCCAAGTGCGTATTCTTCTACAGAACGCTGCCAGCGGGGCCACCAGTGTTCGAGTTGGGCGATCAAATTGCTGCCGGCGAGAGTTTGTCGCGGCTCAGGATGAATTTTGAGCAGCGAGGGAGTCGCTACAAGTTTAAAGTGTTCGGCTAAATCCGGCTGTTCTCCTACGTCGATGATTTGAAGCTCAAAGTCGCACTCTGCCTTCAAATCCTTGAGGTACTTGCGGATGTGTCTGGTCTGTTCCCTGGAAGCGGAACGCTTGTCTACGAACAGCAAAAGCTGTAAAAGCGGTACAGAATCTGCCGGCTGTTCGGGAGAACAGTCGGTATCGCTGGTGCTGGATGTTGGATGGACGCTGTTGAGCTTTTCGATCGGGTGAAAATAATTGACCATTGGCGAGCCGAGTTATTTCACTATCTACTTTAATTTAATACTTACTTTAGATTTATGCTAATGTCCGATGATTTGATTACGGCGAACCCATGACATTTTTGAGATGGAAGAAAGATGAGTCGCTGCGGGTGGTGGTGAAAGTGGCGATCGCCTTTTTTGTGCTGTGCCTATTGCTGACACTGCACCGCTACTACAGCTTTTACGCTACATACGACCAAGGCATTTTCAATCAAGTTTTTTGGAACGGCACTCGGGGTCACTTTTTTGAGAGTTCCCTCTCTTCGGCTTTGTCCACTAACGTGGTTCACCAAAACCAGATTCCCGACGTATCTTACCATCGGTTGGGGCAGCACTTTACTCCATCGCTGATGCTGTGGCTGCCAATTTACTCACTGTTTCCCTCCCCTGTCACTTTGACGGTGTTGCAGGTGACTTTAATTACGGCGGCTGGTTTAGTGCTCTATGCTCTCGCCAGACACTATCTAGAGCCACGGCTGTCGGCGACAATTGTGGTCAGCTATTACTGTGCTAACGCGGTAATTGGCCCGACATTAGGCAATTTTCATGATTCTTGCCAAACTCCCCTTTATGTTTTTAGCTTGCTGCTGGCGATGGAGAAACGTTGGTGGCCGCTGTTTGGGATTCTCGCAACTTTAATGTTGGCCGTGCGAGAAGATGGGGGAGTTGTGTTATTCGGGGTGGGAGTTTACTTGATTTTGAGTCGGCGCTATCCTCTGACTGGCTTGGCTGTGTGCATTCTCAGTTTTGGCTACATGATTCTTCTGACGAATCTGATTATGCCTTTGTTTTCTGCTGATATCTCCCAGCGGTTTATGATGGAACGCTTCGGTCAATATGCTGATGGTGATGAAGCTTCGACTCTACAAATTATTTGGGGAATGGCGAGCAATCCTGTACGGTTGATTGAACAATTATTTACGCCGTTTTTTGGTAAGATCAAGTACCTGCTGGGGCAGTGGTTGCCGTTGGCTTTGGTTCCTGCCGTAGCGCCAGCTTCTTGGACGATCGCTGGATTCCCATTGCTAAAGCTATTTTTAGCGAAAGGAGAGTCCGTGTTGGCGATTAATATTCGCTATGCGATGACTGTGGTTCCAGGGCTTTTTTATGGGGCGATTCTCTGGTGGGCCGATCGCCAAAAGGAAGAAGATAAAATTAAAAGCGGAGAAAAAACCAGCTTGCGCTTTCCTTCTGCCATGTTTCCTTTCCCTTCGTCTGCCAAGTTTCGCCGATTTTGGGCGTTTTGCATCTGCTTGTCGCTATTTTTTACCTTCACGTCTAACCCAAATCGAACTTTTTCGTTTATTTTGCCGGATGCGATCGATCCTTGGGTGCAGGTTCCTCTCGTCAGACAGTGGCAGCACGTATCTCAAGTCCGGCCGCTGTTGGCTCAAATTCCTGCAAATGCTAGCGTCGCTGCGACGAATACGCTTGTGGCGATTTTGTCAAGTCGCCGGGAAATTCTCCGGCTTCCGATGTTGGAATTGCGGAATGATGCGAGGGAGAGGGTAAAGATGGAATATTTAATTGCCGATGTGTGGCAGTTGCAGCAGTATCAGGCTGCGTTTCGCAGTGAACGGGGACAGTTGCAGGCGATCGTCCCGCAGATCGATCGCCTTTCCAAATCTGGAGAGTACGGAATTGTGGGCTTTGAAGATGGCGCGATTTTGATGCACCGCAGTGCTGTTTCTGACTCAGCTTCAGTTGCTGCTTGGACTCGTTTTCGCCGCGAGTTGGAACCGATTTTGAAGAAAGGATAAGCGGAGACGGCGCATCTAAATTTTAGAGTCAAGTTTGATGAATTCTTGTGGGGTGGGTGTCGCGCCCGCCCTAAAAATACAATTTAGATGCCCGACAGCTTATTATTGCCGCCAAATGTCAGCCCTCGAGCATAAATTTGCGATCGACCAACATTTTAGGCTGCGTATTATACAATGAGTTTGTAAATCATAAACATTAAGATATATAAAATCTTGGGAGGGGAGAAAAATGAAAATTTTGGTACTGGCATGGGAGTTTCCTCCCAGAATCGTCGGCGGTATCGCCCGCCACGTATCGGAACTGTATCCAGAATTGGTAAAGCTGGGCCACGAGATTCACTTAATTACAGTAGAGTTTGGCCACGCGCCAATGTACGAAGTGGTGGAAGGAATACAGGTGCATCGGGTGGTGGTGGGACACGCCCGCGACTTTTTTCACTGGGTGGCAAACCTGAATCAAAGCATGGGACACCAAGGCGGCAAGCTGATGCTGGAGGAAGGCCCATTTGATCTCATCCACGCTCACGATTGGTTAGTGGGAGATGCGGCGATCGCGCTCAAGCATACCTTTAAAGTACCACTAATTGCCACCATCCACGCCACCGAATACGGGCGCTTCAACGGCATCCACAATGACGGACAGCGCTACATTAACGCCAAGGAAAATATCCTCGCTTACAACGCTTGGCGGGTGATTGTTTGCAGCGATTATATGCGACGGGAAGCAGAACGGGTACTATCGACTCCGTGGAACAAAATAGAGGTAATTTACAACGGAATTAGGTCGGAAAAAAAGCCACGCTTGAACGAAATCGACGCGAGGGATTTTCGTCGCAAATTTGCAGCAGACGACGAGAAAATTGTCTATTACGTGGGCAGAATTAGCTATGAAAAGGGTATTGCTGTATTTCTCCATGCTGCACCTAAAGTAATTTGGGAAATGGGTGGGAAAGCCAAAATAGTAATTGTTGGCGGTGGCAATACAGACCATCTCAAACATTTAGCTTGGCACTTAGGAATTTGGAATAAGTGTTATTTCACAGGCTTCATGTTTGAGGAACATCTAGACAAATTCCAGACGGTAGCTGACTGCGCGGTTTTCCCCAGTCTTTACGAACCTTTTGGGATTGTAGCTTTAGAAAGTTTTGCGGCGCGAGTGCCGGTGGTAGTTTCGGATGCGGGCGGACTTGCCGAAGTGGTACAGCACACTAAAACTGGTGTTGTTACTAAGGCAAACAATCGGGATTCTTTGGCTTGGGGGATTTTGGAAGTGCTGAAAAATCCGGGTTACGGGCGGTGGTTGGTTGACAATGCTTATGAGGATTTGGAACGTCGGTTTAGTTGGCCGAAGTTGGCGATGGAAACGGAGTGGGTTTATCAGCGGGTGGTGGAAGAAAGGGCCGAGGTTGATTGGTAAGAATGGTGACTGTTGACTGTTGACTGTTGACTGTTGACTGTTCGCGGTTGACTGTTGACTGTTGACTGTAAGTCGAATATCAACTTTTTAGGTTGCAAATATTAAGAAATTGTAACACAATGGTATAGACACACTCGACGTTAGCTTGAGTGAACTCAAAAGCTTTAAACGGAATTCGCATCTTGAATATTTTTAGCGACATCGAACCTCAACGCAAACGCAGCTTGCTGACTTTATTCACCGCAGGTCTGCTATTCTGGTCGAGCTTGGCTTCGCTACTGCCAACTTTGCCACTGTACGTTCAATTTGTGGGCGGCACAAAACAGCAAATTGGCTTTGTGATGGGTGCATTTGCGATCGGGCTTTTGCTGTCGAGGCCGCAGTTGGGTAAAATAGCCGATCGCACGGGGCGAAAACAAGTTTTACTTCTAGGCGTGTCAGTGGCGGCGATCGCCCCCATCGGCTACATTTTCGCTACATCTGTCCCTTTACTGTTACTGCTTCGCGCTTTTCACGGCATTAGCATCGCCGCTTTTACCACAGCTTACAGCGCCTTGGTAACAGATTTTTCGCCACCCGAAAAGCGAGGTGAATTAATCGGTTACATGAGCTTGGTAGCTCCTATGGGTTTGGCATTTGGCCCGGCGATGGGCGGATTTGTGCAAGCTGGGGTTGGTTATACTGCTTTGTTTGCGATGTCGGCCGCTTTCGCTGCAACGGGTCTATTTTTTACCTGCAAAATTGCGGAACCAAATTTTGCCGAGTTAACAAAATCCGACTCGATATCTCAGGACAAAAATACTCAAAAATATTGGGAAATGCTCTGGAATCCCAGAGTGCGGATTCCGGCTTTAGTGTTATTGCTGGTTGGTTTGGTATTTGGAACTTTGAGCACTTTTATGCCTTTGTTTATCCAAGAAACCAAGGTTAATTTGAATCCGGGATTATTTTATTCTACCGCAGCGATCGCCAGTTTTAGTATGCGGTTGTTCACGGGACGGGCTTCGGACAAATACGGCCGCGGCTTGTTTATTTCTGGCGGCTTAATTTGTTATGCCGTGTCTATGTTATTGTTGTATTTTGCTAACAGCAGCGGTGCTTTTTTGATCGCAGCTTTGGTTGAAGGTACTGCCGGTGGTACAGTTATGCCGATGATGGTAACGCTGATGTCGGACAGGTGCGAACCTCAAGAAAGGGGCCGATTGTTTTCGCTTTGTATTGGCGGATTTGATTTGGGAATTGCGCTGGCGGGCCCGACTTTGGGCTTTGTTGCTGAACAAGTTGGCTACAGAAATATGTTTGGTTTGGCTGCTTCACTCGCTGCTTTGGCTTTGCTGATTTTCGTTACTCTGTCCAGCAAGGATTTGTCTCATTCGATGAAATTTGCGATCGGGCGAGGCAAAGATGTTTATGCTTTGAATCGGTGATATCAATTCCGGTAAGATCGGAACGATCGCAGCGGAGGACAGGGCAATGCCGTTTCCCTATCGCTATAAATCTCCGTAGGGACACGAAATTGCCCATTAGTGTCAACTTAAGCCTGAAAGCCTTGATAAATCTGGTTCACAGCCTAGTCTAGATCCCCCTAAATCCCCCTTAAGAAGGGGGACTTTGAGAAGATTCCGGTTCCCCCCTTCTTAAGGGGGGCTAGGGGGGATCTGGCCTTAATAGTCAAACAGCAATCTGTGACTAGGTTTGAGCTTAAGTTGACACCTATGGAAATTGCCGTGTCCCTAGGAGGATTTATAGATTTTAAATGGGCTTGGAGGGATTCGAACCCCCGACCTCATGGTTCGTAGCCATGCACTCTATCCAACTAAGCTACAAGCCCCTGTTAAGTTCAAATTTAATCTAAGATTGATTAAGTTCTTTTCTCACAGAATCTAACAGTAACACCTTTACCAAAATAATGCAAGACATTTCGCCAACTTTTTCTAAATTGCCCGATCGCACACAGCTAACTCACCTCGACAACAGCGGGGAAGCCCAAATGGTGGACGTTTCGGCGAAGATGCCCACTGTGAGGCAAGCTGTGGCTGCTGGCCGGGTGCGGATGTTGCCGGAGACGTTTGCGGCGATCGAAGCGGGGAATGCACCCAAGGGCGATGTGTTGGGCACTGCGAGGCTGGCGGGAATTATGGCGGCGAAGCAGACGGCGAATTTGATTCCGCTGTGTCACCCTCTGCCCATTAGCAGTGTGGAAGTGCAGGTGATTCCTGATGCTGAATTGCCGGGGTATCAAATTCGGGCGACGGTGAAAATTAAGGCGGAAACTGGGGTGGAAATGGAGGCGCTGACGGCGGTTTCGATCGCGGCGCTGACTCTGTACGATATGGCTAAGGGGTTGGAAAAGTCGATCGCCATTGAATCGATTCGTCTAGTCAGCAAAAGCGGCGGTAAGTCGGGAGACTATGAAAATTTAGAGGCGTGAGTTTCATGCCGAAAGAGGGATGCTGAATTCAAAAAGCTGCACTTAAGATTAAAATAGGCACTGAACTACTAACATCAAGTGAAAAACTATGCCTCCTCGTTGGCCCCGCAAACCCGATCGCAAAGATCCAGACTACCGCCGTTTAGATGACCGCATGAATTTTGCCATCCACGTCGGTCTTTTTTCGGCTTCTAATTCAGGTTTGTGGTTTGTTCACAATTTGCAGAAGGCTGATTGGCCTTGGGCAATGTCGGTAACTGGTTGGTGGGCTCTAGTAGTTTTGGCCCACGCGATTTACATTTTCGCGATCGCCGATTATTCGCCCCTAACTAAAGATTCTGGCTGAAGGGAGTTGTCGGCGATTTGTTAACTGTTTTAATCCAGCACAAATAATTTGCTTTTTTAGATATGGCTAATACTACAGTTGCGATCGAATCCTTAGCCGCTCAAATCGGCGAAAATGTCTACATTGATATTGCCAAGTGGCATTTGTATCTCCGTGACGCCCACCTGCATACCGTTGTTGCCGAACAACTTTATCCGATGCTGGAAGATGGCAATTTAGATGATGACAGAGTTGCACGAGTTTTGCAAGGTATTCCAGTTAAGTTGGGCGGCGGCAAGCGGGAAGTGCCGCTGGCAGATTTGATTCCGATGCAGTCTCAAGTTCATTTGATGGATGTTCTTGAGGAATTTCAGCGCAAAATGTAAACATAATTTGCGCCGAATCTGTGTAGGTTAGGTAAGGTGGGCAATGCCCGCCTTGCCTTTTTTAGTATCTTTTTACAATTTCTTGAGATTTTGCGATGAATGTCAAAGAAATTGCGATCGCCAATCCTGACATTCTTAAAATAAAAGCAACACATCAAACTCTGGTTCTATCAGCTAGTAATCGCAGCAAAAAATCATCTGTAACTATACTCGATTGAACCAAATTAAATTTTGCAGTTAAAGCAAAAGAAACAGTTATTTAAAAAAAGAGCTTGGGATTGACAAGCAAAATATTTGTGTTAAACTAAGAGCGTTTGTCAAGCTTCAGATTTGTATTAATGTTCTTGCAAACAACAAAACCTTCAACCGTCAAAGGTGCAAGCTACAAGGACAAATGTTGTAAACAATACATTACTGATGAATACAACCCTGATTCAAGATCCAGCAAAAATTTGGTACAAGCTTGCCGACTATTGCCTTAGAACCTATCAAGGTCTGACTCAAGACCCCCGACTGTTTTTGATGCGAAAGTTGGCTCGTTTCGAGATAGTACGAGATGGGGTAGCGATGTTGTTCAACCGTTCAACGAAGCCTCGTGAAATTAGCCCAGAAGAATCTTCGGTTTTGGGAAATTTGGATGTAGATGCGATCGCAGCAACCATCGAAACTGACAGTTGCTATCAGGGTCTCCAGCTACCTGAAGATGTAGTTCAAGAACTTTTGAATTTTGCCAGTTCTACAGTTGGCTACATTAACAGAGATTCCAAGCGTCCCTACCCCTGCAAAGGAACAGAAAAAGTCGGTGTGGACTTACCTGAAAATTCCCGCGTTTGCAGCTACATGAGCAACACTATGCTATCTTCAACTGTCAAAAAACTCATTGAAGATCCGGGCATTCTGGCTATTGCAGCTAAATTTTTAGGTGCCCCACCAGTACACATGGGAAGTGAAATATCGTGGAGTTTCCCCGTTGCAGGAAATCATGTCCAGCAGCGCAAGGCAGCCCAAGTATTTCACTACGATTTAGACGACTATCGGTTCATCAAATTTTTCTTCTACCTAACCGATGTTGATTTGTCCAGTGGCGCGCACACTTACATTCGCGGAACTCACAACGGCAAAAAGTTTCTCCACCAGCTTATAAGCACGCGCTGTGCAGACATCGACGACGAAAAGATTGTTGAATGTTACGGTGCCCAAAATGTGGTGAATGTCTGCGGCCAAGCTGGTTTTGGCTTTGTAGAAAATCCTCTTTGCTTTCATAGGGGAACTCGGCCGACTGAGAAACCGCGCTTGATGCTGCAACTAGAGTATACCATTAACGACTACGGCAACATTCACGAGATATGGGGTTCCTAGCAAGTAAAGCTGGCAAATCGCACAGTCTTGTCTGTCTATCGAGACTTCTCACCTAAAATTTCGGTCTTAGCTTGAACGATTTACTTCCCAAAACGGCCGCGAATTCGATCGACAAACATCTCAACTTCCGGCAACTTCATCTGATTAACAAAAATGGCAAAAACTCCCAACCCGACGAAACTTGCCACACTCAACTGCACTAATTGAACTAGCAAACCTTCAGTACCCAAAACTCTTTGACAGCCTTGCAGAGTAGCCAAGGACGCGAAAGCAGTTAGAGAACTGCCAGAAGCTAACCCCAAAAAAGGCAAACTCCACTCCCGCCAAGGCAGACCCCCCAGCTTTTTATCTAATAAGTACAAAAACATAATCATCGAAACAAGATTCACTCCCACTGTCGCCAAAACTAATCCGGGTGCGCCAAAAGCTCCAACTAACAAATAATCCAACAGACCGTTTAAAAAGATATTAAAAATACTGACGCGAAAAGGTGTTTCTCCGTCTCCTAAAGCATAAAATACTCTTACTAAAACATCGCGACTTAAATAAACAAACATTCCGATACTGTAAGCCATTAAGAGCGGTGTAACAAACTGCGATGCTGACTGATTAAAAGCACCGCGTTCGTAAACAATGCGGACGATCGGTCCAGCCAGCGTCACCATTAAAGCGCTCAGCGGCAGCATCGTCACGCCAGTCAAAATTAAAGCTTGACGGATTTTATCTTTTAATTCCGGCCAGTCTTGCGGATCGGTGAGACGAGAAAATATCGGTAAGAATGGTACTAAAATTACATTAGAAATAATTCCTAAAGGTGTCATAACTAATAAGCCTGCATAGCCCATCGCAGAGGCAGCTTGAGGGATGTAGGATGCGAAAAATAGGTCTGTGTAGACATTAATTTGCAGCATTCCTGATGATAAAGTAGCAGGAACCATCACCTTAACTACTTCTTTCACTCCGGGGCGTTTAAAATTAAACCGCAAGCGCAACTTTCCCAAGCCCGCGCGCCACTGCGCCACCAATTGCACCAACCACTGCAAAACTGCTCCCGCGAGGGTTCCCCAGGCTAAAACTAAGCCACCTATTAATGCGTATTCTGGCTGAGTTATTTTGTCTCCGAGTTGTAGTGCGAGAATTCCTAAACCGCCGATGAGTGCAACGCTGGAAAATAAAGGACTAATGGAAGGAAGCCAGTACATATCGGCGGCGTTGAGAGTGCCGAAACCAATGCCTATCAAACCTGAAAGTAATGCCATCGGTGCCATGATCCGAAATTGTTGAATGGCGATCGCTTTGATTCCTAAACCTTCTGGTGTTCTACTTAATCCCGGTGCTACCAAATCGATCATCGAATCGGCAAAAACAATTAAACCGATTGTCACCAACAGCAGCAAACCACCGACTAAAGTGGTGATAGTCTCGACTAAGGGTGCTGCTTCTTTTTTATCATCCAGGCGGGCTAAAACGCTAACGATGGCGCTGTGAAATGGCCCGTTAATGCCTCCGAGCAAAATAAATAAGAAACCTGGGATGACGTAGGCGTAGTTGTAAGCATCGACGGCGATACCGACTCCAAAGGCTGCGGCGATCGCAATTTGGCGCACTAAGCCGAAGACTTTGCTAATCAAAGTGGCGACTGCGACAATGCCGGCAATTCCAGCTAGGGAACGAGAGGGCTTCTGTAATTGGGACACAAATGGTTAAAAACGCTAACGTTGAAAGGCTTCACTTATTTTAATCGCGAATCTGAGAAATCATAGCATGAATTATGAAAATTTCTATTCCCAATTACGTTTACTTGATAATTTTCGCGATATTACTGAACCCGAAAACTTTGTTGACGTGCCGGATGACTGGTACATTATTGTGACAGATATTCGCGGTTCTACCAAAGCGATTGAAGCCGGACGCTACAAAGATGTTAACTTATTGGGGGCTGCTTCGATCGTTGCTGTTTTGAATATCGCCGACAAAATTGAAATTCCCTTTGTCTTTGGTGGCGACGGCGCTACTCTGTTAGTGGGGCCATCGCTTTTACCCGCGGCTTCGATTGCTTTGCTGGCGACTCAACAAATGGCTAAGACTGAATTTGACCTAGATTTGCGAGTGGGAGCCGTGCCGGTTAAAGTTGTGGTTGCAGCTAATTATCCGGTTAAAATAGCTAAGTTTAAAGTTTCGGAAAATTACAGTCAAGCTGTTTTTATCGGCGGCGGCTTAACCCGTGCTGCGGAACTGGTTAAAGATCCGGTTGCTGACAATATTTACACTTTTAAAAATAATGGCGTTTCTCCAACAGCCGATTTTTCGGGATTGGAGTGCCGATGGCAGGATATTCCCAGCAAGTACGGGGAAATAGTCACGCTGCTGGTAATGGTGCGAGAAGATTTAGGTCAACAGAACCATCAACTTTATAGAAATATTTTAGAAAAAATTGAATATATTTACGGTAAAGAAGATTCTTTAAATCCGATCGATAGTCAAAATCTTAAATTGACATTAAATAGTGCTAAGCTGATTAAAGAAACTCTGGTTCGGGCGAGTAATTGTAGTTGGTTAGACCGCCAAATGTATTTATCAAAAATACAGTTAGAAACGGCGCTGGGTTCGCTGTTAATGAATTTGAAAGTTAAGACAGAAGAGTTAGATTGGGGAGTTTATAAAGATATTGCGATCGCAGCTACGGATTACCGCAAATTTGATGATATGTTGAGGATGGTAATTTCGGGGAATGGGTGGCAGCGATCGAAATTGACGGAGTATTTGGAACAGAACTATCGTGAAGGTAAGCTGGTTTATGGTTTGCACGTTACTAACAGGGCATTGATGACTTGTTTGGTGTTTGAACGCAATGGCCAGCAAGTGCATTTTATAGATGGCGCTGATGGAGGTTATACTTTAGCAGCAAAGGATATGAAACAAAGAATGATGAATGATGAATAATTTTATTTACAAATATCCCCCTCTTTTGCCAGGTATTTTAGTTAAGCGATACAAGCGATTTTTTGCAGATATCGAACTGGCTTCTGGTGAAATTATCATAGCCCATTGTCCGAATACTGGCCCGATGACTGATGTTTATCTTCCTGGTAATCCAGTCTTTGTATCTGCCAGCGATAATCCTAAACGTAAGCTAGCTTATACTTGGGAATTAATTCAAGTGTGGGATACTGTACCAACTTGGGTGGGAGTTAATACTGGATTGCCAAATCGAGTGATTAAGCTGGCTTTGGAATCGCGCTTGTTTCCTGAGTTGGGCAATTACAGTGAGTTCAAACCAGAAGTTGTTTATGGTAAGGATAAAAAAAGTCGAGTTGATTTTTGGCTAACTGGTGAGGAAAGTTCTATTTTTCTGGAAGTTAAAAATACAACTTGGGCTAAGGGGGAATTGGCTCTATTTCCCGATACAGTGACGGAGAGGGGACAAAAACATTTGAGGGAATTGATCGAAGTTGTGCGGCAGGGTTCCAGGGCTGTAATGCTGTATTTTATTAATCGTGGAGATTGTACGAGTTTTGCGCCTGGTGATAGTGCCGATCGCACTTACGGACAATTGCTCAGACAGGCTATAAATGTAGGTGTGGAGATTTTGCCCTGTCGATTTGATGTGACACCGGAAGGCGTGCGCTATTTGGGGTTAGCAAAACTGGATTTACCAACCCCTCAATCATTCCAAAGTCATTGATTTAAGTTGCTTTTCTTAAGTAATAATAACAGTCACTAGCTGTTAGTTACCAGTCACATAATCGAGTGACTTGCATATTTTTTGTTTTTGTGTTAATGCAAGTAGAGGGCGTTGTAGAAATTAGCGATCGACTAAAAAGAAAGTGGAAGTCAATCTATTTGAGATTTGAGATTTGAGATTGCAGAAAATGTTTACTTGATAAATTACCTGTCAACATCAGGCGATGTTTCGTACAATGGCAATACACTTGTAGCATCTAACAAAAAAGAGCGATCGAACTATGGGAATGACCATCACCGAAAAAATCTTGGCCAAAGCATCGGGCCGCACCAAAGTCGAGCCCGGAGAAAACATTTGGGTGGAAACAGATGTATTGATGACCCACGATGTCTGCGGGCCGGGGACGATCGGCGTATTCAAAAAGGAATTCGGCGACAACGCTAAAGTCTGGAATCCCGAAAAAATCGTCCTAATTCCCGACCACTACATTTTCACGAATGATGAACGCGCTAACCGCAACGTCGATATTCTGCGCGATTTTGCTCACGAACAAGGGATAAAATACTTTTACGACATCACAGATCGATCGAACTTCAAAGCAAATCCCGACTACAAAGGAGTTTGCCACATCGCCCTAGCCCAAGAAGGCCACACGCGCCCCGGCGAAGTGCTTTTCGGCACAGATTCCCACACCTGCAATGCTGGCGCTTTCGGACAATTTGCGACCGGTATCGGCAATACCGACGCGGCTTTCATCTTGGGAACCGGCAAATTGCTGATTAAAGTGCCGGCGACGATGCGCTTTGTGCTCAACGGTGAACTACCAGATTATCTGTCAGCAAAAGATTTGATTTTACAAATCATAGGCGATATCGGTGTTGCCGGTGCAAACTATCGAGCGATGGAATTTGCGGGCGATACAGTGGAACGTTTGACAATGGAAGAACGGATGACGCTGTGCAACATGGTAATCGAAGCGGGCGGCAAAAACGGCACGGTGGCGCCGGACAAAACTACCTTTGATTACGTTACATCTCGGACTAACGTGCCGTTTGAGGCATTTTACACTGATGAGGATGCGAAATTTTACAGCGATCGCACCTACGATGTCAGCAAATTAGAACCAGTCGTCGCCAAACCCCACTCCCCCGACAACCGCGACTTGGCCCGCAATTGCCGCGATGTCAAGATTGATCGAGTTTACATCGGTTCCTGCACCGGCGGCAAAACCTCAGACTTTCTGAATGCAGCCCGCATTTTGAAAGGAAATCAAGTCAAAGTTCCGACGTATTTAGTGCCGGCAACTCAGAAAGTTTACGAAGATTTGTTTGTTACCAAATACGATGGCCAAACGCTGTCGGAAATCTTCTTAGCAGCAGGCTGCATCGAACCCGCAGCGCCTTCTTGCGCCGCTTGTTTGGGCGGGCCGAAAGATACTTTCGGGCGGATGAACGAACCGGAAATTTGCGTATCTACAACCAACCGCAATTTCCCCGGTCGAATGGGGAACAAGGAAGCGCAAGTTTATCTAGCTTCGCCTTACACGGCGGCGGCTTCGGCGCTGACTGGACACGTCACCGATCCGCGCGAATTCCTGTAATATTCTGTTAGAACCCCGACTTCTTAAAGAAGTCGGGGTTCTGGGTATTTGGTTTTTTATGTGGGCTTACTTAGCACATAATGTAGCAGCGATCGGCTAGTTAGAATAAAATGAAATAACTATCTATGTCAACTCTAAAAACTGATGATAAATCCTAATATTTTCCGTAAAGTGGCTACCACATTGGCACTAATTGCTATTACCCTATCATGCAGTGCAACGAAGACAGTAAATCAAGCACAGAAGAAAGCAGAAAAGCCGCAGCCACAGATTGCTTACGGCGATTTAATTGTTGATACGGAATCAGAATATATGATGATTCCAGTTATCCGATCTAGCGATGAAAAAGAATCGGGACGCGATCCTATCTCATCAAAATTAAATTTTTATGGAAAGTCAAGCGGCAGCCGTATGATTGGTTACAATATGATTTTTTATAACAAAACTAACGGAGAATCTAATATTCTATTAAATAGAAAAGCGTTAATATCTAAATTTGAATATCTGTTAGGTAAAAAAAAGCCAGAAAATCCCAGCAATCAAAATGGAAAAACAAATCAACCCAAGCAAAATCCCTCAAAAAAAGTATCCAGCAAGCCTCAGAATCAATTGCTGTTGTTTCATATCATAGATAGCGACACAAATGCTGATGGCAAACTTGACGATGCAGACGCAATCGTTGGATATTTATCTAACTTGGGAGGCAAATCGCTTCAGGCAATCACTCCGCCCGATACCCAGTTAATGAGTTGGGTATTTGATGAAAAGAGCGGCGGGATTTTTGTTACAATTAGAAAAGACTCGGATGGCGATCGCAAATTTACCGAAAAAGATGATATCGATTTTGTCCGAGTTAATGTCAGCAAACCCAATATTGGTAAAGAGATAATCGACGGTAAAACTCGGGAAGAATTGCAAAATATTATTATTCTTAATTCAAAGTAAACATCAGCTTTGTACTGAAAATGACTGGATTGTCGGCTATTGTCCGCGCTATCTTTTGGATGATATTTTTGAAATTATCTCGCAGCATCCAGAGTTGGTTTCCGTAGAAGTCGATCGCCTCAACCAACCCCCAACGTCTTTTGACTGTGTAGTTTAAATGCAGAAGAGCTTAGCAACTTCAGAAACCCGGTTTCTCGATCGCACAACTTGATAAAATTGCCAGTATTCGGTAAATAGACGTGATGATTGCGATCGTGATGGGAGTCTCCGGTTCGGGCAAAACTACTGTTGGCAAGTTGCTGGCGCAATCTCTCAATTGGGATTTCAGCGATGCCGACGATTTTCACCCACCAGCCAACATCGAGAAAATGAGTCTGGGCATTCCTTTAGAAGATGCCGATCGCCTTCCGTGGCTTCTGCAACTACAAACTACAATAGACTGGTGGTTGTTGGAAAATAAAAATGTTGTTTTAGCTTGTTCTGCTTTAAAAGCATCTTACCGCGAAATGCTCTGCCGAGACCCTCAGCAGGTGAAAATAGTTTATCTCAAAGGTTCTTTTGAGCTATTGGCAGCCCGGTTAAAAACTCGCGAAAATCATTACATGAAAGCAGACTTATTGTCAAGTCAGCTCGCTACTCTCGAAGAACCGGAAGATGCAATTATTATAGACGCTTCGCAGCCGGTAGAGGCAATCATACCCCAAATTAAAAATCATCTAATGTGCGGTTAATTCCCCACAATAAAACCTGTTTGTAGTGAGGACTTTAGTCATTATAAAAGTTTGAGTAATAAAGTCCTGACTCCGAACCTATGTCGTGCTAATTTTTGTACAAATACAAGAAAGCTTCTACTTCAGCGGCGGTTGGTTGAGCTGTAATTGCCCCGGGCTTCATCGCTGTCATCGCACCTACTGCGCTTGCATAAGTTACGATTTTTTTTGCTATTTCTGGATCTGCTAAATTTTTAATTCCATGCTTGCACAACTGCCGGATAAAAGCAGCCACAAAGCCGTCGCCGGCACCAGTTGTATCCTCAACATCTACTGTAAAGGCGGGGATTTTTCCTTCATTTTGTGAGAGACAATAGCTGCAACCTTTCTCGCCCGCTGTCACCAAAACGCCTTCTACTGAATCGAGGCGGTAGGTAATAGCTCCAGCGTCGGTAGTTGCAAACAACCAGTCGGCTTCTTCGTCTGATAGCTTGACAAAATCAACTTTTTTTAATAGTTCTAGAATCCGGGGTTTGGCTGCGTCTGGATTTGACCAAAACACGGGACGCCAATTGATGTCAGCGATAATTTTAATGTCGTACTTTTCTGCTAGTTCGATCGCTCTTTTGACCGCCTCTCGACTTTCAGGATAAGCTAATTCTAAAGTGCCCAGCACTAAAAACTCGGCATTTTCAAACAGCACCTCGGGTATTTGGGCAGCTTGAAGGCGGGTGTCGGCAAAATCCGCAGTATCCAATTTACCAAAACCGGCAAAAGATCGATCGCCCGCTGCATTCCGCAAGACATAAACTTGCCGCGTCGGCGCGCTCGGATGGCGCTGCACTCCAGCAGTATCAACCCCTACTTCTTGCAATACCTGCACTAGGGAATCCCCCAATTCATCCCCACCCACAGCACCAATAAATCCCGCCGCCGTCCCCAATTTAACCAAAGCACAGGCAACATTAGCAGGAGCGCCGCCGGGATATGCAGTCCAAGACTCTACCTCTTCTAGAGATACTCCTGGTTTGTCTGCTAAACAATCAAATAAAATTTCACCCAGACACAAAACGCGAGGATAAGTCATATTGATTTTAGATTTGAGATTTTAGAGAAGCAGTAGACCGATCGATAATTATTTTTAACCGATGCCAGAAAATTTGCCAGCTATTTTTTAATGGCGGCTCCTATAATATCAGATTTACTGCTGCTGGCAGTTACTCCCTCAACGCACAAGTGCCGTGCGGGCGTATCAGTAGTTTTAGGTGCGAACACCTGCGGGTTTTTCGGCTCAAATGTCAGATGCGTGCAGGTAAAGCAAGCATCCGCCACCCGAAGCGCTAGCAGTACCAGCATCTGCGCGTCTTGCTGCGTCGGCGCCTTGTTTGCCGGCGCTGGCGATTGTGCAAGCGAGTTGGTGTTCGCGCGTCCGAAAAAGGAGCAGCAGCAAATTTAATTTTATCTTCATACTCTATCCGTCATCCTTTAGAATTGAAGATAGGTAAATATGCACACATAGGAAAAATTTATGAGCGGGAGCGTTTCTCAAACCCCTGTCACCCTGTCAGATAGAGAATTGCAAGTGGTAGAGTTAGTAGCGACGGGATTGACTAATGAGAAAATCGCCGAAAAGTTAGAGATTAGCAAGCGTACAGTTGACAACCACATTAGCAATATCTTGAACAAGACGCGCGCGGACAATCGAGTTACGCTGGTACGCTGGGCTTTGCAGTGGGGGAAGGTATGTTTGGACAATATTAACTGCTGCCCTCTACCAAGACCGATCGATAAAGAAGTATCTTAAATAGGGGTTCTGGTTGGGGACAGTCAAAGAAATGATGCAAACGGCACAAGAAAAACAACTCCGCTATCAAATTCAATGCCCTGGATTGCCGCTGGCGGTGTATCGCGAAGCGGCGGCCCATTTGCGTCAAGTTGAAGGGGTGGAAACCGGTTTAATTCCGCAGCAGTCGCAGCGGTTTGATTACAAAGACAGCCAAGTTGGGGGCTTGTGGATACAGTATCCTGAAGGGTTCGATTTGGTCGATCGCGAACGGGTCGATCGCATTTTGGCTTATTATGGCGATCGATACGGATCTTGGGAATCATTAGAAGATTCATAATTTGGGAATCATTAGTGATTCGGCGATTGAAATCGCTACTACACAAACGAAGTCCGCCTACGCGGACTAAGAAATAAAGACTAACAAAATGAGTGCAATTAAAACTTTACCCGGAACGCGGGATATTTTGCCCGATGAAATTCGATATTGGCAAAATATCGAAGAAATCGCTAGAACTATCTTAAAAAAAGCGGCTTATCGAGAAATTAGGACGCCGATTTTTGAACAAACATCTTTATTTGAACGCGGCATCGGCGAAGCTACCGATGTTGTGGGCAAGGAAATGTACACTTTTAAAGATAAGGGCGATCGATCGAGTACCTTGCGGCCAGAAGGCACCGCCGGAGTAGTTCGAGCTTTTATTCAAAATAGTTTGTATGCCCAAGGTGACGTGCAGCGCCTGTGGTATACTGGGCCGATGTTTCGCTACGAACGCGCGCAAGAAGGAAGACAGCGGCAGTTTAATCAAATTGGTGTGGAAGTCTTGGGAAGTGCGAATCCCCGTGCGGATGTTGAGGTAATTGCGATCGCCTGCGACATCCTCCAAACTCTCGGTTTAAAAAATTTGCGCCTCGATATTAACTCTGTCGGAAATAAGGAAGACAGACAAAATTATCGACAAGCATTAATCGATTATTTTACACCGTTCAAATCAGAATTAGACGCCGATTCCCAAGACCGATTAACTCGCAATCCGCTGCGGATTTTGGACAGCAAAAACGCTCGCACTCAAGAAATTGTCAAGGATGCACCGAGTATTTTGGACTATTTGGGCGACGAATCGCGATCGCACTTTGAGCAAGTACAGCAAATGCTCACAAATTTAGGAATTAGCTATCAGTTAAATCCGAGATTGGTGCGCGGTTTAGATTACTATACCTACACGGCTTTTGAAATTATCTCCGACGATTTGGGCGCGCAAGCAACAGTCTGCGGCGGAGGAAGATATGACGGTTTAGTCAAAGAATTGGGTGGCCCGGAAACGGCGGCAGTCGGTTGGGCAATGGGTATGGAAAGGTTGATTATCCTGCTGCAAAAGTTGCAACCATTGCCCGCACCGAAGTTAGATTTCTATCTGGTATCGAGGGGTGAAAAGGCTGAACAACAATCAGTATTGTTAGCACAAAAATTGCGGATTGCTGGGTTTAGTGTCGAGATAGATTTAAGCGGGAGTGCCTTCGGGAAACAGTTTAAAAGAGCCGATCGCAGTGGTGCTGTTGCGTGCTTAGTTTTGGGAGATGCGGAAGCTGAAAAAGAGATGGTACAATTAAAATGGTTGGCGAGTGGTGAACAAAGTGCGATCGCCCAATCAGAACTGCTAGCAATGACAGATGAACTACAGCAGCAGATAATTGCTGCTGCTTCATAGTCCGGCAAGGGTTGAAACCCCTGCCTCAAAGCTAAAGTCCTCCAAAGAGGACTAATGAGTTCCTCTCGTTACCAGGCTCTGCCCGGTAACGCAGATCCAGAGGCTCTGCCTCGCAATTAAGCCATTAACATTAATCCCAAAAACAAAAAGATATAATTAAAAATTAAACCCCTATAACATCTGATAAACTATGTCTGTAGCAACTAAAAATCCAGCAACAAAACTCACAATCACCTGGCCGCTACTACCAGAAGATTTCCAACTACCAGACGATCCAGTGGAAGACGAAAGCCAACCATTGTTAGCCGCAGCTTTACGCCAGCCCCTAACAGAATTTCCCGAATTAATCCAGGATGCTTTAATAGTTTCCAACTTTGCCCTTTGTGCCGGCATAAGTTTCCCAGAAGCAGCCACCGACGAACAGCGGATTATCTGCAAAGCACCAGATTGGATGTATATCCGACCTGTGAACCCTCAGAATGTATCTAAAATACGTCGCAGTTACACTCCGAATACAGAAGGGATAATTCCTCAAATCGTCATGGAATTTCTCTCGGAAACCTACGGAGAAGAATACTCTGTAGAATTTACCTCACGGGTGGGAAAATGGTATTTTTACGAGCAAGTAATCAAAGTCCCCAGATACGTCATATTCCGAGCGAAAACAGCTCGTTTAGAAGTTTATGCTTTGGAATCAGAGCACTATAACTTGCAAAAAACCGATGAAAATGGACGTTATTGGATACCAGGATTAGACCTATTTTTAGGTATTTGGGAAGGAACCCACGAAGGGAGAACAGGCTGTTGGCTGAGGTGGTGGAATGCAGCAGGCGAGTTATTGTTATGGTCGGAGGAACGAACTGAACAAGAACGTCAGCGGGCCGATCACGAAAGCCTCCGCGCCCAAAGATTGGCCGAAAAACTGCGTCAAGCCGGAATCGAGTTAGACGAAGAAGATTGATACTCCTATGTTAATCGAACATCTCCATGCGATCGCCTGGACAGAAAAACCGCGACTCATCTCCTTATTTTCCGGTTGTGGCGGCATGGATTTGCCATTCCACCAAGCTGGATTTGAGGTGGTTTGGGCGATCGACTCCAATCCACACGCCTGCAAAACATTCAGCAGAAACATCGTCGGTGCGATCGTCAACAACAGCATAGAAAACATAGATATTGCAGAAGTTCCAGACGCAGAAATATGTATAGGAGGATTCCCCTGTCAAGACTTTTCCCTAATTTGGAAACGCCCCGGACTCGAAGGAACCAGAGGCAATTTATACACATATTTCCTAGATTTTGTCAATAAAAAAAAGCCCAAAGCTTTTGTAGCAGAAAATGTCAAAGGCTTATTAAGCGCCAATAATTATCAAGCTATAAAACAAATAATTTCCGACTTTGAAAGTATCGCACCAGGTTACTTAGTCAAACCCAAACTCTACAACTTTGCCGATTATGGAGTTCCCCAATTTCGCCAAAGAGTGTTATTAGTTGGCATTCGGATGGATACAGGATTTAACTTTGTGCATCCTCAGCCAGAATACGGACAAAATCGCAAATATCCCTATCGAACTGCTGGCGAAGCACTCAAAAATGTCGAGACAGTTCTTGACAACAACAAACATCATAGAATTCAACCCCGCACCGTTCAAATTTTAAATCGAATCAAACCGGGAGGCAATTTTTCAGATATTCCCAAAGACAGTCCCTACTACGTCAAAGGCATGATCAGTCACGTTTATCGGCGAATTCATCCAGATAAACCATCATCCACAATTATTGCTGGTGGCGGTGGCGGAACGTGGGGCTATCATCATTTAGAACCGCGTTCCTTGACCAATCGCGAAAGAGCGAGATTGCAAACATTTCCCGATGATTTCGTTTTTGAAGGTTCTACGACTGAAGTGCGGCGGCAGATTGGGAATGCAGTTCCACCGCAGGGAATTGCTGCTGTTGTCGAGGCTTTGATTCCGCTATTTAAGGGGGATTATCCGCAAGTGGATTTATATGAAATGAGTAAAAAGTTGCAGGAAATGTCAATTCAAGAGCGATTAAAATGGGCTGAATTAGAGGTGTCAGAGCAGAGTTTACAGTTGATTTGAAAGTGTGGTATAATCAAAATACCTGAGTCAGATGAAGCTTAAATCTTATGTCTAAGTCAGGTTATATATTTTTATTTATCCATGCCTCCAGTAAAATTACTTATTTGTCCCGTGAACAAAAACTTAACTACAGGAAACCCCTCTAGAAAGACACCTCCTTACAAGTATCCCGAAGGCATACCTGAGTGCCATGCGGACATCGTAGAGGAACTGCGAACTAAGGCTCAAGAAGTTCGATTGACTCATATTAAAAACGACTCTGGTAATGTTGCTGTTGCCAAACTAGAACTCCCAACGGGTAGAGTTTATAGAAAAGAAGCTACTAGCAAGAAAAAGCCTCTGAATATTCCAGGTGAAAACAATGGGCCAAAGTTGCTGTTTGAACCAAGGATTGACAGAGCATCATTCAATAATAATTATAACGAAAAACACGCTGAGTACAAGCTCTTCAATGCACTTGCAGAAGACTTGGAAGGAGATAGTGTACCTTCGGATGCGACAGGAAGGCTTTACCTCTACACGGAGATGGAGATGTGTTCTGGCTGTAACACTACTTGCGATGAAGACTTTGGTAGATTGTTCCCGAACATTGAAGTGATTATCTTCTACAAGGAGCCATATCCGTAGAAATATAGGATAAAAAGCCAGTAGAGCCAAGCAAGGCTTTACTGGCTTCTCTGGGTAAGGTAGAATGGAAGTGATATTAATCTTAAAACTAGCTTGATATTAGTTGACGATCAAGGAAAATATATAAGGAGGGAAAGTCAATGATAAAGTTTGCTCTAGGTCACTACACCGATTTTAAATTGCCCAGCAACTCAACTATTCCCGATCGATTACAGGAAACACTGCGCGCGGTTTGGGACAGAAAATATGACGATTTATACGAAAGAGGCGGAAACAGCGATGTAGAAGAAGCTTTTGCAGAAGTAATGACAGCCTTTGGAATGCCTAATGATGCCATATCCCATCAGCGATATGTCTATATGGCTTATGGGATAGCATTAGCAGCTAAACCTACCATTAAACATTACTTTCCTGAAGAACACAAGGCTGATATCGTTGAAGGAATTATATCTTGTTGGCTGAAGGATGGTTGTGAAATTCCAGAAACTTGGGCTGATATCTTGTTTCCTAATATCAACAAAATTGGAAAATATCAAGCTAGTAACGAAGCTTATAATATCTTCTACGGCTTGCTGCAAACACTCAACACGAAAACAGCTTATAATGCCATCTTGGATATTTTGTATGATGCCATTACCGGAGATGCTATTTCTGGTTTTGCTGCGGCTCAACGAGATATGTTTAATTGGTGGTTGATCGAGGTGGTTCCTGCTGCCTATTGTTTAAAGCTACCATCTACTTTATATTCAGGGAAATGGGATTTTCCGCCGTTGAGTCAGTGCGCTTAAGTGATGACCAAAGTAATTGGTACAGCTTAATTAGTTAATAATCATGGGAATTCAGTTATTGATAATTGCGATCGCACTCATTCATACTATAACTAAGCATTGTAGGAGCTAACTTTAATGTCGGAGCTATTGGCAAGAATCACGGTTAATCCTAGACAGTGCGGTGGTCGTCCTTGCATTCGTGGCATGAGAATTCGGGTATCCGACGTACTTGACTTATTTGCGGCGGGTTTGAGTGCGGAACAAATACTAGAAGAAATGCCCGATCTTGAAGCAGATGATCTGAGAGCATCTCTTTTGTATGCTTCGCGGAAACTCAATCATCCGGTATTGGTTGCATGATGATAATTTGGGTAGATGCAGAATCAATCAAAATTACATCAGCGTTAATCAGCGTTCATCTGTGGTTAAAAAAATCTTTAATTTCGGTATAAAATATTGAATTAGCTAATCATTAATCAGGCACCATCAAACCCTTCAAAATTCTCCCCTTTTCCTCCTCCCTCAACCCCTTAGACTGCACCAAAACCCCAAAACCCCCCAAACCCATCGGATCGATCGCCCTATGCAACGCCTCCCTACGTCGCAACAACGTTGCTACATCCAATACAGTTGTTGATAGAGCAGCAATGCGATCGCCCAAACCCAACGCCATCAAAAACAAAGCCTGCTGAGTAAACCCTACTACATCCAAACCGCACAATTCCCCTTGCTTTTCCAGCGCCGTAAAATTAACATGAGCCGTCAAATCCTGCCGTCCCACATTAATATAAGGATTATTGTGATATCGGTGGCGATAATAACACTGTAGCGTCCCCTCCCTGCGCCTCGGATTGTAGTAGCGGTGCGCCGGATGGCCGTAATCAATCGTCAACAAGTATCCCCGCTGCAACTTTTGAGCAACTGTACTCACCCAATCCAAAGCTGCTAAATTTACCTCACTGCGATAACCATCTCCGTAAACACTCGCCGATAAATCGACTTCCAACAACTCAAAATATTCAGCAATTTTAGGCGTAGAAACTTCGCCAACTACCTCAAGAAAATTTATTTCTGGTTGTTGATTTTTTGGTGTTTCTGTGGTAATGTATATTTCCCTAAGCTCCTGTTGTTCCAGAATGAATTGATGCACAGGGAAAGCATCGACTAATTCATTGGAAAAGAAACAACCAATAATTGAATTATCAACTATCTCATCCCAATTACACCATTTAACACAGTCGAAGTCACCTAAGATTTGCCGTTGTTCTGCTTGAAGTATGGGTGAAATCTCGACAATGATGTATGTTAAAGTTTTAAATAAGTTGGGATGTTGCCGTTGCAGGTATTGCAGCAGATTTTCGGCGAAAGTTCCCCGCCCTGCGCCCATTTCTACGATCGCAAAGTTTTGAGGTTTGCCGAGAATTTCCCACATTTCCACAAACTGCTCTGCGAAAACCTCCGCAAAATCAGCACCCCAGTCAGACGATGTGATAAAATCGCCTTGTTTGCCGATCGACGGGCGATCGGTATTGTAATAACCATACTGCGGGTGATACAATGCCAAATTCATATATTCAGCAAAAGTAATTCGCTGTTGCGGACTTGTGGCAATTCTTTCGCAGATTAAATTGCAGAGTTCTGGGTTACTATCATTCATAATAGTCATGGCTCGAATTTTATAAGAGTTAAAGTATTCGATTATGTAGGGTGCATTGCTGCTGAAACTTGAGATATAATATCAAATAAGGTTGCATCGGAATTATATAGCTTATCGTCATTGCTGTTGCGGGTAATCTCTTTCTAGTAGATAACGTGCTTGCAGTGTTGCCATCCCTACAGACCACCCAACCAAACAACTCAAAGCTTCATCAATTTCATCATTACAAAGTTCTAGCAGATTCAACAGATTATTTCGATGCCAAGGCCATGCAGCACTTAAACGATGTTGCTTTCTATCCAAATTATGCTTTGTTTGTATTTCTCTCTCTATAAAATCCCAACCTTCTTGAGATATATCAAATCCATCTAGCACCTTTTTACCTACAAAAAAATCTTTTCCTTTCGACGATAAAGCACCATCATGGAAGAAATGATTCCTGATCACATATGAAACACCAATAGGCCAGCCATAGTTTAATTTAAGAAAGTAAGCACTGTAATAAGTTGAATCTTTGGTACTTTTGAGAAAGTGGGTTAATAATTGTGGAGGATTAGTATTGCTGCTACAGGCTGCTCCAGTACAAATTAAGGGAGATATAGTAGTTGTAATTGAATCACATATAGCCCAAGTCATTGAAAGATAGCCTTGAAACCCCAGTAGTCGAGCATTGCAAAAAGGAATTTTTGTTCCATGATAGTCAACCAAATTGGTGCTAGAGTTGGCGATTAATGGTAAATTCTGTAGTAGGTGTCGAGCGTACTCTCTGGGAGCTACTAGATCACAAGTAGCGGTTAAATTATTAGCTATTTCATCAAATTTTACTAACTCACTAATACAATCAAGATGCAGGGAGTTTGAGGTTATCAACCCTAGACTATTGCCTATTCGCCTCAACTCAATTGCACTATCTTCTAGACGTTGTGTTAATTTTTCTGCGGCGGTCATTCGTCGATTTCCTCTTTGACTCGTTCAATTTCACTACTTAATTCTGCTTCTGCTGATTGAAGTATCCATTGTCTAAATGGAATCAGCACTGGATCGGTTTCAGATTCTAACCGCTGTTGTGCTGTCTCGACTGCCTTTTCAAAAGTTGGAGAGGCTTCGCCTATATTTGACATCCAGATTTTTGGATCGGGATTAGTCAAAGCGTCGAAAATTGAATATTTGTCGCTATCGTCAAATGGAACTGCTAAGGAGCAGGCTTCATGAGCAATTTTACGCCAAGCAGTAGAGTCATCTGGGTAGTAGCCAGCAAATTTCGCCCATTGCCAAGTTTCTCTCGGATTTCCTCGGACTTTCGGATCTTTAAGCTTCTCTACAACCAAACCAGCCGTAATCACTCCAGTAGGATCAACATCAATTAGATACTGAGGAAAATTATACCCCAAACTTGGATAAGAATCAGCATATGACAGCAACTTTGCAATGAGGCTTCGTATCGTAGTATCGTCAGCTTGCTCTGGAGAAATGTGGGTAATCCATTCAGACAATCTTTCTTCATTGGGTAATATTCTGATATTAGAACCATCGCACTCTGAAAACATTTGAATCCGTCTCTCTATAGCACTAATGAGCCATTGCAAATCTGGCTGACCAAGCATTTTTAGTATTTCTTCCAAATACCCAGAAGTTATACCACCAAGATTATCAATGTCAGGTAAACGTAAAACTTGATTCAGAATCCAGTTTCTTAAGGAAGGATCGATTGCTTGATCTGTATTTTTAGTGCGTGAATGCATTGCATAGTTTAATGATTTCAAAAATGCACGTAAGGCACTGGATAATTGCTTACAATCTAGTTTATTAAGGGTTATCTCTAGCGTATTTTTAATTTTTTCTGGACTAGAAAAGAGGATGCTACTGAGTAAACCTACAAAACGAACCGCCGAGTTAGCTTGCAAAAAATGCTCTTGCTGAGCCAGCACAATGGCTACTTCTGGCTCAGTAATATTAATTGACCAAGCACTTTCGTAGATTGCTTGAATAAGTTGCACAATTTTTTCGCTAGTGTTGGCCCATTGCAGAAGTTGCTCAAGCAGCGCAATTGTTGCTAAAGGATTATTGTGCCGAGTAGCCCAAATCCAGCTTCGAGAAAGTGTGATAGCAAACTGGAACTCTGAATCTTTAATACTTAGTTTCAATGCCTCCTCAACAAAATCACCCACAGCTTGAGATTGCTGCGGTTCTGAACCTAGCTTCTCAGCTACAATGAATAACTGAGATGCTTGATCCGAATTTCCCAGAAATTTAACGCCATTTTTAACAAAATTCTGGATACTCTGTGTATTATTTAAAGCGTTTAATTGATGACTTTTTTCAGTGGCCCATTCTCCTAGAGCTTCGTCACCTTCCCAACGAAGAAGAGGGGCATATTGTGGGAACAGTTCACTCTGTTCAAAGAAAGTTTCACATTGGGTTGCAATTTCTTTCAGTTCAGGATTTTTGTCAAACTTATAGTGCCACTCCCAGATTTTACGAGCAGCAGTGAGTTCTTGAATATCAAGCCTGTGTGACTTCAGGAAATCTCTTACCCACTGTAAATCCTGAATTAGAGCGGTGCGAAATACCTCACAGTAGGAAGGTGCAACTGATTGCTGTCGTGAAAATTCCCGTAGAACTTGAGTGATTTCTCCATGTGCGTAAGCCAAAAGATTCCAGAGAATTACTGCTTGGGCTGGTTTAATTTTTTGGTCTAACAGGATATTTTTTATTTCTTTGCGAAGTAAATCTCTATTTTCCCATTCAGGTCGCTCTGGTGTAATAAACCATGTGTAAGGTCTAATAAATCGCCCATCAAAAAGTGTATGTTCTTGCTCGATACATAATAGTGGCTTAACTAGAGCATCAAGATGTAACTTCTGATCTTCAGAAATATTTTCTTGAGAGTAGATGTCTGTCAATAACTTTTTTGCTTTCTCAAATGCGGATTTTTCAAAATTCCTACGGAATTCTGGATTACCTGTAATGACTCTAGGTAAAACAGTCCCTGCTCTGTTACCATCATTGGGCAACCCCTGCGGTCTGCGAGTCGCAATATCACGTTCGACAATCACTAATTCACAAAGTAGAGACAGGATCCTCATCTGTTCAGTATCGGTCTGAGCGAAAAGAGCCGTATGATAAACAATCCAGGGTAGGGCCAAGATAACGTCGTCATCGGTAATCATTCGTTCCCCAAAAATAGTTGAAACGGTTTCTGGTTCTGAGGTTGAATTTAATACTGTCTTCAGAATCCTCAGAACCTCAGATACATGGGCAAAGGAAATTTCATCCAAAATGCTAAGATATCCTAATTTCTGAACCGCATTCATCATTGGAACTCGCTCCGACCAGTCGCTGAGGAGTCTTCCCAAAAGATTGATAGGGTTCTTTGACAATTGGTGAATTAACTCAAATCGAGCAATCCTCTTTAATAGCATTAATAGTAGCTTTTGGATACTTGAAGCCTCTGCGGAATCTATCGTTGTACTGACCTCTGCAACAATTTCCTGCGCCTCATCGGAAATTCGCAAGTTCAATTCAGAGGGTCTCCTATAAGTCAACCAGTTTCGCAGAATATGATCTGCTAAAACATCCGGCTTGATTTTTAGTAGGCGATTATGCGATCCTCGCTCAAAAATCACTTTGCGGGCGATCAGGCTGTCAAAATATCGCTGAAGTTCTGTGGAATTTCTACATCCAATCTTTGCTCGAATCCACTCAATTACCACACTATCTTCTCGATTTACTGTATCAAACAATGCTGTCCATCGCAGTAGATTCAAGAATTGTTCACGGGGAATGTTCTGTTGTTGTGTAATAATTTCTTCTAAATATTCAGATGCTAACCCATCTGCCTCTTGTGGCATTGTATCAAGATTACCTTTGATCTCTAATAGTTTGATAGCGATCGTCATCCAAATGGGATAGTAGTCATAATGTTGAGCAATCCAGGTAGCGGCTTGTGTTTTCCAATCCGCTGTCTGTATTTGCAAAGAGCCAAGTTCCAAGAGCTCTCCACATAACGCAACTGCTGCATTTTTTTCTAAAGATGTTAACGGTAACTCTTCAACTATCTGGCATATCTGAGTCCCTTGAACATATTTCAAAACCGGATCATTAGGGGAGCGAACAGCAATAGCAACTTTCCAAGTATTAGCACGACCACCAGAAATTTGTTCCACTAGCGTCCTCAAGACTGTTGCATCATCAGGTTCATCAATCAAAAGCAAAGTTGGAAGTTCGGGAATTAATCCCATAAACCATGAACTGGTTGTCATCATTGTTGCTACATTTGCCCAAAGTACCTGCCAGCCATCTGGTAAAGCTTGAGTTTCTGCACCTTCCAGAAGAAATCTGGTTTTACCAATTCCCCCAGCCCCATGAATCACAAGAATTTTCTTTGAATCATTCAGAAGAAAATTTTTGTACTGTTCCAATTCCAATTCTCTCCCTTGATAATGAGCGTTTAGGGCATTGGGATGATGAAATCCTTGCAATTGAACCTGTTCACGTGCTTCAGCAATTCCCAAGAAAACTCGCGTTTCTCCACCAAAATAAGCTTGCTTCAAGTCAGGATATTTGAGCAGGCGTTCCTCAATTACTGATTTATTCCAGTAATCTGCTATCAACCCCAAGGGGGCAAATAAAGGTTCAACCTCATTAAGCCATTTTTGGCGATATTGGGGATTAAACGCAACATTACTCACTAAAATCCATTTTTGTACTCCCTGCCAAACCTCCTGCGCTGAACCAGGAGTTGATTGATATGTAGCAATCTTCTTAGCCTCGGCTTTAGCATCTGCGATAGCTGAAGAGGTAGACTCGTTTTGATGAAACTTCATTTGGTAAATAGTACGCCCATCTCCTGAACGCGCATCCTGGGCATAATCTTTTCCGCGACTATCGTAAAGACGAGCTTCGTGATCCTCAAGACGAATGAGGGCACAAATCAAATCTTGGAATGTATAACCGTTTCTAATTAGTCCCCAATTGATATCAGACATACAATTTGGATCGGTGATAATATATATTATACTTCAAAATCATTTTTTGCTGTAAAAATATTCCTCAAAAAAAACGGCTTCTTGAAGAAACCGTTTTTTTTTGAGCTCAGATAGACAATTTTAAAATCTACCTATCCACCGAACCCATAATAATGTCGATACTACCCAAGATTGCCACCAAATCGGCAATCTTCACGCCGCGAACGATGTGAGGCAAAATCTGCAAATTATTAAAATCCGCAGCCCGAATCTTCCAGCGCCAAGGAAACACGTTGTCCTCTCCGATAATATAAATTCCCAACTCACCTTTGCCGCTTTCAACGCGCACGTAATGTTCGCCCTTGGGAATCTTAAAAGTCGGTGCAACTTTTTTGCCAATAAACTGATAGTCAAAACCGTTCCATTCTGATTTTGGCCCGCTTTCTAAGCGCTTCGCTTCCAAATTCTCGTAAGGGCCGCCGGGGAGTCCTTTCAAGGCTTGATAGAGAATCTTCACCGATTCGCGCATCTCCCGAATCCGCACCAAATACCGGGCTAAACAATCGCCAGCAGCTTCTGTACAAACATCCCAGTCGAAGTCGTCATAACATTCGTAATGGTCAACTTTCCGCAAATCCCAATTTACGCCGGAACCGCGCAGCATGGGCCCGGATAGTCCCCAGTTAATCGCTTCGGCGCGAGAGATAGTACCGAGCCCTTCAATCCGGCGGCGGAAGATTGGATTGTTGGTAATTAAACGTTCGTATTCGTCAACTTTGGGAAGGAAGTAATCGCAGAAATCTTCGCACTTGTCTACCCAACCGTAGGGTAAATCGGCCGCAACTCCGCCAATGCGGAAATAGTTGTTGTTAACCATGCGGTAGCCGGTGGCCGCTTCCCACAAATCGAGAATTGGTTCCCGATCGCGCATAGTATAGAAAAAAGGAGTTTGGGCTCCCACGTCAGCCAAAAACGGCCCTACCCACATCAAGTGATTGGCAATCCGGTTCAACTCCAGCATGATTACCCGAATATAGCTAGCCCGTTTGGGGACAGCAATATTCGCCAATTTTTCCGGTGCATTCACTGTCACCGCTTCGTTAAACATCCCCGCAGCGTAGTCCCAGCGGCTCACGTAGGGCACGTACATCACGTTGGTGCGGTTTTCGGCAATTTTCTCCATCCCTCGGTGTAGATAGCCCAAAACAGGCTCGCAGTCCACCACGTCTTCGCCGTCGAGGGTGACGATTAGCCGGAGTACGCCGTGCATGGATGGGTGGTGCGGCCCCATGTTGAGCACCATTGGTTCGGTTCTAGTCTCAATTCTTGACATAATTAAATGAATTAATGATTACTAGCTATTGTTGATTTTTGTTTCACTTTATAGATTATGAAGGATATCGAGCTATCTGAAAAGGACACCTCTGAATCGGATGTCAGTGTTGACACCTATCACATTCCAGTTTTGGGAAGCGAGTTAATTGCGGGTTTGGCTGTGCGCCCAGGGGGCCGCTATTTGGATGCGACGCTTGGGGGCGGCGGACACACTGGTTTGATTTTAGCGGCGGCGGCTGATGTTACGGTGGTGGCGATCGATCGCGATGAACAAGCCATCCGTTTTTGCCAAACCCGATTTGCCAACAGTTCCGTCGAATTTTGGCACGGCAATTTTGCGGAATATCAGTCCGCAGATGCCACGTTTGATGGCATCATAGCAGACTTAGGTGTTAGCTCGGCTCAGTTCGATACACCGGAACGCGGCTTTAGTTTTCGCCACCCCGCTAAGTTAGATATGCGTATGAACCAGGAACAATCTTTGACCGCAGAAGAGATTGTCAATCACTGGGACGAAGTTAAACTAGCGGATATTATTTACAAATACGGCGAGGAACGACTGTCGCGGCGGATCGCGAGGCGGATTGTGCAAGGGCGTCCCTTTGAAAGTACAACGGAACTGGCTGGGGCGATCGCCAGCAGCTTCCCTCCCAAGCAGCGCAACGGCAGAATCCATCCAGCCACTCGCACTTTCCAAGCTTTAAGGATAGCCGTCAACTCCGAATTAGCGTCTTTAGACACTTTCCTGGGCGAAGCACCAAAGTGGTTAAAACCCGGTGGGAGAATCGGAATCATTACATTTCACAGCCTGGAAGACCGACCGGTTAAGCACCAACTCCGAGGGACGGAATGCTTGAAGGTGCTGACAAAAAAGCCGATTATCGCACAATCCGAAGAAGTAGCTAGAAATCCCCGCTCTCGTTCTGCTAAGCTCAGACTGGCAGAAAAATTAACTTGATTCGGCAGTAAGGGGAGTAAAAGACGAGTTCTAAACCAAGGCGAGGTCAGGTAAGACCGCGACCGGATGCAAGTTCAGAACATCTTTGTGGTGGTATCACTCGTTATGGCACTGACCTATGAAACCCTAACCCCTCACGCAAATTCGGCTCTGCTGAATCAGCGAAGGGTACTTTACAATCTAGTTTTAGACCTGATTAATTCGCCTAGGAGTAGGGAATAGCATGAGTCGGGGAGATGGAAGCAAACTGAAACTAATGGTAGTCGATGACGAACCCGACAACTTGGATTTGCTGTACCGGACGTTTCGACGCGACTTTCAGGTTTACAAAGCAGATAGCGCCCTCAGTGCCCTGGAAGTTCTAGACGAACAGGGCGAGATGGCGGTGATTATATCTGACCAGCGGATGCCAGAAATGAATGGTACCGAATTTTTAGGAAAAACAGTCGAACGTTTTCCCGATACGATTCGGATTCTGCTGACGGGATACACAGATGTTGAAGATTTGGTCGAGGCGATTAACTCCGGTCAAGTTTTCAAGTACATCACCAAACCGTGGAATCCAGAAGACCTAAAATTAGTTATCAATCAAGCCTCGGAAACTTACAAATACTATAAGCAGCGCAGCGTCGAACTGCGTCGCGCTTTACGTAAAGAATCTCTGTTCAATGAGGTGATGGGCGTGATTCGCGGGTCGCTAGATTACTCTAGTATGGTACAAACTATTGTCCAAACTGTAGGTCAAACTTTTGAGGCCAACTATTGTATGCTGCGGCCGGTAGAGGGCGATCGACTATTGCCGAGTACCTTCCCCTACCAAGCCCAAACCGCCGAACCTAGCAGCTTTTCTTTTGATGAGAATTTGCTGGTTCAAGCCGTAGCTAGCCGCCAAACTCAGGTCAACCCAAACAGTCGGGGAGATGGTAACTCGGTTGAGATTGCTGTACCCCTGACTTACCAGCAAGAATTGCTGGCGGTACTGGCACTGTGCCAGATTGGCGGCGCTAACCCTTGGTCGGCAGAAGATATAGAGTTAATAGAAGGTGTCGCAGCTCAAGCAGCTCTGGCCCTGTCTCAAGCTAAGCTCTACCAGCGGACTGTGGATTTAGCCAAGCAGATGCAAAACGAGTTGGAAGTGGCCCGCCAAATCCAAACAAACTTGTTGCGCCAAAGTTGGCCGGATTTTGAAACTGTTAGGGTACAAGCTTGCTGCTATCCCGCCCGGGAAGTTGGCGGTGACTTTTTTGAAGTCTACGTCCACTCTCAAGGCGATATTTGGATAGCGGTGGGTGATGTTTCGGGTAAGGGAGTTCCGGCTGCTCTATTTATGGCTAGCGCGATTTCGGTGATGCGACGGGAACTTTCCCAAGAAATTTCTCCAGAGCCCGAGCAAGTTATGCAGAACATGAATAGCACTATGTCTGATGACCTGATCGGCAACAACCATTTTATTACAATGGTTGTAGCTCGTTACACTCCGTCAACCGGACACATGGCTTTTGCTAATGCTGGTCACATTTACCCGATCGTTTGGTCTCACTCGGAGGTGAAAGCTCAATCCGCTAGCGGTGGAACGCCAGCAGAGCCGAATTTCCTGAAAGCTCGCGGCATTCCCTTGGGGATACTGCCAGTCTGGAGGGGAAAAGCGGGTGCGATCGAATTAAAGTCAGGAGATGTATTTCTGCTGACAAGCGACGGGATTACTGAAGCTACTGTGACTACTGAAGCGGTAGCAGGGGGTGAACCAACCCGTTCTATGCTACAACAAGAAGGGCTTTGGCAACTCTTGATTCAAGAACCTGGTTCCTTCAACTTGGACAATTTGTTGGCTTACATCCGAGCCGACAATCCCGTTCAGGAAGACGACCAAACCATACTCTCTCTGGAGGTTCTCTGAATCTGTCAGCAACTCCCGACGGATAGTCGGGGGCTAGACAGCCAAAAAAACTCAAGCCCTCCTTGTTGACGGCCCACAGAGTCCCGCAAAAGACTGCGTTACCGCTAACATGAAAAAATCTAGCTTGCGCGATCGCGCAGCTAGTTTCCAGCGATCGCTTGACTGGGGGATTAAACACCTGTAAATGGTTAAGGTAGAAAGCATTCGTCAGAAATAACCAACGCTTAAAAGCTTGGGATTGAAACAAAGATTTTTATACTTAGTCGATCGCAGTCTCGGTATAATTATCTGTTGTTAATGGGCTTTACACCCATAACTAAAGTTTTAAAATATACTCTTAACGAATGCCTTCTACTGAATAACGGATGCCTTATTTTTCAACAAAAAAAGGCTGGTATCCCTCAAGTAACGACAAGTATTGAGGCCGAATCAACTCGGCTAGTTGTGTTTCATACCTGCTCTGAAGACACAGGGTTTTAAAACTTACGGGATTTTTTTATGAATACTGAGCTTCATGTGCCAAGCGACTTGCGGTTTTTAACAATTGTTGAAAATTGGTTGCTGAGCAGTTTGGAAGTAGAGCTAGGAGAGCACGTCGATTGGCCGCGTCAGTCGAATCGTTTGCGCTTGGTGTTAGCAGAAGCCTATTCTAACGTGATCCGCCATGCTCACAAAGATCAACCCCATTTGCCGGTGTTAATTCGCTTGAATTTAAAAAATCGGGATATTGGTTTAGAAATTTGGGATTACGGTAAAGGTTACGAAATGGATACTTACAGTCCCCCGAGGCCGGAAGCTAAACAGGAAAGCGGCTACGGCTGGCTGATTATGAGCAGACTTATGGATCGGGTGGACTACAGTTTGCAACTAGACGGTCGCAACTGTCTGAAGTTGGAAGCAAGTTTGCCGGAAAAATCTTAATTAGCTGTTAGTGATTGGTCATTAATTGTACGACACGGCGCTGTGTCCCTACAATTAATGGTGGTAGGGAAACGGCATTGCCGTGTCCTCGCTTGTCATTCCGGCCCAGCCGGAATTGATATTACCCGAAATCAGGACATGGCAGAGCGAAATCAGGACACGGCACTGCCGTGTCCCTACAATTAATCACGGTAGGGAAACGGCATTGCCGTGTCCTCGCTTGTCATTCCGGCCCAGCCGGAATTGATATGAGTCCTCAGATTTGGGAAGGACTTGCATTCCTGACTACGAACACCTTAATTGCGGGTAATTGACCGGACATGACATCATTAAACATCTCATTTATGATGAGGCCGTAGATTTAGCAATTCTTGGGGAGAAGCTAACAGCTTGACGGTGACAGAAAGGATTTCTTGGTGAGAATTGAGTAAGAAGAGCCATGCGACATTAATACCAAATGCGGAAGTTTGCACCCGGCCGCTGACCTGAACTTCTACTGTGCCATCTTCTAAAACTTGGCTGATACCTTGCTGGGGTTCGAGCTGCATTCCTCGCGCTTCTGTTTTTAGATAAGTGCCGATCGAGCTTTTACCGATAATTGGCTCCTCAAACGGCGCGTGCAGAACCCCGTCACCCGCAAACAAATCAGCCGTCGCTTCAAAATCCCCCGAGTTTAAAGTTTCAAAATATCGCAGTACCGCTGGCTTTGTGATGCCGGCAATCTTTATAGAGGGAGTTAAAATAGGTCTAATTGTTGCGGTCATAAAAACAATAATTTCAGATGAATGAGTCTACTGTAATCATGATCTTTGTCGCAGCAAATCCCTCAAAAGATATACCTAGGGCTAGAAAAAAGTTATCCGAAAAAGGGACGAACTGGAGACTGTCGATCGCGCCTTTTCCACCGTCAAGCGGCATCAAACCCAGACACCTGCTGGTATCTGGGTCTTTGGGCGTTGCTGAATTTAGGTATGATTCACTCGCTATAGCAATCTCTGAAACTCGCTGAGTAGGGGCAATTCATGAATTGCCAGTAGGGGCTATTCATGAATTGCCCCTACATTTCGGAGACAAATCATACTCCAAATCAGCAACGCCGGTTTTTTGAGAGTCTGTTTGACCGATCGAACAAGAATATTCTATTTGCGGATCAAATTGAGCAATTCTTTAGGAGATGCTAACAAGTCGATCGCCACAAAGAAAATTTGACCTTGAGGATCGAGCATAAAGCGCCACGCAATGTTCATACCCACATTCGAGCCAAACCAAGGAGTTTCGACTTTGCCCGTGACTTTCACTTGGCGGTAGCCATCTTCTGCCGGTTCTCCCACGCCTTGCTGCGGCATCATTTTCAGTCCGATACATTCTTCCCGCATATAGTTGAGGATAGCTTCGCGACCGACGATCGGCTTTTGGAAAGGCGGTTGCAGGGCACCTTCTTCGGCAAATAAACCGACGGCTGGGGTAAAGTCGAAGGCGTTCATGTAGTCGATGTAGTTGAGCACTGTCTCCTCAGTGATACCCTCAATCTTGGTTTTCACCCGCCCTTCTACAGCGGTGGGAGTGCTGCGGGGGGCCGAGCGTTTGCCGTACTCTTGGCTGAAATCTGGATCGTAGCCCATGTGAACTACGGTATTGCGAAGTACGGTAATTTGCTGGCCTGGATCTAATTTCTTGATGGTTTCCAGAACTGTGGTGGCTTCGGGAGACATTTGATAGCCAGGGGGGATCGGAGCGACAAGGCCTTGCTTCATGAACTGTCCCAACTCGTACCAGAAACCGAGTTTGGTATTGACGCGCAAGGAAGTGTAGATGCGGCCGATGGTGGTGTCGGCGTTGCTAGCGAGGTCAAACATGGTTTTGCTTTGAGCCTCCGGCGACATCTGCTTGATTTCGCTAAGGACACCTTCGACAAGCGCCATGCTGGCTACTCCGGGAGCTGCTGCGGTGATGGAAATGCCCATTTCGGTGTAGGCATACCAGAGCAGTGCCAGTTGGTCTTCAACGCTGAGTTTGTAGAACGAGTCCGTGGTAGCCGGAACAGCGCTAGCAATCTCGGTGCTTGAGAAAATAGATTGAGCTGATTGAATACTAACTGCCATGTTTATGTTGTGGGATTCGCTGTCGGTTTTACGTGCGTAGTTGCAATTGGCGAATCGAATTCTCCCTTAGTTAAAATTATGTAACGTTTTTGACAAATTAAACTTCAAATTTATAAATATAAAGATTGTGAAAGTATTATCAATTTTGTTTCAAAATCAGTCTAAATATTAATAGACTTATAGCACATTTTGTGATATGGTTACTGGCTCAATGAAAATATCAATTAATCGCGATCGCATTAAAGAAAAAAGCCTAGAGTTGGGATTTCACAAAGTTGGGATAGCCTCGGCAGACGCGGACTTCGATCGAGAAAAGCTAAGATTGCAGGCTTGGCTGGACAAGGGTTATCAGGCGGATATGGCATGGATGGCAAACCCGAAACGGCTGGATATTCGATCGGTGATGCCAGAGGTGAAGTCTGTAATATGTGTCGCCATCAACTACTATACGCCTCACCAACGGCCGGGCGGTTCCGAATATGCCAAAATCTCTCGCTACGGCTGGGGGCGGGATTATCACAAAATTTTGCACAAAAAACTGAAGGTTTTGGCGGAGTGGGTACGATCGCAAGGCGAAGGAATTGAAGCGCGGTATTATGCTGATACCGGGCCGATTCAGGACAAAGTTTGGGCCGAGAAGGCGGGGATTGGCTGGATTGCCAAAAATGGCAATGTAATTTCGCCAGAATACGGTTCTTGGGTGTTTTTGGGCGAAATCTTGACGAATTTGGAGTTGGCGCCCGATGCGCCACACACCCAACATTGCGGTACTTGTACTCGCTGCATCGAGGCGTGTCCGACTGGGGCGATTGTTGAGCCTTTTGTCGTGGATGCCGATCGGTGCATAGCTTATCATACGATCGAGAATCGAGCCGAAAAATTGCCCGACCAAATAGCATCTAATTTACAAGGTTGGGTAGCAGGCTGCGATATTTGTCAAGATGTTTGTCCTTGGAATCAGCGATTTGCCAAACCAACAGATGTTGCAGAATTCGAGCCTTATCCTGAAAACATAGCGCCGACACTTGCAGAATTGGCAGAAATTTCCGACGAAGAGTGGAACCGCAGATTTACAGCTTCCGCGCTGCGGCGAATTAAGCCCGAAATGCTGCGGCGAAATGCAAGGGCAAATCAGTTGACTGTTGACTGTTGACTGTTGACTGTTGCTATTAGTTATTATTTAACTGTCCCCATTTCCATTCCCCATTCCCCATGTCCAATGCCCAATGCCCCATTCCCAATTTAATCAATGTCTGCAAATGAACCAAAGGAATACGATGCAGTTTTGGGCGGTAAAAGTCCGCCTCCAATTAATGCTGCTGTTTTGGGTGGCATCGCAGGAGTTAAGCAACGTTTGGCAAGTTCTTCTGTTCAAGCAAGGCTGGCGGCAATCTCGGATGCTATGAACTACGGAGAAGCGGGTTTAGAAGCAGCAATTGCCGTTTTTGATGATGCTGATGAAATGGTGCGACTTACTGCTGTGGCGCTATTCGATCGAGAAGAACAAATCAGTTTGCTCAAAAAAGGTGCAGCGATTTGGAATAAATGGAGAGTGCAAAATCTACTTTTATTAGGTGGTTTTGTAGACTTGAGCTGGACAAATGTTAGCGGAGTCAATTTGGCTAAAGCCAACCTGAGAGAGTCGAACTTAGCAGGAGCAAACTTTGAATCTGCAAACCTGCAAGGCGCAAAGATATTTCAAAGTAACTTGGAATTAACAAATCTCAAAAATGCCGATTTGAGCGGATCGAACTTGAGCAAAGCTAATCTCAGCGGGGCTGATTTGCAAGCAGCTAATCTCAGTCGAGCCAACCTGCGCTCGGTTAATTTTCGGGAAGCTAATTTATCTCAAACTATCCTGAAAGGAGCTAAACTAGGTAAGGCTGATTTGAGCGGGGCGGATTTGACTAATGCTGACTTGAGCGGGGCTGACTTGAGTAGGGCGAAGCTGGGCGGGGCGAAATTGGCAGGAGCAAATCTGGCGGGGATTAAATTAATTCGATCGAATTTGTACGGCTGGGATTTTAACGGGTTTGTGTTGATAAGAGCTAATTTGCGTTGGAGTAAATTTGCCGGCAGTTGTTTTCATGGAGCTAATTTGCGCGGTGCTAATTTAGAGAAAACTGATTTGACAAAGGGTGATTTTTCCCAAGCTGATTTGACTGAAGCTAACCTTTGCGATGCTGATTTGAGTAATGCTAATTTGAGCAATGCCAATCTCAGCGGTGCTGTTGCCAAAAGAGCAAATTTTCTGAAAGCCAATCTCACCGGGGCTAATTTTGACCGCGCTAATTTGAGCGGTTCTATTATGAAAAAAGCTAACTTTGATAATCGGGGGATTTTTGCGAGAGCTAATTGCACTGGATGTACCTGGAATTGATATTTTTTACAGCAACAAACCTTTAAAATGAATAAACTACAGCGCTGTTTTGTTTGCAAGGAGAGTTTTCAAGAAGGACATTTTTTTTACCGGGGTTTGTGCTTGAAGTGCGGCGAACTTAATTATACAAAACGCAACCAAACTGCTAATTTGCAGGGGTTATTTGCTTTGGTGACGGGGGCGAGGGTGAAAATTGGTTATGCTGTAACTTTGAGGTTGTTGAGAGCTGGTGCTTTTGTAATTGCTACTACTCGGTTTGCTCGGGATGCTGCTAGGAGATATGCGAAAGAAGCGGATTTTGCCCAGTGGTGCGATCGCCTGCACGTTTATGAGTTAGATTTGCGGTATATTTCGGGTGTTGAGCGATTTGCAGAACACGTCATCTGCTGCTATCCACGAATTGACATTATTGTCAACAATGCGGCTCAAACAATTCGTCGCCCTCCGGCATTTTACCAGCATTTGATGGAGTTTGAAGCTCTGCCTTTCGAGGCTTTGCCTGCTGAGATTCAGCCGCTGTTGGCGCGATCCTCTTCGTTGGCGCAGCCCCCGCAGGGGTGGGCTTCGCTAACGCACTTTTTGACTGACAATATTTCTGAGGATATCCCTAAATATCTTGCAGAATCGGCTCCAAACCGCCACAGTGAAATCCCTACGGTTTTTAACTTGGATCGAGAGCATCAATTATCAGAACCATCAGATTCTAGCTTGTTTCCGGCCGGAATGTACGATCGCGACGGACAGCAAATTGATTTGCGCCCTTTCAACAGTTGGCTGATGAAGGATGATGAGGTGAGCATTTTGGAAGTCTTGGAAGTTCACGTTATAAATGCGATTGCTCCTTTTGCGATTAACAGCAGGCTCAAAAAGCTGATGAATAATTCTCCTAAAAATTGCAAATATATTGTCAATGTTTCTTCAAAGGAAGGGCAATTTAACAGTGACAAACCTTGGCGACATCCGCATACAAATATGGCAAAAGCATCGCTGAACATGATGACTCGCACCTGCGCTTCAGAGTACGCCAAACACAAAATTTTCATGAATGGTGTCGATCCCGGATGGATTAGTTTTCAACACCCTTACCCTCAAGTTTTAGCAATGCAACAACGCGGCGTACAACCTCCTTTTGATGTTTTGGATGCAGCCGCGCGGATTTGCGATCCAATTTATTTGGGAGTAAATGAGGGACGCTATTTTTATGGGAAGTTATTTAAAGATTATGCTGAGTCGCAGTGGTAACAGTCATTTTGTAGGGTGCTTGCGGGTGCACCTTACGCAGCCGCAAAAAACGTCAAATTTTTGCATTTAAAATGTATAATAAAATGGGGCAGTGTAGCTTAGTGGTAAAGCGCTCGCCTCTTCAAGGCGAGAGACAGCCGTTTGATTCGGTTCGCTGCCACCAGCAACGTAGTTTAAATGATAGAATTCCTTGGAGCATACCAGGAGATGCGGGTGCAATTCCGGCCGTTGCTATCTTTTTTTGACAAGTAAGAGGGAATAGGTAATATAGAAGTGATTACCTATTTCTAATTTTTTTACTCAATGATCGAAGTAATTATTTTTGATTTTGACGGTACTCTAGCAGATACGATCGATATTCTTCTGAGCATAACCAACCGTTTATCAGCAGAATTCGGCTTTAAGTCTGCCACAAAAGAGGAACTCGCTCAATTGAGCAATTTAACTCCTTGGCAAATCCTTAAATATTCTGGCATTTCTATCTTCAAATTCCCGCTGCTGATTAGAAAGTTGAAAGCAGAGTTACGCAGTGAAATTCCCAATATTCACTTGTTTCCTGGGATTAAAGAAGTTTTACAGGAGTTAAAAAACAGCGGCTTTCAACTCGGAATTATCACATCTAATTCTCGGGAAAATGTTTTGGCTTCCCTTGAAATCAATAATTTACCAAATACGTTTGACTTTATTTATTCGGGGACAACTTTTGGCAAACATAAAGTAATTAACAGGTGGTTGAAGAGACAACATATCAATCCCGAACAAGTTGTTTATGTCGGAGATGAAGTTAGAGATATAGATGCGGCTAAAAAAACTGGAATTAAAGTAATTGCTGTCGGTTGGGGTTTTAATTCTTTGTCAGCTTTGGCGGCACACAATCCCGATTTTTTGATCGAACGCCCGCAAGAATTAATCGGAGTTATCGATAGTCTGAATGAATTGTAACGTTTTTTTATGTAATATTACGAAAATTTAAGTAGTGAAAACTTTGCGGGCGATCGGTTGAAAAGCTCGATCGATCCTGATATAAAAATGAATAGCAAGATTGCTTTGTTCGTTCACCAAATCGGAACACTATTATGTCAGTATTTGAGACTTTCGTGACTTTTAGCTTTGCTTCAATCTTTGCAGTAGCAACTTTAGCAACTTGGTTGCGTTTCACCAACCCCCCTTCTACTGCAAAACGCAATTAGAAATTCTAGCATCAAGGGGAAATTGCTCCTACAAAAACGGTTAATCTGCTTCGCCCCGTTTCAGTGCGGCTAAGACAGCTTGCTGGCTGACTGCTTGATAAATTTTGGCAAAATGCTGCTTTAGCGCCTCGGATGCGGGAGATGATTTGCTAGCGGTTCCTTTACCGTCATTTGCGAGGGGAATTGGGCCTAAAATATCTAAAACGGTTTCGCTGCTCGGTGGGGGTACAATTACTACTAGAGATGATTCTAGCTGCTGGTTGTATTCCCAAAAGCGATCGACCTTTGGCGCTTGAGAATTAGATTTTGGAGAATTTTCGTCCGAGTTTAGTTGGGTATTTTGCTCTCCTTCCGTACCCCGTCTCTGGCGGAGTGCTGTCAGGATTTGCTCTTTTGTTCTACCGCGCAGTTGAAACAGTACGAAAGGGTCTTCGCCGAAGCGATCGCCCAATAAGTAGTATACTGCACTGATGTGTTTGCAGGGATTTTTGGGGTCAGGACAGCTACAGCGCGATCGAATATCTGACAAACTTAACGGAAATAGGGTTTTACCCGCGGCTGCAAATACATCTTCAATATTGTGCGGCATTTCTCCAGCTAATAGTTTAGCTGAAAAAACCGCTCTTTGCGACATATTTTCAATCACGTATTCCCAATCTTCATCCGTTAATGTATCGAGTCCTAAAGAAACTTGATAGGGTTTAGGATCTGTTCCTTGAACGATGGCGATTACTTCTCGATCGGGGAATTTAATGCTGAGCACTTTACCCTCGCGCGCGTATTGCCAGCCGCGTTCCAAACGCTTTTTGAAGCGGTAGGTATTGATCAAATCAAGCCACTGTTGTGTCCACCATTCTCTGTCAATCATTTAATTTGGGAATTGGGAATTGGGAATTGGGCATGGGGAATCGGGAATTGGGCATTGGACAGTTCTACTATAGAAACATTTTCGGTAATTAGGGCATTTCTAATTGCTGAAAGTATTAATTTTTATACCCTATGCCCAATTCCCCATGCCCTATGCCCGATAGCACCTCACGTTACTGAGAAAGGTTATATATTATTATTCTTCTTCAGTTTCTACGATCGCATTGCGATCGAGAATTAGTAAATTCCGAAGTTGGTCTGTATCTAATTCAGTAATCCAGTTTTCGCCAGCACTGACAACTTGCTCAGCCAAGGCTTTCTTGCTTTCAATCATATCATGAATCTTTTCCTCTAACGTACCAGTACACACAAATTTATGTACTTGAACATTGCGGGTTTGACCGATTCGAAATACGCGGTCAGTTGCTTGGTTTTCTACTGCGGGATTCCACCATCTGTCGTAGTGAAAAACATGAGTTGCTCGCGTCAAATTCAGGCCAGTACCGCCAGCTTTTAAGGACAATATCATAATCGGTGGGCCTTGGGGGTCATGCTGGAAGCGATCGATCATTTCTTCCCGCTGCTGCTGCTTAATTCCGCCGTACAGAAACAGAATTTCTCGACCCAAATGCTGTTCTAGATGCGGTTTGAGGAGTTTTCCCCATTCCGCAAATTGAGTAAAAACCAAAGCCCGATCGCCCTCAGCAACAACCTCTTCTAACATTTCCAACAACCGCTGCAACTTCCCCGATTCCTGACTCTTAATTTCCAATATTTTCGGGTTTTGTTTAGCCGTCAACAGCAGCGGATGATTGCAAAGTTGTTTGAGTTTTACCAACAAAGCCAGAATCATGCCCCGGCGCTGAATACCTTCGGCAGATTCCAATTCAGATATTGACGTTTCGACTATTTGCTGATATAATGTCGCCTGCTCTGATGCCAGCCCACAAAATACAGTCATCTCCTGTTTTTCCGGCAAATCTTGGATAATTGACTTGTCAGTTTTCAGGCGGCGGAGGATGAAAGGCCGAACGAGCGATCGCAAACTCTGCAAAGATTCCCTATCACCATATTTCTCGATCGGAATTGCAAAGCGGCGCTGAAAGAAATTGCGCGGGCCCAAATATCCCGGATTCAGAAACTCCAAAATAGACCACAATTCTTGCAGTCTATTTTCCACCGGAGTTCCAGTCAGCGCAATTTTAAAAGATGCCTCAATTTCTCGCACTATTTTCGACTGCTTAGACTCCGAGTTTTTAATATTTTGCGCTTCATCTAAAACCAGTCCTTGCCATTTGACACCTTGAATTTCCTTCGCATCGCGAAACACCAGCGCGTAACTGGTAATTATTAAATCTTTGCCCTTAATTGCGGTAGCAAATGCTTTTCCTTTAGCACGTTTATCTCCGTGATGAACTAACACTTTCAGCGTCGGCCCGAACTTCTTGACTTCGCGCTCCCAGTTACCCAATACCGATGTCGGACAAACCAGCAATGTCGGCACTTTTAGAGCATTTTCTTCTTGTAAGTGTACTAAAAAAGCAATTAGCTCGATCGTCTTTCCCAAACCCATATCGTCTGCGAGACAAGCCCCCAAACCCCATCTTTCCAAGAAAGCCAGCCAGCCAACGCCCAACGCTTGATACGGCCGCAATTCTCCTCGAAAACTAGCCGGAGTTGCGATCGGACTTACCGCCTCATTATTATTTAAAGTATTCAACAATTCCTGAAGTTGACCAGTTGCTGCAAAGTTCACCACTGGCAATTTTTCGATTGTCTGAGAATCGCCCGCAGCCAAACGCAAAGCATCTTCCAAAGAAAGAGTCATTTGCTCTTTTCGATTAGCAAAAAAAGTTTGAGCAGCCCTGACATCGGTTGCGCGCAACTCCACCCACTCGCCATTAATTTCCACCAAAGGCGAATTCAACTCTACCAATCTATCAAATTCCGCCTTAGAAATGCGCTGTCCGCCGATCGACAATTCCCACTTAAAACTTAACAGGCTTTGCAATCCGACTGAGCCTTGACGCGGATTCAATTTCGGAGTTTCCGCTTGAATGCTCAAACCCAAGCGACTCGCCCAACCACCAGCATGAGTCAAACTCGGTGGCAAAACTACGCCCAATCCGCTGTCAGTAAACCGCCAAGCCACAGACTTGATAAAATTGTAAGCATCTAACGGTTTTAAAAGACAAGATTGAGGCCGCTGTGCTTGCAAACTGAGTTCAATTATCGGATAAAGTTTTGAGGCTAAACCCAAGCCGCTCAGCAAAGTTTCTTGAGGTAATTGTATAGTCCGCCCCGCATAATTCAAATTTTCAACAGAGTTGTTCCAAATAGTTCTGGCATCTACTAAAAATTCATTTTCATCTGCTGCTTGCAAACAAAAATTCAAACTCCATTCAACTTTGCCTGGATTTGGTGGGATGAGGTGAAAACAAGTACGAAATTGATGTTCTTGAGATAGTGCATTTTGCAGAGGCGCAGTCCAAGCACTCAGCTTTGTTGCCAAATTTTCCAAGGCTGCCGATTCTGCTTTAACAATGCCAGATTCCTGCTGCAAAGCTTGCAGCCATTCGCGGGTTGGAGAAACAGTTTTGATGTCTAAAGTTGAGCTACCAGCCGTTAGCGCAGCCCTCGAAGAGGATCGCACTTGACTATCTACAACACTGCTCAAAAATCCCAAAATCAACTCCTGCGCCCCCACCGGCAAATCCACCGCCAAAGTTCCCTCTTTCCCCCCTTGGGGGGGGTAGGGGGGGGTTGACTTCTCTCCCCCTCCTTCTTCCTGAATTTCCCCCCTTGGGGGGGGCAGGGGGGGGTTGACTTCTTCCTTCCCTTGATATGTTCTACAAGCAGCCGGCATCTGCTTAGCAAAAGTAGCAAGACGGAGTTGATCTGTCGAACTATCAAGCAAAGGTTGCCATTTGGCAATAACCGAACCATCGGACTCTTTCTCCAATCCCGGCAAAAATTTGCATCTCGCCAATAAATCCAAACTCCACCTAGAAACATGAGACCAAAAACGCAAATCAGAACCGACAAAAGAGTCAGTTTCTGTGCTATTTAGCGGTAGTGCTTGTAAGAAAACAAAAGCTGCTTGAGGATCGAGACAAAAACCCTCGACTTCCCAGGGATAAAGATAAATATCCTCAATTTTAGCAGGTTCTGAAAGGGAGGCCGCTGAGTGCTGTGGCAACACTAGATTTATGTTGGATGCGGAGATTTGGGTTGGAAGTGCGATCGCCCGAATATCTTTTTTAACTGATGAGATTTTTGGGACAATTTGTGCAGTTGCTGTTTTTGGCGTTAGCGAAGCCCGCCCCTGCGGGGGCTGCGCCAACGAAGAGGATCGCCGAGTTTTTTGGCTTTTTTCCTGTGCAGGTTCTGCGGTTTCGGGTAATTGCCAATTCAGTTTACCCGACTGCTGCAAGGAAGTTAGAAAAGTCTTTAACTCAGATTCAGTCATTGCCAAAGGATGGCGCAAAATCATCCCCGATTCAATAGTCTCGATCGCCCCAATCTTCCGCCAAGTTTCTCCCCAAATAAATAAACAACTTTCTTCTTGCGGATCGACGATCCAACTGCCGTGTAAAATTGCCATTTTGAATATTAGTTATTTGTTAATTGTTGACTGTTGACTGTTAACTGTTGACTGTTGACTGTTGACTGTTATTTGTTATTTCTTGATTCCAATTCCCAATTCCCAATTCCCAATGCCCAATTCCCAATTCTCAATGCCCAATGCTGGAATGAAGATCCTACCATCTATTTCGGGTATTGGGCTGCCGATCGCCCCCACAAGCCTAAAAATAATTCCAGAGTATAAATGCTTACAATCTGCACGCTGACAGTCGATCGCCCGACGATTATCTCCCTCTTTTGTCCGCTTCCCCTCAAACATCCTGTGGTAATGTTACGATCCCGACAGAGAAAGAATGTGGTAGATAAAGGAAGCAGTCCTAAATGGTAGAGATAGACAAGTCTATATCCTTCGATGGAAGGGATATTAGACTGAAGATTGGTTTACTGGCGCCTCAAGCAGGCGGTGCAGTTTTGATTCAGTCGGGTGACACGGCGGTGCTAGTGACGGCGACTCGCTCCCAGGGGAGAGAAGGAATTGATTTCCTGCCCCTGTTGGTGGATTACGAGGAGAGACTCTACGCTGGCGGTAAAATCCCTGGTGGATTTTTGCGCCGGGAAGGGCGTCCCCCAGAAAAAGTGACTTTGACTGGTCGTTTGATCGATCGCCCGTTGCGCCCGCTATTCCCTAGCTGGTTGCGAGATGACATCCAAGTTGTCGCGACAACGCTGTCGATGGACGAACAAGTACCCCCAGACGTTTTGGCGGTTACGGGAGCTTCGGTGGCGATCCTGCTGGCGAAAATGCCGTTTTACGGGCCGATGGCCGCAGTGCGAGTTGGTTTGGTAGGGGACGATTTCATCATCAACCCAACCTACAGCGAAATCAAAGAAGGCGAGTTGGATCTCGTGGTTGCCGGTTCTCCAGATGGAGTAATCATGGTGGAAGCTTCCGCCAACCAATTGCCGGAACAGGATATCATCGAGGCGATCGACTTTGGCTACGAAGCAGCCTGTGACTTGATTCAAGCCCAGCGCGAAATCATGGCAGAATTGGGCATTGATTTGGTGGTAGAAGAACGGCCATCGCAAGACTCGGCCCTGGAAAACTTTATTCGCAGTCGCGCCGAAGCCCCAATCCGCTTTATTTTGTCTAAATTTGAACAAGACAAAAATCAGCGCAATGCAGCTTTGGACGAAGTTAAGGCAAATGAAGTCGAATCTGCGATCGCCGAACTTGCGGAAGACGATCCGGTAAAACTAGCAGCCAGCGCCAACGGCAAAACGATCGGCAACGTTTTCAAAGACGTTACCAAAAAAATGATGCGGAAGCAAATCATCGAAGATGGCGTTCGTGTAGACGGCCGCAAGCTAGACGAGGTGCGACCCGTTTCTTGTCGCGTAGGCGTGCTCCCGTCGCGAGTACACGGCACTGCGTTGTTCAATCGTGGGTTAACCCAAGTCTTGTCCGCAGCAACCCTGGGAACCCCCGGCGACGCCCAAGACTTAGGAGACGACTTGCACCCGCAGCAAGACAAACGCTACCTCCACCACTACAATTTCCCGCCGTTTTCCGTGGGAGAAACTAAGCCGATGCGATCGCCCGGACGCCGAGAAATCGGTCACGGAGCCCTCGCAGAACGCGCTTTGCTACCCGTTTTGCCATCCAAAGAAGATTTCCCCTACGTGATTCGCGTAGTTTCCGAAATCCTTTCTTCCGACGGTTCAACCTCAATGGGTTCCGTTTGCGCCTCAACCCTAGCCCTAATGGATGCAGGCGTTCCCCTGTCCCAACCAGTCAGTGGTGCGGCAATGGGTTTAATTAAAGAAGGCGATGAAATCCGAATTTTGACTGACATTCAGGCAATTGAAGACTTCTTAGGCGACATGGACTTCAAAGTAGCTGGTACCGACACCGGCATTACCGCTTTGCAAATGGACATGAAAATCAAAGGTTTACCCTTAGATGTAATTGCCACAGCCATCCGCCAAGCAAAACCAGCTAGACTGCACATTTTACAAAAAATGTTGGCAACAATCGACACTCCCCGCAAGGAAATGTCGCCGTTTGCACCTCGCTTGCTAACCCTGAAAATCGACCCCGAATTCATCGGTTTGGTAATTGGGCCTGGTGGCAAAACAATCAAAGCCATCACCGAAGAAACCGGTGTCAAAATTGACATCGAAGACGACGGAACAGTCACAATTGCCGGCAACGACGGCGAAAAAGCTCAACGGGCTTACAACATTGTCCAAGGCATGACGCGCAAGTTAAATGCTGGAGACGTGTATGTGGGCACAGTAACTCGAATTATTCCGATCGGCGCTTTCGTAGAGATTTTGCCAGGAAAAGAAGGAATGATTCACATTTCGCAGCTAGCCGACTACCGGGTTGGAAAAGTGGAAGACGAGTTAGCTGTTGACGATGAAGTGATTGTCAAAGTGCGAGAAATTGACAACAAAGGTCGAATTAATTTGACCCGGTTGAACATTCATCCCGACGAAGCGGTGGCCGCCCGCGAAGCGTTGAATAAATAGTTGACCCTTCGGCTACGCTCAGGGCAGGCAGTTGGTAATTGGTAATTGCTTGTAGAGTAATTGCTAATTGCTGATTGATAACTGGTAGTAATTAGTAATTGCTAATTGCTAATTGAGATTAAATCTGATTGTTTCAGATTGATTTGGGAGTAGGGTGCGCGACAGCGACAGATCGACAAAAGTGCGATCCTCTGCGAGGGCTGCGCTAACGGCTGTAGAAGTGTTCATACAGTCGCGCACTTTCCCACATTCAGGAGACGGCAGTGCCGTTTCCCTACAATTAATCTGGTGATGGTTACATATCTCTGATCGAGTGCTCGCGATTATTTTGGGGTAGGGAAACGGCATTGCCGTCTCCTGCCGGAATTAATATTAAATCAAATCACAGCAATACAATCAATTTCAACTAACACATCTTTCGGCAAACGCGAAACCTCGACACAAGCGCGCGCCGGTGCAGTTTCCGCATCAAAATACTTGGCATAAACCGCATTCACGGCGGCGAAATCATTCATATCTTTGAGAAACACCGTAGTTTTTACGACATCCAACCAAGTCGCGCCGGCTTCTGTGAGAATGGCTTCGAGATTTGCCATAACTTGTTCGGTTTGTTTTGCCACGTCGTCAGTGTAGACAATATCATTTAGTCGAATGTCGATCGCAATTTGACCGGCTACAAACAGCATAGTGCCCGAAGCGGCGATCGCTTGATTGTAAGGGCCTACTGGTGCGGGTGCTTTGTCAGTACGAATAATTTTGCGCGTCATAAATATCACTTTTTGGGATAATTTTTCCGAAGTTTCTTGATTGTAGATTTCTCCATCAGAGGTTTCGGGCTGGTAGAGTTCTCCATCTGGCATTATCGCATCAGTGAAGTCTGCATTTTCGATATTCCAGCCATAGGTTTTAGCATCAGTCAAGTCTGCTTTTTTAAGGTTGGCTCCCTCCAAATTGGCTGTCATCAAATTTGCTTTTTCAAGAACAGCTCTTTCGAGATTTGTCCCTGCCAGACAGGCTTTTTTTAAGTTTGTCCCTGTGAAGTCGGCTGCCGTAAGATCAGCCTCAGCCAGATTAACGCCTGATAAGTTAAATGCAGACAGATTAACGCCTCGGAGTTTGGCTCTATGAAAGTTGGCATCTTGGAGGCTAGAACCTTCTAACTTTACTCGACTCAATTCTGCTCCTGTCAAGTTTGCCTTAGTCAAATTTGAATAGCTCAGATTTGCTCTACTTAAGTCTGCTTCCTTTAAGGAGGCTTTAGTTAACGATACAGCGTGTAATTGGGCATCACTCAGATTTGCATTGTCCAGCTTAGTATTACTCAAGTTGGCACTGCTGAGGCTTGCCTTACTCAAATCAGCACCGCTGAGGTAAGCCCTACTTAAGTTTGCTCCCTCCAGGTTTGCCTTAGTAAAAATTGCCTCACTCAACTCAGATCCAGACAAATTTGCATGGTTTAGGTTTATTCCACTCAAGTCTGCACCTTTGAGGTCTATCCCGCTTAACTGTGCGTTCGTAAATTTTCGTTCGCCTGCTGCATATTTTTCTAAAAGTTCTTCAGCATCCATAAATAATCTCGATCGCCCTCAGCTAAACCCCACTTTCCCAGCCTACCACCAAAACCAAACGCGCGATCTAAATCTGCGTGAATCCGCGTCAATCCATTTTCATCTGCGGTTAAGAAATTCCCTTTTTTAATCGCAGATAAACGCAGATAAAGACAGATTAACGCAGATGAATTAGAGATTATCTGCGTTAATCCGCGTCAATCCATTTTCATCTGCGGTTAAAAAATTCCCATTTTCAACCGCAGATAAACACAGATAAACGCAGATTTAGAGATTAAACAACAACCGGAGCACCAACAACCTCACCCTTCAACATCCGACCCGCAGCATCGAGCAATTGCTCCTCCAAATAAGGCTTAGTGAAATAGCCCTTCGCGCCCAAACTGTAAGCCATTTGGCGGTGTCTGTCAGCACCCCGAGAAGTTAGCATCGCGATCGGCAATTCGCACAAAACCGCATCCTTCTGCATCCGAGAAAGCAGCTCCAAACCATCCATTCGAGGCATTTCAATATCGCAGAACACGATATCGCAAGGCAGACCAGATTTCATCTTTTCCCAAGCTTCCTTACCGTCGCGAGCTTCTTCGACACGATAGCCAGACTTCTCAAAAGTAATCGACAAGAGCGATCGCACCGTAATCGAATCGTCCACAATCAGCACAGTCGGCTCTGTTTTCTCCTCAGCAGCCTCGGCAGCAGCCCGATCGCCGCTTTCATCCCAAAGCGTACCGCCAGCTTCCTTCCGCAGCCTTCCCGTAGCCAAATCGATCAGCTCCAGAACGTCCGCAATCGCGACAATTTTGCCGTCCCCGAGCACCGTAGCACCCGCAATCCCGATCGGCTTGGGCACCGGCCCCTCCAACTGCTTGATCACGATTTCCTGTTCTGTCGAAACCTGATCCACCTGCACCGCCAAGAAATTGCCAGCAGAGCGCAACACAATCACCGAAATCATGTCATCGTCAGTATTAAACCCATAAACACTGCCCCGGCCCAAATGGCGGTTATAAGCCAGCAAATCGCGCAGCGGCCGGAACGGCAAAATCGAACCCCGCCACTCAATACAGGGCAAACCGTCCACCCCCGTCGTCACCTGATCGCGAGGTACATCGATCATGTCCTCCACCCCGTCCATCGGGAAAGCAATCCGAGCTCGATCGCTAATGCAAGTCAGAGCCTTAGAAATGCTCAATACCAGAGGCAAACGGATGGTAAACACAGTCCCCTTGCCGATCGTCGAATCAATCCCCACAGTCCCCCGAATCTCCTGCAAGGAAGTCCGCACCACATCCATACCAACCCCCCGGCCAGCGTACTCCGTCGCCTGTTCCTGAGTGCTGAATCCCGGCATAAACAGCAAATCGTAAACTTCCGATCGCGACATCCGCTGAGCCTGAGTCGCCGTCAGCAAACCCTGCTTAATCGCCTTCGCCTTCACCTTTTGCGGGTCAATTCCCGCCCCATCATCCGACACCGAAATCACCGTCTGGTTCCCTTGGTGGAAAGCCCGAATCGTAATTCTACCCACCGGAGGCTTCCCGGCCGCCTGACGCACCTCCGGCGGTTCGATCCCGTGAGTAATCGCGTTGTTCACCAAGTGAGTCATCGGGTCATAAAGTTGATCCACAATCATCTTGTCGATCAAAATATCCTTACCCTCAACCTGCAACTGAGCCTGCTTTCCGCACTTGATCGCAATTTCCCGCACCGCCCGGAACAGCCTGTCAGTCGTCTCCGCAAACGGCTTCATCCGGGCGCGAGTCAAACCTTCTTGCAGTTGAGTCGTGACTTGGCGGAGTTGGCGAGTCACCTGATCGGCTTCATCGACCAAAAACTCAATGTCAGCAGCCGACTCCCGCACCCGCACGATCAGCTCGATAATCTCTTGAGCCAAACTGTGGAAAGGAGTAAACCTGTCCATTTCTTCCGGTCTCCAAGCGCTTTCGCGTTGGTGGGACGACTCCTCTGAGCGCCAAGCCGATCGGTGTCCCTGGCGGTTTGCCAGCAAAGCAATTTCCAGCAAACTCCGCTCGTAGAAATCCTGAGTCCGCTGGCTGACATCGCTCAGCAGCGTGACTTGGTGCAGCAAATTGTCCAAGAACTGTCGCATCCGTTCTTGGTCTTGCTCCAAGCTGTTGCGGTTCACCACCAGTTCCCCCATCAAGTTGCTGAGGTTGTCCAGTTGTTTGACCGGCACCCGCATCGTCTGGTCGCCGAACCCGCCCGCGCGCGCATTCCGCCTGGATCGGTTAATCCCCGACGCCCCCATATTGCCTTCCCCCTGTGAGCGGCCCCCGTCCTTGGGATCTTCCAACAGTTTTTCCAAATCACCAAATTCGTCGTCGCTCTCGTCGGTAGCAGCGATCGGAGCTTTACGAGCAGTTTTCGCCGTTAGCGAAGCCCTCGAAGAGGATCGCCCGTGAATTTCCGGCATAGTTGCGCTCTCGCTGAGCAGGTCTTCGAGATCCGAGAAAACTTCAGTATTCACCGGACTCTGATTTGTTCCCCCAGAGGCTGCTATTGCTGCCCCAGCGCCCCCTGCAACTAACAGCGCTTCTAAATCGTCAAAATTGCCGACCGCATCTTCACTGCCTGATTCTGCACCAAAAAAGTCCGCCAGCGACCCCTCTTCCAACTCCGAGGAATCTTCAATGCCCGCCCCGTCGTCATCCCAAAAGCCCGTCGTCAGTTCCGAAGTCACCAGAGCCCCAGCATCGATCGAATCCAACAAATCGTCAAAACCCTCCAACTCTTCGGTGTTGAGAGTCGCCCCAGTTTCCAGAGCTGCAAGTATTTCAGCATCGCCGTCAAACATACCGTCGAGAGATTCTGCCGACAACGCCTCTAAATCCCCAACAGAAAAATCCGTTTCCAGGGCATCAAACAAATCATCGTCGCCCGCAGACTCCCCAAGAGCCTCGGTTTCTGGTCGATCCTCTCCGAGGGCTGCGCTAACGAACAAATCAGCACCCACCGAGTCGAACAAACCCTCTGGAACTTGGTCTGACAACTCCTGCTTCTGGTCGGCCGCGCCCTCATCGGAGGTCGCGACAGCATCCGCCGACATCAAGGCTCCTTCGCCCAACATATCCTCCAACAAATCGAAATCGCCATCAGACTCGAAACTTGAAATTTCCGCATCAGGACGGCCGGACAAGGCGCCTGGTTCAACCGCTGCCAAATCTGCCAAGCCTTCGTCGGAAACAGCGGACGACGAGTTCGACAAGAAACTCGCTAAGTCTCCCTCATCGGGTTCTACATCCGCACTCGGCAATTCTGAAGCAGCATCTAAATTCAGCCAATCCGAATTTCCAAGCCCCGAAGCTTCCCCGTCATACTCAGTACCCGTAGGTACAGAACCGAACAGCTCAGCCAAATCCGCCGCCTCTCGGGAAGTACCAGCTCCTTGCCGCTCCGCCGGCACACCCTCCTCATCCCCAGAAATCGGGCCCAAGGTGGCATCCCCAAACAGCGCATCTAAATCCATATCCTCCAGCTCCAGGTTGGCTTCGGGCACCGACTCGTCTTCGGGGCCGAAAGCATCTTCTAGCCAATTTCCATCGGCCAAGATATCTAAATCAGAATTTGGTGTCATGTTAAAAACGCTGCCAATTTCCTCGTTTTGTGGACTGCGAGCAGTTGCGGGTCGATCGCCCCCGCTCTCCCCAACTTCGCCTTGTCGAGAAGACAGGAAACCAGAAGAAATGCCCAACAGCTCGCTCAAATCCGAGTCCTCCCCAAGCTCAGAGAGCAACTCGAAATCATCTATTTCAGCGACTGCGGGTGTGGCATCCCCTGAATCATTGCCGCCGAACGCCGGCTCGATCGATTTTTTTGCGTCTAAAGCGTCAGGGTTGAAAGAATACTCGTCCGATACGGACGACACACCCTCTGCCTCCGATAAGCCTAAATCGCCGAACCAGTCATCCAAATCAGCATTGTCCGCACCAACAGCAGAAGTTTGGGCCGCAACGGAGTCCAAAAGCGTACCGAGGGCATCTTCCTCAGCTTGCCCAGAGCCTTGGCCCACCGTGCCCTCTCGCCGACCCAAACCACCCCTGCTGTTACCCGTTTTAAGCTGTTTGCGACTTAGCGACTGCCTCAAACCCCGATTTTGCTGACCGGCAGCCACCCCTGAACCGTCTGGCTCGCCTCCAAACAGCAAATCCTCCCCAAACAAACTCGTGAGATCCTTTAGAGGAAGCTCCGCGTTCGTTTCCGAATTTTGCACACCGTATTGGTCAAACAACAAATCAGTAAAATCGCCGGAATTGTCATCGTCTGACAGCATTCCCGCCGGCGTTGTAGAAGACTGCGTATAGTCGAGTTCTTCTTCTTCTTCCCAAGCGCCGTCGAGATCCGACTCGCCATCAAACAAGTCAGCTAAAGTGTTGAGTTCTGCCGCGCCCACTTCCGGGCCGGTGCGGGTCGAGCTTCTAAATGAACCGATCTCCAGATCCGATTCTCCGAACCCAGGGGAATCGTCGAACTGGGGCGATCTACGGCTGCCGTAATCGTTGCTTTCGCCGCTGTCGAGTTGGTCGAACAGCTCGTCTATGCTCAGCCCCGAAATAGTCGGCAGCAACTTGTTCAATCCATCCTGGGAATCACCAGAGCCCGCCAGATCCCAGGCTGAATCCTCAAGATTACCAAGCTTTGCCCCCGAGGTACTCGGTTGAGCGAATGCCAGCAAGTCTTCAAAATCTGTTTCAGGAACCACAACAGTCGGCAGCAGCGCCAGAAGTTTTGCACTCGGTGCGATCGACCCAGATCGACCCGAAAGTACCAGTTCTTGCGCTTGTTTGATGTCTCTGATGATTGTTGGGGCTAAGGTGCGGTGGGTATTTTCTGGGTTGGCGATCGCCTTTTCTACAGTTTCGATCAATTCTATCCAGCGGGGGAGTTCAAATTCCTCCCCGGCCAAAGCCAAGTTCCGACAAATGCTCTTTAGCTGCCGCCTGCTTTCTGGCCCCTCGGGCTGTTTGAACTCTTGCAGCATTTCCCGCATCCTCGTCGGCACGTCCGAGTCAAATACTAGGTGCAGCACGCTTTCTTCTGTTTCTCTGGCATCAGGTGCATAAACTGAACCCGAGTCCGCAAAACTCATCGATGAGCTAAAAGCCCCAACTCCCATCTGGGCCAAAACTTGTTGGGGTACCGGCAGCGGGCCGCTCTCGTCTCCATCGTGTTCAGAGTGTCCGACAAGTCCCCCCAAATGCCCGTTGAGTTCTTCAAATACTGGTTCTAATTCTCGAACCATTTGTTCTCCCAATTCCTCTGTCAGCCCAAAAGGACCTGACAGTTGCTCTAACAGCCCTTGCAATGTGTCAAAAATTCGCAGGAACAGGGACTCTAGCTGTTGGTCTACTTTAACGCTGCACTCTTTTAAAACTTTAAAACTATCTTCTAGTCGGTGAGCTGTTTGCTGAATGCTGGTCAAGCCAAGCATTGCTGCTCCTCCCTTGACAGAGTGAGCAGCCCTAAATACTTCGTTGACCAATTCTGGGTCTTCGATCGTGCTTTGCAGATTCAGCAAGCCTTGTTCGATCGTATTGAGGTGGTCTTTTGCCTCCTCAATAAAGTAGCCCATGATCCTCTGTTGTTGCTCCGGCAGCATATTTTTATTCCTGATTTTAATCGTTATTGTATTTTGTCTATTTTAGGAGTCTTAGAGAATGTCCTTGTAAATCTGTCCCCTTGACAAGAGAATAATTTGACTGCGAGATATGGCAAATGTCCTGGCTATTTCTGCTTTCGACCTGCCCTCACTTAAAAGATAGCGAATCGATCGCACCTGTTCGGGTTTTAGCTTGCGGTTAGGATTTATATTGCCGGGAACGAAAGGAAAGCGGTTTTTTTCTATAGCATCGCGGGAGTTATCTGCGGGAGTTCCTTCCCACAAATGGTCTGGATTCACACAACCGCGATCGTCACAACTATGGCACGCAAAATAACCGTGTTCGATCGATCTTCCCAGTTTATGTTCCAGTACCAATCTGTGAGCGTAGAAACTTTTAGTTTTGCCATTAACTTTAGTACCCTTAATGGCGTAACCATCACTTCTTTTCGCCAAGGTACAAATCATGCAGCCGTTCGGCTGTATCTCAGCCCGAATTCCAGGAATTATTTCTACGCCTCGCACTTGTTTTTGAGGTTTGGGAGCAGATGTGCTTCCTACATCTTTAATCCGTCCTTTTCTAAACCTGTCTTGAGAATTTTCTAGTCGAGAACCTTCCCATAAATGATTAGGATTAATGCAGTTGCGGACATCGCAAGTATGACAAGAAAAGTATTCTGGTCTAATCGGACGACCTAAGATATTTTCTAATACTAAACGGTGTACATTAAACGTTTTCCATTCACCGTTAATCTGAAGCCTCTTGTTTGCATAGCCACTGCTAGATTTGGCTAGAGTAGAGATGATACAGCCCGTCCGCTGAATCTCACCAAAGATGCCAGGAATTACCTCTACTATATTATCGTTCATCTGTACAACTCCTAGTTTGTTTAGGTGCTGGATTGGCATCCCCGCAGTCGTTTCAAGACTGCGAGGTTGCTTTTTGTTTGCCATCATTGCCACACTAATGTGCTTGTAGGTCAGCAAGTAAAAAAAGCATTAAACAATCAATTATTGTCTCTCTGCTGTTTCTACTCTGAACCTTTCCACCGATGTCAAAAGGTCGCGAGCAACACCTACCAAATTTTGCAAAGCACCGGAAACTCGCTGCGCTTCTTGGGACGTTTCCTGAGCGGTCAGCTCTACTGCTTGCATCACCGAGGCCACCGAGCGAGCTGTTTCGTTCTGCTCCACAGTGTCCGCCGTAATCGATCGCACTAGCACGTCAATTCGATTAGTAACTTGAATGATATCTTCAAGCGATCGCTTCGCTTGTTCTGCCAATCTTGTACCCTCAATAACCTGCTGCGTACCTTCTTCCATCGCCGTCATTACCGCGCCGGTTTCACTTTGAATTTGCATCACGATCTGTTCGATTTCTTTCAGAGACTTCGCCGATCGATCTGCCAATTGTCGAACCTCATCCGCCACGATCGCAAAACCCCGGCCAGCTTCCCCAGCTCTTGCCGCCTCAATACTGGCGTTAAGAGCCAACAAATTCGTCCGCGAGGCGATCGTTGCAATCAGAGCCACAATCTTAGAAATTTCTTGAGAAGCTTCAGCCAACCGCTTGACTTTTCTCGTAGTTTCTGCTACCGTTTCTCGAATTTCCAAAATCCCGGCCACCGTCCGCTCCACAGCCTCGCCCCCTTTCAGGGCCGTTGCCGCTGCACCCCGAGCCACTTCTTCCGCCTCTCTAGCGCTCTCTGCGACCCGCTGAATCGCATCAGTGAGGACTTGCACCGAATTCAGCGTCGCCGCCAGTTCCTCAGCCTGCCGCAGCGCGTCAGAAGACAAATCGCCCGCAAACTTGGCACTATCCGTAGCGCCTTTGCTGACCTCCCTCGCCGCCTGCTTCACCTGGTGAACAATTTCGCGCAGATTTTGAATAGTCAAGTTAAACGAGTCAGCAACAGCGCCCAAAACGTCTGCGGTCACTTCCGCAGTCACCGTCAAGTCACCCCGAGCCGCTCCTTCCACATCATCTAGCAAACGAATCACTTGACGCTGCAAGTCTTCTTTTGCCTGTTCCTGCTCATCAGACTTGCGTCTGGTATCGCTAATCGTGGTTTGGATCACCTTCGCCATGTGGTTGAATTTAGCAGCCATTTTGCCAAATTCATCTTCCGAGTAAATCGTAGCCCGAGCGTCCAAAGTTCCTTGAGATACCGCATCGAACTGAGCTTGCAAATTGTCCGAGGACTTCCGCACCTGCTTGGCGATCAGTTGGCCGATGCCCCAAGAAGTTAAAAAGCTCGTAAAACCAGCGGCTGCGGTCATTACCCAGCCTGTTTGGCGCAGGTAAACGATCGCCTCCGGCTTGTCTTCCCGCAGAGCTTGATAAGAGGCGATGTTGGTAACGAAAGCCACAGCGATCAGAGAAACCAGCCCCGCCCCGATTGCGGTGTACAAATGTTTTGTAAACAAAGGGGCATTTTCCAAGAAAGCCAGTCCCCCCTGTTCGATTGTTACCGAGGTATCGAGCGCTTCTGTTTCTGTCGAAGCAAAAGTCGGCACCGACGCATCAGCCGGGCCAGAAATGCTAAATATCTCATCATCCCGAATTGCCGAGCCGTCGCTGTTGTCAAAGTCCAGCCCGCTGCCGCTTGTGCCCATCATGCCGCTGGTCGAGTTGCCGAAATTAGTGTTACCTCTAGTCAGGATCGAACTGTTGGCATCTTCTGAGATATCAAAGTCCGGCAAATTCCCCAAGTCGTCAAACTCGTCAAATTCGTCTAAAAAGCCGCTGTGTTCTTGATTCCCAGTGCTTGACGACCAGTCACTTTTGTGATTTTCGGACGCGCCGAAAGCTGTCGCTTGCTCGTTCTCATCGAGAGAGAAATCATCGCTGAAAGCGTCGTCATCAAAATCGTCTAACTCGAAGCTATTAGAGCCAAATGCCGGGGGTTCCGAGCCTCCGTAACCGTTGCTGTTGGGGGAGGATCGATCGACCGAATTAAATTGTCCTCCGCTCGACCTTGACGAGTGAGAATTGGGGACAGCACCTCCCATCAGCAGCGTCTCGTCTTCCGCCAGCGAATAGTTGGACGAGTAGTCCAAGTCATTATTCGGCTGCTTATTTTGAGATCGAGAAGACCCAAAACCAGAGGAAATTGGCTCAGCAAAGGGGTCTGCATCTTCTGACTGGGGTGCTTTCTGCCCTTGCTCGGAGCCCGTCTGGGGCGGCGCTTGGTAGTCGTAGTCGTCGTCGTTCAGGTCGAGTTCGTCTGGCAAATCGAGCGGCGCAAAAGGTTCGCCAAAATTGTCGGACGGCCCGGTGCGAAAGTCGAGTTGGTTCGAGTCGAAGGAATTCCCGGTTTCTGAAGAGGCAAAACTTTGACCGTTGAGCATCTGAGTCGGAGCTTCTGAAAACAAATCTGCTGAGTCAGGTGCTTTTTTCCCAGAAACTTTGCTGCTCTTCAAATCAGCATCAAGCCCTCCGTCATCTGAGGCAAAAGGGTCTCCAAAGTCCGAGCCGGCAAACTCGTCCATGTCTAGCGGCTCCTCGGCATCAGCATAAGCTGCGAGCGCGCCGCTGTCGTTAGCAAAGGGGTTAGAATTAGAGGTTAAATCTTGGACAGATCCCGCGCGGGCTTCGTCTTCTGGTTCCCACTCCAAGCCGCTCATACCCAAGTCTGCCAAGTCGTCGTTTTCTAAGTCGTCTGGCGATTGACCGACATAGGACCCGGATGCGGAATTTCCTTGCAAAAATCCCAAATCCGGGTCTTCTAATCCTTGATCCAGAGATAACTCTGGGTAGAATTCCAATTCAGTTTCAGCCGACAAAGCCTCGAAATTTTCCGTGTGCAGTTCTCCCGATACAAATTGGTCTGTGTATGTAATTCCGCTGTGAGCGTGTTCGACCAAACTCGGGTCGTCACTGAGCCCTAACACAACCGTGTACTGTTCCCGTGCTACCTCATACTGTTGCAGTCCGTAGCAGTAGATGTGTCCGCACAGCAGGCGAGCACTGGGGTCTTCGGGAAAATCTTCTACTAATTGATAAACTAGGGCCGCGGCTTCTGAATAGTTGCCATCCATGTAGGCCGCTTCTGCCCGTTGGTAGTCCTGCTGAAAGTTGGTACTTGTTGTCATTTGCCGCCCTCTTTAGATTTTAGATTTTAGATTTTTGATTTTTATCTTGAATGTTTAGATGCGCGTCTCAAGTCGTGTGACTGTTGATGGTTAGACCCCAATCGCAAATCGCAAATCGCAAATCTAAAATCGATTTCACGCTGCCCACCGCGCTGAACGCAGAATTTTCACTTGATCTAGCAGTCGGAGCACTTTAGTCGCTTCTGCACCTAACATCCATTCTCCCCTCAGAAATGGAATCATGCCGTCTGGTGCATTGTTCTGAGAGTGTAGTTGCTCTACGTCGAGCCAGTCCATCCCCACAATTCGATCGACCGCCAGCCCCAAAATCGTGTCTTGGTCTTCCACAGCCACGATCGGGATTTCGGGTCTATCTGTGTTCAGAGGTGTTTGGTCTCCCAGAAATTGACCCAGGTCTGCCACCCAGATCACTCGTCCTCTCATGTTTAGCGTACCTAAAAGCAAAGAGGAAACGTTGGGGATGGGTGTCATCCGGTCGGGGGAGGGGGATAGTACCTCTCTAATCCCTGTCGCCGGCAGTGCGAACTCGTTCCCCGAAGGAACGTAGAACCGCAGGTGCAGCTCGCCTTCGGGAGTTTCTAGTTCTTGGAATTCAGGAGCATGATCTACACCTTGTCCTGGTAATATAAAGTCTGAGCTGCCACTAATCATAATTCTGACACCTGTATTTCTAGCAAATTGTTGACGTTTTTTGCCAAGATCCCGATCGAAACTTCCACGAGCGAAACTTGACACAGCCAAGCTTGACACAGCCAAGGGGTGAATGGCGCGACTGCCGGAGGGGCTGGGCAATAAATCTGCTCCGTCCATAATTCACGAGCGATCGATAATTCACGCGCCCTTTGCTAACAAATTGGCTCAAATCAACTACTAACAATTAATTTAGAATCGTAATGCACTTTGTACTGCTTCCTAAAACTTACTCTAACAAGAGTCAAACCTAGTTGACGTTCACGCTACAACGCCGTTGGATAGTCGGATATCCCCCTCAAGCTTGAGCTTCCCAGTTTAAAATATTAATACTGGCGTTTAAGTCACTGTCTATTAATCTACCACAATCAGGACAATCATCAGTCCCGATCGCTCAGTGGCATATCTGGTTTTTGGTCGCAGTTTGAGCAAGTCGAAATAGTTAGGTAACGATCGATCGACTACCACTAAAATCTCCCCATACATTTGGCACTTGTCTGTCAGTTTACCCTTAAATTCATCAAATCCTCTTGTCTACTATCGCAACGCCAAGTTGATGATTAGCCATCACCCCCAACACGTTCCAGTCTCCAATCTTAATCACAACAAAAAGTTTTAGCCGTGGGAGTTGTTAGTTTGTTCAAGAAATCTTTACGGACACAGGATATTCTCGCAGGTCGGTGGCTGATGTGAACGTAGGTTTTACGTTGGTTGGCGGAACTCCTCACTTGTTTTGACACTTGACGTTGTAGTCTAGCCAGCGAAATTTTTCGCCTAATTTAATGGTTTGGGCGCATCAAAAACTTGATTGTTTGAAATAGTGGCGAAGGCTTTGATTCCCACATCGACACCTACCGATTTCTGGGGTTGTTGGATTGATAAACCTTCCGCATCAAAGCAGAATGAGACCAACCAACGATCGCCTTTTTTGATCGGTAAAAGTCTGCGAAACCAAACTACAGTCCTTTTAAAATTGGGATAATTTGAGCGCTCGCTTGCAGGGCAAACATAGTTAAACTTACCTAAAGTTATTCAAGGGTTTCTATTTGTCCTTTGATTGCTAGGAAGCTTGCCTCAGATACTTTCCACATAGAACTTGTTTCAATTGAGAAATTTAGACAAGTTTAGTTCTCGTATTTGGCTAAGAGCGTTCAAGTCTCCGACTGTGTACAGAAATGCCAAGCAATGAGTAGCTTGGCGCATCGGTTTTGGCGATCGGTCTAAAGTAGAGAACAAGTAAAATTAGGCGTTGCTGAATTTAGGTATGATTCACTCGCTATAGCAATCCCGGAAACTCGCTGAGTTTCGGAGGCAAATCATACTCCTTTCTCAGCAACGCCCAAGTAAAATTATATTTGCACTTTGAGTCGCTTGGGGCCGATCGGGGGCGAGAAATTGAACAGAGTTTACCGACGCGACTTGGGGCTCCTGGCACGGATTTATACATTCTAGTTTATGGTGCGATCGCCCAAAAGCCCTAAGCTTTCATCGGCGGGCGGCAGATACGGCGCCCGCATCAGCCGATACAAAAAAGCTCCAAGAATGCCACTGGTGCGGAATTTATGTTTATGCTCATTCATCTTCTAGGGAGTGGCCTAATAATCTTTCCGATGGATTATTGACCCGAGGGTAGCCCGGGCCCACATATTTTTCTACCAGCATTAATAACTCGCTTTCGCCAAAAGGTTTGGTGAAATAGTCAGTAGATCCCGCCATGCGGGCTTTAACGCGATCAATAAATCCGTCGATGCCCGTCAGCATGACGATCGGCGTGTGCCGGAAAGCACTAGAATTGCGTAGCATAGCGCAAATTTCGTAGCCGTCGAGTTCCGGCATGGCGATGTCGCAGAGAATTAAATCTGGTTTGAGTGAAAAAACCAAACTCAGGGCTTGGAGCGGGCTGCTGATGCCATTGGCTTCGTAACCGTGTTCGTTTAAAATTGACTCCACTGTTTTGCGAATAACATTGTCGTCGTCAATGCAGACAACTCTCTTAACCTTGGTTTCTGGAGACGACCATTCTTTCTTGTTGTTGGCAACGGCAACAGAGGGCTCGTAAAATACTTGCACCAATCCCTGCTGCACGAAGGGGTAAATCGCCTTAGCGACAGTCAGCACGTCTCGGTTGAGGTAGCGCGCCATTTGGCGGATCGAAGTGTGGCCGTCTGCCCAGCGTCTGAGAGTATTAAAGGTATTGGCAGGGAGCGCGACTCGCAGCTCGGTCGGGTCTGAAATCACCGGGCATTGGTTAGGCGACTGAATGTGAGGGTGTAACTGCTTCCACTGCTGCACCTGTTTGACAATCTTCGCCAGCAGCGAGCTAATTTCTAAGCTGGTCAGTTGAGGAGCCAATGCTGTCCCCATTTCAAAAGTGAAGGAACCCTGATGGAGGCTGAGCAAGTCAAACAGGGTTTCGTGGATCATGCTGTGGATGATGTTGCGCCCTTGAGCTGGCGTGAGGATGTGGTTTTCTAGCAGGGCCCACAGGTAGCCGTATTCTGGGGCATTGGTAGATGCCATATAGGGAACTTTGATTTTGTCGAGGGCGGTATCTGCTTTGTAGCGGCGCAGGTAGTCGCGCAAGCGAAACAAACTCCCCGCACTCTGGGTAGCGTAAATAATCTGACCGTTGAAGCAGAAGACATACCAGGATTGTCCTGCAAGAGAGCGCTGGGTAGGTTGAGTACCCGTGCTGCCGGTGGAGCTGTAGGCCTCTACGAACAGTTCTCCGGTTCGCTGACCTAACTCAATCAATTGCAGGATGCTGCGGATGTCAATTTCACTCAAATTTCCCTGCATGCAGCTAAAGTGTCCTCTTTAAAACCGTTGGCGTCTGATCTCGGAAAGACTGTGTGCTGGCGCGCATATTGACTTGAGTTTCCGTCAATAATTCACGCGCTGATGCCTTTGGCACAATTGGCAATTGACGCGGCCCACTCACAACTGCAAGCGGCGGGCGAGTCGGCCGCGCTACCAGTCCACAAGTTGAAACCGCTTGCACTCGCGGCATTCTCCCAGTGTAGAGTTTAATCTTGTATTCTAACTGTTCAGTGACGACTCCCAACCCTAACTCGCGGATGAGCATAGGTTGGGCATCTGGGCTAATCCTGCGTCTGATTCGCTTTAATCACTGTCCGCCCGACAGCAATATTTTTGATATTAATTAGAGCATTCACATCCCTATCTAGTTCAAGACCGCAGATATGGCAACTATGCCATCTGTCGGCAAGAGTTTTAGGGATGTGAGTACCGCAATTAGAACAGTTTTGAGTTGTGCCATTTGGATTCACAGCTATAGCAAGCTTACCAGCACTTTGGGCCTTGCAAACCAGAATAGCTAGAAATTCACTCCAATCGGCATCTAAAATTGACTTGCCGACGTTGCTGAATTTATGTATGATTCACTCGCTATAGCAATACCTGAAACTCGCTGAGTAGGGGCAATTCATGAATTGCCCCTACTAAATTTCGGAGGCAAATCATACTCCTAATCAGCAACGCGGACTTGCCTATCCTAGTTTTTGTCCAACCTTTCATATTCAAATCTTCAAAGCCAATCACATCATA
>JANPMV010000017.1:0-96082 GCA_031427135.1 Cyanobacteria bacterium VAR_87_metabat_62 | reverse complement strand
GCCCTTTTAACCGCTCGGCTGTCTCTTTTAATAATGCTTTGAGTCCGTCTGTGAGTTCTAACATTGCTAGTATCTTCTTGCTGTATAGATTCTTAATCTATCTTACTCTATCGGAACTATTTATTTTCTGGAAGTCCCTTATAGCTTTTTCTATTGAAATTAAACGTGGTCGGATGCTTCCGGAAGATATCAATAAATTACCGGAGGAGTATACAACTGCATTGAGTAAGCTGGTTCCCTCACGCCAAACAGCTAGTTCTGTTACGCAGGACAAAGACGAGGAGCCAACTTCACTTCATAAAATTATTAATACATATAGTGCCTTGGATCTTGACGAACCATTTCCAAGTTCGGTATGGTGGCAAATATTTTTTGAGCGAGGAATCATAGATACGCAGGAATTGGAGCAATCAATATTAAAGAGCAGGTACTTTCAGGATGAAAATACGCCTGATTGGGTCAAACTATGGCACTTTTCCGATCTTTCTGATAAGGATTTTGATAATTTAATAAGGAAGATTGAAGGGGAATATAATAGTAGAAAATTCCTCGATCTTGGAATAGTGAAACATATATTTGGATTGTTCTTGATGTTTTCTAATGCTGGAATATATCCTAAACCTAAGCAAGAAATACTGAAAGAATCAAAAAAGTATATTGACGATCTAAAAAACAGCAATCAATTAGAACGTTTACCTCAATTTCTACCTTTATCTAGAACGATTGGAGATATGTTTGGAAGCTACCTTAGTCTTGGCTTCCAGGGGAAAGAATTCGAGGAATTCAAGGAATTTAGTAATTACATTAATGAAATTCAAGAATTGGATAGAATTGACAATGCTCCTCAAGATGTGCTTGATGCTATCCAGAATGATGTAGGGAAGTTTTGCAGAATGATTTGTCTAGATGCTTCTCCTCGTCAGGATGTATCAGAGCCAAAATATCACGAAACTCCTATATTAAAGGATGTAGATCCAGCTTTTTTCCTAGAGAAGATTCTACAACTGAATAATGAAGATCAGCAATATGTGTTTTGGGCAATCAAAAGCAGATATAAGTATGAGCATCTAAATGAGAAATTGATAGAAGAATTAGAATGGCTAAAATCTATCCAACGCCTATTATTGGAGGAAGCTAATTGTAAAAAGGGTAAACTTAGTGGATACCGTTTAGAGCTATTAAACACAAACTATTTGAGAGAAGTAATCGAAAAGCTGGAAACAAAAAAGGGAGGAGCTACAAATTAATCAGTAAGTATTGATACTATTCGTGTTAATGCAGCAGCCCAACACTGCGGTGCAGGGGACAGCTACAAGTTGATGGTTTTAAGTTCAAGGGTGTCTGCTGCCACTGACCTATGTCGTTATATCACTTCGTTTCTGAGTAGGGACAGGACAGAGCACAGATCGATCGCAGCAATTAGCTCGTGAAATTCTGTCTAAATGTTGCTTGGGCTCAGGTGCGATCGCCACAGATCGATTGTTGCTCGAATTCCAGACTGAAAACTCGATTTATTACCCCATTTCTCGCACATTGGAGTTTTCACCCCTCTCTACAAGAGCTACCATCCTATGTATCCAATAATCGATCGGGATCGATACCTTGCGATCGCAGTATTTCCTCTAATTGTTCTACACGTTGCTGGGCTTGTTCCTTGGCCAGTCGCTCTTGCTCTGTGCGTTGTCTTTCCCGCTCTTCGGGACTTAGTTCGCGATCGCCCGCTGCGTCATACCACGTTAAAATCTCCTGGGACAAACCACCTACCAAACCCCGATAGCGCCCGATTCCAAACCCCACTTCCGGCATCCAGTAAGGTTCGCCAATTTGTAGTTGATAAACCCCATTTTCGAGTTTGTACAATTCAAAGGGTTGATGCCGATCGCGCTGCCAAAATTCCGGGTTATAAATTAGGTAATACAGCACGCCTAACTGAGCGTAGAGATCCAGTTTTTCATCATATTCGCCTCCTGGACGGTGGGAAACCATCTCCAACACAAAAATCGGCACCACCTCGTTTTCTTCCCAAGTAGCATAGCTGCGCCGCGATTTTCCTCCCTTCTTGCGCTCTACTCCCAGACTCAGGAAACCATCGGGAACTACGGGCACTTTTGGACTGACGCCAGTGGTATGATACACCGCCATATCTACGCCGAAGTACCAGTCCATCCGCGCTGACCAGAGGTAAATCAATGACAGCAGCAGCAAATTGGGTAGCAGGTTCTGGTCTTCGTTATCCACGGGGGTATCGTCCGAACAGGGCAGATCGGCAGTGCTGGGCAAATTTTGCAAGAGAGGCTTGGAAATCACCGGAGGAACCGCCAGAGACACTTAGTTTATACTATTGTACCGTAGCTGACATTAAAGGAAACACAGTTAAATTTATCCCTGTATCCGTGTCGTGCCTTCCCTTATTTCAGTTCCACATTTACCGTAGCAGACATCCCCGGTGCAATCCGCGATTCGTAGCCTTTAACGCTTTCAGCATCAAAAACAACTTTTACCGGAATCCGTTGGACTACTTTGGTAAAATTGCCCGTAGCATTATCGGGAGGCAATAAGGCAAATTGAGCGCCAGAAGCAGGGGAGAAACTATCAACTCTACCCTCAAATTTGCGGCCGCCAAAAGCATCTAATTTGATTTCTACTTTTTGGCCTGGTTTGATGTTTGCCAGTTGCGTTTCTTTGAAGTTGGCAACTACCCATAAATCGTTGCTGACGATCGCCATTAAAGGCGTTCCCGACTGCACCCGCTGTCCGATTTCCACCGACTTGCGGCCGATTTGTCCGGCGGCGGGTGCGGTGATATTCGTGTAGGAAAGTTGCAGTTGAGCGTCTTTAACCGAGGCTTCCGATTGCCCGATCGCAGCCTTAGCAGCATCATACTGCGATCGACTGACCTTAGTTTGTTCGCCCGTAGCTTCAGCTTGTTGCAATCCGCCCTGCGATGTAGCAAGTTTAGCTGCGGCGGTGCTGATCCCTTCTTGGGCTACGGCGACTTTAGCTTGAGCGCTGGCGATGCCGACTTTCGCCCGTGCTACTTGGGCTTCGGCTTGTTTTACTCCTTCTCGGGCTTGGGCTACTGCTGCTTGGGCGGCGGTGACGCCTTCGGTGGCTTGGGCTAAACGCGCTCTAGCTTGCGCAATTCCTTGTTGGGCTGCGGTAGTTTGGCCGACAGCTACTTCGTAGGCTGCTTTGGATGCGTCTAATTGCTGACGGGCGATCGCACCTTGAGACTGCAAGCTTTCGTAACGTTTATAATCGGCTTGGGTTTTCACTCCATTAGCCCGCGCTTGCACTAGCTGAGCTTGCGCTGCGGCAATTCCAGCTTCGGCTTCCGTCACTTTGGCTTGCGCTTGGGGAATTCCGGCTTCGGCTTGCGCGACTTTAGCGATGGCTGCGGGCACGCCAGCTTCGGCTTCAGCAACGGTAGCTTCGGCTGCGGGTACGCCTTGTTGGGCTTCTCTAATTGCTGCTTGGGCGGTGGAAATTGCAGCATCGGCGCTGCCGATATCTCCCTGGGCTTGGGCTGTTTTGCCTTGGCTGGTTTGAGAGGCTAGGGAAATATTGGCTTGGGCTGCTTCGGCTTGGCGGCGGGCGTTTTCTAAGGCTGCTTGGGCTTGTTGGACTTTAACTTGGTAGTCGCGGGGGTCGAGTTTGATCAGCAGTTGTCCCCGTTTTACTTGTTGGTTGTCTTGTACTAAGACTTCGCCGACGGTACCGTTGAGGCGGCTGCTGATTTGGTAGATGTGTCCGGCTACTGTGGCGTTTTCGGTTTCTTGGTGGATGGAGCTGTATTGCCAGTAATGGTAGCCGAAGTTGCCTGCGACGATCGCCCCTAGGCCCAGCGCTGCAAAAATCAGCGGTTTCTTGGACTTTTTCTTTGGTGTTTCAGCCGGTAGGGGTGCTTGCAGTTCTGTTTCTGTGCCTGTTTTGAGATCGGCGGGGGAAGCATTGACTTCTGTCTCTGGGGCGGGGATTACTGGTAGGCTTTTAGCGATTGTGTTGTCGTTGTCGATCGGCTTTTCTATTTCTAATAGCCCCAATGCTTTGCGATTGCCGTTACCGTTGAATTCTGCTGAGTTAGTTTCGTTGGTGGGTTTCATGGTAGTTGACTCCTGGGATTTTAATAAAATGTCGTTTGGTTAGAGTGCGTAGTATTTATTTATTAAGAGTGCTGTTTTTAAGAGTGCGTAGTATTTTTTGGTTATTTGTAATGTAGTTGAGGTAGATGCTGCTGCGCTTCTTCCGTGAGACTGATTTGTGGGTTTAGGAAAGATTGACGATCGCCCGATCAATCAATTCTGAGAAGCGTTCTCGATCGGCCTGTGAAATGCCAGTCATTGACTTCTCTCGGATCTGGGCTACCAGCGGCGGCAGCACGTCTTGCAGTTCCCTGCCTGCATCTGTCAGCCAAATTCGCCAAATTCGTCGATCGCGCGTGTCTCTCTCCCGACGGACTAAATCTCTTTCTTCCATGCGATCGATCACACCAGTCAGCGTACCGCCTACCTGTTGCAGTTTGTCGCCAATACTGGAAGTTGGCAAACCGTCTTCTTGCCACAAGCAACACAGTACCAGCCAGTGAAAAGCTGTGAGTCCAAAGGGTTCAAGTCCTTCTTGCAGCCTGCGACTACCCAGCTGTGCCAGCAGTTTGATGCGGTAGCCAAGGCTGTGGGGGGCGAGTACGTCGTGCCACTGAGCTAGATTTGTGCGATCGACCGTGGATATATTAACCATCTGCTTATTAGTTAGCGTTCGTACTATCAGTGTAAGATGTTTTTCGGGAGATGTCAAGGTTTTTGCTGGGGCTAACAGCCTGCAAGTCGGATGTCCGCCCCAAGAAATATGTTTACATTTCTTAATTTTTCTTAGACTAGAAAGGGTAAATCTAGTTTGCGATTTGAATTTATGTTGCTTCCGGCCGACCAACGCACCAAGTTAGACGACACTGACGATACACTGTTCTATTCTTCTCCTCGGTTTGTGACTCATGTCGATGACGGGTTTATCGAGCAATTAACCGACTTGTATCGGGAACGCCTGAAACCGAATACTCGGGTTTTTGATATGATGAGCAGTTGGGTTTCTCATCTACCCGACGAGATGCAATTTGCCCATGTCGAGGGACACGGATTGAATGAAGCAGAGTTGGCAAAAAATCGCCGGCTGAATCATTATTTCGTGCAGAATTTGAACGCAAATCAGAAATTGCCTTTGCCGGATGCAGAATTTGACGCGGTTGTCAACTGTGTTTCGGTACAGTATTTGCAACACCCGGATGCGATTTTTGCGGAGATTCACCGGATTTTAAAGCCTGGTGGAGTCGCAATTATGAGCTTTTCTAACCGGATGTTTTACCAAAAAGCAATTGCGGCTTGGCGGGAAGGTTCGGAGGGCGATCGGGTAAAATTGGTCAAGGGTTACTTTGATGCTGTCAAAGGAGCTAATATACCCGGATTTAGCCAGCCGGAAGTAATAGTTCGCAAGCCTAACTTGCCGAGTTTTATGCAAATGCTGCGAATAGGAAGCGGCGATCCGTTTTATGCGGTAGTTGCTTACCGCCAAAGTTAGGATTGTTTGGGCAGTCAGGACTTCAGGACTTTAGCTGAAGATTGAAAGGACTAAAGTCCTGACTACAAACAGATCGCAAGCTACGCTCTTTAGGTTAGGATATATTTAATCCTTGGGTGCATCTCATTTTTGCAAATATATTCATAGGCGCGAAGCACCTGACGGCAGTAAATCTCTGGCTATCACTAATAAATTGTCTGCCGTCAGGTGCTTCGCCCTTATAAAATAGGGATACACCCTAATACTTGCTCCTAAAATATGGAAAACCAACTTTTGCAGCGCATTACACTCGATCCAAATATTTGTCACGGAAAACCCTGTATTCGCGGTCTCCGATATCCAGTAGAGTTAATTCTGGAATTACTCAGTTCTGGTATGAATGCTAAAGAGATTATAGATGATTACGAAGATTTAGAACATGAGGATATTCTAGCTGCCTTGCTATTTGCAGCGCGGCTGACTCAAGTGAAAAGCATATACCGAGTATTAGTGTAATGAAGTTTTTGGTAGATGCACAATTACCAGTACGTCTGGCGCGCGTGCTGCAATTTGCTGGTTGCGATACTATTCATACTCAGGATCTACCTCGACGAAACGCCACTCCCGATTCAGAAATTAACTTACTTTCAATCCAAGAAAGCAGAATTGTCATCACGAAAGATAGAGATTTTCTAGATTCATTTATGATTGAGCAGCAACCTTACAAGCTGTTGATATTGACGACAGGCAACATAAATAATAACCAACTTGTAGACTTGTTTATGAATAACTTGCCACAGTTGGCTGAACTATTTCAGGAACATTCATTGATAGAAATGAATCGCGATACAATTGTAGTTCATCAGTAATAAATTAGGTAAACCATTGATATGAAACCATATCAGCAAATAGCGATCGAGGAATGCGACGAGCCTCTAGTTCCAATTCCCACAGAACATTTTGTCTTTGAAATGCCGCACTCTTATCAAAAGTTGGGTGCTCCCTATCACGACAGTAAAGTAGATTCGCCTTATTATTTACGGCAAGGAGTTGTTGATAGTTTGCTCATAGCTAAAACGCAGCTACAGCAAAATTATTCGAAGTGGAAAATTCTGATATTTGATGCTTATCGGCCGGTGGAAGTGCAGCAATTTATGGTGGATTATACTTTCAATCAAATTGCTCGCGCTCAAGGCTGCGAATTTCCGGTTTCCGAAGAGAAACGCGAAGTAATTATACAACACGTGTATCAATTTTGGGCTGTACCGAGCATGGATCGCGCGACGCCTCCCCCTCACAGTACAGGTGCAGCTTTAGATGTAACTTTAGTGGATGAAAATAATCGCTCAATTGATATGGGTTCTCCGATTGATGAAATATCAGAACGTTCTTATCCTGATTATTTTGGTAATAGCAATGAGCCGCAAAAACAGGAATATCACCTGCACAGGCAAATATTAAAATATGCAATGATAGCTGCTGGTTTTCAGCAGCATCCTAATGAGTGGTGGCATTTTTGTCTGGGCGATCAGATGTGGGCTTGGTTGACAAATCAAAACAATGGTGGTAATCAATTTGTGGCTCGATACGGCCGCTATTAAAAGGATGCTTCAACAGTTGACAGTTGACAGTTTCAAAGCGACCTGTACCTAGAAGGAAGAGGATTGGAGTAATGAATAGTCTGATTTTTATTTCTCCCTCACTCGTGTTCCGGCTTTCAACCAATTATTTCTGGTAACATCGCAAATCGGGTGTCTGACGAATGCTACACCCGGGAGTAGAAAATGTCGATCGGCATAAATGATTTCTATCAGCATACACCGATGCTATTGCCAGCGGGGTAGCGGTGCTTTAAAATTGACGAGAGCGAACAAGTGCAGCAAATCAAGCCAGCACTGCAAACCCTAAAGGATAACTCAATTCACCCAATGAAAGCACTCATCCTCTCTGGCGGCAAAGGAACACGCTTACGTCCCCTCACCTATACGGGTGCTAAGCAGTTGGTTCCTGTGGCAAATAAGCCGATACTGTGGTACGGAATTGAAGGAATTGTGGCGGCTGGGATTACGGATATTGGGATTATTATTAGTCCTGAAACCGGCGAAGAGGTGAAGGTAAAAACTGGAGATGGCTCTCGCTTCGGTGCAAAAATTACTTATATCTTGCAAAACGAGCCGGCGGGACTCGCTCATGCGGTGAAAGTTGCCAGACCATTTTTGGGCGATTCTCCGTTTATTATGTATTTGGGAGATAACTTAATTCAGAATTCCCTAGATCCATTTTTAGAAATTTTTAACAATCAAAAACTAGACGCTCTAATTTTGCTACGTCCAGTGCCAAATCCCTCTGCTTTTGGTGTTGCTAAAGTTGATGAAAATGGGCGAGTTTTGCAGTTAGTAGAAAAGCCACAAGTTCCGCCATCGAATTTAGCACTGGTGGGAATTTACTTTTTTGCTCCTAGTATCCACGAGGCGATCGATCGAATTCAACCTTCGCCCCGCGGCGAACTGGAAATTACCGATGCTATCCAACAGCTCATCAATGACGAAAAACACGTAGAAGCCTGCAATTTAGAGGGTTGGTGGCTGGATACGGGGAAAAAAGACGATTTGCTGAGTGCAAACCAAATCATTTTAGATAGCTGTGTCGTAGCTTCAACTGAGTTAAAAGTAGATGCCAAAAGTCAAATTATCGGGCGAGTGCAAGTAGGCGAAGGAACGGAAATCATTAATTCTACAGTTCGCGGGCCGGTGGTAATTGGGGAAAATTGCCGCATTGAAAATTGCTTTATCGGGCCTTACAGCAGTATTGCCGATCGCGTGACGATGATTGATGCGGATATCGAACATAGTGTAATATTGCAAGGGGCGAAAATTGTTGGTATTCACCAGCGGATTGTTGACAGCGTGATCGGGCAGCGGGCTCAACTCACTAATGCGCCACCGCGTCCAAAAGCTCTGCGGTTTATGATTGGTGACGATAGTCAAATTGAGCTAGTTTAAATTGAAAGTTGCACCATTCTCGTAGGGGAAATTTACGGGATGGTGCGCACTGCGCACCTTACATTCACGGGATGGTGCGCACTGCGTACCCTACATTTAAAGGAGGCGGAAGATTGAAGTACGAAGAAATACCAACTCAACAAATTATAGATAAATTGCGGCAAACTTTGGAACCCCGAATTGGTATTGCACAGCCACTATCGGGAAGAGAAAATAGTCCCATCGCCCAAAATGAAGATGACGAGGATATCGCCCTTCTCAAGACAGGCTTCGACATTTATAATGTTCCCATTACTTCTTATCAAAGGCGACTAGGTTCGGTAGTAATTGCAGTTAGGAAAATAGTCCGAAAATTGCTCAGACCCGTACTCGAACGTCAAGTAATTTATAATTTTGCTAATACGCGCGTCGTGCAAACATTGAGCATACAGTTGCAAAAGTTGCAAGAAAATCAACAAACGATATTGAAAAAAATTGAATCGGAATTGAGCAGCGGATCTCCCGAAGTTACAGCACAGCTTGAGACTCAACAAAGGGCGATCGCACATTTTCAGTCTGAAATAAAGCAAATTAAAGCAGTGCAGCAGCAACATACTGCTATTTTAGAGGAGATTACCGCTCAATTGCTCGATCGACAACCATAAAGCATCCAAGATGACCACACTGCCCATATGCTCGCTAATTATAGTCAACTATAACGGTCTGCGCCACACGAAGGATTGCTTAAAATCTCTACAAAAACTTGCGTATCCCGAATCGCAACTAGATTTAATTGTAATTGATAATTGTTCTCAAGACGATTCGGTTAATCGCCTTCGCGAACTGTTTCCGAAAGTTCGCATTTTTGTGAATACCTCGAACAACTTTGCGAAAGCCCTCAACCTCGGCATCAGCGAAGCAAAAGGGCAATATATTGGCTTTCTAAATAACGATGCTACTCTGGAAAGTCAATGGTTAGCAATATTAGTTAAACTGCTAGAAACTAATCATAAAGTCGGTGCGAGTAGCGGCAAATTGCTGTTTAAAGATGGGCGAATCAACAGCGCAGGAATTCAGCAATTACCTAATTTTTATTGGCAAGATGTCGGCTTTGGCGAGAAAGATTCGGGACAGTACAATACAGAACGGGAAGTCGAAGGGCTTTGCTGGGCGGCGGTGCTTTTTCGTAGGGAATGTCTGGAAGATGTCGGGCCGATAGATGAAGATTTTGTGATGTATTTTGAGGATGTAGAGTTTTCCAAACGCTGTCATAAACGCGGTTGGAAAATGCTTTATACTCCCACAGCTATCGCCCATCACGAGTATCGGGGTTCGAGTAAAGGTAGCAAACTTACCGAGTATTTCTGCAACCGCAATCGTTTTTTGTATTTGGCGAAACACGAACCTTTGCAATTAGTTAAAGCGATTCACACGTCTGATTTTTTTACTAACAAGCAGTACGATTTGCTGTTCGAGAGTTTGTTTGTAGCGATTAAGAAGCTGCTGGATTATCAGAAACCAGAAATCATCGCCACTGTATTGCCGCAGTTGGCGGAAAAGTTGGCGGTGATTTACAGTCGGATCAAGGTCGATCGCATTGTACCTCGATTGCAGGTGGTTCGGGGCGATCGCAAAATGTCGATCGCAATTTACGATCACGGACTGCATTTCATCGGTGGTGGTCAAAAATACGTCGCTACCATCGCCTCGCTAGTGCAAAATGAATTTGACATTACTTTTATTGCCAACAAACCCGTTGCTATTTCCGACTTAGAATCGTGGTACGGATTGAACCTTTCGGGGTGCAAAGTTAAAGTTATTCCCTTGGCGTTTTACGAGAAACGTGGAATGCAGTGCATCGATTCCAGCATCATCACCGAGGATATGGAAAATCCCTTTGATGAAATTGCCAAAGAAAGCAAAAATTACGATGTTTTTATCAACGCGAACCAACTGGAAAAAGTGAAACCACTGTCGCCGATATCAGTATTTTTCTGTCACTTTCCCAATACCTTCCGTAACCGTCACTTTGCCGTTGATGACTATACTTTCATTATTGCAAACAGTCAATTTACTGTCAAGTGGTTGGAGAAACGCTGGAACTTGCAGCCCACTTTTATGCTTTATCCACCCGTGGAAATGGCAACAGTTAAAGTGCCGAAAGAAAACATCATTTTAGCTGTGGGACAGTTTGAAGCTGGGGGAACCAAAAAGCAAATTGAATTAATTAAAGCTTTCCGCAACTTACTAGCAGATTATCCCGCAGAACTTCAAGGATGGCGACTAATTTTAGCCGGAAGTAGCATTCCGAAAAATCCTTATTTAAAGACGGTTCAGAATCTTTTAAAGCAAGATTCGAGGGATATTGAACTGAAAGTTAATGCTTCTTTCGATGAGGTAAAATCGCTTTATGCTAAGTCGAGCATATTTTGGCACTGCTGCGGTTTGGGTGAAGTGAATCCTCAAAGATTTGAGCATTTTGGGATGGCGACTGTGGAAGCAATGCAAAATAGTTGTGCTCCTATCGTCTTTGGTGGTGGTGGCCAACCGGAAATTGTCGAACACGGGCGCTCGGGCTTTTTGTTCAATACCGTTGAGGAACTGTGCCAGTATTCGCATCAACTAATTGTTAATCCCGATTTGCTAGCAGAACTTCAAGCTGGTGCACAGCAGCGTAGTCAGAACTTTAGAGTGTCACATTTCGAGAAAAAAGTCAAGAGTTTTTTTGAGATTCTTCACCAAGAATATGCTACAATTCGACTGCCAAATCCCGGCGATATAGCTAAAATGCTTGATGTCGATCGCGCTCGATAGATTGCGTAGGGGCGGGTTTTATAAACATAAAGTTCATGATAAAAAACAATTTATACCAATTTTTTGTGAGGCTGCATATAATCAGATCCCCCCTAGCCCCCCTTAATAAGGGGGGGACAAGATTCCGATCAAAGTCCCCATTCTTAAGGGGGATTTAGGGGGATCGAGATATGTGCAACGACCCATGAAATTGGTATTATATAAATCCACGGTTGCAAGATAAATAAATGTACATTTTGATTGTTTGTGGGGTGAGGGCGGGTTTGGGAAATGATTGGTTTGAGATGTAGATTGTGGGTGAACCCGCCCCTACAATTAGGATAAATTCTGTTGCATAAAATCATGTCTAATCCACTGTTAATTAATTTGTCCTTCTTAACACCCGAACCAACGGGAATCGGAACTTATGCTGCTAATCTGTTTCCGCAACTGCAACAGCTAAAACCAACATTACTCGCTTCTCAACAAATTGAAGATTATGCTTGCTACCAAATTCCCGAAAACTTGACACCAGATCGAGGCACGAAAGGGCAAATTAACAGATTGCGGTGGACTCAATTTGAATTACCTAAAATTTATAAAAGATTGCAATCTAGCCTCATATTTTCTCCAATTCCAGAAGCACCTTTGTATTCTAAATGCCGCTACATCGTCACAGTTCACGATTTAATTCCTTTGCGATTTCCCCAACGGTTTTCGCGCTTGACGGCTTATTTTCGATACTATATTCCGCAGGTTTTGCGGCAAGCAGAACATATTATTTGTGATTCTGAAGCAACTGCGGCAGATGTTGCTAAATTCTTCCAGATTCCGCATCAGAAAATGACCGCAATTCCCCTAGCTTGCGATAATATTAATTTTAGATATCTTGACTTACCAGCCAAAAACTATTTTCTTTATACAGGTAGACACGATCCTTACAAAAACTTGGAAAGATTAATTGCAGCATTTGCGAGTTTGGGCGATCGCACAAACTACGAATTGTGGCTAGCCGGGCCTCCCAACGCCTACACGCCGCAGTTAATAGCACAAGTCGAAGAATTGGGTTTACAATCTTTGGTAAAGTTTCTCGGTTACGTGCCCTATTCTCAATTGCCCGTATTGATGAATCAGGCGATCGCCCTGGTATTTCCCACGCTTTGGGAAGGCTTCGGATTGCCAATTTTAGAAGCAATGGCCTGCGGTACACCCGTCATCACTTCCAACCTGTCATCGATGCCAGAAGTAGCCGGAGATGCGGCATTATTAGTCAATCCTTACAGCGTCGGAGAAATCGCCACAGCCATGCAAACAATAGCGACAGATTCAAAAGTGCGATCGAACTTAAAAAAAGCTAGTTTAGCGCGATCGGCTCAATTTAGCTGGCACAAAACTGGAGAAGCAACCGCCAAAATCTTACAACAATACCTTTAAATCCTCCCTCTCTTCCTCTCTGCGCCCTCTGCGCCCTCTGCGGTTAAACAAAAAAAATCCCAGCAAAAAACCGCAATCTAAATATTATCCTATGCCGAATCCCGAATCAAAATTACTAATCAACCTCTCCTTCCTAATTTCCCAACCAACCGGCTTAGCCATCTACGCCAAAAACCTATTTCCCCACCTAAAATCTCTCAACCCAACATTACTAACAGCCGAAAAATTTCCCAACAGCAACTGCTACCAAATCCCCGCCAACCTCACACCCGAACAAGGAAGCAAAGGACACATCAACCGATTGATGTGGACACAAACCCAACTCCCCAAAATTTACAAACAGCTAAAATCTAACCTATTATTTTCCCCTATTCCCGAAGCTCCTTTATTTACCAATTGTCGCTATATAATTACAGTACATGACTTAATTGCACTGCGATTTCCCCGCCGCTTCGATCCTCTCACGCCTTATCATAAATATTACATTCCCCAAGTGCTGCGGCAGGCCCAACACGTCATTTGCGACTCTGAATCAACTGCCAAAGATATCGCGGATTTTTGCAAGATTCCAAGTTCTTTAATATCGCCAATTTTTCCTGGCTACGATGCCAATTGTTTTCGCTATTTAGACTTGCCAACTAGCAATTATTTTCTCTATATCGGCCGCCACAATCCTCACAAAAACGTGCAGCGAGTTGTAGCAGCTTTTGCGGCTTTGGCTGATAATTCCGAGTACGAATTGTGGATAACTGGTTCGGCAGACAAACGATATACGCCACTGCTGAAAGCGCAGGTTCAAGAATTGGGATTGTTCGATCGGGTAAAATTCCTAGATTACCTCCCCGCGACTGACTTACCCGAAGTCATCAACCGGGCGATCGCCCTGGTATTTCCCAGTCTTTGGGAAGGATTCGGTCTCCCCGTGCTCGAAGCAATGGCCTGTGGGACTCCTGTCATCACATCTAACCTGTCTTCGATGCCTGAAGTGGCTGGGGACTGCGCATGGCTAGTCAATCCCTACAGCGTCGCGGAAATTGCCGCTGCTATGCAAGAGCTAGCAACGGATGCTAAAGTTCGATCGCACTTGCGCGAGCTCGGTTTGGCTAGGGCAAAACTATTTAGCTGGGAAAAGACGGGCCGGGAAACTGCTGCTATTCTCGATCGGTATCTTTAACGAAGGAAGAGGGAAGAAGGAAGAGGGAAGAAGGAAGAAGTCAGTAGGCAGATTTAATGCCCGATGCCCCATGCCCGATGCCCCATGCCCAATTCCCCTTTCCCGGCGCAGCCTGAGTTAGGGACTGTAGACCCGTTTTACTTGTTGATACCCAACTGATCGCCGCGCTTGTACTGCTGATAAGCAGCAAAAAACAGCCCCGCCAGAGTAACAAAGATCAGACCTAGAACAATACCTGAAAGCAGTGGTTCTACCATGAGAGCTCCTTAACGTTAAGATTTAACAACCTATCTTTAATATTACCAGCACTTATACAGATGAATTTTCGCAAAAGCAGCCGAACGGGGGTCTAAGAGCTTGATCTCCCCGCTGGGAAGGATTAAGCTATGTTATGAGAAATAAATTTTCTTGTAGATACTATTTTTAAATTGAAATCCTTTGAATCACCAACTTGCCACGAATGAAATTAGAAACCCGATCGAGCGACTTGCCATATTTGCGATCGGGGTGTTGCTTGCCATCATGTTGGCGAGTATGACAATTCATCAGTTTCAAGTCGCCGATCCCTATGTCAAAAGCGTACTGTCCCTAACGGGCGACCAGTTTCAGGGTTCCGCCATCTTTCAAATGAACTGTGCGGGGTGTCACATATCCGCTCCAGAGAGTCAAGTCGGGCCCAACTTGAACCGAGTGTCCGATCGCAAATCCGAATTCGATCTGATCCGCCAAGTCACCAGCGGGCGAACCCCACCAATGCCGCAGTTTCAGCCGAGTCCGCAAGAAATGGCCGACTTGCTGAAATATCTCGAACAGATTTAACCAAAGAAGGGGAACGCATTCCTGCCCTTCTGCCGATTACCCAAAGTAGGGACACAGCAGTGCCTTGATAAATCTCGTTTTTACCCCAGTCCAGATCCCCCTAAATCCCCCTTAAGAAGGGGGACTTTGACCCCCCCTGTCCCCCCCTTCTTAAGGGGGGCTAGGGGGATCTAGATTTAATAGTCAAACAGCAATCTCTGACTGGATTTGACCTTAAGTTGACACCTATGAGCACTGCTGTGTCCCTACAGTTAATCGATCGTCACATTATTGATCGATCGCCATTCCGGCCTGCAAGCCCCGATTACTTTGGGGCGAAAGGAAACGGCATTGCCGTCTCCTCCGTTGCTACCGAGTGTCTAACTAAACCAGCAAAGTAAAACTACTCGCCGATAGCTGTATAGGAAGCACACCCGCCACTATAGCCAGAATCTGGTTGTTGCTGGCGATCGCAGTTGAGCCGTTAGTTTGGGTAAGTGAGAGTTGATTGAACTCCAAGCCTCCCACCAACAGGATCAAATCAACTCCTGCCGTGAAGTTGATCAAGGTATCAGTTCCTGCGCCTGCTGCCAAGACAAAGCCATTGATGCCACTGCCGCCGACGAGGGTATCATTACCGCTGCCACCAAATAGCAAATCATCGCCGGTGCCACCAAATAGCAAGTCGTCTCCACTGCCACCAAGCAAGGTATTACTACCATCGCCGCCACAGAGAGTGTCATTGCCTTGATCGCCGAATAGCACGTCGTCCCCAGCGCCTCCCAACATTACGTCTTCGGCTTTGCCGCCGTACAAGACATCATTGCCTTCGTCGCCAGAAATCGAGTCGTTGCCGCGATTGCCATAAATAGTATCGTCGGCGATATCTCCAAATATCAAGTCAAAGCCTTTGCCGCCGAAGAGAGTATCGCTATCGATGCCGCCGTAGACAGTATCGTTGCCCGTATTGCTATTGATGTAATCGCCACCTTCTTGGCCAAAGATCAAATCATTGCCGCCCAACCCGAAGATAGAGTCACTGTTGGCACTGCCCACGAGGGTATCATCGCCGTTAGTGCCGTTGATTGTATTGTTTCGCGAAGGAGTTGCAGGCAGATTGGGAGGGACAACTCTGGGGAACTCATCAGGACAAACCAAATTTGTCGGTTGTGGAGTCGGACTCGGAGTCGGCCCAGGTAAAGGCAACGGTGCGGGAGTTGGTGCAGGCGTCGGTGCAGGTGCAGGCGTCGGTGCAGGCGTCGGCGTTGTTGCGGGGGTTGGTGCCGGCGTCGGCGTGGTGACAGGCGTCGGTGCAGGCGTCGGCGTTACAGCCGTTGGTGTCGGTGTCGGCGGGGGCGTTGGCGTTGGCGGGGGCGTTGGCGTCGGTGCCGGGGCGTTCCCGAAGTTGATGCCACTGACAATAGCACCCGAAGTTAGCGCGATGTCCGCCGGGTTAGGGGTGCTTTGGATCAACCCAGCTTGGTTGACTTCCCGGACGCGGTAGCTTCCCGGCGTTAGGTTCGTGAACAGGTAGTTACCACTGGCGTCTGTGGTGGTAGTAACAGGAACAGGAGCTGGACTACCAGGAGTTCCAGCTACCAAATTGGTTAACACAATTTGGAAATTGGGCAAACCCGGTTCTCCGGCATCCTGAATGGCATTGTTGTTGGTGTCTCGGAACTTCAGACCTCGAATCGTACCCGGTTGGGGCAGGAAGTTGCCGAAGTCAATGCCCGTGATTTTATCTCCGGCCTTAACCGTAATGTCAGCGGGGAGCGGAGTCGTCTGTACCGAGTCTTTTTGTTGGACTTCCCTTACCTTGTAAGTACCTGCGGGTACCTCGGTGATAGTGTAGTTGCCGTTGGCGTCAGTGACGGTAGTCAGTTCGCCCTGATCGAAGACTCCATTGGTTGGGTTGCTGTCGATGAAGATTTGCCAATTTGGCAGTCCGACTTCTCCGGCATCCTTGATTTTGTTTTGGTTGACATCGCTGAATTTTTGACCGCTGATGGTGCTCGACTCAAAGAAGTTGCCGAAGTTGTTGTTTTGGGAGTCGAGTCCGCTGGTGAGGGCGACTGTCAACGCTGCTCCAGGGGCCGGCTTGGTTTGTATCCAGCCCGGTTGCTGTACTTCGCGGATGTTGTAGGTGGCGAATGGCAGGTTGGTGAACTCGTACTTACCGGCGACATCGGTGATGGCGCTGGTTTCGGTTGGGTCTTTGACGCCGTTGTTGTTGGCATCCAGGTAGATTGTCCAGCCTCCTAGGACTGGTTCGTTAGCCTCTTGCGTGCCATTTTTGTTGCGATCGTTATACTTAAACCCGCTGATCTTGCCAACCTGGAAGTTCCCGAAGTCGGTGGGAAGGGCGGCCGTGTTGGCAATGTTAACGCCACTTGTAGCAGTAAGCCTAGTGGCGGCTGGGGGGACAGGGAAAGTTTGCTGCCAACCAGTCTGTTGCTCTTCCCGTAGGATGTATGAACCAGCGCCAACATCAGTAAATGTGTAATTCCCAGAGGCATCAGTGGTAACAGATTGTGCTGGCGCTGCTGTGCCGATAAATATCTGTGGTTCGAGTGAGATTTTCCAGCCAGGCAATCCAGGTTCCGTCCCATCTTTGAGACCATTCCCGTTGAGGTCGTTGAATTTCTGACCGCTGACGGTGATGTTTCGGAAAACACCGAAGTTTTGGGCGGTGAGTGGAGTGCCGCTAGTAGCAGTAACAGGAATTGGCAGAGCCGGGAAAGAGATGCTGGAGCCGGTTGGGGCTGTGGCTTGGATCAGATATTTGCTGAGACTGGGGCCGATATCGGGGAAGAGGTAATCTCCGGCTCCCGCAGTCGTTACGGGTACGCCGACAATAGTATCTGTGCCGACTTCCAGCGTGTTGTTGTTGTTGGTGTCTTTGTATAAAGTGACGGTGACGCCGTTTAATACAGTGTCGGTGGGATCTAAGACGGCGTTGCCGGCGACATCGGTGTAGGTTTTGCCCGCGATCGTCGTTTTACGGAAATTACCGAAGTTAGCACCAGTAACATCAATTACACCTGTGGAAGCCGGAGTCGGGCCGACAGTCTGTATCCAATCAGTGAGAGGCGTTCCAGCCGGAGGCGCTTCAGTAATCGGAGTAGCTGTTTTGACATCCCGGAGGGTGTAAGTACCCTCGGCTCCGGGGGCAGCACTTGTGGTAGCGCTTTTCGTGCCTACAGAAATCACCCAGCCCGGAAGCCCTGGTTCAGCAGCTTGTCTGACCCCATCGCCGTTCAGGTCGTTGAATTTAATCCCTGTGACGATCGGCCCGTATTCATAAGCACCGATATCAATAGCAGTGCCGATCGTCCGAGGAAAGCCAGTACCCCGCTCATCAGTCACACCAGCAGCCGGATCAGCTATACCGCCGTTGATGGCCGGATTCATGATCGTAGTGCTGTCAGTCAAAGCATAGGTGACAGGAACGGCTGTAGCTTGGTTCAATGCTGCGGTAGGAGCGATGACATTTGCGAGAGGAACTAGCAATAGATTAGTTCCTGTGAAGCCCGTGCTGCCAAGAAAACTCCCGATCAAATTATTACTACTGGTAGCGGCGAATGCCCCGAACACATCAGGACTTGCAACACCAATATTGCCTGCCACGATCGTATTTTTGAGAGTTACAGTACCGCCGTTAGTAGCAATTCCCCCGCCCTGAGCAAGAGCAGGAGCAGTCGAAGCAGCAGTGTTAGCCGTAATCGTGTTGTTAGTCAGAGTAGCGGTAGCGCCAGTGTTGACAAAAATCGCAGCACCCGCCCCAGCACCGCCTGTAGCGCCCGCACCACCTGTGGCTGTGTTGCTAAATAAAGTGCTGTTGTTCAGTGCCAAACTGCCAGCCCTCACAAAAATTGCACCGCCCAAACCGGCACCGCCACCTCCGCTTACTGCGCTACCAGCGGCACCTAGACCCGCGCTGGCTCCTCCTGTTACACCGCTACCGCCACCTCCACCAATGCCACCAGCACCGCCGATGCCACCAAGGCCTACGAGACCGCCAGGAGCAGTGGCAGCGCCACCAGCGCCACCAGCGCCACCACCACCGCCCAATCCGGCTGCGCCACCAGCGCCACCAACTCCGCCATTGCCGGCAGTGGTAGTACCAGCAACGCCACCAACTCCGCCAACGCCGCCACCACCGCCACCGCCTCCCAAGCCTCCCAAACCGCCGGTACCACCAGTGCCACCAGTGCCACCGTTAGTACCGAGGGTACCAGCACCGCCAATACCACCAGCGCCACCGATGCCGCCGTTGAGACCAGTTCCCGGCAATCCGCCAGTTCCATTGCCACCATTGCCGGCTGTACCGCCAGGGCCGCCAGCAGCGCCGATGCTTGGGTTGCCTGTGAGGCCTGTTTGACCGTTGCCCCCTGCACTGACGAAGGGAAAGAGGGATGCAAAGTCTGTGTTGCCACCAGAGCCACCTGCTGCGCCTGCTACGGCTGCTGCCCCGGCACCACCTGTAGCGCTGTTGGCATTGAAGGTAACGCTATTGACTGTGACAGCGCCACTATTGATAAATAGTGCGCCCCCCATGCCGGCTGCACCACCACCGCCAGCAGTACCTGCACCGCCTACTGCTCGCCCACCGGTAATTGTCAGGTTGGAAAAGCTGACTGCGGCTGCCGCGCTATCTACAAAAAAGCCCCGGTTATTAGCGAGATTTAGGCTAAAACCGCCACCGGTAAAGGTGATGGGGCTGGAAATTCTGGGCAGAACTTCTCCGACGGCAAAGGTGATGTTACCCGTGATCGGGATGGTGTCAGCATCGGGCAAAGCGTTAGCTAGAATGATCGCATCTCGCAGTGTGGCAAATGTGGTGACTAAAACACCGCTGTATGCTTCTCTCGCCTCTGCGGAAAATGCCACCGCCGTCTCTATTTTGCCCGTGGAAACTTCCAGTTCCCAGTCTCCACCCAAGGCTGCATTCCCAGTCAAGTTATCCGAAGCCGCAACTGCTGCTCCGGTGAGCTGGCTCAGTCTTTGCACAAAAGCGAGACCAGCTTGTCCAGCGGCGACGTTGCAACCGTAAAGTAGAATTTCCGGTTTAGCTGTAATTTGAGAGTTCGAGTTTGCCTCGGCTGGCAAAGCAAACCATTTTTCTAAACGATCGCGGTAAGTTTCAATGTTGCTAAGATTAAGTTCTGTTGCGCCGATTTGCACGCTGGCTGCCGCGCCGTGAGACAAAATGTGGACGGCTGCAATGTTTTTCCGCTGTTTAAGTGTTTCTGCTATTTGTTCGATGCCGTCGCGATCGGCCTTCAGAACAATAACTTCTGTATCGGAATTTGTAGTCTCTGTTAAGTTTTGGTAATCTTTAACTTTTGTATCTACGAAAAGTAACTGGTGTTTCCGTTCTATGTCAAATTCCATGATTAAATTCCTCTGGTACACGCACACATCAAAGTCATAACACAAACCAAGCGCAGCAGCGATCGATCTTTTTCCGGTGCGGATGAGATTCGATCGCTCCTAACTTTCACTTAAATTGAATATTGACAAAAGCGTTATTTTATGCAAAGCCTAAAATAACTGAGTTAGTTTGATGGTGTAGAAGTTTTAAAGCTGGATATTGTTCCGGCTGTTAGAAAAATATTTAAGAAGATTTGTGCGCGGTTTTTTTTAATATAACAAAGATAGAAAATGTACCAGATATCATGAAATTTGTCAATCAAATAATTAACGAAGGGCGATCGAGGTTATTTGTGATTGGTTATTGGTGATCAGTGATTGGTTATTTGCGTCGCCCTGAGCGGAGCGTCGCAAATAACCATTAACCAGTGACTAACTACCAACTTTCCTCAGTCGGATTATTGGAATTGCTCCAAATTTCCACATCTAAATCGTTGAGATAAATCAGAGCACTTTCAATCTGTTGAGCAGTACCGTTAAGTTCCAAATCAAACCAACCATCATCGGTAGTTTTAGCACCCAACAAAGCTGCATTAAAATTCACCTTCAAACCGTACTCAGAAATCAAGTTAGAGATGACTGGTTCCTCATGGTATTGTTGAGGAACGCGAATCCGAATGCGGGTTTGAGTTGGTCTGCTGTCGCCACTGTCGGATTGCGGTATGTCTGATTGTTGAGTTTGGTGGAAATTGTCGATCGGCTCAAATTCAGGTTCGCTATTGTTTTGAGATAACATTGTCGCCTCCTAATGTTTACTTCGCCTTACATTTTGCACCAATATCAATAAGGGGTTTTTGGGTGGGTGGGGGCGGGTTTATTTAACCTGTTTGCAACCCGATAGATGTTGGTGAACCCGCCCTACAGTTGTTGGTATTAGTGCGTAAGTTCTGTTGACTAGAGTTCTTGCAAAAATATAATACACCCCACCCCAACCCTCCCCTTAGTAAGGGGAGGGAGCAAGATTATTCTTGTTTCCCCCCTTAGTAAGGGGGGACTAAGGGGGGTAAATTTGACTTTTGCAAGAACTATACTAATGACCAATGACTGATGACTCTTACTCAACTTCCTTAATGCTGGTTTTTTGTTCCAAAATCTCCTTAAGCACGAGGGTAACAACTGCTAAAAGACCGAGAACTACCGCCGCTGAAAATGCTGCTTGCGTCGCGTACTGCTTGTAAGCCTCCTCGACAAAGAGAGGCAAAGTTTGCGTTTTTTTAGCAATATTTCCCGACACCACAGAAACAGCTCCAAATTCTCCCATAGCTCTAGCATTTGTCAAGATTACTCCGTAAAGCAATCCCCACCGAATATTCGGAAGCGTCACATTCCAGAAGATTTGCCAATCATTTGCTCCCAAAGTTTTCGCTGCCTCTTCTTGCTCTTTTCCCACTTCTTCCAAAACTGGAATTACTTCGCGGGCGACAAAAGGTAGAGTGACAAAAGCAGTAGCCAGCACCATTCCGGGAAAAGCAAATATAATCCTAATCCCGGTAGTTTCCAGCCACGGGCCGAACCATCCCAGCCGACCGTAAAGCAGTACAATCATTAAACCTGCAACTACCGGAGATATGGCAAACGGTACGTCTAAAAGGCTGATTAACAGGGTGCGCCCGCGAAATTTGTTGCGGCCGATTACCCAAGCTGCACACAACCCGAATACCGTATTTATAGGTACGACTATCAGAGCAATCAGCAGGGTAAGTTTGGCTGCGGACAGAAAATCGGGCGAGGTTAAGTTGCTCAAAAATGGCTCGAATCCTTTTTTGAAAGCTTGGTAAAAAACGTTGACAGTTGGGATAAATAAGATGACAGCTAGATAGCCGATCGCAATTCCGATCAATGTGGGCTTTACCCAGGTTTTTTCTTTGCCCCGCGACGAACCCGCCGGCGGAATCGCGTAATTTTTTGATAAATCTAGATCAGCCGTCATAGCGTCTTCTCCATGCTTGTAAAACATTGATTGTGAATAGCATTGCCAGGGAAATTGCTAACATGACTGTGCCGATTACTGTGGCTCCTGCATAGTCGTACTGTTCCAATCTTTGGAAAATTAATACTGGTGCAATTAAATCTTTAAACGGCACGTTGGAAGCGACAATTACAGTAGAACCGTATTCGCCAACTGCTCGCGAAAATCCGAGGGCAACTCCGGTTAAAATTGACGGAAACAGCGGCGGTAAAACTACTCGCCAGAAGGTTTGAAATTCAGAAGCACCCAAGCACCAAGCTGCTTCTTCGATGTCTTTTTCCATTTCGTGTAAAACTGGCTGGACAGTGCGTACGATAAAGGGCAAGGAAATGAAAATCATTGCTATTCCAACGCCCAAGCGAGTAAATGATATCTTGATTCCCAAGGGTGCAAAAAGTGAACCTATCCAGCCGTTATCGCTGTAAACTGTGGCGATGGTTAAACCGGCGACGGATGTCGGTAGTGCAAAGGGTAAATCGACGGCTGCATCGACAATTCGTTTTAAGGGAAAGTCGTAGCGGACTAATACCCAGGCGATTAATGTGCCGAAGACTCCGTTAATTAATGCTGAAATTAAGGCTGTAACAAAGGTAACATCGTAGGCGGAAAGGGCGATCGGGCTTGTGGCTATTTTCCAGAATTCAGTGGGGCTTGCGGTGCTGGCTTTCAGCAGCAATGCTGTGACTGGGAGCAATAGCATGATGCTGAGGTAGCCGAGGGTGATTCCCCAAGGTAGTGTGATTTTGCCGATCGCCCTTTTGATATTCTGAATTGGAGATTGAGGGTTATTGGTTGGTGATGATACTGTCATAAGTGAATGATTGTTAGTTCGGAATCCCGATTAATTGTAGGGAAACGGCACTACCCATAGGTGTCAACTTAAGATCAAACGCAGTTAGAGACTATTGTTTGACTATTAAATCTAGATCCCCCCTAGCCCCCCTTAAGAAGGGGGGGACAGGAATCTTTTCAAAGTCCCCCTTTTTAAGGGGGATTTAGGGGGATCTGGACTCATGTAAAAACGCTATTTATCAAGGGTTTTAGGCTTAAGTTGACACTAATGGGCGCTACCGTTTCCTGATGGTTCGACTACCGTTTAATCGAACCTTGGATTTTATCAAATGCGGCTCCGTCATCGAAGAATTTCTGCTGAATTTCTCCCCAACCTCCTAAGTCTTTGGCTGTAAATAGGGTTTTGACGGGGGGATATTTTTTGGCAAATTCTGGTTCCGCTGCTACTGTGGCATCTACTGGGCGGAATCCGACTTTGGCAAATTCTCGCTGGGCTTCTGGGGTGTACAGATATTTGACAAATGCTTCGGCGACTTCGCGAGTGCCGTGTTTGTCCACGTTTTTATCGACAATGGCGATCGGATTGTCGATCGACACATTCACATCTGGAATAGTATAAGTCGGTTTTTCGCCTTTCTGACCAGCCAAAATAATCTCGTTTTCGTAGTTGATTAAGGCGTCGCCTTGGCCTTGTTTGAAAAATACATCGCTGGCTTCGCGGGCATCTCTAGTCAGAATCGGGACGTTTTTATAGACTTTGCTAGTAAAATCTAATGCTTTAGCCTCGTCTCCTCCGGTTTTGATCACCGAGCCCCAAAGTGCTAGGAAATTCCAGCGAGCAACGCCTGATGTTTTGGGATCGGCGGTAATTAATTTCACTCCGTCTTTGCTTAAATCTTCCCAGTTTTTGATGTTTTTGGGATTGCCTTCGCGGGTGACTATTCCGGCTACGGATTTGCTGACTATGCCTTCGTTGGGGGCTTCTTTTTCCCAGCCCGGTTGGATGAGTCCGGCTTTTTCGATTTTTTGCGTGTCGAGGGCGAGGGCTAGGTGTACGATGTCGGCTTCTAATCCGTCAATTACCGCCCGTGTTTGGGAACCGGAACCGCCGTAGCTTTGGCTGAAGGTGACGGTTTGGCCTTTTTCTTTTTGCCACTGTTCTATAAATTTGGGAATGATCGCTTCATGGGCGGCTTTGGTGACGGCGAAGGAAACTAAGGTTAATTCTACGTTACCTTTGTTGGCTGCTGGGCTAGCACCGCCGGGACTGGCTGCGGGGTTGTTGGTGGTTCCCGAACCGCAGGATGCAACGGCCAGACTTAAAGTTATTCCCACTAAAAATAGCGACACAAATCTTTTGATCGCAGTCAATAATTGACTCTTGTTGGCTGGCTGCTGTTGCGACAATTGAAGCTGTTGAGTTATGCGTTGCCACGGGCTCATATATCTGTTCCTCTGCTAAATGTACGGTTATTAGGTCGGGATACCGTACTTATGCTTGTGAAGTAAGATTATAGACAAGAGTGAGTAAAAATGGCAATAAAAAAAATGAATTGGGGGAATTCAGGGTCGATCGCATATTCTGAAGTCTTTTCCCTCAGTGCTTTGGATTCAGATTCGGGGTAAAATGTAAACCATATAAATACTACGATCAAGTTAAGGTGCTAAGGCGCGGCTGCACGATACGCCTTACTGATACGTCGCTCGATCGCCAACCATGTTCGATCGAGCCTGTGAGTCCCCGCCAAGTGCGGAATACGCCTGACCAAGCGCTAGCCCTTAAATTAATCAGAAAAAGTTTTAACTGGTATGTCCTTACCCCGCCCCGTCTCAGACACGCTAATCGAACTGTTGAAGCCTGTAGCCTGCGAATTGGGAGAAAGATTGGGAGCAAGCGCTATCAAAGAACGCTATGCAGAAATTGAGCCGTCTGGTTCTTCAGCTTTGAACCAGCAAATCAAAAAAGACCCCCGCTGGATTAAAGCACAAATAAAATATTTGCAGCGCCAGCAGCGTCGAGAACAAGAACTAATTGCGATCGCCAGTTTAGAGCAAGAATGGGTAAAGGAAGAACGTATTAATCGAGTTAAGGCAGAAGAAGTAAGAGATAAGCGGGCAATTAGTCGGCTTTCCCGCGAGTTAATGCGGGAGTTTCAATCAGAAGCAATTCGAGTTAAGCTCAGCGAAATTCAAACTATTTGGGACAGAGATAACTGGTTTTCTAATTTGAGCAGGCAGGAAACTGAACAAATTTTGCAGCAACAGCAGCACCGATTGCTGTTGTTAGTTGCTCCCGCCAAAATTAGCGAAGATTGCCCAGATTCGTTTCGCCACAATCTGAATATTGAGCTGCCGGCTAAGTTGAGGTCTTTTTTGAACCAGCACTATCCCCAGCACGGAGAGTTGTGTCCGGTTCAGTTTTACGGAGACTATTTCAAAAAACCGATTTCTGATATTGATGTGGAGCGGTTACAGACTGTTTTGTCTCCCGTTCCGACAGCTATACTTTACAGCGATATCAGCGATTATGAAGTGAATTTTCATGTCGGTTTCTGGGGCATTATCAATCAGAGCGTTTCTCTAGTGGCGATGCAGCCTTGGAATTGGGAAGAGGTTTATCATCAGTTGGAAGCTGAAGGGAAAGATGAGAAGCTGAGTCTGCGGATTATTCGGCAAATAATTGTGACAATTCATAAGTTATTGGCGGCTTTTTTAGCTGATTTGTATTATTTAAATATTGATTTTACTCACGAACCTCAGCTATTTAATTTAGAGGCGGAATTTGCTCAGGAATGGTTTTCTAAAGATTGGGTTTTGCCGTATATAGAAACTCTTAAAGAAATTCAGGATCAGCAACGCATAACTTATAAGGGAGAGATGCGACGGCTGGCGCTGCGAGAGGCAAAGGCTAGGGCGGAACGCAAGCGTTTGGAGGAGGATGAACTCAAGCGCAGAGAGGAAGAAACGGCGGTATCTAACCGGGCGAAGGAATTAGCTCACCAATTTAAAAATCTGAAATGGCGGTGCGTATACACGCTTCCGGGACATTCATCGTTTGTAAATTCTCTGGCGATTAGTCCTGATGGCAAAATTTTGGCTAGCGGCAGTTGGGATAAAACTATTAAGATTTGGAATTTAGAAACTGGAGAATTAATTGGTACTTTGACGGGACATTCCGATCGCGTAAATTCGGTGGCGATTAGCTATGACGGAAAAATGCTGGTCAGCGGTAGTTCGGACGAAACAATTAAGTTTTGGAATTTGTACAGCGGCGATTTGCTGTGTACTTTTCCGGGACATTCTATGGAGGTGAATTCGGTGGCGATAAACCCAAAGGGTCAGGTAATTGCTAGCTGCGGCGGGGCTGATAATACGATTAAGCTTTGGAATTTGCGGACTGGTGAGTTGCTGCGGACTTTGAGAGGTCATTCTAATAATGTGAATGCCGTGGTTTTTAGCCCGGATGGTAAAATATTGGCGAGTGGCAGTTCGGATGCGACGAGCAAAATTTGGGATGTGGAAAGTGGCAAGTTGCTGCGGACTCTTTCGGGGTTGAATGTTGGGGTGAATTCGGTGGCGATCGCGCCGGATGGTCAAACTCTGGCTAGCGTTAGCAATGATTATACGATTAAGCTGCGGAATTTGCAGACAGGGAGTTTGTTGCGGATTTTAAATTCTAATTCGGCCAACGGAAAGGGTGTAGCGAATTTAGGAATGAATGAGGCGCTGCATATTTTGCAGAATTATGTGAGTCGGGGCGATTCGGTTGCTATAAGTCAGGACGGTTTGACTTTGGCTAGCGGCTGCGATGATAATACGATTAATATTTGGAATTTGCAGACGGGGGAGCTGTTGAGCGCTCTTAAGGGACATTCGGGTACGGTGTACTCGGTGGCGATCGCACCTTCGGGCAATATACTTGTCAGCGGTAGTGCGGATGAGACGATTAAGATTTGGCGCTGCGATTAGTTAGTTGGCATACAATTTTAGAGTTTGGGGCGTTTTCCGTTTGTGGTTGTTTGACTGCCGTGTAAAACAACCACAAACGTTTTACGTCAATGGTTTGGGGGATTTCATCGTCGCTATCAGCTTAATAAAATTTAACGAACAAATATCGCATCTGTGAGTATATAATTTACGGATAATGTAACCAAGGAGGCAGGAAACTGCTATGGCTCAAGGTACCGATAAAATTCAACAAATCCAAGGGGTAATGATGCTGTTGTTATTGGCATCGCCCCAGGGCAAGCTGCGCGAACTGTTTAACGCGGCGTTGTCAGCCTCAGCCAGTCAGGTTGAGACCAAAATTACTCCGTTGAGCGATGCAAGTGAAGATAGTGTAAAAGAATGGTTGCAATCTATTCTGGCTCAGGGTGGGCTCACAGCAGAGGAACAAGCTCTGGTGGATTGGCAAAACAATTCAGAAAATATGAAGGGAGCCGTTGAGGAACTCATCGCCCTCCAAGACAAGGGCAATTTTAAGTTGACCCTGCAGACAATATAAGTTTTTGTCTGGGATAGGGACAAAAAAACTTAGGGCTGCCCAAATCTGGCGAGCATCCTCAATTGTCCCAAATTGTTGCCGAGAATCAATTCTTCAGTAGTCGTTGTCAACGGCTATTTACTGAATTGGTGTTCTTTAATTCTTCGAGCCGACTGACCAAACCCATGTAGTTACAATTGGAGTTATTTCCATGTCTGTTACTCTCCTTGAAAAACCTTCTGTCAATTACCTAGAGCAGCTATTACACCAAGCCTCGTTCGATGCGGAATTCCGCAGCGAACTGTTAGAAAATCCCGCAGCTTTTGGCGTTCCTGCCGATATCCAACTCGTGGTACCCACATCGGTGGAAAAACAGGATGAATCCTTGTTCGAGTTGTTCGACGATGCTTTGGGAGAACTGAACATAGTCGCTTGCGGAATAACCTGTAGCTGGGGATTCACGGTCGTCTGTGACGGTTACACAAAGTAATTTAGCAGCCCATCGGGCCTAAAAGACTATCTCCAGGCTAGCGCTGCATTGTATATTGTGTGCCTAGCCTGGTTTCTTTGGCAGCTGGCGCCGGATGAGTAGTGTAGGGACACGGCTCTTTCAACATTCTGCGTTAGTACCAAGATACCTGTATCGCCGTGTCATTCCTGGGTTGATTAAAGCTAAAAAAAACTTTTGATCCAGGTTCTTACAGGCTAACTTAATTGCAGTAACTTTTTAGCTATGCTCGATAATTCTCTTCTCATTGATATGGCTTGCCGCGCCAGTAACCTGTCCGAACGCACTCTCATTGTCAAAAACTTAGTTGCCAGAAATGCACGGGAAGCCTGCACTACACCGCTGAGTCCTTTGGATACTTGGAACATGAATAAACTGGCTGGGAGATTAGCAGTGCAGCCAGTCAAAGAGTCTTATGAAGAAGGAAGCGTTAATACATCGATACTGGAAGACATCAAAAAACTATTAATTGATTATAAATTATATGAGATAAATTTGGCAAACTTGTCAGAGGCAGACAAGCTAGAGTTTAAAAAAATTCACATTCACTGGTTAACAATCTATCAAGAAGCACTGGAAACGATAAACTTACCTCAAGAGAAGTTTTCAGTAAGTCGCTGGTACGAACCAGAAATTTACTACGGGAACTTTGCCAAAGTTTGCGAACCATTTTTACGGTTACTCCAGAACAGATTGCAACCCGTATGGGATGCTATCAATGTATCGGCAGAAAACTATAGAATTGCTCCACAAGTATTGACAGATATTCAGATTCACCTGCTCAATCGCTTTGAAATGTGCTTAAGTTGGGCGCTGGAAGCAGATATTAATGTTTACTGCTCGAAAAACAAAATCGCCAAATCAACCAACGATACTGATGCCTATGTAGCTTACCTTGAACAAGCCTTTGATAACCAGCAAGATTATCACTCCTTTTATTGCAAGTTTCCCGTCCTCGGACGTTGGTTAGCTCAAGTAACCGGTTTCTTATGCACCATTGGCGAACAACTGATACAACGTTTGACTAGCGACAGAGATGAAATCAGCCGTACTTTCTTTAACGGCAGACAAATTTCGCAAATCAAATCCTTCAAGTTGGGTAAATCTGACAGTCATGCTGGCGGCACAACCGTAGTCATCGTTGAACTAGAGCTGGACAATTCAGAACCAGCTACAATCGTTTACAAGCCTCGCTGCATTCAATCGGAAGTAGCGCTGCAAGGTTTGCTGGAAAATTTGACGAGGGATAAAGTTATTGAGTGTGCCAGTTATCAAGTTCTTTGCAAAGATGGCTATGGTTACGCAGAGTTTATTCCCTCTGGTAGAAACCACGTCCAAAGCGAGCAGGAGATCGAAAAGTTTTACCGTCAGCTTGGGGGGTATTTAGGCATATTCTACATCCTGGGCGGGGGAGATATCCATCAGGAAAATATTCTCGTTGCTGACGGCAACGCCTTTATCTGCGACTGCGAAACTGTATTAGAAGTAGTGCCGCAGAACAGAGATAAACTGTCAGATACCGTATTTGATTCGGTGTTTAAAACTGCCATGCTGGAATGGCCTCGTGCCAATACAGGCGATGCCAGCAATCAAATGAAGATGGGCGGCTACAGCGGGGGCGAATCTTACGAACTACCCTATGCTGTACCCCGAATTAACAATCGCCGTATGTCATTAGCTCAAGCTGTTGAATATCAAACGGACGTTCGCGTTGAGGTAGAAGCGACAAATCGCATCTATTACAAGGGTCAGCTAGTCAATCCGCAGGATTATAAAAACTGTATTGTAGATGGCTTTAACCGAGTTTATAGCTGGTTTCAAGAAAACCCCACTAAGGCAATAATGCTGCTTCAAGACTTATTCGCCTCTTCATCAGTACGCTTTATCAACTGGGGGACTGAAGCGTATAGTAAGTTAATGATTTCGGTTCGACACCCCAAATGTCTCGCCCAGCCACTGGAAGTGGATTTGCGGTTCAACAGTTTAATGGAACATCGACGACAGTGGGATAAGCAGGGTCAGCTAGCCGAACTAGAACTGGCAGCGATGTGGCAACTAGATGTCCCGATCTTTACCGCCCGTGCTGGCAGCAATGAGTTAGTTTATAACTACCAACGGTCTTTGCCAGATATTCTGGAGATTTCGCCGCTGGATAATGCGATCGAACGAATTCAGAAATTATCTACAGAAAACCGAATTCGACAAAACCAGTACATCTATGCCAGCTTATCCACTGACGAAATTAATAGCCCGTATTTCATCGCATCAGCCGTTAATTATGCCAAGCAAATAGGCTCGCAATTGTGCGAACTACTCCAACCTCCCTCTAGCAAGGCTCCCTGGAAAACTTATGAACATACAGGTCTGGGAAAACGCTTTGTGGATATCAAGGGCGACTTGTACGACGGTTCGGCGGGAATCTGCCTGTTTTTCGCTTACCTCGATGCGATTGAGCCGCAGCCAGAATTTCGTCAAGTAGCAGAAAGAGCATTGGCGTACTCTATAGAGCAACGCAACAATCAAATGATTGGAGCATACCAGGGAACCACTGGGTTGATTTATTTGTTAATCCACTTAGCTCAACTCTGGAATAAACCGGAATTGCTCGATTTAGCTGTTAATTTGAGTGATGAGTTAATTCCACGGATTAGTCAAGATTTGTACTTCGATGTTCTGCTAGGCGTTGCTGGGATTATTCCGGTGATGCTGAGTTTAGCAGAGGCTACTTCCGGTAAAGGCATTGATTGCGCTCATCTGTGCGCTCAACACTTACTACAACACGCAACTCGTGACAACAATACCCTCAGTTGGCCTCACGATCCACCGGAGATAGTGCAAGGGAATTTGACTGGCTTTTCTCACGGTGCAGGCGGAATTGGTTGGGCGCTAATTTCGCTTGGTTGTTATACTAATCAATCTGAATATATTGCGGCTGGTCGTCAAGCTTTTGCTTATGAAACCACCAAATTTGACTCAAATGAGCGCGATTGGTATGACTTGCGAACATCAGTGATGACAGTCAATACTAATGAACCCCATTTTGCTAACGCTTGGTGCAACGGTGCAGCAGGAATTGGTTTAAGTCGTATTTCGAGTTGGGAAGTTTTAGGAAAAAATGACGATGATATTTTGCGCGATGCTTACAGGGCTTTAAATGCAACCTTGCGTAATTTCGACAAGCTGGGAAGTGATTCTCTGTGTCATGGAAAAACAGGTAACGCCGAGGTATTCCTGCGGTTTGCCAAGTTGAGAGACGAACCTTCTTTACAGATGGAAGCCAACTGGCAAGCACAGGCTCAGTGGCGCAATTTTGAAAAGGCTCGTCGTTGGATTTGCGGGTCTGGCGGTACGGATGTATATCCCGGTCTAATGCTGGGATTGGCTGGGATTGGAATGCACTTTTTGCGTTTAGCTTATCCCGATCGCATTCCTTCACCTCTGCTATTAGATCCGCCGCCAAAGTACAAATAATATATCAACTGAGCTAGCTAAAGATGATGATTAACTTAAACAAAGGAGGAGCCACTGTGAGTAAAGATTGTCTGGCTTCACGAAACTGGCAATTAGTGTTAGAAGAGTTTCAAGCTTCTTCGCCCTACAATTACGCCGTAATGGACGACTTCCTCGAGCCTAGTGTTTGCGAGCAACTGCATCAAGAATTGCTGCATCATCAGGGATGGCGCTCCCAGAGCTCGACGGGTCAACCTTTGATTAGTAATATGGCACCCGACATTAAAACCGTCTTTGCGATCGCCGAAGCCATTAAAGCTTCTTTCCCCATTATTTTCTCCGACTATGAACTGGTGGAACATTGGGCACTTATGTACCCAAAAAATGCTTCTGGGAAAATCCACTCTGATATTGGATCTGTAACCGTAAATCTCTGGCTGACCCCCAAACAATATAACCTGGACGCTTCTGGAGGTGGCCTGCTCTTTTTTGATGTCAAACGGGAATCAGATAGCTCATCTTACGACTCTTTGGCCTATCTTTGGTCAGAGGAATATGTTCAAGAGCGCACGAAAGGTCAGACAGTTAGTGTCAGTTATCAGTATAATCGAGCGCTCCTATTTGATGCCAGAACTTTTCACAAAACGGATAAGTTTAAATTTGCCAATACAGCCCCGGAATCGTACAGAATGAATCTATCTTTAGCCTTTGAAAATCCGGCGGTTCATCGCGATCGCTCTCTCGCGCTCAGAAAAGCCATGACTGACAAAAGGAAGGAATGATTATGGAAAAACGACCGACTTGGCTCGAAGAGCTAGCGAAAATCCGCAGCAAGGAAAACTTGATGGCATGATTATAGAAGCTTGGCTATCCAAGAGGATATAAACAAGCTCTCAGAATGTCTCAGTAGCAGGAAATGCAGACTGGGAGAAAAGAGCGGGCTAGCTTATTCAGTTTGCCTTTTAGTAAGATTGATGCACTAAATTGTCAGAGAAAACTATGTCAAAAGAAGCTGTTAAAGAGTTCTATCAAGAATTTTTTAAGAATTCCCACCTACAAGAAGAAGTTAGAGCAATCACTACTATTGAGGAGATTATCAAGCTGGGAAAAAAGTACGGCTATAGCTTTACTCAGAAAGATATACAGGCAGCGAATGCTGATGACGAAGGAAAACCTCAGACAAGTTCGTTGAATAAAGTTAGTGATGTTATACCCAGACAAATCGGAACCTACCACTATGAGTTTCAATTTTCTGAGATTCCAAGGTTTGAAGAAATCGCTCAACAGGTTGAGCATCTTAAAATCAAGCCAAACACAGTAAACATCAACCTCTATGAAAGCAGCTTTCGAGAAGATGATTTCAATTTCGCGTCTATTTCGCCAACTTCACCAGAATTTCAGCGTCAATATGATGAAATTATGAAGCCATATTTGAGTGAGGATACGCCCTTACCTGAACATGAGTACATGATGCGACAATTTCATTTAATTAACTTGGATCTTCATGTAGAGCATCCGCTCTATGAAACTTACTTTATGCACAAGCTGAGGTTGATCAGGCTACTCAATAAATTTTTGGGAACCGAAGTTAAGTTTTCAGGCAGTTTATGGTATCCTCCAAAAGGTTACAGGTTGTGGCACACAAATGAAGAACAACCAGGCTGGAGAATGTACATTATAGATTTCGATTCTCCTGAATCGGAATTGGTAGGTGAATGCTTCTTCCGCTACATGAATCCTACTACTAAAGAATTAGTCACTCTCAAAGATAAACCTAAGTTAGTAAGATTCTTCAAAATAGAGAAAGAGCGAGACGATTTATTCTGGCATTGTATAGTTAATAATACACAAGCTAACAGGTGGAGCTTTGGATTTCTTGTTACAGATAACTGGATGAATCAAATATTCGGTTCTGAGGTTTAATTGTTACTATTTTGCCAGTTTTTTTGTCTGTGAGAATCATATTCTAGGCTAGATTCTCCCGATTTTAGATTTGAGATTTTGAGGCTAGAAACCCGGTTTCTACGAAAATTGGGCTTGAGTAACGAGAAATATAGGAAGAAACCGGGTTTCTGAGATCGGGGTGCGTAAATTCTGCCAAACTCCTCTAAAAGAGGACGGGGGGATTTAGCTAGACGAGGATAATTCCGGTTTTGCCCTTGCCCCGAGGGGTTTTGGGCGAAGTAGAAAAAAAAATGGCTGGGGGGGTTGCGCTAATGACTATAAGTTTGCTATATTTGTTTTCGCTGCTGGTGTAACTCAGTTGGTAGAGTAGCTGATTTGTAATCAGCCTGTCGCAGGTTCAAATCCTGTCACCAGCTTTATAGCAGTTTTGAATCGAATTAAACACTGTAGGGACACGGCACTGCCGTGTCCTCTATGTTATTCAGGCGCAGCCGGAATTGAGATCGAGTACGATCGACTGATTGGCTAAATTTTACCTAACGCAGCGCAGGCTTTTTTCAACCATTCAATTGTTGCTGTATCCATTACAGGCGCGAGTTTCTCGACTACAGCAGCATGATAATTATTTAACCATGCCAGTTGAGTCTTTGACAGTCGATCGGCATTAATCAATTTTTGGTCAAACGGAATATACGTCAGCGGTTCAAATCCGTACCAAACTGTATCATTTTTTGACGGCATTTCTACGACAACGTAGAGATTTTCGATGCGAATTCCGCCCCATCCCGGTTGATAATATCCCGGTTCTATGCTCGTTACCATTCCCGGTTCCAGGGGATATTGGACAGATTTGCTGATGCCGTTGGGCCCTTCGTGACCGCTTAAAAATGCTCCGACTCCGTGGCCAGTACCGTGTCCGTAGTCTAGCTGTTCTTGCCATAAGATAGATCGGGCGATCGCATCTAATTGCACTCCCATCGTTCCCTTGGGAAATTGCTGCATTGCACAGTTGATGTGTGCGATTAAAACTGTGGTGTAGTGTTCTATTTGCAGCGCCGTCGGTTCTCCGACAATCATGGTTCTCGTGTCGTCCGTCGTGCCGGCCAAATATTGCGCTCCTGAGTCTAGCAGCAGCAATTCTCCAGGTTTTAAGGTGATTTCTGGGCTTGGTGTTCCGTAATGTACGATCGAGCTATTGGCTCCCGCACCGGCGATCGTTCTAAAAGTTAAAGTCTGGAAATCAGTTTCTTTCTGATAAAATCTTTCGATGCTTTCTTTGACATCAAACTCTGTCAATACATTACCATTTTCTAGCTGTTCTGTCAACCATTTTAACGTCAAAGTTTTGGCTCGACTTGCTTTGAAATTGGCTGATTTCATTTGCTCGATTTCAACGGGATTTTTGCGAGCTTTCATCCCTTCTACGGGATTCGGATCGAAAACTATTTCGATGTTGTAAAACTGCGCTGCTTGCTGGTTTAAGATTAACAGGTACGTGCCTGCTGTGCTGTGTTTCGGGTCTAAAAGTACCCGAATTTTATTTGGTAAATTTACGCAAGTTTCTAATGTATGCGGATAGTCTGCGTAGGGAAGCAAAGTTACATCGGCCCGCAATTCTTGCTTGATTTCTGTGGAAACGCGATCGGGATTTGTGAACAAAAACGCTGAATCTGTGGTGACAATGGCATAGGAGATGAAAATGGGAATGTGGGGAATATCCGAGCCTCGGAGATTGAACAGCCACGCTATTTGATTCAGGTTGGTAATCGGAAGCACGTCGATGTTGGCGAGTTGCATCGCTTCCCTGACTCGGGCTAATTTTTCGGCGGCGGTTTCTCCTGTCAGGGATGCAGGTAAGCTAAATACGGGAGATTCATCAATCGCTGGTAAAGTCTCTGCTGTTTGCGATCGTACTTTGTCAGCCAAATTCTCGGTTATTGATACTAGCTCAATTCCCGCAGGCGCAAATTTTTTTACCCAATTTTGATATTGCTCTGTCGCTACGGTAAACGGATCGAAACCCAGGCGAATTTTAGTTGATTTTTGTGCGGATTCTCCAGCCAGTTTTTCTAAGGTTTCAACGCAGGTTAAATTTCCTTCTAAACCGACTTTCGATATGTGAATAATTCCAGTATCGACTTGCAATTCGGCTTGTTCGTAGTAGCGGAAATCCACAAACAACCAAGCGAAATTTTTACCAACCAACAAATCGCCGGCGGAACCCGTAAAACCGCAGATCCAAGCTCGCCGCTGCTTCGCTTCTGGGACTGATAAATTCAAGTGTTCGTCAACCGCTGGGATGAAATAGCAATCTAAGTCGTAATCTGCCATCAAATCGCGCAAATCAGCAAGTTTAGCTGAAATTAATTCTTGCTTGTTTTCAATACTTTTCAAGTTAGCTGCAATCATATTTTATGCTCCTAAAAGTGTTTTCAAACCTTTAACTAATCTGCTAATTCCAGCGGCGGCTGTTTCGGTTTCGAGTGCACCGTAAGCAACGCGCAAATAGCACCCGCTATCCATGCCGAAAGTTGTACCGGGAAGCACTGCTACTTTATATTCGCGAATTAATTTTTCTACTAATTCCATTGTATCGAGTTCAGTGTCAACTTTCAAGAAAAAGTAAAATGCCCCGCAGGCTGGGGAAATTGTACACAAGTTTGGGATGGTATTGAGTTCGTCTAATACGAGTTGTCTCACGGAGGCGATCGACCTTACGTAATTATCGCAGTAACCCCTACCAACTTGCAAGGCTCCCAGGGCTGCGTACTGAGAAATCACCGGCGGACAAATTAAGATTGTATCTTGAATTTTCCTCACTGAAACCAGCAAGTGTTCTGGGATTACCATATAACCAATCCGCCAACTCGCAAAACCGTAGGCTTTGGAAAGGGTAAATAGAGAAATTGTGTATTCGCTGCTGTCGGGAAAAGCTGCGGGAGAACAGTGTCGAACACCCTCATAAGTAAAATATTCGTAAGCTTCGTCGCTGATGTGATAGATGTTGTGCTGGCGGCAAATTTCGTTCACTTCCCGGAGTGCTTCGGCAGAATAAACAACACCAGTTGGATTGTTGGGTGAAATGGTGACAATGGCTCGCGTCTTGTCGGTAACTGCTTGTTTTATAGCAGCGATATTGAGTTGATATTTTTCGTCTGTTTCAACAATTACGGGACGGCAGTTTGCCATAACTGCCGCCATTTCGTGGTTGAAGTAATAAGGCGATTGGATAATAACTTCGTCCCCCGCCGAAGTGATGGCAAGAATCGCGTTGGTAAATCCCATGTTACTGCCGGCGGTAACAACAACGCAGTTTTTGCTGTTAATTTCTATACCGTTATCTATTTTGAGTTTCGCTGCGATTGCAGCTTGTAATTGTGGAATTCCTTCGACGGCTTTGTATTTATGATTGTCGGGATTTGCAAAGAATTCAGGGATTTTATCAAATGATTCGGGCGGCGGATTGTAAGAAACCACGCCTTGTCCTAATGATATCGTTCCCGGATTTTGGCGGATCAGTTCGCCGACAACTGGAATTATTGGCGACTGTACCGATTGCATTCGAGTCGGGTGAATTTTCATATTTTTTTATGTTATGTCAAATCCGCTGGTATCGAAATTATTCATCTCTCTATTCTCTTTCTCTGTGTCTTCTGCGCTCTCTGCGGTTAAATCATTCCTATTTGACTAAATTATAGATTGAAAATAGCGATCGTGCTAAAATAAAACATCAGCTCATAACGGGAGAAAGTTCCTATGTCAACGATGACTGTCAAAGATGTTGAGCAAGTTCAAACCGCTTTTTCCGAAGCTGGTTTAGATTACCAAATTGAATTAGAAGACGGAAGACTTTCAATTATGGGCCCATCTGACATTGTATCCAGCGAAATCGGATCTATCCTGATTCGCTTGCTAGGTAACTGGGTTTATCCCCGCCGTCTCGGACGAGTTTTCGACTCCGCCGGTGGTTTCATCATGCCAGATACTAATGTCAAAGCGCCCGATGTTTCCTTTGTGCGCGCCGCGCGATTGCGCCAAAGTCCGCGTTATTTCGGACAACTTGTCCCCGATTTGGTGGTAGAGATTAAGTCTCAGAGCGATCGCCTTAAGCCTATCGAAACCAAGGTTTTGAAGTTTGTTGAGCTGGGAGCGATTGTCGGAATTGCGATCGATCCTGATGCCGAAACAGTGAAGATTTATCGCTCTTCTGGCGAGCCACAAATCTTAGAAAATGGCGATATTTTAACAATACCAGAACTTTTCCCCGGTTGGGAATTGCCAGTTTCTGAATTGTGGCCGCCCATCTTCACGGAAGAAGAAACACAATTATAGGTTGAGATCGTGCTAAAAATGAAATATCAGCTCATAACGGGAGAAAAATCCTATGTCAACGATGACTATCAAAGATGTTGAGCAAGTTCAAACCGCTTTTTCCGAAGCTGGTTTAGATTACCAGATTGAACTAGAAGACGGGAGACTTTCAATTATGGGCCCATCAGACATCGTATCCAGCGAAATCAGCAGCCGTCTCATTGCCTTTCTTTTCGCTTGGGTAAATCCCCGCCGTCTCGGACGAGTTTTCGACTCCGCAGGCGGTTTCATCATGCCAGATACTAATGTCAAAGCGCCCGATGTTTCCTTTGTGCGCGCGGCGCGATTGCGCCAAAGTCCGCGTTATTTCGGACAACTTGTCCCCGATTTGGTGGTAGAGATTAAGTCTCAGAGCGATCGCCTTAAACCGATCGAAACCAAGGTTTTGAAGTTTGTCGAGCTCGGAGCGATTGTCGGAATTGCGATCGATCCTGATGCCGAAACAGTGAAGATTTATCGCTCTACCGGTGAACCACAAACCTTAGAAAATGGCGATCTTTTAACAATACCAGAACTTTTGCCCGGTTGGGAATTGCCAGTTTCTGAATTGTGGCCTCCCATCTTTACGGAAGAAGAAACACAATTTTAGTATCTGTAGGGTGCGTCGCCATCAACAATCTTTAATAATATCCACAATTTTTGAGCGACGCACCAGTGCAAAATAGTTCAGCAAACAAATCCACACTCATTGGAGAGACTTAAAGTCTTTCAACTTCTATTCTAGAACCTTGCGGTGACTTGAACACTTTAACTTGTGCAGGCAATCTTTCGCCCAATCCTCGAACGTGCGTAATCACTCCAATCAGCCTTTCTCTCTGCCGCAAAGATTCTAAAATTTGAGTAACACTTTCAAGAGTTTCTGTGTCTAAAGTGCCAAATCCTTCGTCTAGAAATAAGCTACCTAACTGAGATCCTTGAGATAGTTTCTCAGACAAAGCTAAAGCCATTGATAAGGAAGTAGCAAAGGTTTCGCCGCCGGAAAGTGTTCGCACTCGTCGGGCTTCGCCGCCGTTCCAATTATCTGTTACCCAGTATTCGCCTTCTTGGTTTCTTAATTGATAGCGATTTTCGGTTAATTCTTGCAAAATTATTGTAGCACTGCCGACTAATTCTGCTTCTAAATGTTCTAAAATGTAGGATTGAAATTCGTTTGATTTGAGATTCTGTGCCAAGGTGTGATAGGTTTGCTCTTGTTCTGTGAAATTTGTGATTTGCTGCGACAGTCTTTCCGCTTGTTCGAGATTTTGGGCGGCGACTTGTATCCAGGCTAAAAGTTCGGCGCGGTGGTTGTTGGCTTGTTTGAGATTTTGTTGGGCGGTGTGTTTTGCTGTTACCGCTTGTGCTAAATTGTGTTCATTGGTAGTCCTGCCTGCGATCGCCTCACTCAAATCCTTCTCCCGCGTCTCTAACTGAATTTTTGACTCGCGCACACAGCGAATCGCATTTTCCCATTCCGATTGTTTCTCAACTGTCACAACCGCTGCTAAAAAGGTCTCTTCAGTGAAACCAGTCGCTGTTAATTTTATTGATAAATCTAAATTCAACTGCTGTTTATGAGCTGCTGTTTGTGCAAAAACTTCTCCAGCTTGTTGCTCTCTCTCTGCTGCTTTTATCGCAGTATTTAGAACAATTTGATAAGATTTTTCTGCAACTTTTAGCAGATTTCCCAAGTCTTGCTTGTCTTTTTCTAAGGCTTTTGCTAAATTAGCATAGGGTTGATATTCGGTAATTTGATAAAGCGAATTTACACAACTTTGTAACTGCTGCTGTCGTCGGTCAAATTCGGCGATCGCATCTTGATATTCTTGCTGTTTAGCTGCTTGAGTCGCCACCGCAAAATTGAATCTTTGTTGAAAATTCTCATATTCCAATGATGCCAGTTGGAACTGCTGTTCGGTTTCGCGGTATTGGCGATCGATCTCTTTAAGCATTGTCAACTCCTGCTGTAATTGCAAGACTTCCCACTCCGGGGTTTCTTCCAATATCTGAGTAATTTGTTGCTGCAATTCGGCAATCTTCCCCCCGGTAAGTTCCAACATTCGACTAATTTCTAACTCTTTTTCCCGACATGATAAAACTGCACCTTTTCCCTCAGCAGCAACTATTTGAGCAGCTTGTAATACTTGAGTTGCTATCGTCAATTTCCGGCGTAAAGCACCGACATCTACAAGATTAGAACTCGGCAAAGGAGGCAGCCGATCGCTCTCAGGATGCACTCCTCCACACACTGGACAAGTATCGCCAGAATTCAGCGACATTCTGATAGCAGTAACACTCTCTAAGCGCGCGGTTTCCACATTCGCAGTTTCCGCCGCTTCTAACTCCTCGCCACACTTTTTTAGCTTGATTTGAGCCACTTCTAGATTAGTAGTAACTTCGACATAATTGTGTTCAACTCTTTCTCGATCTGCGATCGATTTATCCAACTGTTGCTGCTGAGTTTTTCTCTGTTTGGCTACGAGCTGAAATTCCATCAATAAGGGTTCTACTTGCTGTAATTGCTCTAAACGCTTTCCTCCCGGCGAATACTGCTGAAGCATCGCTGCTGCTTGTGTAACTCGAAAACCAGCAGCCTGAAATTTATTGTTAGCAGCTTGCAATTCTTTATCTGCTGCTTGGAAAAAGCGGATTTTTTCCTGTTGAATTTTCTGGGCTAGCGCAACTTCTTTTTCTAATTGAGCGCGCTGTTCTTCGTATACCTTAGCAGCAGCCAGAGCATCTTCGCGAGCCTTAATTTGTGGCGTTAATACCTCTAATTTTGCCTTTGCCGCGTCCAGTAGCTGCTGCTCTGCTGCCAGCTCTGAGTGAGCTTTGATTAACTGCTCTCGCGCTGCCACTGCGCTGCTTTCGGCGGTTTCATATTGACTGCGAGCCGATCGCACTAAAGCCCAATCTCCCTGTAAATGATTAGCAGCTTGCGCTCTTTCCAAACGCTGTGCTAAAATTGTCATCTCAGCGGAACTAGCATTTAATTTAGCAAGTTCTTGTTGCAGCTCGATCCAGCGAGCGATTTGTGAAAATAGCTGCTCCTCTTCATCTAACGCCTTTTGAGCTTTGACAATTGCGCGATCGAACTCCGGTAACTGCTGCTCTAAAGTCACAAGTTGCGATCGTCTCCCGGCCACCTCATCCGCCGTCGGCGCACTCAACTCAGCTAACTGCCTTTCCACCATTTCCCGTTCCTGTTTCAGCAACTTCGCGAGCTCATTTGCTTCCTTCCGCATCTGCTCAAAAATCTCAAATCCCGCTAGCTGGCGTAAAATTTCTCGACGTTTTGAAGCATCCCCTTTAATAAACTCATCAAACTTACCTTGAGGCAGAATAATTGCTCGGGTAAAAGTATCAAAATCCATTCCTAAAATCTGTTCAATCGTATTTTGAACAGCAACAATACTCGTTCCCACAGTTTCCCATACGCCATTTTGCCAACTTTCCAAAATCACCTTATTTTCGGGAGATTTCGGGCGGAAACGCCAGCGGCGCGTCACGCGATACTGTGCCGAACCTACAGCAAAACGTAACTGCACTTTTAAATTTTCGCTACCTTGACTTGCCAAATCGCTTACTTGTTTGCCGGTGCGAGTTGTCGTGCCAAAAAGAGCATAAGTCATCGCATCTAACAGTGAAGATTTGCCCGCACCTGTAGCACCAGTAATTGCAAACAAATCGAGTTCGGAAAAATCTAAACGCTGTTCCTGGCGGAAGCTGGTAAATCCTTCGAGACAAAGTTCTAGTGGACGCATACTGATTTTAGATTTTAGATTTGGGAATTTAGATTTGGGATTTCTATGTTCAGGTGTACTGTCTTCCTTCTACAGTCTTCCCGATCCCCCCTGTCCCCCCCTTAAGAAGGGGGGGACAGGGGAGGTGAAAGTCCCCCTTCTTAAGGGGGATTTAGGGGGATCTAGACTCGGCTACAAGCGACATTGAGCGTGGGTTTCAGTCTTAAAACTATTTGAAATTTGAGATTTTGGATTTTGGATTGTATTTTTTGACCCATTTAATTATTAACTGGCTCCTTAAACTTCTTGTACAAATTATCGAATTCAGTTAATACTGCTGATTTCGGAATCATTCCCAATCGGTTTTGATAATAGTTACAAAACTCTGCTGATGGATCGAAATTGTTAGGATCGATATTAGTTTTCTCTGTGGTTTCTAGCGGTGCATCCCGATAGCGCGGTTCAATTAACAGCGCTTGAGAACAGATGTTGCGAACTCGATCGGCAAGTCCGATTTGTGGACTATCCAGCTCAACAATTACCTTCAAGTAACCCGGATGATACTGATGAGCTTCTAAAGTTGCATCAAGATTGTCATTGTCACATTGAAGCACTTTTAACGGCTTGTGACAAGCCACAGGTCTAAATTCCACTTTCGGCTGACTTCCCGGCTCAACTTCTATCAAGCAAAATCCTTTTTCTTGTTCTGCTTCTCCAAAATCTAACTGAATTAAAGAACCGGAATAATAAGCAGGAGAAGTCTCAGAAATGCGCTGGTGAATGTGGATGTGTCCGAGGGCAATATACTGAGCTTCTGGTGGCAGAGTTTGCGAGGATAGCAGGTATTGTTCTCGCGTGTAATAGGCGACTTCAGATTTAGCCAAACGAGCGCCGTCAATGCTCATGTGTCCCATGAGAATATTCACAGTATTGTCTCGAAAATCTTTGGCTAAATCTTGCAGTAAATATGCGACGATTTCGCGGTAGTCTTTGCGGCGATTGGCATCATCAGATTGCCAGAGAGAATTAGCATCTAACAGTCTTTGTTCGGAAGCAAAAGGCATTGCTCCGACGCAAAGTTTACCACTTTTGGTGTTAAGATTAATTGTGCCGCCGTCTGCGGAACGCTTCGGTTTTCCTAAAGCGCGAACGCCTGCGAGGGAAAGCAATTGGGCGATGCTGTCGATGCGGGATGCTGAGTCGTGATTGCCGGCGATCGCAATTGCGGGAATTCCGGCCGCTTGCAGTTCGCAGAAAAAGCTATAAGCAATGCGTTCGGCGTAGGCTGGAGGGTTGGGTACGTCGAAAATGTCGCCTGCGACAAGCACAGCATCGACATCCAAGGCTTTCGCTTGTTTCAAAATCTGTTCGAGGGCGATCGCAATTTCAAAAGTGCGATCGATCCCTCGAAAACGTCGCCCCAAATGCCAGTCAGCAGTATGAATTATTCGCATAGTATTAAGTGAATTTCAGACTCGACGTATTCTATCACTTATACTCACTCCGACGGGCGGTTAACTCGAATAAGCATACCTCTCAAAGTTTCCAGATTAGAAATAGCCTCATCTATGCGTAAAGCTAGCCGCTGCCAATTTTGATCGTTTGTGCATACAATAATCCCACTATGGTCAGAACTTAATCTGTGCAGCCGAATAAAATCTGGTCTATTTAGTGTCACAATGGTGCGATCCGTGCTAATAGCAAAAGCTAGAACTTCTTCGTCAGGAATCTTTTGATTGGCCTTCCCCGCTTCTTGAACTGTAAGGACATCATGACCCAAATTTCGCAGTAATTTTACAACAGGAAACGGGTATTGTTCATCTGCATAAAGACGCGCCACAGTTTATGCCTCTTCTTGTTCTAGAAGTGCTCTTTCAATCTCATCAGGATATGCCTCAGCATAACTAAAAGCATTTACTAAATCTGCTGCACTGAGATCGGGATGACCTTCTAAAATATGAGCATCGGTGGCATCTTGACGGCGATAGCTTACCAACAGCCAAACAGGAATTCGCGTTTGTCTGATGCAAGCATCACCGCCCATGACGCCAGGAGTTTTTTGAATTCGCGGCCAAAAATTACTTAAACTTTGAGCGAGGAATTGTATAGCTTGAGCCTTTTCTTCGGGAGTTAAAGCCAAGAGTTGCGGTTGCAATTCTTTTAGTGTCATCTTCGTAGTTATTGAGTTCATAAATATTAAATTGTGTTGCCATACAGCTCTTCTAACACCATTATACTCACAAATTATCTTCAACAGCCTTCACCTCGTGAAAGCGAGTGTAGTCAACAACGCGGTTTCCATCGGGCTTTATCAATATAATATCTACAAACCGCATATTCCAAATAATTTCAGCGGTCACAAAAGAATGCCGTGCGTGAATTGTTTGCGAAACAGTTTCGTCAATTCCAGTTAGCGTAATCACGATTTCTGCTTGGCACTCGATCAAATCTTTGGCAGTAAGTTGGTACAAAGGACTGCTCTCGTCAATTGCGTGCATAACCGTCCAACTTAATGCAAAAATAGGAGATTCACTCCTGACTAATTGCAAGTCGTAAAAACGCCGCATAAATTCTCCTTCCGATGTTACCTCATCGCGGATCAAAGTAGCTCGCTGCTGCGCTTCTAAAATTTGGTTGAAGCGCTGATTTCCCGTGCGGTACATGAGAGTCGGAACGCCGTTGAAAGGAGCGATAACTGCTACGCGGCTGAAGATAACTCTAGCTGTCGGTTTGGAAAATCTCGAAAAAGCCAGTCCCGTTACCATTGCTACTCCCCACAAACCAAAAAGTGCTTGGATACAGACGATAGTATTAGCATAATCCGTGCGCGGATACATCGATCCGTAGCCGATGGTCGCCATTGTTTGCACGCTGAAGTAAAAAGTATCTTTGAAAGAACCAGGCCGTGCATTGGCGATACAATCTCCTCCTGCCAAGTAAGCCAAGGCAAATAAAGAATTCGTCATGACATAGGACAGACAAATCAGGATTAAAAATCTCGGCCAAGAAAGAGTTAGCAGCCAGTGGTAGAGGTCGTCTAAATGCAGGCGAGGTACTCCCAACTTGACAATATTTAAGCTGAATTGTCCTTTGCGAGTGACTAAACGAGCCTGTTGCGGACGGTTGCGGTTGATTTTCATTGCGATTTGTAACTGCGGCTGTTTCAATTTGTAACTATTGCTTGGATCGGGAAAACTTATCCTTTAGACTGATGTCTAATTCCAAAAATTAAGATAATAGCGGAGTTTAGAAATGGTTGAGCTTACCTGGCATGACTATCTGGTGATGGTTTCTTTTGTGGCTGCCATTGCGGGTCTATTGCTGCTGCACGATAATTGCAATTCAGTCCCGATGGACGATTCCCTACGGGATAGCTTCGCTTCACGCACTTTGAGCGAAGAAATCCTGATTAAGATGAGCTTTACTTACTGGATAGTTTACTGCATCTCTGTTTTCGCGCTCAAACTTCACCTACCAGAGGAAAGCTGGTTATTGCACAGCTTAAAGCTGACTACTGTTCTTTCTTACTTGTTGACTGCTTCTAGCATACTCAGCTTGCCGCTGCAACGCATGGCTGTCCGACAAGTTCAAGATTGAAGGGGACAAAGGGAAGAAGTAGCCTGCGGTTGGAAACCGCGCCTACACAAACAAAACCCAGATGGTGCGTGGGTTAAATTGCAGAGGCGGACTTTGTTTGTTTAGTCGCGATTCAACCGAGTGCAGAAGCGTCTAAACGTTAACCGGATTTAGGTATGATTTAATTTTTCATTATATGAGGAATGCGGACATAACGCGCCCAAAATGGCTGCGGTAGATCATTCTTCTCCTGACTTCCCTTGGCTGCGGAAATCTCAGAAACTATCCTCATGCTGCCGGTAATCGAGCCTTGAGCATCTCGCAGCGGTGCAGTCGAGATACACACATCAATTGATGAACCGTCTTTCCGCCGCCGCCGACATTCCCTAGCAACTTGCGCTTCCCCTGCCAATTCTGACTGAAACATCGCATAAAAATTGAGATTTTCATCGCTAGGGACGATCGGCAAAAGCTCCCCCAAAACCTCCGACTCCTTCCAGCCAAAAATTCGCTCAGATGCGGGATTCCACACAGTCACTAAAGCATTAGCATCGATACCGACAACTGCGATCGGCAAAGCTTTAATTAAGCCTTGTAAAACTTGATTGGTTTCGCACAATTTAGCCTGTACCAACTTGTGTTCCGTGATGTCCTGACAAGCACCATAAATGCCGACAGCGCGGTTCTCAACTTCATCCCACACAACTTGCCGGCAATCCCACAGCCACCGGATTTCACCGGATTTTGTGACAATTCGGTACTCGCTGACTTCCTTGCGGCTAGATGAACGAAGCTGGATTTGTTCCACCAGCATTTCTCTGTCGTCAGGATGAATGCAGTCGAATTGTAAACCACCGGAAGTTGCGATTTCTTTGGGAGTATAACCCGTAATTTTAGTAAAAGCTTCAGTCATCCATTCGCAGACCCAGGTATTGTCAGGCAATACTTTAAAAGAATAGGCCAAATCTGAAGTAATTTGCGATAGAATACGGTAGCGCGATTCTGATGCTCGCAGTGCGTTTTCTGCATTTTTGCGATCGGTTATATTTTGAAAAAACACCGACAAACCTTCTTGCGAGGGATAAGCCTCGACTTCAAACCAAATATTTAGCTGCGCGTAATATGCTTCAAATTTAACATTAACGTTCTCAGATACTGCTCTGTAAAACTGCTTGAAAAAAACCGTGTCGGCTGTATCACGAAACTCATCCCAAATATTTTTACCCATAAGTTCTTGACGCCCTTTTCGCAAGCACTGCTCTGCTTTCGGGTTGACGTAGGTAAACTGCCAATTGCTGTTTAGGGTGAAAAAACCATCTGTAATCTTTTCTAAGATATTAACAATTTGCTTTTGCGATTTTTCCAAAGCTGCTACTGAGAGATTGCGCTCTGTGATATCGCGGGAATTGATGACTATGCCGTTGATGCTGGAATCGTGGAGTAAATTGTTACCAATGACTTCTAAATACACCCAAGAACCGTTAGCGTGGCGTTTCCGATATTCTACAGGCGGTGCAATCCCTGGCTGTTTGAGTAATTTTGCGAAATATGCTTGCCAAATAGGTAGATCGTCTGGGTGGATCAAATCGTCTGGGAATTGGCCAATTCTTTGTTCGGGATAGTAGCCTAACATCCGCTCTGCTGCGATCGCATTTTGGTCTCTGATCCGTCCGTCTGCTTCAAGAATTGTCATCAAGTCGGCAGAATTTCGCAGGAGAGTTTGCTGTCTGGCTTCCCCTTTTGTCAGTGCCTGAGTCACCCTTCTGTACAGCATCTGGCTTTGCTCTAACTGCTGCTCTAAATGTCTGATACTAGCAGCTTGCTGGGCAAATTTAATGTTTAAATTGCTGTTAATTCTTTCTAACTTAATTTGGGCTTGTTTAGACAACAAAAGCGACTGAAACTCCGCAGCCAATTCTTGTAAAGATGCGGACAAATGCTCGAAAGTGGTTGTTAACATCGCCTGTTTATCTATAGGTAGTTGCTCGATATGTCCCTGCAATTCCCGCACGTGTTTCAATATATTTTGCATCATTGTAGCCAGCGCTCAAACTTAGGAAGACTATTTTCTTATATTTCTAATCATAATACCTTATCTGAGTCAAGTATAAAAAGAAATAAATCTTTAAATCGAGCGGTAGATTTTTAATTTCGATGCCAATCTCTCGGCGCTGACACAGATAGATAATTCCACCAAGTTTGAGCGAGCAAAAAAATATTGAGTTCAGTTATATTACTGAAAATAGTTGTGATTTTTAAAGTGTGAATTAAACAGGACTGATATCGTTTCCGCACTTCATCGGAATCATAATTTTTCGAGTTGCAGTGCCAGCGTCCCCGCTCGCAGCGCGGATCGCGAGCGTCCCGCTCGCACTAATATTCTGGGTTTTTCAACTTCGGTCAATCGATTTTAGAGTTGAAATTTTAGATGGGATAGAGTAAGTAATTTTACGGTGAAGTGCAGAGATTGTGATGCCAGTAGGCAAATTAGGAACAGGCTTTTCGGCCTGTTCCTAACATCACGATTTAAAGCCCTTAGAGCTTTTCTTTTTCTCCTGTGGCTTGGACTTTGACTTGCTAACTTCGCCTAGAGCTTCCTGAAATAAGTTGTGCAGGTGCACCGGAACGCTGGCAATTTCCGGGAGTTCGGGTTCTAAGGGTTTTTTAAACTCTTGCAGCAGGGCATCTAAATCGCGATCGATCTGAAAGTCTGTGCGCTCTAATACTGTTTGCAAAATTCGTTCTAACTTTGCGGGATTAACTTGAGCTAACCGCCGCCAAATCCACACATTAATTGCCGCATCTTCTAAATAGCTGCGAAGGAGCTTTTCGTAACCGGGAACGGTTGAAAAGTCTTCGGCTGCTAGCATTGCGGTAAACTGACTGTAGGTAGACAAAAAGGTTTGCCCCCAGCGGGGATGAGAAAGTGCTGTCACCTGTTCGGCTTTCTTGAAGCGATCGGGCAACTCAGCTTTGGGCATTACCATTTTTGAACTAGCATTGCTATCGAGCATTACCTCAACTGAAGAGGGATCTGCACCGGCTGCTGCTATAGCTGCTGCTTTAATTTCTTCTGCATCGACTCCGGCATCTTCAACGATATCCGCCAGAGATTTAGTTTGATCGATGCCGATATCAGCTAGGCGTTTTTTAGTGATTACTTCCTGAAATTGGGCCAACTGTTTATTCAGGTGATATCCCGATAGCGTCACTTCATCGCTGCCAAAAAATTCGGTAAAATCTTCGTGGTACTGTTCTACAGACTGCCAAGCTTGCTCTAACAATTCCGGGGCATCGCTGTACAGGTTCTTTTTGTAATTTTGCTTGAAATTGCCGATCGCCACCGCCAACTTCGGCTTGCCCAAATTCCCCCTAGGAATAGCAGGGCCCGAGAGTATCCACCAGTTATCGGTGAGGGGAGCAAGACGCGTTAGCAAGATTTCTCCTAACTTAAACCGAGACATTTCTTGCATGAAATTCGCGCTGTTAGGCTTAACAGCGTAGTGCTTAGCCGTCAGCCAGTTCATCATTTCAAAGCCGTCGGGGGAAATTTTAGTGATTTCAAATAAGCCAGTGAAGCTTTTGTGCCGCCAACTTTCTAGCAAACTGATCTCGCTCTCGGTTAAATCCGGCTGACTTTCGACAAAAAGGTCGATCGGCGTTTTCTCTCCGACTTTACCTTCAACTGTAAAACTGTCAATTACTTGATTTTGCTGAGCAATATCATAGCGCTCGCCAGTCGATCGAGCTGCTGCAAAAGCTTCCAAAGCTACCGCCAACTCTCCCTCAGCATCCAGCACAAAGTCAATTAAATTTTGCTTGAGTGTCCAAGCTCTTTCCAACATTTCATCCACAACTAATACCGATTTTGAATGAGAGGATTTAGATTTTTAACAATTATCAGACTTGAGGCCACGAACGCTTTCACGCTCCGGCTGCGATTGAATAAAGCGCATCGCGAACAATGACAGAAATATGCGATCGATGCCTGAGTCCTGAATTAGTTTAATTTTAAGGCTAATTGTGTAAAAAAGTGCCAATTTCAAATCCAGCGTCATATCAATTCCGATGCTGAAAAACTTTTAACGCAGATTAAAAATACCCCTCCCCGAAACAGAGAGGGGTTTTAAACCCGAATAATTTCGCTAAACTCGTGCTGAAAATAGTACCTGAGCTCAACAAAAAAACCGAAATACTTGCTGACGGTGTTAGCGGCCGTCTTTATTAATGTCGCCAGGAACAGCGCGTTCCACCCGATCCCAAGCGTCGCGCGTGGCGTGCTTAGCTTTTTCCCAAGTCACATTCGACTTACCACGATTTGTTTCGTAGTCGCGCTGCAAATCGTCTTCGAGTTCGTTGAAGCTCTTACCAGTACCGTTGTAGCGGCTGTATCCTTCATAGCCGGTGCGGTATGCAGGCTGATAGTCGTCGTAAGTCGCGCTTGTGTCAGCGTAAGGACGGGAGCCGTAGTTGCTTTGCCAGTAAGCATCTTCTACCGTAGGGTCGATCGCCTCGCCCACACCTTTGCCGGCCAAACCGCCGCTAAACGCGCCCACAACAGCGCCCACAACTGCTCCCACAGGCCCGCCGATCGCACCGCCGATCGCAGCACCCGCAGCTCCCGCACTCGCTGCACCGATACCAGTTGCCACTGGATGAGCCCCGGTTTCCCCAGACAGTGGGTCGAGGTTAGCATCAGGTGTCTTTACCGTTTTTTTGTCATCGCTCATGATATTTTTTTCCTTTATCTAACTGTAACTATGATTTAATTTACCTTTTAAATTTCTATTTATTCATCTTCCTTAAGGATGAATCTGCTAATTAAAGCCGAAGCAAGAAGCAAGAACAAAAATCAAATAAAATCCATATACCCAGATACCCAACTTCTTCAAAAAGTCGGGTATCTAAAAAAAGCTAATAGTTCCGAGATGACCAAAAACAATCACCAATGCCCTATGCCCTAGCATAGAAACTTATTAATTTAGTCGTTGCCTGTGACCTTTTCGATCAGCTCTTCAGCTTTTTGAACTATGCTTTCTTGCGGGTGTTCTCCCTTGTACTCCTTTAAGCTTTCGTCGTAAACCTGCTCGACCTTTGCAGGATTTTGAGCTGTTCTGACTATATCTTCGTAAGCTGCTTGGGGATTGAGATCCTCGAAACTTTCTGCGGGGTCAGTAATTTTAGCTTCCGATGGCGCCTGACTCCTGTCTTGACCTGCGTAAGCAGCCTGATTGGGTGCTACCGCTAGACCTGCCAGAGCAATGAAAGCCAGCATACAGACTAGCAAAATGCTTTGACTCAATGTTTGCCCTAGAGTTTTTAAAACCCGCTTCATATCAACGTCTCCTCGTATTTTTTCGCAAAAATTATGGTGTTTGTCGCCCCTTCACTGCGATCGCACATTTAAAACCTTGGTTGAAGCGCCATCTTAAAAGTCGCAGCTACCGTATCTCGATCGAGCGAAAAGGGATGTTTCTAGTGATGTCCAATATATTAAGCGCCTGCTTGTTACGATTACTTCTACCAAAAGATAGATTAGTTAGACAAGCAGAACTCATATCGTGTCAGGGGCGATCGCAATTCCTGCTAAAAACCCTATGTAGCGATTCTCACCTCAATTGCGAACTCTTACTCATCTCATCTCATCTCTTCCTTCGCGTCTTCGCTTTGTCAAAAAAATCCCATTCACCCAACATCTAAAATTGCTACAAACAACCTAAGAAACTACAAAAAAACCTGCTCTATGTTTAAATTGCGACTCTGCATAGCCCCTTCAAATAGCTCAGTAGAAAGAGCTTGTTCTACCGACCAAACGCCGGGTTTTGTCAGTTGCCCTTCTAACATTAATTGAGCGATGCTGCCAGTACCGATTCCGGTAGCTGCCGCAGCGTTTGGGTGTACGGCGATCGAGCAAACTTGAGTGGGTTTGCCATTTTTGATGCCGCTTACTTGCGATCGCACAGCCACGCCAACGCCGCTAAAACTATTAGTAACGCTCGTCATCCCGTAACTGACATAGGAGAGAAATTCAATCACCGAGTTATTTTTGAGCCAGCTATCCGGCCAATACTTGGCAACAAACCAAGTAAGGTGATTGTAAAGGTCGGGAAAAGTTCCGAATTTAGTAATAACTGTTTTAACAGGGAAAGTTTCCGGTAAAGTGATTGCTTCCGGCATATCGAACCAGTAAACGCCTGTTTTGCCGTAGGGTGCGGGAAATTCAATTGTTTCGCGATCCGTGTAGGGTTTTATCTGCTGTAGTTGGCCATCAACCAAAACCTCAAAAGGCGTTTGCAAACCTAAAAAAGTAGTCCGCATGACGGTAACGCCAGCACCGCCCGAACCTCCGACTACATAACTCAAATGAATGTGTTCTGCTGCATCTAATTCTTCGACATCTCGGCGCACCATGCTGTTAGAAATGCCGGGAAAAATTCCCGTATTAATAATAGCCGTAACTCCCGCAGTTTCAGCAGTTTCGCGCAATTCTAAAGCCCTGCGAGTAAAACTGCGACTGTCGCTGACATCAGTATAATTAACACCTGATTCGATGCAATTTTTCAGCACGCCAGCATCTCGGTAGTGAAAAGGCCCAGCACAGTGAACGACAAGATTAGATGATGAAACTGCTTTTTTCATAGCGGCAGTGTCTGCTAAATCTAAAGCTTGATACTGCACCCGATCGGGCGACAATCCCGGCAGAATTGAGCCTTCAGGGTTGCGTCCGGTAACAGTAATTTCTGCGTCGGTATAGGTGAGAATATCTTGGGCAACGCTGCTGCCAATTCGTCCCCGCCCGCCGACAATCAACACTCGGTTTGCCATCGCTCAAAAAAGGGTAACGCCATCTTTCAGTTTCTCAACTTTGGGCCGGTCTTTTCATCCGCATAAAGTATGAATTTATCAGAATTCGAGATGCTGGGGGATCGGCGATCGACCTCAGCGATTATCCCCTGCCGCCAGCGAACAAATCGAGGGATTTCTGATGTGGATGGTTCAACAAGGTTAGCGGATTGAGTTTTCAAAGAGATTGAGGTCGATCGCAAATCGCTTTCCCTTCACAGGAAATCAACCCGAAAAAATTCTCGCACTCGCACACTGAATAAATTAATACAAATAAACGCAGATGAATCACATCTGCGTTTATCTGCATTCATCTGCGGTTGCTAAAAATCTTACTTCTCATTACTCCGAAATACCGACTTAGCCGTGGATTTCAAAGAATTAGCCGCATCTGCCAAAGTTTGCGCGATCGGCTGCTGCGCGTGCATGAAAACGCGAGCCGTATTGCGCCCCGGCATCCCCGAAATCGAGCCACCCGGATGAGTACCCGCACCAGTGAGGAACAAACCGTCGATCGGCGTTTTGTAATTAGCCAACTCGGGTAAAGGGCGGAAAAATATCATCTGATCCAGCGTCATGTCAACGTGGTAATAATTTCCCTTCAAAGCGCCTAAACGTTCTCCCAATTCTGCCGGACTTTCCACGCGGCGGCCAATAATGGAATTCTTAATATTGGGTGCATATTCTGCCAATTTGTCAATACATCGATCGGCAACTTTGTTTTTCAGCTCATCCGTCCAACCCGTACCGTGCTGGCCAGTTCCTTCAGCATTTTCGATCTGGTAAGGAGCAAAAAACTCAATCCAAGCCGTATGATGTCCCGGAGGAGCCATTGACGGGTCTAGTACCGTCGGAAACACCACATACATCGACGGGTCTGAGTCGGGAATTCTGCCGATTGAAGGCTCGCTGTGAGAAATTTCGACGTGTTTCACCGAGTCAGCAATTAAAACAGAACCGATCAAAAACTCGTCTCGATGATTCCAGCGATCGAATCTAGGCGCTTCATTGAGAGCTAAGTCTATTTTGAGAATAGTCTCGTTGTTATTAACAATTTTGCGCTCCAATCTTTCCCGCAAATCCGGGTCAGCACTGTCAACATCGCTGGAGTCCATTAAGTGCAGAAACAAACGCTTCGCATCAATATTAGAAATGACACCTTTGGTAGCGCGATATTCGGTGCCGCCTGCAACTCGAACTCCTACAGCGCGACCGCCATCAACTAATATTTTCTCGACGTGCTGGTCGGTAAGCACAACACCCGCATAGCTTTTCACTACACTAAGCAGCGCTTGGATTAATGCACCCGTCCCTCCGCGCGGTCTTGCCATGCCGGGATTGTGCCGCATTGCCAGCATAATTGCGCCTACAGCAAGGGTTTTTTGGGAAGGAGGCGCACCGAGTTCTGAAGCCAATCTTGCTAGGGGTGCTTTGATAAATTCCTCGTCAAACCACTCGTTGAGAATGTCTTCAGCGCTGTTGAGCATCGTGCGAATAAAGTCCAGCGTTTTGTCGGGGGAACCGATCACTGACAATAAATCTTTGATGTTTGAAATATCGTAGTTGCCCAGAATATCTATGATGGATTTTGGTGGCGCATTAAACATCGGAACCATTGCACCTAATGCCCGCTGCCAAAAGTCTGTATATTCGGCATATTTTTTAGCATCGCGCTCGCTGTAGCGGGCAATTTCAGCACAAGTTTTTTCTACAGATTTGTGCGCTAAGAAATATTTGCCGTCAGGATGCGGACAAAAGGCAACTGGATCGCAGAAAAGATATTCTAAACCGTGTTTTTCCAGTTCTAATTCTTCTACGACCGGCCCTAAATGGATAAATTCGTGGTCGATCGCACAAAGGTTGAATTTAAAATCTGGCAATTCGGGAATCGCAGCTTCGGTAGTTGCCGCGCCGCCGGGAACCGAACGTTTTTCTAGCAATAAAACAGTATATCCGGCTTTGAGGAGATAAGAGGCGCAGACCAGTCCGTTGTGACCTGCTCCGATGATAATGACATCATACGTTTGCATAGAGGAAACTCTGGGATGAGATATTTTGCTCATTTTACAAATGTTAACAAGTTTGCCGACTCTACCAGGAGAAATAGATTAATCTTGGGGGAGTAGTTTAAGTATCTTACAAAAGAGATAGCAAGAGAGAAAATATTTAAAGGCGATCGTCCTTTCCCAATTTCCGCCGACATTATATCACCTAAACTCGCTTTTTTCGGAACTTGAAAAAAACTTAAGCATTTGAAAGCTCTGCCAGATAAACCCGAGTTTGGTAAACTAAAGAAACAAAGCTCTTGTTGCCACAGTAAGTTTCATAAAGTTCGGTCAAATTTGAGATGATTTTCTGCAATTGCGGCCCCGAATTGGGAATATACGACGTACTTGTGGCTCGTCCAATAAGTCCCGATAAATCTATATTTTGTTTGTACACAAAATCACAGCTTTGGATATTAGTAAAATCTGAACTTGTTAGCAGAGGATCTATAGCTCGATCGCGTTTTTCAGCAGGATGGTTGTTGGAAGCTGCCTTGACTATTTGGGTGTAGAGGAGTGTGAATTCATCCGTGCGATCGCGCAAATTCCAAACTACCGCCAATCTTCCCGACGGCTTGAGAATTCGCCGAAGTTCTGGCAATGCCAAAACTGGATTGAACCAGTGAAAAGACTGGAAACAAGTTACTAAATCAACTGATGACTCTGGCAAATTAGTTGCTTCGGAAGTTGCTTCTCTCAACTCTACCAAAGGGTGAATTTCCGCCGCTTGTCTCATCTCGGCATTGGGTTCGATTGCTAATACTCGAACACCTCTTTCTGCTAGCAAACGTGAAGAAATACCTGTTCCAGCACCGATATCGGCTGCTGTTAACTGCGAAGGTTCCCCAAGTCCTGCTAAAATCGCCTCGATCGCAGCGGCGGGATAACTCGGCCGATATTTGACATAATCGGCGGCGCGATCGGAAAATCGACCTAGCGGATTCATTTCGTAAAGTGGCGGTATAGAATCACTTGAATTCATCATAAGGAAGGAAGGCACGACACGGATTTTAACACGGATACATGGATTAATTATCGAGCATTCCTTGTGATGTTAAGGGAAGGGGAAAAAAGTCATTTATTAGTTACTAGCAATGCCCATGCCCCATGCCCCATGTCTAATTACTCATTGCTTGAGTTCCTGGATCGCGGCCTCAGCTTTTTGAGCACCATCATTGTTGCCTTGCTGGCGGTAAATGTCGAGGGCCTGTTGGAAAGCTTGAATTGCTTCGGATTTGCGATCGCGCCCTTTGAATGCCTTACCCATATTGTAATAAGCTTCTGCACGGTCTGGATCGAGTTGGGTCACTCGCCGCAAAGTGGCTATGGCTCCTATAAAATCTTGTTTTTCCAGTTGGATTTCCCCGATCGCAGAATGTGCTGCTACCAAATTCGGTCGCACTGCAATCGCCCGCCCATAAGCTGAAAGCGCTCCGTCTAAGTCGTTTTGACCTTTGAGAATTTCGCCAATTTCTAGCTGCACTTCTGGATTTTTAGGCTCTAGTTTTGCAGCTTCTTCAAAAGCTGCTATTCCTTCAGCAGTATTCCCGCTGCGGAGTAAAGCAGTACCTAATTTTAATTGGACGCCGGCTTGTTTGGGAGCAAGTTTGGCGGCTTGTTCGAGTACGGTGACTGCACTCGTAAAGTTTCCTTGCTGGATTAATACTAAACCCATTGAAGAATAAGCTTGCCAACTTTTTGGGTCGAGGGCGATCGCCTCTTGGTATGCTTTAAAAGCACCGCTGTAATCTTTTTGCTGAAAGAGTACCACTCCAAGAGCGATTCGGGCGTTGACATTTTTGCGATCGAGTTGGGCGGCGCGGCGGTAAGCTGTGGCTGCTGCGGGATAGTTTTCCAAATTCGCCATAGCATATCCTAAAGCGTATTGAAAGTCAGCATTATTGGGTTCGAGACCGATCGCCTGCTGGTAAAATTCTACTGCGGCTTGATAGTTACCTTGACGCGCTTCTAAATAGCCAATACCGGAAAAAATGCGCGGGTTTTCGGCATCTAAACGGGCTGCTTGCTGATAAATGGCGATCGCCTTACTATAATCTCCTAAATCTACCAACTCGCGTCCTTGTCGCAGCAGAGCATCTAAATTTGAATCACTTTTAGGCTTAGCTTGAACTGATATTTCTGCTGAGATCGCCCGAAGCGGCGCTGCGATCGCGAATCCCGCTATCAACAGCGTACTGAATACCAAGAGACTTTGTTTGTGGACGGCCATTTTTTTCAAGGAGTGTGTGGAATAAAAGAGCGAATAGCTGTCAGATTGCGAAGCTGACAGCTTATGGTTTACCAGGAATCTTTGAGCGGCGAGATGTAGTAAATCTACAGAACCAGACCCACTCAAAATATTCGCGATCGAGGCCAACTGATGATTGTAACAACAACTGATATCATCCAAGGAGCAGAAATTCAATCTTACCTGGGAATTGTAACTGCTGAGGTGGTCTACGGCACCAACGCCCTGCGAGATTTCTTCGCGGGTATTCGCGACATCATCGGCGGGCGCACCGGCAGTTATGAGGAAGTGTTTCTCAAAGGACAGCGAGATGCGCTCGCGGAACTGGAAAAACGGGCCCAGCGCCTGGGTGCCAATGCCGTAATCGGGGTGGAAGTTGACACCGGTACGATTAATGTAGACACTTCTGGGGCTTTGCTGTTGATTACTGCCGTTGGGACGGCTGTAAGATTGCGTTAAGCAGTCTTTCCTCTATACATCCGCGAACTTTTCTAACTGGATAAAATAGTCATCAGTCATCATTCATCAGTCATCAGTCATTAGCTAATAGCTGTTGGTTGAGGGCTGATGACTTATTCATTTCTTTCTTCAGACATAGGGAACAGTTATTTCCCGAGGCAGATATAGTTTCTATCAATCTCAGCCACAATCAATGCTTAGGTGAAAGATTCTTAAAAATTAAATCAACTCTCAGAGGAAAGAAAAAGCTATGGCATACGTAAATAGACCTGTAGATAACGTTGTTGCCGAACCCGTGGTGGTGAATTCAGTGATGGAATATCACGATCGAGTGCGGTGGGGCCCGATTTTTTCAGGTTTGGTAATTGCGATCGCCACACAACTGGTGTTAAGTGCATTGGGCGCTGCGATCGGGTTGAGCAACATTGCTAATTCAGGAGCTCCGCGCAGTATAGCGGGGGACGTGGGTACCGGCGTCGGAATTTGGTCAATTATCAGTTTGTTAATTAGCTTGGGCCTTGGCGGTTGGGTAACAGCTCGCGCTTGCGGCCCGATGAATCGCAACACAGCGCTTTTGAACGGAGCAATTTTGTGGGCAACTACCTTAACAATTGGCTCTTGGCTGTTAGCAAATGGCGTAGCGGGTACTTTTGGCGTAATCGCCGCTAATGCTGGAGAAGCGATTAATCAAGCGCAGCAAGGTGGGGTGAATTTGCCGAATCAAGCACCTAACGTAACTGCTCAGGATACTCGCAATATTGCTGGCAATGCTGCAAAGGCTGGCTGGTCGTTTTTGTTCGGATCCCTGTTAGGTTTAGTTGCTTCGATGGTAGGAGCATCTGCTGGTGCGCGCACTCCCCGCACTCATCACTCCTAAGAGGGAGTTCGGGCATTGGGCATTTTTCTCGTTCCCAGGTGGAACCTGGGAACGCATTTCTAGAGGCTCTGCCTCTTGGTTTTTCAGAGGAGGCAGAGCCTCCGGATCTGCGTTACCAGGCAGAGCCTGGTAACGAGTAGAAGAACGAGAAAAACGAAAAAAAGGTGCACAATGTGCACCCTACAAATTAAGCACTGAAGTATTTCGCCGCTGGGTGATAGGTGATAATTGCGGTGGTTGATTGTTCGGGATAAAGTTGTTCGCTTTCATCCATGTAGAGGTTGATGCGCTCGCACTTCAACAACTCCAACTGCTTGTACTGATCCGCCATATTCGGACAAGCAGGATAGCCGAAACTATACCGCGAACCGCGATATCTTTGTGCCAGCATATCGCGAATGTTGTCCGGTTCTTCGCTACCAAATCCCAATTCCCGGCGAATCCGTGCGTGAGTCCATTCTGCGATTGCTTCTGCTGTCTGTACCGCTAACCCGTGAAAGTAGAGATAATCGGTATACTGATTATTAGCAAACAGCTTTTGTGCATACTCTGTCGCAATTTCTCCCACAGTCGCTACTTGCATCGGAAATACATCGATTTTACCCGATTCTTTCGGTGCGAAGAAGTCAGCAATGCACATTCTGCGCGCTGATTTTTGGCGGGGAAATGTCCATGTTGTGGCTGGTGTCGATACATCTTGCCCGTTATTCATAATTTCGGGGTCGTACAAGTGCAAAGAGTTGCCTTCAGACTGACAAGGGAAATATCCGTAAATTGCTTGCGGATGCAATAGCTTTTCAGTGATAATTTTGTGTTTCCATTCCTCCAAAATCGGATAAACCGTTTCAGCCAAGAAAGCGTCGTATTCTTCTCGCGATTGGTCTTTTGGTTTGCGGAACTGCCATTGTCCAGCAACTAAGGCTTGCAAATCTAAGTGCCATAATAGTTCTTCAAAGGGGATGTCTTCCGGCTGCAATAACTGAGTTCCCCAAAAAGGCGGAATCGGGCGATCTATCTCTATATCAACTGCTTCCGAACGCCTAGTATCTATTACAGTCGGAATCTCTAGTTTGGCTGCTTTCTTCGCATCCTCAACAGCAATTTCTTCGGAAGTCTTAACTTCTTTAACTGCGCCGTTGCCATTTTCAACCTCATCCAAAAATCCTTGGAAATCTTCCCAGTTACCAGCAGATTTAGCTGGCATCAGTTTCTCCATGAAGTTCAAGTCTGAAAACGCATCTTTGCCGTAAACTACTTTACCTTTGTAAGTATTTTGACAATCTTCATGCACAAACTTGGGAGTCAAAGCTGCACCGCCTAAAATCACAGGAACAGTAATTCCTCTTTGGTTAAATACCTCCAAATTTTCCTTCATAAATGCGGTGGATTTTACCAGCAATCCACTCATGGCGATACAATCCGCTTTGTGCTTTTCGTAGGCATCAATTATGTTATCAACTGGCTGCTTAATGCCCAAGTTAATTACTCGGTAGCCGTTGTTTGATAAGATAATATCAACCAAGTTTTTGCCAATGTCGTGAACGTCGCCTTTGACAGTCGCAATGATGAATGTTCCTTTGGAATTATCCCCAGACTCGGACTGTTCCATGTGCGGTTCTAAATAAGCAACTGCCGCTTTCATGGTTTCGGCTGATTGTAGTACAAACGGTAGTTGCATTTGTCCCGAACCAAACAATTCTCCGACTACTTTCATCCCGTCTAATAGGAAAGTATTGATAATGTGCAGAGGTGGATAGGTTTCTAATGCTTTGGTTAATTGGATATCGAGTCCAATGCGTTCGCCGTCGATGATGTGCTGCTTGAGACGTTGTTCTACGGGGAGGTTTGCGTCTTCTGTCCGATCGCGCTTGGTAGTTTTGCCCGCAAACACCGTTGTCAGGTCGCCCAAGGGGTCGTAAACGCAAATATCGCCGTCGAACTCCCGTTCGTCGTAAATCAGTTTACGGCAGATTTCTTGGTGTTTGGGGTCGATTTTGGCGATCGGCAAAATCTTATTGGCGCTGATAATTGCCGAGTCCATCCCCGCTTGCATCGCTTCGTGCAAAAACATCGAATTCAAAACTTGTCGCGCCGCCGGATTCAAGCCGAAGGAAATGTTAGAAACTCCTAAAATTACGTGACATCCAGGCAATTCTTGGCGAATGCGGCGGATAGATTCGATCGTAGCTTTACCATTTTTTCGGTCTTCTTCAATCCCGGTGGAAATGGGCAAAGCTAAGGTGTCAAAAAAGATTTCTTGGGCGGGAATTCCTCTTTCGATGGCGGCGTTGTAGGCGCGTTGGGCGATCGCAAATTTTTGGTCTGCCGTTCGTGCCATCCCATCTTCATCAATTGTACCGATAACTATAGCAGCGCCGTATTTTTTCGCCAAATCCAAAACTTGATAAAAACGCGGTTCTCCGTCTTCATAGTTAGTAGAATTTAGCAAACATTTGCCGCCCGCAACTTTTAACCCGGCTTCCATCTTTTCCCATTCGGTGGAATCCAACATTAAAGGGAGAGTTGCATTTGTGACAACACGAGAAACTAATTCTTTCATGTCGCGCACGCCGTCGCGCCCGACATAATCCACGTTGACATCGAGAATGTGCGCGCCTTCTCGCACTTGTTCCCGCGCCATTGCTACTAAACCATCCCAGTCTTCAGCGTTTAGCAAATCGCGGCATTTTTTGGAACCGCTGGCGTTGAGTTTTTCGCCGACAATTAAGAAGGAATTTTCTTGTTCGTAGGGTTGGGCACTATAAATTGAGGCGGCGGAAGGTTCCCAGCTAATTTCGCGAATTTTGGGTTTCAGAGTTGTGCCAATTTCTGATAGTTCGCGGATGTGATCGTAGCGGGTGCCGCAGCAGCCGCCGATGACTTGTACGCCCATGTCTTCGACGAAGCGCATCAAGGCCATTTTTAATTCTATGGGCGTGAGTTTGTAGTGCGCGTGGCCGCCGATGTTTTCGGGTAAACCGGCGTTGGGAATGCAGGAAACTACGAAGGGTGAATGTTGGGAAAGGTATTTGATGTGTTCGGCCATGCGATCGGGCCCGGTAGCACAATTTAATCCTAAAATGTCGATCGGGTACGGCTGCAAAATGGCTAAGGCGGCGCTGATATCGGTGCCGACTAGCATTGTGCCGGTGGCTTCCATTGTCACTGATACCATTAATGGAATGCGATCGCCTTTTTTCTTGAATACTTCTTCGATCGCATTTAATACTGATTTAATTTGCAGCACATCTTGGCAAGTTTCGACCAAAAATAAGTCAACACCGCCGTCGTAAAGTCCTTCTGCTTGTTCGGCAAAAGCGGCGGTGAGTGTGTCGAAATCGATGTGTCCTAATGTGGGCAATTTGGTGCCTGGCCCGATCGAACCTGCGACAAATCTCGGCTTTTCTGGGGTGGAAAATTCGGCGGCGATACCCTTGGCGAGTTCGGCGGCTGTTTTGTTGAGCTCATAGGCTTTGTCGGCTAAATCGTATTCGGCGAGCACGATGGAAGCCGCGCCAAAGGTGTCTGTTTCGATCACGTCGGCCCCTGCTTCGAGGAAACCTCGGTGGACTATGGCGACTGCTTCCGGCTTGGTGTGGACGAGATATTCGTTGCAGCCTTCGTATTCTTTGCCGCCGAAGTCTTCTGCTGTCAGGTTTTGGACTTGTAGGTTGGTTCCCATTGCGCCGTCAAAGACGATGACGGGGCGCGAGGGGTGGTGGAGTCGATCGAGGAATCTGCTATTCATAAGCGGTCAAAAAAACCTAGGTGCTATATATTTACAATTTTATCTATTGTGCAATATTCTCAACAGTTATGTGACTGTTGGGGAACGACTGATGACTGAAAAATTTAATGCTGTTGACAATAGTTCGATCGTACCTGTAATTTTACCGATCGCGCCAGATAACTGTGAAAATTCTGTTGTAGACTCGGGTGCGGGGGAAAAACGGGCGAGATCCGATTGCGGGGGATTTTTTCGCTTAACGGTTGAGGAATTTTGCGAAAGTGCGATCGGCATCGGTGCATCCCAATTTTGTAGGGGCGAAGCATTCCGGCAGACAATTTATTAGTTATAAGCAGAGATTTACTGCCGGAATGCTTCGCCCCTACGAAGATATTTGCAAAACACAGATGCACCCATCGGCATAATTATCCATAGCATCAAGATTTATTTTTCATCCTTCTATTTGAAGCTGTTTTCGGCGCTCGTTTAACTTGACCATCGCCTGCTTGAACCTTTACTTCTACATGACTTTCTGCCGATTCTAATTCACAAGCGACTAAGCTGTTCGGCATTTAAAAGAGGATAGTAGGGTGCGTCAGTAAAGAAGCGTTTCCCATGTATAGTAAGTGTTCTAGCTGACGCACCTTACCTGGATCGTTAATGGTTTAAATGCGTAACAGCTTATTGCCTCTTCATCATTAATATCACTAATTTCTGTATCTTTAAGTTACTCAAGTTCCGAATGCGATCGATCGTCTATTAACTGTGCAGCTAATTATCCTATGTTCTGACTAATCTCAGTTTCTGCCAGATCATTTTCTGTTTCCTCCGTCGCTAAATCTGTCTCCGAGTCTAAATAGTCTTCTATCTCTTGACTAACTGCACTTTCTCTGATTTCACGATCTCTGAGCTGAATAGCTAATTGCTGCTTTTCTGCTAACAAATGTTCCATCTGTTCTCCAAGTATTCTGAGTTGTTCATTCAGAACCCGAATTTCTCGATCTTGCTGCTGAATCTTTTCCTCGCCATCAGCAATCATTCCATCTCTTTCTAAAATTAAGTCGTTTCGAGTTTGCAATTCCAAAGCATTCATGGCTGCTTTAATTAAATTATAAAAATGCGACTGAGATACATCAATTTTTTTAGCATTGTGGCGAGCTTTTCCTAAAAGTCCGATTTTTTGTCCTTGTTTAATTGCTAATACAAAACCTTGATAATTTTTAATTTTTAATTCTTTGACAAAATCAACTTGAACTAAACTGCAAGTATATGTCCGATGGTCAAAGTAAAATTCTGCTTTCATAAAACAGCACCCCTTTCTGCTACAGTCCCGCAGAATTATAGCACGAACAAGGTTAAAAATTGAACGAATTTTTTGAATGTAACAGGACTTACCGACTTCGACTAAAGAAACGGGGTTTTTTACCTAATCTATGGGCTGGAACGAATAATTTTCGTAAAAAAACCCGGTTTCTGGACACCCCTGCATAAGTCCTATGTACAGTATGTAGGATGTACATTGCGAACCTCAGCATAGTTTCTAATAATTGCTTGGTTTTGTGACATAAGCATCGGAATTAATATAACCTGAAATCAGGACACGGCAGTGCCGTTTCCTTACAATAAACCACGGTAGGGAAACGGCACTGCCGTGTCCTCGCTTGTCATTCCGGCACAGCCGGAATTGATCTAATTTCAGGATTCAAGAAATCAGGACACGGCAGTGCCGTGTCCCTACAATAAACCACGGTAGGGAAACGGCACTGCCGTGTCCTCGCTTGTCATTCCGGCACAGCCGGAATTGATCTAATTTCAGGATTCAAGTCAAACAAACTTAACTGAATTGGTTGATTGTTTTTTTTGTCTTTGTTTGATTTGTTTAAAAATCTGGCTTCTAGTTGTAGATGAGATTCTAATTCTCCATCTGACAAAATGTGATTAATTTGTAAGTTATATTTTCTAAGTTGGTGACAAACTAAAATATTCCTGTGACAGGCTATCGGGTCTTTTTCCGCACACATTAAACTGATTTTATGATTTTCGATGCCTTTGAGCAAGCGCTGAATTCCTGCTGAAAATAAAGGAGTTGCTGCTATGCGATCGTACAAAGCTTTACCACCAATATCGTAACAGCTTAAATCTTTCGGTCTTGCGCCCAACTCTTTGCCTAAAAAAACATATTGAATGCCCGTACTTGACAGAGAAGCTTGAATTTCTGATTTATTAAAATGAGGTAAATAGCGGCTGAAAGGATGCGAGCGCACATCCGCAACCGCCGTAATTCCGTGTTTTTGCAGCAGGAAAACAAAGGCTTCAATACTCTGATTGGAATGCCCGATCGTAAATAATTCCATTGTTTCGATCTTACTATTTAGTCTTTGCCTTGCAGACGAGAGTTTGTGTAACCAGATGATTTTAAGCTGTGGGTTGTTTTGCCAACTTTTGAATCAAAAGTTGCACAGCCAGCAGCATCAAACCCACCGATGCAAAAGCAAAAACACCTCCACCCAAAGCCACAATTCCCATGACTAAAGTTCGCACAGCCGCCGCAATATTAATTACAGTCACATTATCGGAATGAATCGGCTTGTTAGCAAAAGTTTGGGCGATCGACAAAGTGAACACATACAAAGCCGCCGCAAAGCCCCCCGCCATCAGCGAACCAGTCACGCACCGCAATACCGTCGGCGGCTGAGGCGATGTCGGGGAACTATTCTCAGCAGAAACTGGAATTTGAGAAGTAGAATTTGGATTAGTTAAATCAGCCATTGCGATGTGAGATTTTAGATGTGAGATTTTAGATATCTGGTTGATTTACCAAAACTAAAATCCGTGTTTCATGACAGTTTATCAGTTCTTCGAGCTCAATAGACTCAGCGCAAAGTTAGATTCCTATTTGCCGATCGACTGTTAGAGGCGTTTAACGGGCGATCGCGATCGCACCATCTGCGAGTTACACCCTGGAAATCGGCGGTTTCGGATCGTTTCCCTCCGAAAAAATCCGAATCCCAGTATTGCTAAACTTTGCTACCCAAAAATCCAAATCTGGAGAAGCGATCGCACTTTTCACCCGTTCCAAAACTTGCTGAGCCTGCTCTGGAGACTCCGCCAGCGCAAACACCGTCGGCCCGGAACCGGACATCATCGTTCCCAAAACCCCCGCCGACTCAAAAACCTCCCGCAACTGTAACACCTGCGGATAAACAGGTAGCGCCACTTTTTCTAAATCATTGTGTAGCAATTGACCAACTTTCGATCGATCTTTTTGGGCGATCGCCCCCACCATCGGCCCAGAATGCAGCTTTTCCCGGCGACAATCCAAATCCTCCGGCGCACAATAGGTACTGCTGAACTGCTGACGATAAGTTTGATACGCCCATGCCGTAGAAATACTGAGATTGCGAAACTTCGCCAGCACCACAGACAAACCCCCAAAATCCGGCAGTGGCGACAGTTGATCTCCGCGTCCAGTTGCCAAAGCCGTACCTCCAGAAATGCAAAAAGGCACATCAGAACCCAAAGTTCCCCCCAACTCTTGCAACTCCGACTGAGTGAGTCCCAATTGCCACAGCAAGTCCATCCCGACTAAAACCGCCGCCGCATTTGCCGAACCCCCAGCCAACCCCGCCGCCACCGGAATTTGCTTGTGAATAGCAATCTCGACTCCCCCGTATTTCGCCAAAGCATCGGGGAATTGCTTCGCCAGCAAATCCGCCGCCCGATAGGCTAGATTATTCTTATCAGGCGGCACTTGCGGGTGATCGCAGCGCACGCGGATCGTGTCTGTACCGATCGCGCGCAAGTCAATTCGATCGACTAAATCTATACTTTGAAGTACCATCGCCAGTTCGTGATATCCGTCGGGGCGATCGCCTATTATTTCCAAATACAGATTGATTTTTGCTGAAGCTTGCAGTGAATATGAACGCATAGGTAATTAAGCCACGGGTGAAAGAAACCCCTGGTTGAAATTAATTGACACCAGTCCGAGTCCATTTTCTCACAACTCAAAGGAAATATTATGCAAGAAATGTGGAAAACTTTTTTTAGTTCCGGGTCATTTATTCCTCACGGTCACTGCTATCTCTGGCAGACAAAGTTAGTCTGGCTTCACGTAGCCTCAGATTCTATAATTGCGATCGCCTATTTTTCGATCCCGATTACATTGCTATATTTTATTTCCAAACGCGAAGATTTGCCCTTTGATTGGATCTTTGCCATGTTTGGAGCCTTTATCGTCGCCTGCGGCATCACTCACTTATTTGAAATCTGGACACTTTGGCATCCTACCTATTGGCTTTCAGGAACAATGAAAGCAATTACTGCCATAATTTCATTTGCTACAGCCATACTTTTGGTAGAATTAATTCCTCAAGCCCTAGCACTTCCCAGTCCCGCACAGTTAGAATTCGCAAACCAACTCCTAGGAGCAGAAATTGTCGAACGCCAATTAGCAGAAACAGCACTGAAAAAAGCTAAAGAAGAATTAGAAATTCGAGTAGACGAGCGCACCGCACAGTTAAAGCAACAAACTCAACAGCTCAAACAAACTTTGTTAGAATTGCAGCAGACTCAAGCCAAGCTAATTCAAAGCGAAAAAATGTCATCTCTGGGGCAAGTAGTAGCTGGTGTCGCCCACGAAATTAACAATCCCGTCAACTTCATTTACGGCAATATCGCTCCCGCTGGCGAGTATGCAAATAATCTGCTGGAACTGGCCGATATCTACAAACAGCAGTATCCCAATCCCCTACCGATAGTTAAAGAAAAACTCCTATCTGTAGATTTAGATTTTATCAGAGAAGACTTACCAAAAATCTTATCTTCCATGAAAACAGGGGCTGACCGAATTCGCAATATTGTCAAGTCGTTGCGGAGTTTTTCTAGACTTGACGAAGCAGAAATGAAATTAGCTGACATTCACGAAGGTATTGACAGCACGCTGATGATGTTGCAAAACCGCCTGAATCCAAAACCCGATTATCCCGGCATTGAAATTATTAAAAATTACGGCAATTTACTGAAAGTCGAGTGCTATCCCGGACAGCTCAATCAGGTATTTATAAATATATTCAATAACGCTATTGATGCTTTCGAGGAAGATCACGAAGATCCGCCACTTGCTATTCCCAAAATCCTCAGAATTTCTACCAGAGTTTTAGACGGAAAATGGGTAGAAATCAAAATTTTTAACAATGGGCCAGGAATGACCGAGGCGGTAGTCGAGCAGATATTTAATCCTTTTTTTACAACGAAACCTGTAGGTAAGGGTACGGGACTGGGTTTGTCTATCGGCTATCAAATTATCACCCTAAGACACAAAGGAGAATTGCAGTGTATTTCAGCGCCGGGACAAGGTACAGAGTTTATTATAAAAATTCCGATTAGCGTTACAGAATCCTTCAAAAATCAACAGTCATTAATCCAATACGGTTCAGTTAACACTATTAATTCCCCGGAGATCCCCCTAAATCCCCCTTAAGAAGGGGGACTTTGACCCCCCCTTTCCCCCCCTTTTTAAGGGGGGCTAGGGGGGATCGGTCTTATCTGAACCGTATTGGTCATTAATCATCAGTCAATAGATTTTAGATTTTAGATTAAAGAATTGAATAATATCAATTCCGGGTGCCCCTAATTTAAAAGCTTTCTATACGGCAGTGCTTTTTCCCTACGTTGTTATTTTTTTGGTAAACGGCACTGCCGTGTCCTGATTGTGGGTCGTATTAATTCCGATGCTACCGCATTTGATATAATTCGAGAATTGAAGAATTCGAGAATTGAAGAAAGTGACCTAGCAGATGAATCGGGGGTTTTTTACCCTGACTGCTTTTGGTCATCGTAAAACAAATTATTGCTCAAATTTACCCATTGCTCCACGCTTAAATCTTCCGCGCGAGATTGAGGATTTATCTGTAACTCTTCTAGCAATTGAATCAGTTTATCTAAATCCACAGCCCCTTTCAAATTATTTCGCAACATCTTGCGCTTGCTACCAAATCCCAACTTCAGTAAAGTCTCCAAATAGCGAGGATTAACCGCCGCAGTTTCTATCTGTCTGGGAAGCAGCCGCACCACGGCAGAATCGACTTTTGGCGGTGGATAAAAGTCTCTAGATGGCACATCGCAAATTAACTCGCATTCTGCTAAATACTGCACCCGCACTGACAAAGCGCCAAAGGCTGTCGAACCCGGTTTAGCATAAAGCCTTTGGGCTACTTCTTTCTGCACTAACAGTACGATCGCCTCGAAGGGTTTAGCAGCAGGAACAGATATCGTTCCCAGCAGTTTTTGCAAGATCGGGCCGGTGATATTATAGGGAATATTGGCAACAACTTTATTGGGATTTTGGAATTTGGGAAAGGCCGTTAGTTCAGCATCTAAGTCCATTTCCAGAATATCGCCTTGCAGCAGTAAAAAATTGTCAACTTTACCGAGTTGCTTGGCTAGTTTCAAGCACAAATCTCGATCGATCTCCACAGCAACAACAGACTCAGCCGCAGGCAACAAGCGCCGAGTCAGAATCCCCGTACCCGGCCCGATTTCCAGGACGCGATCGCTCGACAAATTCGCAGCTTTCACAATCTTATCTAAGGCTTTCTCGCTTTTGAGCCAATGTTGAGCAAACTGTTTCCGGGGTGTGGTCGATCGCATTTTTTGAATTCTTGCTGAAATCTTAGCCTGTCATTCTATCACAACCCATATTTTTTCCAAACCAACACTCATGTTTATTTTTGTTAACATGGGTTGAATTTAACAAAAAACTTGGGCACAATAAAAGGATAAACGATAAAAAATAAATTTATTTCTTCCCAATTCCCAACAGCACGACATCGAAGTCATGGAGAAGTAACGGATACACGGATAGCTCTTCCTGACTGCTCTCATAAATAACTAAACTTAACTGTCGGTCAAAATCCCCAATTACCAATCCCCAATTCCCAATTCCCAATTCCCAATTCCCAATTCCCCAAAAATGAACTTTCAACGAGTATTTGGTACATTACCCAAAACCCAAGCCAGCGCCCCTGGCAGAGTAAACCTGCTGGGCGAACACACCGACTACAACGACGGATTTGTACTTCCGACTGCGATTCCCCAGCGCACAACAGTACAAATCGGCCTTAGCAGCGACACCAGACACCATTTTTATTCTGCAGAATATGACGAACTCATAAACTTTTCAGACGACGACACCGTACCGCAAAAATTCGTTAGTTATATCTGCGGCTGCATCAGACTTGTGGAAAAAGAAGGATACAAAATACCGCCAATAAATCTCTACATTACCTCGAATGTGCCGATCGGCGCCGGTTTGTCCAGCAGCGCCGCTTTAGAAATAGCCACCCTCAGAGGATTGCGCGCCCTCCTCAACCTCCCCCTAGACGACGTGCGGCTAGCTCAAATCGGACAGCAAGCCGAAATCCGCTATGCCGGCTTGAACTGCGGCATCATGGATCAAATGGCGTCGAGTTTAGCAGACACCAACACCATGCTATTCATCGACACCCGCAGCCTGGAATACCGCCCAGTACCCTTTCCCGCAGGTACAGAAATTTTAGTAATTGACAGCGGCGAAAGCCACAACCTAGCAGCAGGAAGCGGCTACAACAAGCGGCGCGCCGAGTGCGAAGAATCAGCGCGGATATTGGGAGTTAAAGCTCTCAGGGATATCGCCGATCCCCAAGCAGTCGAAGTATTACCGGAACCTCTCAGGAGGCGCGCCCGCCACGTCGTTACCGAAAACAACCGCGTGCTCGAAGCGGTAAAATCTTTGCCAGCAGAGCGTTTTGGCGAGTTAATGAATGCTTCCCACGCCAGCCAACGCGACGACTACGAAGTTTCGACACCCGCAGTAGATGCGCTGGCGGCAATCTTGCAGTCAATCCCCGGAGTCTTCGGCGCAAGGCTGACGGGCGGAGGTTTTGGCGGTGCTTGCGTAGCGCTCGTAAAGAGCGGCAAAGCCGATGTTATCGCATCAGAGGCGATCGATCGCTACCAGCGCGCGGGTTATACCGGCCGAGTTTTGGTTCCCGAAGTTAAAGTTAATTCTTAATTTCTGAACTATCTCCCGACACCGAAGGCCAGCGCACAGTCACGATAACCGAATCCTCCTCGGCAGACCAATAATGAGGCACTCCCGGCATCCAGAGAGCATAATCTCCCTCCCCAGAAAGCAAGATTTCTCGCGAAGGAAATTGCAGGCGGAACCGCCCTTTTACGAGGATAGAAAGCGTAGTTGCTGCCGCATTTACCGCCCACTGAGTCCTGCAATCTCCGGCGGTGTGAATACCCCATTTTACCTCTAACACCGAAGTCGATCGCGGGTCATCGCCCGGCGTCATAAAGTGACCCGCAAACCAACCGCCGCGACTTGCACCTTCTGCGCCCGCATTTCCAAAAAGCACTTCAGATGACATCAGCTAATAATCTAAAAAACAAAGATGTTTATATCGCAATACGGTTCAGCTAACACTGTTAATTCCCCGGAGATCCCCCTAAATCCCCCTTAAGAAGGGGGACTTTGAGCAACTTCTTGTCCCCCCCTTTTTAAGGGGGGCTAGGGGGGATCGGTCTTATGTGAACCGTATTGGGTTAAATCGGGGGACACCATCTAACTTATTACTTCCTGCCCGAAGATTGACCTTCCGTCGTCGCTATTTCTCCAGTTTCCATAAACTGCTTAAAGCGGCGCAAATCGTCGGCAATTTGCTGTTCGGGAGCTTCGCCAAATAGCTTAGCCGCCGCCGCAGCAATCGCACCGCCAGGAGGGTTGTATTCGATGACAACTTTCACCTCAGTACCGCGTCCTGCGGGTGCCGGTTGAAAGCGCACAAAACCGGAATTATCAACATCAGCCCCTTCCACAGATGCCCAAGCAATTAAGCGATTTTCTTCTTCGCGGACAATCTCTGCATCCCATTCTACGCTATTGCCGATCGGCGCGCTGGCAATCCAGTGAGAACGCTTTTCATCTATTACCGCAACGTGTTTAAGATGCTTCATAAACCTCGGTAAATTTTCAAAATCGCGCCAGAAACGGTACAATTCATCGGCTGGTTTGTCGATCGTCACCGTCTTTTCAACTTTAATGCTTTGATTCGGATCGGAGGCAGACTGCAAACCCTCTACAACCCCCAGCCCGCGCGCCGCCAAACCGCCGCCCGCAACCGCCAGCAAAGCACCTCTGAGAGAACGCTGCGACAAACCTAAAAGCACCAGCGCCCCGCCGCCGATTAAAGATGCCCAGCGTTCGGTATCGCCGCTGTTAGTTTGGTTTTCTTTGTCAGAATTGGTCATTGATGTAGATTCCATTGTTTTAAACCTCGTCAATTAATAGCGAAAATATACGATCGACAGTCCAAAATCAGCTCGGCAGAATTTTTTTCATTTTTTGACAATGTATCTTAAATGCAAACCCCCCTGCCTCTACCTAAAGTAAGGAGTAGCTGTAGGGTGCGTCAGCATTCATAATATCTCGATTTTTAAAAGTTTTATCTAACTGATGCACCTGACAAGTCGTAGCGAAGCGGGGCGTAAGCCATCGAACTCTGGTATTTTTTCTAAGTTGTAAGGTGCATCGTAAAAAAACCAGTTTCTGCCTAAATCCCGCTCTAAATTTAAAATTAGGGGTGAGTGCTTTTCACTTACCCCTACCCAAACTTTTTGCATTTTTGAAACGACCGTATAGCTGGAACAAATCGCCACAAAAGCGACGCAATTGCTCCTAAAAATACTTGTCCATGTTGAAGGTCAAAATCATGAGTGTTCCTAGCAAATGACCGGCGCTCATGCAAGCCAGAAATGCCGGTACGCTAACATTGTTGAACAGAGACGGGAAGGGCAAAGGCATTTTCGGCCCGACGTGGGGATACCAAATTCTGCGACTGAGAACTAGCAATGCTAAGATATTGCAAACAAACATCACCAGAGGCTTTTGCCAATTTCCTGATGCTGTGTCAGTCACAGCCGATTCTACTACTGCCAGTAAATTTGAGTTAATCATCGTTGATGCTCCTATTTTTCATAAACTATCCGAGAGGCTGGATGAGATTTATTGCCAAAAATGTAGCAGGGGTGATCGGCTTTATGCAATAAATATCTGTTGTGCTCTCAATATTCACCGCGCCAGCGCCTGCGCCCCCACCCGAAATCATCGAATTACAGCAAAAAATCTTTTAATGCCATTCAAAAGTAACGAAAGATACAAATGGACAAAACCATCCTCGCTGCCATTTGTATCTTTTAGCCTGTCTGGCAGTTGCGGCATTTGCTCATGCTGCCAGACAGGAAAGACTGCTCGTCATTACTTAACAATGTAGGTAGGCAGAAAGTGAAGTATGTCGCGCAGAACGCTAAATCCAGCCGCGTCCCAGAGCAAATAAGCTAAGAAACCGATCATCGCTAAGCGACCGTTCCAAAGTTCTGCTTGCGGGTTGAAGCCAAACAGAAAGGCATTCCGATCTTTGCCGTTGTAGGCATTAGCTGTGGGAGGTAGGTTAGTAGGGCGAGTTTCCATGTTTTTACATTCCTTAACAATGTTTCGCTTATCATCGTAGCGACCTAATTTCTACTTTGCTATCTGCCTGTAGGCTCAAGATACACCCAAGTCTAAAGGAGGATTTTGAAACCGAAAATAATGTGTTAAGTTTTGTTGAGCGAGCTTTTTTAAGCGATCGCCTGTATCTGTAGATACTAAATACAACGGCAAGTTCAGATGGCTGCTTTCATCAGTTGACAGTTGACAGTTGACCCTTCGACTACGCTCAGGGCACCGCAGTTGACAGTTAACAGCTACCCATAGCCGTCGATAGAAGAGGATTGAAGCAATGAATCATTTTGTTTGATTTCCCCCTAAACGAGGAGGCTTCAGACCCAATCTTCAGGCGTGAAAGACCCGATCGCCCCGGCAGCGACAAACAACGGCGCTGGTGACTCCACAATACTGAATCCGGGAGCTCCTAGAGAGAAGAATATTTAGTAAAGTTAAACTGCAAAGCAGAACACGATCGCCCCTTAGTTAACCTAAAATAGGAGATAAACAGATCGCTCGGGAGAAACAGTTATCGAAACCATCTACGGCAATCTTCAAGGTTTAAAGTCCAGCCAGCTCAAGCAACTCGAAAAGCTTTACCACCAGCGACTACCGGGCGATCGCATCACCACGGCAGAATTCGCCCAGCGCGTTGCCGCCATCAGCACCGAAATAGACAAACCGATCTGCACTTACATCAACCGCCGCGGACAAGTAATTCGCGTCGGCGTCGGTACACCCCGCCAAACCCAGATTGCGCCCCTAGAATTGCCCCGCTACGGGGGAGGTCGCCTCAGCGGCATTCGCTGCATCGCCACCCACCTCAAGCCCGAAACCCCAAGCGAAGCAGCCCTCACCGCAATGGCAATTCAGCGCCTGGACGCCCTTGTTTGGCTGACGCTCACCGGCGGAGGATTTCAGCGCCGCGGCGGCGGTGGGACTGGTTACATCAAAGAAACTTATCTGGCTCACCTGATACCTCAAGGAGAGCGGCCAAATTTTGAGTTCTCTGTTTTGAGCGCTAAGTTAGAACCAGCTTCAACTGACGAAATTGAAGAGTCTTCAATTCCAGAATCTGCAATTGACAACTCATCCATCAAAATTCAAAACTTTCCCTGGAAAATATCAGAACCTCAGAGTTTGGACGACCTCGCCAACCAAGACTTTATGGATTTGGTGGAAGGACTCGAAGCAGAGTTTGAAGCAGAGTTTGTTGCTAAGCAGGTTGATGCAGACCAGGATAAAGTGCTGCTGGTAGGTGTAATGACTCAGCAGATGACTCTGCTGGATTTTGAGGACGGACTCGCAGAAATCACGCGGCTGGTTGAAAGCGCCGGGGGTCAGGTACTGCAAACAGTGCGCCAAAAGCGATCGCGCCCCCATCCGCAGACAGTTGTCGGCGAAGGCAAAGTGCAGGAAATTTCCCTGACTGCTCAGACGATTAGTGCTAACCTCGTGGTATTCGATCGCGACCTGTCCCCCGCACAAATACGTAACTTGGAAATTCAGATAGGTATCCGCGTAGTTGATCGTACGGAGGTAATTCTCGACATCTTTGCCCAAAGAGCTCGATCGAGCGAGGGTAAATTGCAAGTCGAACTCGCTCAGTTAGAGTACACCCTCCCTCGGCTCAGAGGTCGCGGTCAGGCACTATCGAGACAGGGCGGTGGTATCGGTACCAGAGGCCCGGGGGAAACCAAACTCGAAACCGAACGGCGGACGATCGCCAAACGCATTTCTCGATTGCAGCAAGAAGTCAATCAACTGCTCGCCCACCGCTTCCGGCTGCGGCAGAACCGACACCACCACGAAGTACCCTCAGTCGCAATCGTCGGCTACACAAACGCGGGTAAATCGACTCTGCTCAACCTGCTCACCAATTCCGAGGTTTACGCCGCCGACCAATTATTTGCCACCCTCGACCCCACCACCCGAAAGTTGACGATTCCTGGTGCTGTCACTGGGGAACCTTTGTCGATCGTCCTCACAGATACAGTGGGCTTTATTCGCGAACTGCCCCCCGCCTTGATCGACGCTTTTCGGGCTACCCTCGAAGAAGTCACAGACGCCGATGCTTTGCTGCACCTGGTCGATCTGTCCCATCCTGCGTGGCAGAGCCAAATTCGATCCGTCATGAATATTTTGACAGATATGCCCGTAACTCCCGGGCCAGCCCTGGTAGTGTTTAACAAAATCGATGCCGTAGATGGAGATAATCTCGCCCTCGCCCGAGAAGAGTTTCCTCAAGCCGTATTTATTTCGGCGGCCAAGGGTCTCGGGATGGAAACTCTCCGCGATCGACTAGCTCAGCTCATTCAATACGCTCTTTACCCTCGGTAAATACTTAAACATCACTCTTAAGTAGTTGACATTCGGGAATACACGTACATATACTGAGGACAGATCTCGCCGAAGCATGAGACGATAAAAGAGTAGTCAGATTGTGCTTTGCAAAGTACAACACAGAAAATCAAGTTGGCTATCTGTAGGATAATTAATTTCAGGAGGCGGCGGTTAAGGTAAAAACACTCTGGGTTAATGGCTGTAACGGCTGTTGGTTGAGAGCTTGCAAAAAGATGTTGCTTCTGTAGCGCAAGCTACTAAGGCGATGTCGAACGTAAAAGAGAATAAGATTATTAAAGTGTTTGGGCGATCGCCTCAAGCGCTATAATATTTTTTACAGGCATCCGCCAGAGACAACATCCATTTATTCTACTAGCAACTCTAGAATCCTTGCCCGTGCAACGCTAATCTGTAGCACTACTTCTATCTTCCAATTTTACCACTGTTTAACTAAATAGTTATGTGTACGCTACTGGCAAAACTAGCAATTGGACTCTCGGCCACAATGGCAACGGGGTTCTACTATCTAGCTGCCGCCCCTCCGGCTTCAGCAGTAGATGTCTGCGGGCCCGGAAACTTCTCAAGTGCCTGCGCGCCTGACCGTTCCGCCAGCCCGCAATCACCAGCAGCCTCACCAATAGAATTCCCGCCAGACCCGATACCGTCTGTGCCGCTGGTAGTCGAATCGCCGCTGGCTCCGCCAGAGCCGATACCGTCTGTGCCGGTAGTCCCATCGCCACCACCGATAGTAGAACCCGCAGAGCCGCCTCTGGTAATTCCAACGCCAGATCCAGAGCCGATCCCATCGCCCCCAGTCGAACCACCTCCGGTGATACCAAACCCAATAACGACGCCATCGCCTGCACCCATCCCGTCGCCCTTTTCAAACATCTACATAAACCCCACCGTTAGGACAACGGCTATCCCAGAACCGGGTACTGTGGTAGCACTCCTGCTCGTCGGCGCAGGAATCATCTATTCCGGCAGAAAACGAAACAAGCAGGTTGGTCAACAACGGTAGGCAGGCCCAACCTGCTGCTTATTTTCAGAATCTCTCCGTTTCTTGAAGCGCGGGTGTTTTTTTTATTTTTAAGGCTAAATTAAAGAAAATAGTATAAATAATCACTTTATAGCTGGCTGCAAGTATATAAAAATAAAAATAAGATTGGTTAAGATTACAATTAAAAAATATTGTGATTGTTTGAGCGTCCGATGACCCCTAAAGTAGAAATTTACACTTGGAGAACCTGCCCGTTTTGCATTCGTGCCAAAGCACTGCTAAAGCGAAAAGGAGTTGAGTTTACAGAGTACGCGATCGACGGAGATACAGCGGCACGCGATGTTATGACCGATCGAGCCAACGGAGGCCGCACCCTCCCCCAAATCTTCATTAACGACCAACACATCGGCGGCTGCGACGAAATCCACGCACTTGATGCTCAAGGCCAGCTAGACCCGCTGCTAGCAAAATAACCCATTCCCCGTTGAATTTTGAGTTTGCCCAAATTTGCCTGCGATCAATTCTTAATTTGAACTGAAAATGAAATTTGCATTCATCATCGATCCCCTAGCGCGACTAATTCCAGGACACGATACCAGCGTAGCGCTGATGGAAGCAGCTCAAGAGTTGGGGCACGAAGTCTGGGCAACTCAAGCCAACGAATTAAGCGTCATCGGTGGCAAAACCTGGGGAATGCTCAGTCGGGTAGTGCTCACCCCAGTAAAGCTGGTAGAGGGACGCTGGGAGGCTGCTGAGACTTGGTACGACGTGGAACAGCCTACTTTGCAGCCTCTCGAAGCAATGGACGCAGTATTTATGCGGACAGACCCCCCAGTCAACGTTCCTTACCTCTACGCTACTTACCTTTTAGATGGCATCGATCCGGCTAAAACTTTGGTAGTTAATAGTCCCAAAGGATTGCGGGCGGCGAACGAAAAGATGTACGCTTTACAATTTGAGGGAGCGATCCCCGAGACAATTGTTTCTCAAAACAAGCAGGTAATTCGGCAATTTGTTGAGAAAAAAGGCGCAGCAGTTCTTAAACCTTTGGGTGGCAAAGCTGGCGAGGGGATTTTGTTTTTGGAACCTGGCGATCGCAATCTCAACTCCCTGGTTGAAATTAGCACTCAACAGGGACAAGTTCCAGTGATGGTTCAGACTTATCTGCCGGAAGCAAAAGAGGGAGATAAGCGAATTATACTTTTGGACGGTAAGCCGATCGGCGCTGTCAACCGAATTCCCACCGGCAATGAATTTCGCGGCAACATGGCCGTCGGCGGCAGAGTCGCAAAAACCGAAATTACCGATCGCGAACGTCAAATTTGCGCTCAGTTAGAACCCGTGCTGCAACGGGACGGACTGTACTTTGTCGGCATTGATATCATCGGCGGTTATCTCACGGAAGTTAATGTCACCAGCCCTACAGGGATCAGAGAAATCGACTTTTTTAATGGCGTTAATTTGGGAAAACAAGTGATTGAATGGGTGGTTAGTCAGTAGTCATTAGTCATTAGTCATTAGTCAGCAGTCAGTAGTTATTAGTCATTAGTCATTAGTCGTTATATCAATTCCGGTTCCATCGGAATTAATATAACCCGAAATCAGGACACGGCAGTGCCGTGTCCCTACAATTAATCTGGCGTAGGGAAACGGCACTGCCGTGTCCTCTATATCATTCCGGCGCAGCCGGAATTGATATTAGTCATTGGTTATTTACTACTAATTAGCAATGCCCAATTCCCGATGCCCGATGCCCAATTCCCAATTCCCAGTCAACAATTATTAAATTATGTCAAAAATTGGCGTTGCAGTAGTCGGTACAGGTTTCGGTCAAAAAGTGCACATTCCCGGATTCCAGGCACATCACCGAACTGAGGTTGTAGCTGTTTACCACCGGAATTTAGAGACAGCAAAGGCGATCGCCACTACCCACAACATCCCCTACGCGTGCAGCTCGATCGCAGATATCGTTGCCATCCCCGAAGTAGCGGGCGTCAGCATTTCCACGCCGCCATTTTTGCATTTTGAAATGGCAAAAACCGTCTTAGAAGCAGGCAAGCATTTATTATTAGAAAAACCCACAGCCCTGACAGCAAATGAAGCCAGGGAACTTTACCGCTTAGCAAACAGTGAATTTCCAACAGATGTTAAAAATGGCGGTGCGAGATTAATTGCGACAATGGACTTTGAGTTTCGCTTCATTCCCGCATGGCAAATGCTAGCAGAATTATTAGCAGCAGGATATGTCGGAGAAAACCGTTTAATTAAGATTGATTGGCTGGTGTCGGGCCGCGCCCCTTCGAGTCGCCCCTGGAATTGGTACGCGCAAAAAGAGCACGGAGGCGGAGTTTTGGGTGCTACAGGTTCTCACGTTTTTGATTATATTAGCTGGCTGTTCGGCCCGGTGCAAAGGCTTTCTGGGCAATTGATTACAGGAATTTTGGCGCGGCCCGATCCGGAGGATTCAGGAAATTTAAAACCCGTAGATGCAGACGATTCTTGTATGTTGATGTTGGAATTAGGCGGGGGAACGCCTTGTCAAGTTTGCTTGAGTTCTGTTACTTATCAAGGGCGCGGACATTGGGTGGAAATTTACGGGAGTAAGGGTACGCTGGTGTTGGGAAGCGACAACCAGCAAGATTACGTCCACGGATTTCGCCTGTGGGGTTCCCAAGGTGGAGAACCTTTAGCTGAAATCAAAATTCCCCAAAGATTGGAGTTTCCTAAAGTTTATCCAGACGGGAGAATTGCACCGTTTATTCGAGTAGTAGATAGGTGGGTAGAAGCAATTGATGCGGGTAAATCGTTGATACCGTCGCTGAGAGAAGGGGTTTACTCGCAGTTGTTGATGGATTTGACTCAGGAGTCAAATGCCACGGGAACTTGGGTAGATGTACCGAATTTAGAGAAATTTTTGGGCGGCAGATAAAAATAAAAACTCAGAAAGCAATCTCTCGCACTCGATCGCACCCCAAACCCGATAAACTACGAATAGTTAAAGTCGATCAATCCCTATATCCAGAGTCGGTAGTTGTGAATGGCGCGCCCTGAAAGTCCTTGCCTCAGTATAGCGATCGCTCGCCTGAGAACCGCTGGGGCAAACCATTTTGCCACTTGGGTTCTACAAGCTCCCTATCCCAGCGGGTACGTTCACCACGACTGTATGTGGCCCGATACCCTGTCCCAATCTTGGAAAGCTTGGCAGGAAATGTTTTCGCCCTCCGGGACAATTCACGAATTGCCCCTAAATCCTGATGGCAGTTTCGTCTCGCCCCAAAACAACCAGAATATACTGACAGAAACTGAACAACGAACCCCTAACTCGCTACAGATACCTCCAATGATGCCCTCTGTGCCGATCCACCTCGGTCAAGGGGGGTTGCTGGAGAGGGGGGAGCAGAATCCGCAGCAGCCACCAGCTAGCTACAGCAGCCGCCTGATGCAGCAGTTGGGGATGAATCTTTGGCAATGGCTGTTTGAGGGGCCGATCCAGGGTAGTCTTCAGGAAAGTAAAGGTATCGCGATCGGGCAAAGTCTACCTCTGCGAGTGCGGATAGACTTGCGCGAACCGTATTTAATTGCTTTACCTTGGGAAATTATGCAGCCTCAAGCCGGTCAACCGGCAATTTCTCTGTCGCAGCAACTGCTTTTCAGCCGCACTACGAGCAATGTTGAGCCTTTGCCGCCCCTGCGTCCTGCGGAGTCGCTGAACATTTTGCTAGTTTTGGGACAAGCAGAACCCGGCCGCGGTGCTAATTCTGCATTTTTTAGTGGAAATAACCGTCATTTGCAGTTGGAAGCAGAAGCACTCGCCCTAGCTGGCGTTCTGGAAAGTGCTTTTCAAACCGACGACAGTGACAAATATTTCGACATCAGCGTTCCGACTCGCGTTGATACTCTGATCGAACCGACTCCGGCGGAACTAATTGCTCGGCTGGAAACCGAAGACTATAACATTCTGTTCTATGCGGGCCACGGGATACCGGGCCCAGACGGCGGTTTGCTGTTTTTGGGGCCGGATACGGCGATTAACGGTACTGAACTGGCTCAGGTTTTGGTTCGGTGCCGCGTGACTCTGGCTGTGTTTAATGCCTGCTGGGGAGCTCAGCCGGCGGTGGAGAGGCTGCACTCAACTAACGGCCAGCAACAGGCGATCGCCCGCAGCAGTTTGGCAGAGGTGCTGATCCATCACGGGGTGCCGGCGGTGTTGGGGATGCGGGATTCGATCGCCGATCGCGAGGCCCTGAGTTTTATTCAAACTTTTGCCCAAGCTTTGGCCGGGCGGATGTCGGTCGATCGGGCCGTCGCCATCGCCAGACAGCAGCTACTAACGCTCTACAAGTTCAATCAACCGGCTTGGACGCTGCCTGTGCTATATATGCACCCTGAGTTTGACGGTCAACTAACTGAGCCGATAGATGACCTCAAAACTGAATTGCCTTTAAATTCTTCTACTTGGCTGGGACGCTTGCCTTCTTGTGCTTATTTGCGGGGGCGCGATCGACCCAATGTCAAATCCACCGACTCGGCAAATCAGGTTTGGCCGATCCGCGCCGGTATGGTTCGAGTCGGACGCTGGGAAGAAAACGACGTGGTGATTCGAGAACAGTGGGTTTCTCAAAAACACGCCGAGATTTTCTGCCGCAACAGTATCGGAGATAGCCGGGGCGAACCTAGCTACTTCCTGCGCGATTTTTCTCGCTACGGGACTTTAGTTTTGGGGCCTGAAGGATGGGTGAGAGTTCACCACCAAGAATTGCTGCTGCACAGCGGCACTCAGCTAAAATTTGGCAGTTCTCAAGGTCAGATTTTTGAGTTTACCATTGAGGCTGCTAAAACTTCGGGATACAGTGAGACTGATTGCGGAACGAATTAAGGTGCGGGTGTAGTTAATGAAGGCGATCGGCGATCGTCACCGTCAAAGTTCTGGTTGAGTCTCAACTCTGAACTCAAAAGAGTTACTCACCACTGGCAACTCGCACTTGGCGGAGTCCACCTTCGGTATTTTCCTTTTCCTATTTAGGTATTACATCATGGCTACCCAATCTCCTGATTCTCAATATTTTCGCGATTCGCAAACTCAGGCCCAGATGGAACTACTCGCCACAATTGTTCAGACCGATGTTGCTTATCCCTGGAATCCTGCACAGCTTGAATCAGAATCTTATTTGGCTGACCTAGACCAAGAATTTGCACTGTTTGATTCCTTCAGCGACAGCGATATTGCCCAGAAGTCGCAAGTTTTATTCGCGCAATTAGAACAAGTTTGGGTGGCGACTTCTCTGCAAAAGTCTTTGGGCGATAAATTTGCTCGCGTTCCTCAAGATTTTCTAGCCCGCATCGCTAAAAGCGTCCAAAACGCAACTGTTAAGTATCAATCTTTAGCTGACCAAATGGTTGAGTGCGTGTTAGATATTTTGCCTCAGTGGGATGAGGAAGATTTGCAGGTGTTGGCGCGTCCTTTGGCTTATGCAATGCGAGAGGCTGATTCGGAAGGAGTGGAATTGGTCATGGCGACTAAAAGACCTTGGGCAGAATTGTCGGAAATAGAACAGGCGAGAGTTGGTTTGGCTGTCGCCCGCTATGCAATCTCGCAATTAGCAATTTCTGATTAAATTTTTGACGGCTGGGTTTTTGTGTTGCGAAATCGGTAATTTTTTTAAACTAATATAAAATTTATCTACCTTTAGTTAGATGTAAAATTCGTCGATTTAGAAATTACGCAAATTATTGATTTTCAAACTACCGATAGTAATATCAATTCCGGTGGCACCGGAATGATAGGTCGGACACTCCGAGAACCCATAGGTGTCAACTTAACTTCTAACCCAGTCAGAGACTGCGGTTTGACTATTAGGCCCAGATCCCCCCTAGCCCCCCTTAAGAAGGGGGGGACAGGAGTCTTTTCAAAGTCCCCCTTCTTAAGGGGATTTAGGGGGATCTGGACTCGAATAAAAGCGATATTTCTCAAGGATTTCAGGCTGGTTGTTGACACTAATGGGCAGTGCCGTTTCCCTACCCCGATTAATTGTAGGGACACGGCACTGCCGTGTCCTGATTTCCGATAATATTAATTCCGATACTAACGGATTTGATATAAGGTTCTTGCTAGGCACACCCTACAAAAATGGTTTCTGTGTAAGTCCTGTAATTTTTAAGCGATCGGGATTGCTATAGTTTCATATAGCAATCCTATTTGATGTGTAGACAAAATAGTTTTTTTTGAACCGTAGCAACCGTGTCCGATGGTTAGAACGTTCTGAATTGCTGAAGATTTCTGCTTGTGTTCTGGTATACCTTGCCTGGATTGGACTCGCCCAGCGGTTTGGCAACAGCAAGCAAGATGAATTATCATAAAATTGTCAGAATGTTAAAAAATGTAAATATAGTTAAGTGGGGTGTGTCGGAATTTTCAACGCGATTAAAAAGTTGACACCAGGAAACGCTGACTGTTGCAGGTACAATCGGGAATTTCACATTATATGACAAATTTAAGATTTAACCTTCAAGACTTGAAACGCCCCTTTTTGCGAATTTCGCGGGTGCCGGCGGCAACGCTAGTCGTGTTGGGGGCGGTTGCTTTCCTAGGTGCGATCGCCGGAGCCTGGTTTGCCAATGAAGGTACTGTCAACGGCTTTTTTGGCACAATCAACACTTGGCAGCAAAACCCGCCTGTGTGGCTGCAAGTTCCTGCTGCGAGCAAGATGTATTTGTTAGTGCCGACTTTGGTACTCGTCTCGGCCGTTTTAGCTGCAATCAAAATTTCGCCTCAGCCACAAAAATGGTCGCGTGCTGTGGTAGTTGCCATAGTTCTGGCTTTAACCATTCGCTACGTTTTGTGGCGATCGCTCGCTACTCTCAATTTAAGCGATCCTCTCAACGGTATCTTTAGTTTGGGGCTGTTTTTTCTAGAAATGTTAATGGTTTTGACCACCAGCATTCAACTGTATTTAATGCTGAGAGTTAAAGACAGGCGCCAAGAAGCCGATCGCATGGCAGTTGCAGTTGCAGAGGGAAACTTTGCCCCGTCCGTAGATATTTTTATCCCAACTTACAACGAACCAGCTTTTATTTTACGGCGCACTGTCATCGGCTGTCAAGCTTTAGATTATGCCAATAAAAAAGTATATTTGCTAGACGATACAAGGCGGTCTGAAATCAAATTACTGGCAAAAGAACTGGGATGCGAGTATATAAGCAGACCCGATAATATTCACGCCAAAGCTGGAAACATCAATCACGCCACAGCGTTAACAAATGGAGAACTAATTGTAGTTTTTGATGCAGATTTCATTCCAACTACCAACTTTTTAACGAGAACAGTTGGCTTTTTTCAAAATCCAGAAATTGCCCTCGTTCAAACACCCCAAAGCTTTTACAACCACGACCCCATTGCCCGCAATTTAGGTTTAGAAAATGTGCTGGCGCCGGAAGAAGAAGTATTTTACAGGCAAATTGAAATCATCAAAGATAGCGCCGACAGCGTGATTTGTTCCGGTACATCTTTTGTAGTTAGGCGCAGCGCTCTACAAACAGCGGGAGGCTTTGTCACTGATTCAATCTGCGAAGATTATTTTACCGGAATTCGGCTGTCAGCAACTGGATATCGCTTAGTTTATTTAGATGAAAAATTGAGCGCTGGTTTGGCGGCTGAAAATATAGAAGCTCATCTAACTCAAAGACTTCGCTGGGCGCGGGGCACGCTTCAGGCATTTTTTATTGATTCCAATCCTCTAACGATTCGCGGCCTCCGATTTGTACAAAGGTTGTCTCACCTGGAAGGTTTGCTGCACTGGTTTACCAGTTTAACCAGGGTTTTCTTTTTGTTGATGCCCTTAGCTTATTCGTTTCTAGGGGTACTTCCTTTGCGGACAAATGCGCGGGAGTTGCTGTATTTTTTCCTGCCTTACTATTTGGTGCAAGTCACTGTGTTTTCTTGGCTGAACCGCAGATCGCGATCGGCTTTGCTTTCCGATGTTTACTCTTTCGTTCAGTGTATTCCTTTAGCAATAACGGTGGTTAGTGCCATGCTGAATCCCTTTGAGAAAGGGTTTCAGGTAACGCCGAAAGGAATTGCGAGCGAGCGCTTTCGTTTTAACTGGAATCTGGGATGGCCTTTGATTGTCTTGTTCGCAGCTACAGCATTCAGTTTGTGGCTGAATTTAAACCTTCATTTAGTTAAAAATGTGGGCAGCTTACAGTCAATATCAGAAAGTGCAGATTTGTTGAAAGGTGTGAGTGTGGGCTGGATTTGGAGCGCTTACAATTTGTTGATGCTGGGAATTGCGCTGCTGATTTTGGTGGATATTCCTAAGCCGGATATTTATGAATGGTTCAATTTGCGCCGGGTGGTGCAATTGAATGTGGGCGGTAAAAGTTTTTGGGGAATAACTACTGTCATTTCGGAAAGTGGCGCTGAAGTTGCTCTAACTGAGATGCCAAGTTTTGCGGTGAAAGATCGAGGTAGACAAGATGCTTTTGTCATAGGAGAAACTTTGCCAAAATATGCTGTTAAGGGAAGTTTTTCCCAGGGTACAATAGTCAAATCGAGCCGATCGCCAGTCCAGTCAATCCTTGAGTTGGAAACACACCACCGTTTTGCCAAAGATTTGATTGATTGCGACTCGGCGACTCTGGAAATTATGGAAGAGAAATGTTTTATTCCTGTGGCTAAGATTGAGTTTGTGAGCGATAAATCTCAGTTAGAGTCGAGTTTTCGAGATGCTGCGGGGTGCAGTTTTGCGGAATTTCCCACGGTGCGAATTGCGTTCGATCGCCTGAACATTAGCCAACACCGCTGTTTGATCGAAATGCTGTACTGTCGCCCGGGGCAGTGGAAGCGACAGGAAACTCCGGGAGAATGGCGATCGCTGTGGCTGTTGCTGAGAATTGCGTTTAAACCGAGGGCGGTTTTTGAGAGAAATCGGCCTGTTAGGGCGATCGGAGTTTCGCAATTTTAGCCACATCTGGCTATTAGATCCTGATTAAAATGTCACAGTATGAATATTCGGGTAAAATAAAGTTAGTTATTTTTCTCGAAGTTATTCAATCCATGAAACTCAACTCATCTTTGTTTTATAAAGCGATTGTGGTGGCAAATGTGCTCCTAGCATCAGTTACCGCTTTTGGTATCGTTGCTCAAGCCGAGACAAAAAGCTCTACTAAAAATTATAAAGCTCAATGTAGTTTTTACGGACAAAATCAACCACAGGCACAAACGATCGGCTGCTCAGTCAAGCAGAGTCTCAACCAAATTACAATTACCTGGGATGATGGATTCACAACTAATGTGGTGTCTTCACCAGATGGTGTTTGGCAATCAATGCCATCTCGATCGCTCGCCGGAGTAACATTTTATGCCGGTAGTGGACAAGTATCTAGGGTTGAAATTTACGAAGGCCCCGGTAAAGGCATTCTTGTGGTAAATCCTATTTAAAATTACGTCCAAAAACCCGGTTTGTTTCAAACATCGCGAATCTATCCGTATAGATGTTGATTCAAAAAACAGGTTTTTGCTCAGGTGCATCTACGACTGTTACTATCAAACTTTCTCCTACAACGATCGTGGCGGTTTTGGGGTTGGTGCATTGGGAAGAGTGCGAGTTGGTGGCGCTGGAGTCTGGATATTTGCGCCACTGCGATTGGTAAACCACCAAATACCTGCGCCTACTAGGGCGATCGTAATTAACAGCGATAAAATGACAACCGGCGCTTTACTTTTTTGGGACATGACTTTAAAATTTAAGATTTATGTCAATTTTATGTAGTAGAAATAATTCATTTGCGCGATCGATCGCACCTATTTCACTTACCCGAGACTGAGGGCGAGATCCTCTCCTGTCCCAAAATCAGTATACTGGCGTACCTCTGGTTCATGGAATGCTAAAACAATATCTTGTTTAGGCACTCCCAATTCGACAAGTTGGTTGGCAATTCCGACTTCAGTACCGTCATGCTGAATCCAAATTTTTCCACCCTTAATGTCAAGATGCAAAATACAGCCAAAACTGCGTTTATTTCCACGCCAACCAACATACAGCAATTGATAATGATCTTGCTCACTATCGAAAAGAGTTTGCACTTCATATTCTTGGGCGTTGTATTGTCTCGAAGCCCGCTCTCGCCGTTCTGAAAGTAGATGACGAATGTATTGCCTATATTGCTCTATAGCCATTGAACAATAACCTCCTGTTGTACATTATAAATCATCAATACAAATTTTCTAGCAACGGAGGACACGGCAATGCCGTTTCCCTACGCCAAAATAATCAAGACCACAACCTGAGAGATGTAACTATCACCCGATTAATTGTAGGGAAACGGCATTGCCGTGTCCTGATTGTGAGTAATGTCAATTTCGATGCAACCTGATTTTAGATAACTACTCATCTTGTATTGTAATAAGCACTTCTGCTTGACTAACAATAGAAATTACTACTGAATATTATAACCTATATTTTGCACTTTCCAATAGTTTACAAACCAGATATCGGCACAAATTCATAACCGTAACTGGTGCGATTTCCCGGTTGAACAATTACTAATTGAACTGCTCGATTACGATCGCCCGAAGGTAAAAACCGAATCGGAGCCGATGCTCCTTTTGCGGAAAAATCTGATTTTCTGGCGATCAACCTCCGATATTAATGTCCTTGCGGCTTGTGAGCCACCAAATACCTGCACCTGCTAGCCAGATCGTAATTAGGAGCGATAATACGAGAACAACGGTTTCGTTTTTTTGAGACATGGCTGCACAGTTTGAAATTTTAGGTTTTAGATTCAACTACTCAAAAAGGAACAAGGAACAAGGAAGAAAGCCTGAGCGGGTAAAAAGGATGAAGAAGGAGACAGGAGGCAGAAAAAGTAATCTAATTATATTTTTACATTTTTTTATTAATTTTAGACTAATTGTGAGGCGCTCAGCAGTATAATATGCCCAAGTCCGAGACCGGATGTCAATTTTGCAGGTAACTATGTATAAGTTAACTCTGGAGTGGATGGAAGGGAATCAGGAGCGATCGCAAACCTTCACTTCCACAAGCCACACAAAACAACGAGGTACAATTCGCATCGGTCGCGATCGAGACCAGTGCGACTTGGTACTAAGTGAGAACGAAAGAAGTTTGTCTCGCTTGCACGTTGAAATATTTCTGAATGCCAGCACTAATGAATTCTGGGTGCGAAACCTGACGCGGGAGCAGCTAGCAGCCAAACGCAACCCCATAATTGTTGATGGTCAAAAAATCTTGGAGGAAGAAGCACCTCTGAAAGTTGGCAGTCAGATTCAACTGGGAAAAATAGTTTTAAAAATAAGAGCGATCGAGCAACAGCAACCCGAAATAAATCAGCCTTCCGCTCAGCCAGTTTATGGTATAAAATGTCCTACAGGCCACGTTCTACCCCATGATTATCTCGGTCTTTTTTGTCCGCATTGTGGCAAAGGCATACAATCGGGAGAATCGCAAGTATTGAGGTGACAATAGTCAGGAATATAAGGATAATACCATTTGAGATTTTAGAATTGGGAATGACTGATAACAATCGGAGAAAGTGTAAATTGTCAAGTTTAGAAAAATCGGGATGTGCGATCAGGTACAAGTAATGGAGTTGTGGTGAGGAAAGTTATGCAAATTCAACTTAGTTGGGAAGATCCAGTCACCGGAGAAATGAGGCAGCCGGTTTTCAATATTCCTGTAGCATTAGGCAGAGAAATCGGTCAGATGCCCGCCAGCATTGACGGGCAGCAAGTTTCGCGGGCAGTATTCAGAAGCGAAGAAATTTCGCGGTTTCACGCCTTAATCGCATTAGTCGGCGGTCAAATGTCGATCGCCGATCGCAGTGCCAACGGCACATTCCTCAACGGTCAAAAAATTGTGGGAGCTACCAAACCCATAGCTAGCGGAGATACAATCCAAATTGGGCCCTATAGTTTGGCGATCGGGCTTTTAGCAGCAGTAGCAGAGCCCACCAAAGTTCTCGCCCCAGAATCAACAATTATCTTCAATCCCAATACGAATGTTCTGAATTCTCAACAAGTCCAAGCACAACAAAATGCCGCCCCATTACCCACAATATCTTTCAATCCAGATACCGATGCCCTCCAGACACAAATCCCTCAGATCCCTCAAACTCCTCATACTTTAACTTCTTTTCCGCCGCCAGAAATATTTGCAGGCGATCGAGTATCCGTCCAAGAATTGCGCGCCACCGGCAAGCAAGTTGAAGAAACAACCTACGTCGGTATTGGCGGCGGCATGGGGACATTTGTCTGGGTAGATACGATCAGAACTTGCGGAGTTCCCCGCGAACAAATAGCAGTCATCAGCTTAGAAACTAAGCCCTACGGACGCTATCAAAGACTCTGCCGCAATTCCCAGATTCCACCCCACGAAAGAATTAGATCCGGTTCCGATTCCTGTCCAGACAATATTTGGGGCTGGCCCGGATACGCCCTGAGAGAATCCGCAACTAAACTCGCTTCCGGTGAAATTGGTTCTGGATTAAAACACCTGTGGCAAGTTTTTTCCGAACCCGTATTTGCCGATACTTACACGCCGCAAGCTCAAAACGTTTTCGCCTCAATGGACAGAGAAGCAAAACGGATCGGTTGGGACGAAATGCTGCATTACGGGCGCGTTCGAGGTATTCGGAAAACCGACGACGGCAGATATGCGATCGCCTACTCCGTACCCACCCCAAATTCCAGCAGCGAACACCGATATTTACTAGCAAAATACATCCACCTAGCAACCGGCTACCCAGCAATTAGATTCCTACCAGACTTGCAAGAATACCGCGCCAAAACAGGCGATTTCAAATCAGTAGTAAACGCTTACGAAGAACACGAACACGTTTACAAACAGCTAGCTAGCCAAGGCGGTATAGTCATTGTCCGCGGCCGGGGAATTGTTGCTTCAAGAATCTTGCAGCGATTGAATGAAATTCGCCAACAGAACAACCAGATTAACATTATCAACTTAATGCAATCGCCAAAACCCCAAGGCAACAAATTCGGTTTTGCCCAGCGATACGTAGAAAATCAATGGGAATTCCAACCTTACAACTGGCCAAAAGGCACTTGGGGCGGCGATATGCGCGCCATCTTAGAAGCAGCCAGTCCCCAAGGAAGATACGAAATGCTAACAGCTTTGGGCGGTACAACTACAGCCAGCCGTCAAGATTGGCGCACCATAGTTAAGACAGGAATCCAAGCAGGATGGTACACCATTAAGTTCGGCAAAGTAGAGCGAGTAGAGAGAGAAGCTGGCAAATTAATCACCTACATCAAAAGCGGAAATTATGAAGGAATAGAAAAAATCAAAGCCGACTTTATTATCGACTCCACTGGTTTAGAAGCCAAACCCAAAGACAATCCTCTGTTAGATGATTTAATTACCCACTACAATTTGCTACTCAATCCTTTTGGTAGACTTCATGTTGCCAACGATTTTGAAGTAGTAGAAATGCGAAACGATAAAGCTCGAATTTATGCTGCTGGAGTGATGACGCTGGGAGGGCCTTATGCACCAGTTGACACCTTTTTGGGATTGCAATATGCCGCGCACCGTTCAGCCGAAGGTTTAGCCAGAGCCAAAGCTCCCAAAATTCGCCATCTCGAAGGTATTGGCTCCCTTTGGCAATGGCTGAAATGGGCAACCAATCAATCTCCTTAGTCATCAGTCATCAGTCATTTAGTCATCAATCATCAGTCAACAATCATCAGTCAACAGTCAACAGTCAACAATCAACAATCAATTATGACACCCACACTATTTGGCCGCTGGCAAACTCGAATATTTCTCTTAGCTACCGTTGGAGTTATAGCCTCCTTGCCGTTTTATTTAGGTTACTTAGGAACTCAATACAACACAATTTACTTTTGGGTATTATTTTATGTAGGAATTTTAGGATTAGGCTGGGATGTCCTCTACAACTTTTTACAGCAATTCATGTGGGATCGAGATTGGCCAGGTGTCTTTCAATTCTTTGCTGCCATTGTCGAAGCAGTATTCCTCGGTTCCACAATCAAAATATTTGGCTTGCCGTACATTCAGCAAGAATATTTTAAGATACCAACCTTTATCCTGCACTACAGTTTAGTTTGGGTATCGGTTTACCTTTCGTCTTGGGTGATGATGCGGCTGCTGTTTCCTAGGTGGCGGTTTCGGGGCGGACAATGGGTTGGCAAATGGCCCAGAAGCACTCATTAGTCATTAGTCATTAGTCATTACTCAGCAGTCAGTATTTTGATTTAATTCTGCTTTCGTTAGTAAAAGTAGCCAACAGAGGGAAAATGAAAATTAGTTATTTTACGGCATTTTTTGCTGTTTCAATTATCAGTTTGGGATTAGTTGCTGGCTGCGGCAACTCCGGCAGCAATACACCAACTCCCAATACCGAAGCGACAGCACCGGCTAGCCCAACGGCGGTTAAAAATGAAACAGCGGCTAAACCCAGTCCAAGCACCGCCAAAGCCACAAAACCGCTTCCCAAAGTATTTTACAGCGATGAGGGAGTAGCGATTCGAGGCACAGATCCTGTAGCCTACTTTACCCAAAACAAGCCTGTCAAAGGCAACCCAGAATTTACTTACAAATGGGGAAATGCTAATTGGCAATTTGCTAGCGCTCAAAATCGGGATTTATTTGTTCAAAATCCTGATCAATATGCACCTCAATACGGTGGATTCTGTGCTTGGGCTGTGAGTCAAGGTTATACCGCTTCTACCGATCCCGATGCTTGGAAAATTGATAATGGCAAACTTTATCTGAACTACAATTCGGCGGTACAGTGGGGTTGGCAGAAAGATGTTTCTGGGAATGTTGCTAAGGGCGATAAAAATTGGCCTGGACTTGCTAAGGACAAGGACAAAAAGTGATTTTAAGTTTGCGATGCGATCGCGAATTGATGTAGGGTGCGTCAGATAGCGCGATTTTATCCATCAATTGAATACCTCTGACTGACGCACCCTACAGTCTTGAAATAAAACATATAAGATTGTCCAAAAAGTCTTTTTCTTAATGATATCTTTAGGTTTTGCTTGATGTTCAACAGCGAGGGAGGCTGTAACGACCAGAAATTCGATAAAATAATTAAAGTTTGTTGAAATTTATAAAAATAGCTGCAATACTTTGTAACGTAAAGAGGAAAGTTGAAAAATATCTAAAGACAAACTAATTGGATTGCGATGTGGTTAAGGTAGTAAATATGACGGTTTGTCACAGAAAAAGAGTGTTAAGCTCGGCTACGCTCAGCAAAAGTAAAAGCTCGCTATTTAATTAAGTTCGATCGATAACAAAGGCTAAGGTAAAGTTCATGGCAAACTCAGTTTTAAATCAGCCAACCGCAGCAGCAGGAGTTCAGTGGCAGCCAAAAGATATTATCCGCAGCCTAGTGTGGAAAATCGCGATCGCCACCTGGCTGTTAATGGCTGTAGGCAGTGCCACGCGGGTGATGAATGCGGGGCTCGCTTGCCCGGATTGGCCGCTGTGCTACGGTCAATTAATCCCCGCCGCGCAAATGAATTTGCAGGTATTTCTAGAATGGTTTCACCGTTTGGATGCAGCGGCGATCGGCTTAAGTGCGATCGCACTTTTAGGACTATCTTTATTTTACCGTAGCCGCGTCCCAAAGTGGCTGCCGATTGCGAGTGCTGGCGCAGTATTTCTCATCGTTTTTCAGGGCGTACTCGGCGGCTTGACAGTCACGCAACTGCTCAGATTTGACATCGTTACCGCTCACTTGGGAACAGCTTTAGTGTTTTTTTGCGCCCTGCTAGTCATCGGTTTCATGCTGACTCCCTACGAAGCTACAAACAATACGGGTAAATTAGCGTGGGTAAGTTCGATCGCAGCACTGTTAGTTTACCTGCAAAGTTTGCTAGGAGCATTAGTAGGCTCTCGATGGGCGCTGCACCAATGTTTTGGTTCCTCAGAATTGTGCTCGGTAATGAACAGCCACATCATCGGCGTAGTACCAGCTACCGCAGCGACTTTAGTAGTAGCAATCATGGCTTGGCGACAACCAGTATTAAGTTCCAACTTGCGAAAATTAGGAAATTTGGCGAGTGTTTGCTTAATTGCTCAATTAGTTTTGGGATTGGCAACTTTCCGTCTGCATCTTCAGGTAGAACCGCTGACAGTCGCCCACCAAGCCGTCGGCGCTGCTTTGCTGGGAACTTTGGTAGCCTTTAGTGTGTTGGCTTGGCGCGATCGGGTTTTATCAGCGGATAAATTAATCGGCGGTTGAAACCGCTTCTTGTCAAACGAAGTCCGCCTGCGCGGACTGAATGACCAATGATAATTGACAACTAATAATTAATAACAATGCAAGAAGTTCTTACAAACAATAGCCCTCGCCTCCATGAAAACTTTTCGCAAGTCGTGAAAAGTTACTATCAACTCACAAAACCGAGGATTATTTTACTGCTGCTAATCACCACATCAGCAGGAATGTGGATGGCCGCCAAAGGAGAAGTCGATCCGCTGTTGCTGGTATCAACCATCACCGGAGGCGCTTTAGCTTCCGCGTCGGCGAATACGATTAATTGCATTTACGACAGCGACATCGATTATATTATGGAGCGCACCCGCTGGCGACCGATTCCTTCCGGGCGTGTCAAGAAACGGGATGCTTTGATTTTTGCGATCGCGCTAGCGACAATCTCCTTTACATTACTAACAGTAGTTGCCAACTTATTATCAGCATTGCTAGCGATGTCTGGCATCGTTTTCTACGTCCTAATTTACACCCATTGGTTGAAGCGCCACAGCGTCCAAAACATCGTCATCGGCGGTGCAGCAGGGGCGATTCCGCCGCTAGTTGGCTGGGCTGCGGTGACGGGAGATTTGAGTTGGGGTGCGTGGATGTTGTTTGGAATCATCTTCCTATGGACACCGCCGCATTTTTGGGCATTAGCAATGATGATTCGCGACGAATACGAGGGAGTAGGCGTACCGATGTTGCCAGTAATTGAGGGCGACGCAGAGACAGCCCGCCAAATTTGGATTTACACGTTATTGATGCTTCCTGCAACTTTGCTGCTAGTGTATCCGCTGAATTTAGCTGGCCCGGTGTATGCCGGTACTGCGATTTTCCTGGGTGCTATTTTTGCCCAAAAAGCTTGGTTGCTGTTGCAGACTCCAGAAGATAAGAAGGTTGCGCGATCGCTCTTTAAATACTCTATTCTGTATCTGATGCTATTGTGCGCTGGAATCGTAGTAGATAGTTTGCCTGCGACTCATAACTTTACTACTGCTGTTGTCCAAAATGTGCACACTTTAATTAGTGCAGTTGTGATGTAGTAATCAGTTAAATTGCCATGATCAAAATGAAGCCCGCACCTTGCGGGTTTTGTTTATGGTAAAATAGATATAGTCATTTTCCTATCCGCGTTCATCTGCGTTAATTTGCTTTAATCTGCGGTAAAAAAAAGAGCGCTCGAAAATCGCTACAATTAAGCTATCAAATTTACCTGCAAGACTATGATTGCCATCCCCTCTGGATTTAGCCCCGAAGAGTATCTTTCTATCGAACATGACAATACTATCCGACATGAATATCGGCGCGGTTTAGTCTACGCAATGGCGGGAGGTAGCGACGATCATAGCCGTCTTGCGATTAATTTTTTAACGGTTATTAATTTTCACTTGCGTGATGGGGACTGTCAGTTTTTTTCCGGTGATGTGAAGGTGAATTATGCGGATGAGTTTTTTTATTATCCCGATGCCTTTGTGACGTGCGATCCGCGCGATCGGAGCGATCGCTATGTGAAGCGCTATCCTAAGTTGATTGCTGAGGTACTGTCTCCTTCGACTAAAAAGTTTGTTAGCGAAGCCCTCGAAGAGGATCGCACTGATAAGTTTGAGGATTATCAACAGTTGGAATCCTTGGAAGAGTATGTTTTAATCTCGCAGGATGAGATGCGAGTTGAGTGTCGCCGTCGGGTGAGAGATGGAAGTGGGGAAGAGTGGGAAACGGTGGTTTATGGTGTGGGCGATTTAGCGATGTTGCAGAGTATTGAGTTGGAAGTTGCGATCGCAGAATTATATCGCGGTGTGAGTTTGGGGCGATAAATGAAGTAAGCTAGAGACAAAGGTTTCAAAATAGATGAAAACTCCATAGAGGCGAACTGGTTATGAACTGGAAAGCACACATTCACTCAAATCCTAAAATTTTACTTGGCAAGCCTGTAATTAAGGGGACACGAATATCAGTGGAGTTTGTTCTAGGGTTGTTTTCAGAAGGTTGGACTGAGCAACAAGTTCTAGAAAACTACCCAACGCTTAATCCTGAATCTATCCAAGCAGTGTTTGCTTTCGCTGCGGAATGCCTCAAAGAAGACGTATTTTACACACCTTTACTCTTTGCTGAGGCAAGTTAATGCGGTTTCTGGCAAATGAAAACTTTCCTCTTCAGAGTGTACGACTGCTACGAGAAGCGGATCTGGAAGTCGCTTCTATTACCGAGGATTCTCCAGGAATTGAGGATTCCGATGTTTTGGCTCGTGCCGCAGATGAGCAACGGGTGATTTTGACGTTCGATCGCGATTACGGTGAACTCATTTATCGCTTGCGGCTGCGATCGCCAAGAGGTGTCATTTATTTGCGGTTTCGTCCTCACACGCCGGAAGAACCAGCATCCATATTGTTAAATTTATTACAAACCGAAGGATTGCAATTTGAGGAATGGTTTACGGTGGTGGAGCGCGATCAAATTCGTCAACGCCCGCTACCGTAGTTATTGCCGGAAGCAAGTAGTTGTGTCGATTGAGGCAGGCTTTGGGTGACGCTCTTTCAGAGTATTGAGCTTGAAGTGGCGATCGAGAAATTAGATGGCGACGTGAGTTTGGGGCGATAAATTGAGTTGTCCCCAGACTTCAACCACAAAGCCATGCGCGAAACTTGTCATATTGCTGATTGACAGATCTGTTTGGAAAGAAGATCCATCAAGGATAATGGGATAGGGGATTGATTGACAGCTTACCCGAGAAAAAGCCGAAAAACCCAAAGTTGGAGTGATATTCAGATTATTCGGCTACCTCAGCTTTAAAGGTTCGGTTACTACGACAAAATTTTTTGTCAAGACTGATGGCGGTGCGTTAGATTAATTACATCAAGCACATCAAATATGCAAGATTATATGACGCAAGAATTATCAGAACTAATTAAGAGTTCTTATTCGGAAAATGAAGCATCTAAATACGTTGAATATAGTTTAAAAGACCAAGATTATGGTTTAATATTTGATTTAGCAAAGAATGTTTTATCGGATTTTCCAGCAATCCATAATTGCTGCGCTCCCATGAGTGCAATATGGACAGCAATGATAAGAAACTATACTGATATACCTGTTCATATGGTTGCGGGCAGCCTAGATATGAGGGGCAAGCGTATATTTGGTCATAACATGAACACTGATGATATGAGTCAAACCTTTTCTAAATCTAATTTAGATTGGGATGGTCATTGCTGGGTCGTTTTTGGTGACTGTATTGGAGATATTTCTCTATTTAGAACTGCTTACTCTGAACATACTCCAGAATGGTTGGGGGAGATGATTAGTTCTCAGTTTGGTGAGGGTCGAGGAATGCTCTTAGGAACTCCAAGCCAGTTGTTAAAGTATGGTTTGGTCTACACTCCAAGTTACGTACTCCAAGATTCAGAGATTACAGGCTTGCTTAGCTCTGTTGAATTGATAATCAATCAGCAGAAAAGAGGTGAATGACAAATTACTCCCATACTTTTGGGACATATTGACAGTAGCGCCGAGGCTTTAGCAGTCCTTAATTCACACTCAATATGTTACATTTGTAATACAAACTTGACTCACTTATGATCTTATGATGAACCTCGAACGTAAAACATATAGAGATGGCAACTTACACCCTAAAGCATTTAATTGTCTAAAACTTCTCGATGAAAGCTTTACCTATCATAACGATCACACCCAACGGCATCCGTTCTCAATCTACAGTCGCTCAATACAGAAAGTAATGCAGTCTTTCAATGCTGTTCTGGATGAAATCGATCGGATTTCTACGGCTTTGTTTAATGCTGAGGGAAATTTAGATTATCCTTTAAAGAAGCTGCCTGATTTACAAAAAGAATTACTACACGCCTTACAATCTCACATTGATGATTGCTATTGGATTCTTAAAGTTATTCACCCATATGATAGCAATGTTCAGGAAAAACATCCAGACCGTTGGTTGGATCAGGTCAAACACCCTGCTTATAAGCCCTTTCGGAATGCAATCAATGACTACAGAGAATCATTTGCTCCTATTGTTAATAAGATTAAACACAATGGTGGTCAATTACGTCCCATAATGATGTACTCAAGGGGACGTGGCATAGTTGCACGTACTGTAGATAAAGGTATTCAAACTTTTCCCAAAAATGCTCGTATTGTTGGGTATTTTCTAGAGGGGATGCAACCTAATGGGCGTATAGGCCCTGATTGTGAAATTCATCCCGATGGTAGAACCGCTATTTCCTTAAATCGTGACCTACGTTATCACTTTGCAAATCTCTACCGAGTTGGTGATCATTTGAGGGCTGCAATTGCCAGAACGGTTCGTCACTTTCACGAAAAAAAATTGCCTCGCGATGTCGCTGTTAATGATACCGGCTCCCAATATGATATAGAGTCAATTGCAGAACGCGTCAGTAAGCTGCCACCTCTATTCTTTGAGAATGAGTTTTCTAAGAAAACACCAGATATTAAGTTCCACCGTCATAACAGGAATGCAGATTTAATTTTGGAGGTTCCTGGTTCTCAGTATATGACTTGGGAGGGAGAATTAATGATACATTATGAAACACAAGTAGATGCTGTTTGCCCTTACTATCAACTTCCTTACAGGTAAGTCAGAACCGTTTGTAATTCCATACCCGGAATGCCTAACAACGAAATAAAATAGGTATCAAAGTTTACGGTATACTTCGTTAACGCACCCTACAAGAGCCACGTTAAGCTAGAAACAGACAACAGAGAGCCAACCTACGCAAAAGGTTAATATTAATGGTTGCGATCGCACAAAAAACCCTTTCCTTCGAGGAATTTC
>JANPMV010000016.1:0-78906 GCA_031427135.1 Cyanobacteria bacterium VAR_87_metabat_62 | reverse complement strand
GCAAAATGTTCTAAAAAACTGGAATTTAAAATCTTCATTGCCTTCAATGAATCTGTTTTTTGTTGTTGAGAAGTTACATCTTTACTCAAACCTCTTGCCATTGATAGCACCAACAAACTACAATGAATTACACTAAACTACCTTAAAAATCTAGTTGGATTTAACTGTAGCATATTTTGGGTTAAAGTTAAGATGCGTTTACCCTGGACTTACAGCCAGATAGTTTTCCTAACCTAGAGGCGTTCTCTTGGAGTCCATTCAAATTCCCGAAAGAACTCTCCCTGCGTTTGTCCGTTGCTGGTTCACAACCGCTAAATTCTAGCTTTCCTTTTACCTTTAACACTCAAAAGCTTGGTAATCGATGTGTAATAGTGCAAGGCAAAAACCAGATTGATCGCAAAAAATACCAAAGTTAAAACAAAGGTAAAAAAAGACGCAAACGATAGCCGAGAAGTCATTGTAAATATCGCCAAAATTATTGAGCAAAGCCCAAAACCGGAAGCAAAAGAACTTAAAACCAGCAATCGCACCTTAGACATAGTTTAATTTAAAAATTATCAGTAGAATGCACTCTTGGCATTCATAAATGAGTGCCAAATGATACTTACTACTATATAGCAGAAGTGCTCAGTTCATCCAAGGGCAAAAGGGTTGCTTTCCTAAAAAGGTTTGAATTCTACTGAAAAATACAGCCCGCGCTCTTGCCAAGTTCGATCGCCCGACTTGAAATTAATCAAAGGAATTCCCCAGCCTCCGCGAGCAGTCCACCTCTCGCCGTACTGCCACCGCAAGCCCAATCCCCCTGACAGCAAAGTATTCTCATCCAGAGCCGCCCTTCCCCCGCCCATAGTCCAAACATTCCCGAAATCCACAAACGGCGTCACTTGCAAAACACCTTTTTTGTCACCGGTGCGCCAAATCGGATACCGCAACTCGGCGGAACTAAAAATCCCGCTGTCGGCAAGCAAAACATCCTGACGGTAGCCCCGCACTGTATCCAGGCCGCCCAAACCAAATTGCTCGATCGGCAAAAGCTCTCCCCCAGCCAACTGCACATCCGATCGCACCACCAGCAGCATCTGGGGAGCCAACAACCGCACGTACTGCAATTGACCCCGCCACGCCAAAAATTGACCGTCAGGCTCACTGCTGCTCACTGTAGCGCCAAATGCTCCCACTCCCAAACTAAACTGCGATCGCGCCGCCAAGACATCTCTCTCACCCCTTTGGGTAAAATCCTGAAACAGCCTCAGCGCCGAAACCCGAGTTCTCCCGCGAGCATCCGCTCCCGGCGACAGCGTCCAATCCTCTCCCAGCAAAGATGTATCGCTTTCTCGCCTGCCGGCACCAATCCCGATCGCGATTTCTGTTCTCGGAGTTTGCACGATCGGCTGGCGGTAAGTCAACTCATAAGTACGACTCGACGCTTCAATATCCAGAGCGTCAAACGGCGATTCAACAATATTGCTTTTGCTGCGGCTTAATTGAAAACTTACCGTACCGTTGCGCGAATTCACTGGCAGCGTGTAACTCAAATCGACAGCATTGCTACCCTGAGTATTTGTATAAATCAAACTCGCACTATCTCCCAAACCCAACAAATTAGCCTCGCTAACTTGAGTGCCCCGCCGCCAACTCCCCACACTCGGAGAGCGAGAATTGTCAGTAAAAATGCTGGCTTGGAAAGTGCTTGCTTCTTTGACTCGGACTAACAGCAAATTAAAACCCGCACGAGAACCCGCTTGCAATTGGGCTGAGATGTTTTCGATTTGCCCACTCAGTTGCAGCAGTTGTAGAGCTTCGAGCAAACGTTTTTCGTTCAGCGGGCCTCGGGTTGCCTGGGCTAATCGGCTTCTGATGTAGTTAGAATTCAGTCGCCTAGTCCCGACTACATTTATACTTTCTAGCTTGCCTTCAATTACTAATATTCTCACAACAGAGCCGGAGAGCGTTTGCGACGGAATCAGCGCTCCCGAAGTGATGTAACCTTTGCTGATGTAGAGTTGACTCACCGCAGAACGAGCTTGCAGCAGTTGAGAAAAAGTCAGCGGGCGGCCTATAAAATCTTTGAGTACAGCGTCTAATTCTTGCTTGCTGAAGACGGTGCTGCCAACTACTTCAAATCGATCGACCTCGATCGTACCTGGAATGTTGGGCAATTCTTCTGGCTGTGCCGGCACGGATGGCTGCAACAACTGTTCTGGAGGAGGCAGGGGCGCTGGAGGCGCGGGTTCTCTTAGGGGAGCCGGAGTTGGCGGCAGCGGGTTGGGAATGGGAATTTCTTGTCTGCTTTCTCCTCGGTTCGGCAATTGAGCGAGAGTTTCTTTTTTCTCACTTTGCGCCGATGGATTGAACTCGGGGATGTCGTTTTCTGCTTGTTTACTGTCTCTATCTAGTTCTGAACCTGAGTATAAATCGGGAAGCCTCGCGCGATCGTCTGCGGTTTCTAGATCGAGTTTTAATTTATCATTAGAAATTGGCGATCGACCCGCTGACTCCGCAGCAACCATCAACTTGCCAACACTTTGAGCTGCTAGCGGTGCGTTGCAAATAGCTGTAATTGAACAACCAAGTGCTAATGCCCTGAAAAACTTGATTTTATAAAACCCTCTGGAAGATGGCAGGGGCATGACAGATTAAGAATATTTGATAGTTATTGACACTTGCGATCGATCCGAGTGCCGGCGCAATTGCAAAGAATTAAATTACTTTATCACTTTTTTTAAAGAATTAATGTATCACGTAAACATAAAGATACTTGACAAATAGCGTTTTTTGTGTATGTAAAAATAGTCTATGAAAAAAGCTCCGACCTCCCCAAGCTAGCGCTGTAGGTTGGCGGAGCGTTCTATCAAAGCTGGTATCCCAGAAATAGGTAAATTTTGATAGAAATACTACATTTTATTGAGCTGCGATCGCAATTCTTCCAACTCAGCGTCAATCACCGGACTCGACTCCGAGGTAGTAGGAGTAGTAGCAGTTTTACCCGCTGCCGGCAATTGACCTTGAGACACAGAACCTCCGGCCAGTTGAGCTTTCATCTGGGCCAACTCGTCGTCAACATCGCCGCCGCCTTCGAGCAAGCGGAACTGTTCCTCTAAATTGCTGCCGCCGGCCGCCAGTTCTGCTGACGCGCCCGCGCGAGCTTCTATCTGCAAAACTTTTTCTTCCATGCGATCGAAAGCTGCCATTGAACTGCCAGTATTCATGGAGCCAATGGTATTATTGAGCTGTTCCTGGGCCTTAGCAGCAGATATCCTGGCTTTGAGCATATCCTTCTTAGTCTTGGCTTCAGAAATCTTGCTCTCCAAACCGATCAAGTTGCGCTTGAGACTTTCCACCTGACCCGATTGCTGATCCAGACTGGCTTTGAGCGTAGCCGCCGTTTCAGCGTGAGACTTTTTGCGTACCAGCGCTTCGCGGGCCAAAGTCTCGTCTCCTTTTTGCAGGGCGAGGGCGGCGCGCTGCTGCCACTGGTTAGACTGGGATTCAGCTTGATTGTACTGAGTTTGGGTGCGCTTTTGAGTGGCGATCGCGCTGGCAACGGCTTGACGCAACTGCACCAAGTCTTCCTGCATATCCGTCACGGACTGTTCTAAAATCTTTTCCGGGTCTTCAGCTTTGTTGACCATATCATTAAGATTGGCTCTGACGACTCGGCTAATGCGGTCAAATAATCCCATAATGCTATTTTTCCTGGGTGAGGTGTACGAAGTAAGCGGAAAGCAGGCTTGATAGTATTAGCCCGCTACCAGTGAAATTCAGTTGGTCAGATTTTTAGTGCGATCGAGTATGCGGGCAATTTTTGCAGATAGATAAATCTAGTTTAAAGCGATCGAGTAATGTGATGCACGCAAGAAGCTGATTGCTGCACCTATCTATTGAGTTTAACTTTGATCCGGGAATTCCCCAATACGCTTCGAGCCATCTTGTGCTGCGCCGCGAGCGCAAGTTTTTGCTCATCCAAACTATTGTTCTGCTGTCTGGGGTTCAGGATGCGGGCGGTTCGCCCGACGGCAATTTTGGTGTATTGTTGCCTGGGAGCATTTGTGCTTTCATCGCCGCCAACTCGGCATCGACATCGCCGCCAGCTTCGAGAGAGAGAAACTGCTTTTCTAAATCGTTAGTTCCGAGCTCTGCGATTGCTTCGGAGCGAGCTTCTAGCTGCATAACTTTCTCTTCCATCCGTTCAAACGCGCTCAAAGCGCTGCCGGTATTGAGATTGCCCATCATTTGTTGCAGCCTTTCCGACGATGCAGCGCTTCTTGCTCGGGCAATGTACATATCTTTTTTAGATTTTGCCTCAGAAATTTTACTTTCGAGCGCCCGCATATTTTCTTTAAGTTGAGTCACAACAACGTTCTGCTGTCCGAGACTGGCTTTCATCGCCGTTGCCGTTTCTTGATAAGATTTCTTGCGCGTCAGAGCTTCCCGCGCCAAATTTTCCTCGCCTTTTTGCAAAGCTAGCTGCGCCCGCTGGTACCATTCTGTCGCTGTAGACTCAGCTTGGGAGCACTGGCGTTCGGTGCGTTTTTGAGCTGCAATCGCCCCGGCCACAGCTTGTCTGAGCTGGATTAAATCTTCCTGCATATCCATTACAGCCTGTTCCAGAATTTTTTCTGGATCTTCTGCCGCCCCGACCAAACTGTTAATATTGGCTCGAATCACTCGCCAAAGTCGATCGAATAACCCCATCTTGCCTTGCTCCCGATTTTAAATTTGAGATTTAGGAGTGGGAACTAACAACTAAAAATTCCCAATTAAATTTGACTAACAGAGTGGTTACTGGTTAGGAAGAGCCCCTGTAACGTCTTTTGAAGTGCCACATAAGACCTAGTTCAAATTGGTTTCTCAACCGATGTCTAGTCCTACTTAGCTTTCGCTTACCTTGCTTTTCGTCTATGGCTTGACCTGCTTCGTAAAACTTACCTAAACCTATCTAAAGCTATCTTTAGATACAATCCAGAGTTCACTTCCTACGCTGTTGGGTAGACGACTAATCCCAAGATAAGTAGGCTATCCCCCTCAAGCCGAGGGTTCCCAATTTAAAATATTAACACTTGCATTAAAATCCCGATCTAAAGATATGCCGCAAGCAGGACAATCAAAAGTCCGAACGCTTAGTGGCATATCTTTTTTGCTGCCACAATTTGAGCAAGTTTTGGTACTAGGAAACCACTGGTCTACCAGTACCAAACGGGATCCATACATTCGACATTTGTAGTCGAGTTGACGTTTAAATTCGTAAAAACCAAGGTCAGATATTGCTCCAGCTAACTTATGATTCGCCATCATTCCCTTGACGTTTAAATTCTCAATCTTAATGGGCTTAAAAGTTTTAGCCAAATAAGTTGTCAACTTATGAAGGAAATCTAAACGAATACGAGCTATCCGTGCGTGGAGTCGGCTAATTTTATTGTAGGTTTTACGCTGGTTTTGAGAACCTTTCACCTGTCTAGATGCTTGGCGTTGCAAAGTGACAAGCTTGTTTTTCGCTTGTTTCAACGGTTTTGGTGCATCAAAAACCTGCTGGGTTGACAATGTAGCAAATGACTTGATACCGACATCAATCCCCACAGAATCTTCAGACTGCTGAACCGGGAGACGTTCTGCATCAACGCAGAAAGAAACAAACCAGCGATTTCCTTCCTTTGAAATCGTGAAAGTTTGAGAGATCAAGCTACATTCTAATGGCTCAAAAAGCCGAAAAGTTCCCAAAGTAGGAATCTTAATGTTTTTACCAGCGTTTAACAAAACTTTGCCGTTAGATGAATCAACCGTAAAAGATTGACCGTCTCGACGACTGGCGAATTTTGGATGACCTGAAGAACCAGAACGATATCGACTGAACGCATCCTTCAAGTCAATCAAAGCGTTTTGGTAAACTCGACTAGACAACCCGTTCATCCAGCCGAATTCAGGCTTTTTCTTGACGTAGTTGGTGAGAACTTTTTTGACTTCGTTGATTACCTTCGAGTCCGTAAATTTCCCCTCACTATACATCTGAGTCCGCAAACTCAACCCAAAGTTAAATACTACACGCCGGAATCCTGCGTGTCTTGCCATCAAAGTCGCTTCGTTGTTATTCAATTTTAGCGCTCGTTTAACAGCAAACATATAACTTTCTCAAGCGTGATGAACTATGGATAAGTTTAGCAAACTATTTGGCACTTAAGTTTTGCTCTTGCAAGCCCCATCCCTTTAGGGTGGGGTTAGTGACTCCCTTTAACTAATTTACGGCTGATAGTATTGCGGCTTCACCCCTTTTGCTTGGAGTTCTTTCGCCAAACGTTCTGCTGAGGCAGCATCATTCAAGGCTCCCAATTGGATCTTGACACCCTTTGAGAAGTTTCGCACGTAGGCATCGGGAACTGCGGTTTTAGCTTGCTGTAGAGCTTTTTCGTCAGTGTAATCGGTGACAACGTAATAGAAACCGTCGGCGGCTCGTGTCGGCCTTCCCAGGGGGGCTGCGGTGGCCGAGGCTGCGGGGGCTGCGGCTACTGTCGTGGGGGATGCGGCGGCCGGCTGGGCTGGGGAGGGTGTTGGAGGCAGTGTCGGCAGTGTCGGGACAGACTGGGCGGTGCTAGGACTGGGACTGGGAAGCAAAGCTGTGCTGAGATTGTTTAGTCCTTGTTCCGTGCCTCTGGCTGGGTTGCCGTCTTCTGTAGGGATTGGGACTGCCGCGCCAGGGGCCGGAGGCGCTGCCGGAGTGGGCGGGATTGATGCTTTGGGCGACGGGGAAGCAATCGTGCTGGCTGTCGGCTTGACATTGCTGAGAGTGCTCAAATCTAGCTCGACAAATTCCTTGGATGCCAGATTTGGAGCTTTCGGCAGTTCCTTGGTACTGGTATCTGATGTGGCGGTAGTGGCCCGATTGTCGCTGGGAGATGGCGTAGTGCGATCGAGCAAACGGTTCAGCCCGGCCATTTTAGCTAGACTGGACGGGTGCATGACTGCGTAGCCCAAAGCTGTGCATGACAGCAGAAATAACAGCATCGAACTCAGTCCCAAGGGAGTTAACAAACTGGCGGCTAAACTGCGTTCGACGGCAGGCTCGGCTGTTTCCTCGTCCAAACTTTCGATCAGTTTTTCACTTGATTCGAGATATTTATTGGGTGCGAAGGCATTCCCCGATAGTTTTGTGCCGCCCTTTGTAGTGGCCAGCGGGGCATCACCCTGACTGCCACCAAGGGATAGGGGCATTGACAGTGGCTGCTGGGTTTGGCCGCCAGCTTCCGGCGGCTGGTTTTCGGCTAGCTGTTGCTCGGTTGTGGCTGTTTGCTTGCCAGTACGAACTGATGGCGACACCCACTGTTCGGCGCGTCGCCTGTGCCTTCTGTATGTTGTCAGTTCTGCTTCTAGGCTTACATCCATACACCCCAGGGCTGCTTGCAAAGCAGGCTTGATTGGGGTTGATAAGGATTGATGATTTGGGGATTCAACCGAAGAACGCTTACTCATTACCAAAATTCCTACCGCCTCTGAATTGATTTTAGTGTTTTGATTATAGATATGAAGCAAGAACAAGAAAGTTTAAAACTTGCCTATTTTAGGATTAGCTGCCTTTGGCGTCAAGGCAACCTATGGCTTTGGGTCTCAAGTGTCGATCGCCGTCCGCTATCTTTTCATCTTTATCTTAAAACTTAACTCTTGCCTTGTCCCGAAGCTGATTACACAGACTCTAGATAGCTTTTGGTATCGAGAGCGACATATTATTTGTAACATCTCATAGTCGTTCCGCATTTGTCTTTTTTCTTGATCCCTGACTCTTTTATCAACTTTTAACCTGTATTTCTACTTAGAAAATGAGTAAGGACTGAGCTAATTGTTTCTATAGATAACGAAATTATAAATAAATTATAAAGTTTATTTATGCTTCGGGGATCGCTACAACCCAGACAGCATAAAGGCTGGGATGCTCTAAAACCTGCTAGCTCTACAGAGGAGAATTAGAGATGAAAATGATTTACGTAAGAACTTTTATGAAAACCCCATTAACTTCTGCTTGCCGTCACTGTCGCCACTATACCCCAGAGGGGAGACGCGGTGGTGTTTGCGACTTGCTGAGTGTGCCGGTGCAAAGCCAGTGGAAAGCCTGCTCTTTAGCGGTTTCGCCTTTTGGGCCATCTTGGGAAAACATAGCAGAAATTGAACTGTGGCAAGAACAGACTGTAACACTCCGGGAGTCGGCCGTTACTGTTGCTGAGCGTAATGCCTACCAGTTGATAGGCACAACGTTAACTTAAAAATCGGCAGCGGCAGTCTCGGTTTAGTTGGTTCGCAGTTCTGAGGGCTCATACCGTTTTCGATTGGGGATTTGGGAATCACCGATCGCGATTGAGGTTTGGAGCGGGCATTGCAGTTTCATGCTTTTTGGGAACTAATATCAATACTGACACCTGTGGAAAGTCGGGTAAATTCGACTTTAGCAACTCATATAAATCAGTAGCATCTGCTGCTTTAATACGATCGCACCAAAAAAATTGAGCTATGGTAGCCAAGGATATTCACTAAAATCCGGTTCCCGCTTTTCCAAAAAGGCTTGTTTGCCTTCGGCGCCTTCCTGGGTCATATAGTACAGCAAAGTGGCATTTCCAGCCAGTTCTTGCAGACCGGCTTGACCATCGCAGTCGGCATTAAAAGCGGATTTTAAACAGCGAATCGCGATTGGACTTTTTTCTAAAATTTCGCCAGCCCACTGAATTCCTTCTAGTTCGAGCTGTTCGACGGGTACGACACAGTTGACTAAACCCATTTCTAGGGCTTGCTGCGCGCTGTACTGGCGACACAAAAACCAAATTTCTCGGGCTTTTTTCTGGCCGACAACTCTAGCGAGATAGCTAGCTCCGAAACCACCGTCGAAACTGCCGACTTTTGGGCCGGTTTGCCCGAAAATAGCATTGTCTGCGGCGATCGTCAAGTCGCAAATTAAGTGTAAAACATGACCGCCGCCGATCGCGTAGCCGGCAACTAAAGCAATTACAACTTTTGGCATCGAGCGGATCAACTTCTGCAAGTCGAGCACATTTAAGCGCGGTATGCCACCTTCGTCTACATATCCCGCAGTACCCCGCACGCTTTGGTCGCCGCCGGAGCAAAAGGCGTATTTGCCGTCTGTATGAGGCCCCGCACCGGTGAAGAGGACAACGCCGATTTTTGTGTCTTCGCGGGCGTCAGTAAAGGCATCGCACAGTTCCTGCACAGTTTTGGGACGGAAAGCGTTTCGTTTGTGAGGTCGATTGATGGTAATTCTGGCGGTGCCGCCGCTTTTGTGATAGAGAATGTCTTCGTAGGTTTTGGCGGTTTGCCATTCAATTTGCATAATCAATATATTTGGGATTTGAGATTGAGCTGAGTCCATCCTGGCCGCGATGATTCGCTTTTAGATTTTAGATGGATTAGGTTCAATGGGATACAAGGGTCGATCGACATCTTGCCAAAAAATCAAGCCAGAGTTAGGCAGAAACCGGGTTATTCACCAAAATACGGGACTTGCGCGCTCTTGGTATGGGTTAAACACCCGGTTTTTGAGGGTAAGAGCGCACAATTCGCCTCTAAAATCGAAAAAGCCTCAAATTCTCGAACCCTGTCTCACTCTTTTACTGCGAAAAAATTCATATGCGGTTTATTATTTGCGCTGTAAAAAACCCAGCAGGTGCTTTGCTGCTTTGGCAAATACTGGATCGCGCTCCTCGAATTCCCTGGGTGCGAGTAAAGCTTGAACTTCGGCAAAAGCTTCTGAGTCGAGGTCTCCTTCTTTTGTAAATAAAGTGTCTACGACTGCAATGTGTCTGGAGTCGAGACCGAGCCGATTTCCGATCGACTGTAAGTACATTTGCTCCCGCAGGTCGATGTGTCCGTCTGCTGCTGACATTTCGTAGCCGGAACCGATGAGCAACAGCTTTTCTGATTCTGAGAAGAAAGCTGTCAGGGTCAGCAATTCCGTGGGATTGAAGTAAACCTGCTGTTTGGAGATGCCTTTGATGAGGCGCTGAATTAGTTCTATCCGTTCGGGATCTCCGCTAGCAAAGGCTTTGAGAGTCTTTTGCAGCCGTTCTTCTTCTTCAACTGCGATCGTCCTGTCAATAATCATCACTCCGCGCAGGATCGAAATTAGAGCAGTCAGGAACACGACTAAAGGAGTGATATCTTGTTCGCGGAGCTTTTGCCTGCTAATGCGAGACAACAGCTCAACAACTTCAGTGCTGATCGTGGTGGTGTCCATAATTTAAAATTACTCTCGATTGGGCTGTGCTGTGACTTTATTTCTCGATTTTAAGTGTTTTTAGTTAAGTAAGTATGCCATAAATTACCTAAAAAACCTTGTTTTATTGGTGACAACACTTATTCTATCCACAGCCCGTGGATGAGTAGGATGATCTTAAATATTTTTAATTGCGTGAATTTACTGTGAATTTGCCAACAGAGCCGTTCTCTATTATTGACACTCTCAGCTCTTTCATAGACTGAGATTCTGCTGACAGGAGCTTAACCGTAGGGCTTACCCACAGTTTAATCCTCGCTACGGTCGTCAAAGACCGTCTACCCACTCTGCTTAGATCTACGCCTAAGTTTAAGGCTACTTTTCTCAAGATATTGGCAGCGCCGTTAAGGTCTGCATTTATTCTTGAACCGTCGCTGGACTGATACAAGCCACGTTTAACGCGCTTACCTGATATTTTCCACCCTTCTGGTTTTTCACCATACTTGGGTAGGGAGTCTCCACCCTTGAAAACTTGCCTTAGACGTATAGGCTTCAGTCGTTTCAAATCTAATTCCATTCACATCGCAAAGCTGTTTGATGCGATCTTTCAACCTTGCTAGAGGCATCTGAACGAACTTTTGGTTGTTCACTCTGCCCATATTGGAATTAGATTTTAATCCTTCATTCCATCCACAAACAATTGTCCCTAGTCCGTTTTTAACAGCATGGTCAACAATCATTTTCGCAGCTTTATTGACACCATCCCTTATTTGATGGTTACGCTTGCGAGTTACTCTATCAAGCCAGGAATCCCAGTAGTCAGAAGATTTCCATTCTTTTCTGGTAGAGACTCGCTTGTTCCACAGTTGATTCATTGCCTTCATATCAAAGGCGTCAATCAAAAAGGAATTGCCTTTGGTATCCACGCAAGCCGCTATGTTTGCAGAAGTCCCTAAGTCAATGCCTAAAGCCTCAGAGAGGTCTACATCAACCTGAATTGTAGGAACTTCGTAACTGTACTCAAGGTAGAAAGCCCCGTTCTTCGGGAGAATCGTAAACTCTTTCACTCTTGACATCTCAATGTTGGAGATAGTAGGCAGAAAGAACTCTTTCACCTTGAACCATCGGGAGACTGCAAGCCCTAAGCTGAATCGAAGTTGTCCATTCTTAAGCAATGGTTTTTGACCGCCACTATTGGGATATGCAACTTTGAAAAGTTTAGAACCTTGCAGGTATCCAGGAGGTTTAGGCTGAAAATGCAACTGTCCTTTGAAGTGCCGATCACGCAGTCCTTTGTAGGATTTCCACGCTTCGATCACCGACCTAAGTGTTTGCTGCATTGGAGTTGACGGCATACTTTGAGCCGTTTGAGTCTTGGCGACGGTCGGCTCAAAATCAAGATCATACTTACCGAGCATCATCTTCCCAGTCTTGAAAAAAGTCTGACGAGAAAAGTAGACGCCGCTGTTGTAAACCTTGCCTGACTGCTCACAGAGATACTGTAAAATTGCTTTTGTCTCAGGGTCAGGGTGCAATAGAACTTGCTGAACTCCCATGCTTTTTTCTGGTTTTGGCATTGATTCGATCTTCAATATATTGTATTCTTATATGGTATACCATAATCCACGAGGGTGTAATAGTAAAATGAAAAAAGGTGGTAATCCCAACCCTGCATGGAAGTCGGATAAAGGGCAATCCTACGATCGGACTCCTGTTCAGCTTAAAGTGTTGCCGGGTGTCCGGGAACGATTGAAGGCGGTAGACAACTGGCAAAATAAAATCAGAGTGTTTATTGATGAACTATTGGCAGAACAAGGGGACTGAAGTCCCACGAGTCGCTTCCCTCCCAGGTCTAAAGACGCTGGGCTTCCCGCATACCGAGGTTTTACTTTGTGATTCTAATTATGCTATTCACAAACGCTGGATGGCTAGGGCTGTGGAACTAGCACTCGCAGCCGGCGCGGAGGGCGAAGTTCCCGTAGCTGCTGTCATCGTTGATGGTACTGGCAAGTTGATTGCCGAAGCGCAAAATCGGCGGGAGAGAGACTGCGATCCGACTGCTCATGCTGAAATCTTGGCTTTGCGGGCGGCCGGGCAAGTTTTGCAAGACTGGCATCTCAACTCTTGCACGCTCTACGTAACGCTTGAGCCTTGCCCGATGTGCGCTGGCGCGATCGTACAAGCTCGGATCGGTTTGTTGGTATACGGAGCAGATGACCCGAAAACCGGTGCGATTCGGACTGCGGCTAATATTCCAGATAGCGCTCATTCTTGTCACCGCTTGGAGGTGCTCGGCGGTATTATGGAGTCTGTTTGCCGCGAGCAGTTGCTTTCTTGGTTTGCAGCGCGCCGCCAAAGCTAACAGGTAAAAGTTTTGAGTTTTGGAGGCGATGTTTAGTCGAACTTGGCTGTTTTACTGAAATAATAGGTAATTGCCCGATCGGGCTTTCAAGGCGGTTGATGGCGCGTGCGGTAGTGCTGTCCGGTCGGTTCAGGTTTGACCTGTTGCAGATTATCTGTTGCGATCGGTCGATCAGCATAATGCCAATCACAAAAGTGTCCCGATCCAAAAAGTAAAAATGTGTCAAATAACATATTTTAGACTCTATCTGTAGACAAGGCAGCTTAATTGCTATGCGCCACACCTCCACGATCGCCGTTGAGTCCAGTAAATCCTCTCTAGTGAAGCCAATGCCTGCCAAGGTAGCATCTAATACCTCTCGCGTTTCTCCTTGGTTAACCTCCTTGCTCTATCCGCTAGGTCACTATATTGTCCTACCGTTTTATTTTCGCAAGATCGAGATAACCGGACAGGAGCACTTGCCGAAAGACGGGCCTGTGATCTTAGCCCCTACTCATCGTTCCCGGTGGGATGCCCTGATGATGCCCAATTCAACCGGACAGATGGTAACTGGACGGGATTTGCGGTTTATGGTAACTGCTGATGAGGTGAAAGGACTGCAAGGTTGGTTCATCAGACATTTGGGAGGGTTTGCTGTCGATATTAAGCATCCAGCAATTAGCAGTCTGCGTTACGGCGTGGAATTGCTTCTCGATAAGCAGATGTTGGTGATTTTTCCCGAAGGTGGCATTTTTCAAGATGGCGAAGTTCACCCGATTAAGGCTGGATTGGCTCGCTTGGCAATGCAAGCAGAGTTGAGCGTGCCTGGTTTGGGGGTGAAAATTTTACCGATGAGCATCCGCTACCGCCCGCGCATTCCTCGATGGGGTTCTCATGTAAAAATTGCGATCGGTGCTCCGATTTCCGTGGCGGATTATACCAATGGTGGCGGTGGCAAAAAAGAGGCGCGATTGTTGACGGCCGAGCTCGAAATGGCTCTTAAAAATCTTGATGAAAGTTGTTAAATAGAAGGAAGAAGGAAGAAGGAAGAAGGAAGAAGAAGGAAGAAAGCTTACATAACAAGCTTTTGCCCATCTAGAGCTTACGTTTAATTGGGTTGGTTTACTTAGTTGTCAAGTGATATAATATTTCTTACGACTGTTGAATGCAGTTGTGAGTTTTTGCTATGTAATGTCAGCATTAATGGATTGTGATTTGAACTTTAAGCGTGGTCAAATTGTTAGTTTAGAATGTGGAAATGCGTGCCTCCATTCAGAGGTAATTGAAGTAGTTGAGGCACGTCAAATTTGTTGGGTGCGCCCTTTAATGTTAGTTAGATTAGTGTCTGGAAAGGATGTATCGGAGCAGTGGCCGGAAGAATACACTTTATCCGACTTGCGGGATGGTGCTGATTTGTTGTGGCCGCTGAGTTTGTTTCGGGCGGCGCTGGATACAGAGGTAATTTCCCTGTTGAGTCAATTGCAGTCTTTGGACTCCGATCAAAAGGATAGCGCGATCGCCTCTCGGCAACTTAGGGATTTTGTCGATCGAGTTTGGGAAGCTTTTCCCAGTGCTTTTAATTAGTTAGTTATTAGTTATTGGTAACACAGGACTAATGCAAAAAAAGATGTTTGTAGTGAGGACTTTAGTCCGCCTAAAATCTCGTATCAATTCCGGCTGCGCCGAAATGACAAGCGAGGACACGGCAATGCCGTTTCCCTACCGTAATGAATTGTAGGGACACGGCACTGCCGTGTCCTGATTTCGGGTAATATTAGTTTTAATGTAAGTAGGTAGGCGGGATTAAACCGAACTACGTAACAGTATGTAAACAGGGCTAAATCACTTACGTTTAGGGGATTTGGATACTTTACAATCGTTTACATGGTTGCGTTTTACAGCGCCTACTTACTTAACCGGAATCTCAGGACTAAAGTCCTCACTACAAACCAATTTTATAACGAATAACAACTAACAAAAAATCAAGTTAAAATACCGCGTGTGAAAGCTCTGCCGGATTGAGATTATTATGAATAACTTGACCGTCGCGGAACCAGACAACGCGGCGAGTTTGGCGCGCCACTTCCGGTTCGTGCGTTACCATCACAACCGTCATCCCGCTTTCATTGAATTCTGTAAAAATATCCATTACTTCTTGAGTGGTTTTAGTATCCAATGCGCCCGTCGGTTCATCTGCAAGTAATAATACAGGACGATTGACGATCGCCCGGGCGATGGCTACCCGCTGCTGCTGTCCTCCTGATAGTTGATTCGGTTTGTTTTGCAGCCGACTTTCCAGGCCTACTTTTGTTAAAGCATCTACCGCCCGATCGCGTCTTTCGGCTGCGGGAATGCCGGCATAAACCATCGGTAGCATGACATTTTCTAAGGCTGTTAATTGAGCCAACAGGTGAAATTGTTGGAATACAAAACCTAATTTTAAATTGCGAATTCCCGCTAATTCTGATTCCGGCATTTGGGCGACATCTACGCCGTCTAAGTAGTAACTGCCGCTCGTAGGTCGATCGAGACAGCCGATAATATTCATGGCTGTAGATTTTCCAGAGCCCGACGCACCCATAATCGCGCAGTATTCTCCTTGGGTTACCGTCAAGCTGACACCGTTTAAGGCGCGAACTTCCAGGTCGCCAATCCCGTAAACTTTTGTTACGTCTTGCAGACCGACGATGACGGGTTTTGAAGGGACTTGCAGGTCGAGGTCTTTGTAGGTCTCGGTTTGTAGTTCAGGCATTTTTTTGAGGTGCGATCGACACAGCTAACTACTAACTTAACACTTGTTATCGGTTTTGGCGGCTTAAATGCTATTTTCATTCAAGAGAGCGATCGAAAAGCAGCAGCCGATCGGCTCACAGCGATCCATGATTGTAGAAAGGCTTAATATTTATTTCCCAAAGCTAGTACCGAGAAAAATATCAAAGTTACTTAAGCTCCCTAAATTAACAGTTTGTCGTTCTATTTATTTCAACGACAAATTCCGCTCCTTCTCCTAGTGTCGAGTGACAATATAAATTTCCGCCGTGTTTATTGACCACAATCTGGTGACTGATAAACAGTCCCAGTCCTGTACCTTTTCCCACAGGTTTTGTAGTAAAAAAAGGATCGAATAATTTAGATTGTATCTCTTGAGGGATTCCCAAGCCATTATCGGAGATTTTGATTGATATTCGATTATTACTGATCAGTTGAGTTTTAATTTTAATTTCTCCTTGCTCCCCCATACATTGGGCAGACACGGAATCAATGGCATTATTCAGAAGCTGCATAAATACCTGATTTAGTTGACCGGAATAACACTCGATCGCGGGCAGTTGGCCGTAATCTTTGATTACCAGAATTTCCTGATTTTCTCGTGTCTGTTTTAAGCGATGTTGGAGAATCATCAGCGTACTGTCAATCCCTTGATGAATATTCACTCGTTTGCATTCTGCCTCATCGTGACGGGAGAAATTACGCAAGGACAGAACTATTTCCCGAATGCGATCGGTTCCGATCCGCATAGAATTTAGAAGTTTGAGCAGGTCTTCTTTCAAGAAATCTAGATTGATAGCCTCGATTGTTGCTTTGACTTTTGTTGGCGGATCTGGAAAGTGTTCTTGATAGACTTTTATCAAATTCAATAAATCTTGGAAATATTCACTAGCCGGCCTCAAATTGGCGTGAATAAAGTTAACCGGATTGTTGATTTCATGAGCTACACCTGCAACCAGATTCCCAATCGAAGACATTTTTTCACTTTGGATGAGTTGAGCTTGGGTACGCTTTAGTTCGCGCAAAGTAAGTTCTAAACTTTCCGCTTGCTGTTGCAATTGAAATTCGGCTTTTTTCCGTGCGGTGATATCACGGACAGTAATAGCGAAACCATCACCCAGTTTGACGGCTACAAAGTGAAACCAGGAAGACTCTCCTGATTTATCATAAAAGTTTTGTTCTAAATTTTTTCCTGTTTCAACAACATTAACGAAGCGATTGAATAGTTCTGGATCGAGACGATTCAGCAATTTTTTGAGCACCAATTTGCCGATCGTATCTTCACGCCGATTTCCCAAGGATCTGGCAATTACAGGATTGGCAACTAAACAGCGAAAATCTTCAATATCTCCCGTGGTGCGATCGCGCACAGCCTCCATTGCAGCCACCCCATCGAGGGAACTGTTCAAAACACTCGCCAGCAATGCTCTAGACTGATAAAGTACCTCTTCTGTTTCCCGGCGCTGACTGACTTCTTGTTCCAAAAGCCATTGCTGGCGTTGAATTGTCAACTGATTTTCCAGCCGCGCTACGACTTCTTCAATCTGAAAGGGTTTGGTAATGTAATCAATTCCACCGGACTTAAAAGCCGTTATTTTGTCGAAAACATCATCTAAAGCACTGATAAAAATAACTGGAATGCTGTTAAAATTTTCATTGTGTTTGAGAAGTCTACAGACTTGATAGCCATCCATTTCTGGCATTTTGACATCTAACAAAATGACATCTGGTCGCTTCACCTGCACCGTTTTCAGTGCCATTCGCCCGCTGGTGACGCTGCGAACAGTGTAGCCGAGCTTGAGGAGTGCATCACTTAGTAATTGTAGATTTTCGGGAAGGTCATCTACGATCAGAATGTTACCTTTCTTTGGTGTTTCACAATTAATATTCATTGTTTATTAAAGGTTCCGCTAGGTCAACTAACTGTTCAAATTGAAATTTACGTACAACTTGCGTTAGCGATTGTATCAAATGATTCTCGGTTCCGGGAATTTCTGCTATAAGTTGCACAACCAGATTAGTATTAGCCTCAAGAGCAGCTTGGTATAATTGAGCGATCCATTCTTTAGGCATACAGGTGAGGTGTTGCGGGGTCAAGATGCTTGCTGCTCGGTCATTTAATATTGGTGAACTCGTTTCGGTAAAAATATATTTTACACCAAGATGTTTAGTAAGTGTTTCAAAAATGGTGTGTTCAGAAAAAGGTTTGCGGAGGAAGTCATCGCATCCAGCCGAAAGCACGATCGCCTTTTCTTCTTCTAATACGCTGGCTGTGAGAGCAATGATGGCGGTAGCGTGGCCTTTTGTGGTGGATTTAATATATTTGGTGGCTTGATAACCATCCATCACGGGCATTCTCATGTCCATCCAGATTAAATGCGGTTCCCATTCATCCCAAATGGCGATCGCCTCTTGTCCGTTACTAGCTTCTTTTACCTCAAATCCCAAGGGAGTCAAGAGCTTAATTAGCAGTTGTCGATTAATAGATTTGTCATCTACTGTAAGAATTTTATATGTAGGTTGATCCGGAGCCAGCCCCAGCACTATTGAATGCTCTTCTGAACTCTTGCTGGCTGTTTCTTGACCCAATTTCGCGTGAACATTAAATCGAAAAGTTGTGCCTTTTCCTAACTCGCTTTCTACAGAAATATCCCCGCCCATCAATTGCACAAACTTGCGACTGATTGATAAACCCAATCCCGTTCCTTCTTGCATTTCTTTTCCGGCTTGGGCTTGGGAAAAAGCATCAAAAATATTTGGGAGTTCTGCTGCTGCAATCCCTACCCCAGTATCGCGCAGCCGAAAATGAAGATTAAAAACATCCGCTGTTTCTCTATCTCCCTGAAACACATTGAGAGTAATTTGACCGTCTGAGGTAAATTTGATGGCATTGCTGAGTAAATTGATTAAAACCTGACGCAGTTTTACTTCATCAGTGCAGATATAGCGGGGCACATTTTCTGCACGCTGAAAGAGCAACTTCAAGCCCGCATTACTAGCCGACAGATGCAGCATCTCTTCTAAATCATTCAGCAAACGATACAGGTCAAAATCTTTAGAATTGAGGGTAGTTTTGCCTGCTTCGATTTTGGATAAATCGAGGATATTATTAATCAGCGTCAATAGGTAATCGCCGCTCCGATAGACGATGCCTGCATTTTCGTATTGTTCCTGTGGCAAGTTTGGGGCGCGCATCGTTAGCTGAGAAAAGCCGAGAATAGCATTCAGGGGCGATCGCAATTCATGGCTCATGTTGGCAATAAAGGTACTTTTAGCTTGGTTGGCCACTTCGGCTTTTTCCTTAGCGATTACCAATTCTTCGGTTCTTTCGTCAACTTTTTCTTCTAAATTATCAAACATTTCTGTTAATTGAGCGGCCATGCTGTTAAATGAAATAGCCAGTTCTCCTAATTCATAAGTTTGGTCAATCTTGACAGTGGAATTTAATTTGCCTTCAGAAATATTTTTGGCAGCATTTTTAAGAGTTAAAATTGGTTGTGCTACCCAATTAGCAGTCATAATTCCAATAATTACTACTAAGAAAAATGCGAAAATACATAATAAAATTGTCTGCCGAGTATTAGAATTAATTCGGTCGAGAAAGTCCGATTCAGGTACAACAGTCGCAATCAACCAATCTATCCCTAACTCATCTTTATAGGGAGAAATTTGCAGAAATTGTAGCTGGTCGTTATAGTTAAATTCAAGTTGATAGCTGCGCTCAATTTTATTAAAATCAACAAAATACTTTTTTAAATACTTTGCGGCAGCTTGAATCAGAGGAGCGCTACTTCGATCGATAGAGGGTCGTGCGGTCTTTTTTGAATTTTTACTATTATTAAGACTGCTTTCATCTTCAGAAGTCGCTACTAATAACCCTTCTCGATCGAAAATAAATGTTTTTCCATTCTTGCCAATCTTATGTTTGCGAAGAAAAGCTTGAACCTTATCTAATTCATAAGTAGCACTAATCACACCTAAAAGTTTATTATTTCGATCGTAAATTGGCTGACAAAGATCCAGAAAAAAGATATTGTAGTCAATTCCTGAATAAATGGGTTTCCAATTTAGTTTACCTGCTTTGACTGCTTCAATGTACCAAGGACGCTGCCTGGGATCGTAATATCTGGTAAATTTGTTCATTACTTTGGTAGGCTGACCTTGGGGACTAATGGCGTATTCAAAGGTAAAATAATTGGTAGAAGCATTGGATACAACAAATCTTAATTCTCCATTTCCTGGCTTTCTCCAAACCTCTAAATATTGATTTTTAGCTTGAGAGGATAAGCCGATCCGACTGACACCATCAAAATTTTTAATCATTTGCCATAAATAATGATATTTTTGCGTCTCTCGCTCTTGTAAATCGAGACTTAACTCACCCCGTTCAATAGCATCAGCGTTAAGTTTATGAATCATAACTAGAGCAGATAACTGGTTTTTAATATATTCTTGGATTTCTAATGTAATTTCTTCACGCAATTGAGCAGCAATTTCGTTGACTGCTTCTTTTCCATTTTTATAAGAGAGAAACCCTACTAATCCAACTATGATAAATATTTCAATCATAAAGGGAACCGTAAAAATAATCCTTAAGGGGACTTTTTTTAATAATTTAGAGAATAAATTATTCAGATGAGATGATTTCATTGAATTACCACCTTATTACCTAAATAGAATTATTTTAGTGGGAGGGCGGGTTTATTTAACTTATCTGCAAGCTTGAAAGTTGTTGGCGAACCCGCCTCTACAGATCCCCCACGAATGCTGCAAGATATGAGTGGGGGAGGGTAGGCACGGGGGCACTACCCCTACAAAACGATGATTTGTCTGAAAATGAAACAGCCCTGCCGATCGCGCGCAGCAGTGGATTGTGTCTAGATCCGCGTCGAGCTGCGGTTCAAAATTTCTCTTGATATCTGCTGATTTTCGCGGCCAGAAAAAGTATACATTTTGATATGTTTTTTGGCACTGGCTTGATGTATAATCTAATAATGGGAGTGTGAGCAGTTATAAAAATTTTGAACAGATTTCTATTATCTAATAATACTATGTCAATGACAAGAAGTCAAGCACTAGACTCCAAAAAAAAGGTCGAATTTTTTGAGATATGATTAAGAAAAGTGAAGCGTAAACTTGGCAAGTTGGAAATAGGAAAGTACAGACAATTATGACATACGATTACGACTTGTTTGTGATAGGTGCAGGCTCTGGCGGATTGGCGAGTTCTAAGCGGGCTGCATCCTACGGGGCGAAAGTGGCGATCGCCGAAAACGACTTAGTAGGCGGAACCTGCGTAATTCGCGGCTGCGTGCCCAAAAAACTGATGGTGTACGCTTCAACATTTTCGCATTTGTACGAAGATGCGATCGGCTACGGTTGGAGTGCGGTAGAAAGCAGCTTCGACTGGGAAAAACTCGTCACCACGGTAGATACAGAAGTGCGCCGACTCAGCAAACTGCACATTAGCTTTCTCGAAAAAGCTGGAGTTGAATTAATCTCAGGATACGCCAAATTTATCGACCCTCATACTGTCGAAGTTGGTGACAAAAAAATCACCGCAGCCAAAATCTTAATCGCTGTCGGCGGAGAAGCGGAAAGAGTCCCGATTGTAGGCATCGAACACTCGATTACCTCCCGCGAAATCTTCTTGCTAAAAGAGCAGCCAAAACGGTTGGCAATTTGGGGCGGCGGCTACATCGGCGTCGAATTTGCCTGCATCATGAACGGGTTGGGAAGTCAAGTAACTCAAATCATCCGCCGTGACTTAATTTTGAATTACTTCGACACAGAAATTCGTACCAACGTGCAAGAAGGAATGATTAAGCATGGGGTAGAAATTTTGACAGAAAGCTCGATCGCACACATTGAGAAAACCCCAGAAGGCTTAAAATTAACACTGTCGGGGAAATCCTCAGAAACCTTAATAGTAGACGCGCTGTTGTGCGCTACCGGGCGCAAACCCAATTTAGAAAAATTGGCTTTAGAAAATGCGGGAGTTGAAACAGACAAAGGTGCGATCGCAGTTACCAAAGACAGCCGCACCAGTCAGCCGCACATTTTTGCAGTGGGAGATTGCACCAACCGGATTAATCTGACGCCAATTGCGATCGCCGAAGGACGAGCTTTTGCAGATACGGAATTTGGCAACAATCCGAGAGCAATCAGTTACGAAAATGTGGCATCAGCGGTATTTTCCCAGCCGGAAGCTGCTACAGTCGGCTTAAATGAAGCGCAGGCTAGAGCAAAATTTCCCGACTCAATCAAGTGTTATACAGCCAAGTTTCGGCCGATGTTTCACGCTTTGACAGGTGCAGATGAGAAGACTTTTGTCAAGTTAGTTGTTGAGACTAATACTGACAGAGTTTTGGGCGTGCACATGGTGGGGAAAGACGCGGGCGAGATTATTCAAGGAATGGCGATCGCTGTTAATATGGGAGCTACGAAGAAGGACTTTGATGTGACTATTGGCATTCACCCATCGACTGCTGAAGAGTTTGTGACTCTGCGGTAAATAGGCAGGGCTGTTTGATTCTCTTGTAGGGGCCGCCCCCCGTGGCTGCCCCAATCTTTGAAACACCTACAAAATCGTGGATGGGGAGGGTAGGCACGGGGGCACTACCCCTACATATTTGTACTGATTTAGGATTGTTATATAAATATTTTAAACAAATTGAACCTTTTTTGAACTTGTCCTGTCTAAACACTTCAGATAACGAACTGGTGAGGAATACTTCACAAGTGTTAGCTGTGTCAGCCAATGTTTTAACCGATAACTGTTCCGACTCGGACTTAGTTGCTGAGTGTCTAAAGGGCGATCGCACTTGCTTTCGCTACCTTTACCAACGCTACCAACACAAAGTCAGGTCAACCCTTTACCAACTCTGCGGCCCGTCGCTGCTTGACGATTTAGCACAAGAAGTATTCCTGCGAGTCTGGAAAGGATTGCCAAAACTCAAGCACCAGGACAACTTTTCTACTTGGCTTTATCGAATCACTTGGAATGTGGCTTCCGATCAAAGACAATCATTTGCTAAGCAGCATTCTTTTGATTCCAAACTCAAAAATCAAGCAGAAATGAATCAGGTTGTCATCAAAGATCATACCTCAGATTTGATGCAGTTGCACTATCAAGATTTAGTGCAGCGGGGACTGGAGCAATTGAGCTTTGAACACCGCAGCGTTTTGGTGCTACACGACCTAGAAGACATCCCACAAAAAGAAGTAGCCCAAATTTTGGGACTCCCAGCGGGAACTGTCAAATCTCGCGTGTTTTATGCCCGAAATTCGGTGCGGCAATTTTTACAAAAAGAGGGGGTTGACCAGCTATGAAGGACGGAAATAGCGACGAAAAATTAGTTAGTTTTTTAAAGCAATATCGCCCGAACTTTCCCGAAGCTGCGCCCGATTTTGAGCAAAAGCTTTTAGCAGCAATAGACAGGAATGAGGCGGCTGCGATCAAGCTGAATAATCGGGAAGAACCGCAATTTACCGGGTCTAATAAAAAGTCAGAAAGCCTCGGTTTTGGCAAGTGGGTGTTTCCTTCTGCGATCGCCGCTGGGCTGCTAGTTTTTGGGTCAGGCTATCGCGTGCTAGTTACCGCACAAAAGGCGGATGAGGCGGCGCACCTAGAAGCATTTCTTGTCAATAATTGGGAGGGTGTATTGAACGATTCTCACGGCGAAAATTTGCCCGATTTCGGTGTTAATACTGACACCGAACCGCCAACAAATAACTAATCTCAAAGAGGTAATTTTTCATGTTGATTCGCCGAATTTCTGCAATAGCCGTTTTAATGTTTACCTTCGGCACTACAGCCGCTGTAATAGCCGTTCCTAGCCCCGCCCAAGCTGAAATAATTGCCCAAAACGAAAAGCCAAATCGACCTGCTGGTCGGGAAGGTGGACTGTTCGATAAACTCAATTTAAGTGCCGATCAAAAGCAGAAAATGCAGACAGTTCGCGATCGCTACAAAGAGCAAGTTTCGCAGCGGATGCAAGCAGTCCGCCAAGCCAGACAAGAATTGGAAACGATGATGTCGAGTCCGACGGCAAATGTCGGCCAAATGCGCGAAAAACATCGTCAAATTATGGGATTGAGACAGCAGTTGGAAGAGGTACAATTTGAAACTACGCTGTCAATGCGAGAAGTGCTCACGCCTGAACAGCGCACCCAATTATCTCAACTAATGCAGCAGCGGCGGCAAACGGCTAAAAACCGGACGCAAAACAACCCAAAACCGCAGTAATATACGAGTATTTTTGAGTTAATCGTAGGGTGCGCAGTGCGCACCTTACTAATGTGGAGTTTAGGGGGACATAAATGAAGTCGCAGCAGAGAGGGATGAAAGCAGAAAAATTGTATGTCGCTGCGCAGATTCTAACTAATTTAAGTTAAAATAATTAGTTGATAAATCTCATAAAGTTTCTGAATGAATCTACCGAACGATTCGAGTTACATTTATTTACACGGATTTGCTTCAAGTCCCGATTCAGCTAAGGCTAAATATTTTCGCGATCGCTTTTCTTCCCTAGGAATTGACTTAAAAACTCCCGATCTCAATCAAAATGATTTTTCGAGTCTCACTCTCACCCGCCAGTTGCGACAAATAGAAACAGAATTTTTGCCAATTCAATCCTCCCCATCGCCGACAGAAAACGTAAAAAATTTAGGGGAAGTTACCATAATTGGGTCTAGTTTTGGGGGGCTGACAGCGGCTTGGTTGGCGCAGCGACAATTATCAGTAAAGCAAATAGTTTTGTTAGCGCCTGCTTTTCAATTTCTCGGCTACTGGTTGCCGCTGTTGGGACAGCAACAGTTGGAAAAGTGGGAGTCTGAGAAATATTTGCCCGTTTACCACTACGGCGAACAGCGATATTTGCCGTTGAATTATCAGTTTGTGGCAGAAATGGCTCAATATCCTGAAGAAAAATTAATGCGGTCAGTCCCTACGTTAATTGTTCACGGCAAGCATGATACAATAGTACCGATTCAAGCTAGCAGAAGTTTTGCCGCTAACCGTCCCTGGGTGCAATTGATAGAGGTCGAAGATGACCATTCTTTGGGAAATGTCCTGGGGGAAATTTGGGAAGCGATGCAAAAGTTTTGCCAATTCAATAATTAAAATTTGACCAACTTGCAAGTCTGAACACTCAAATGACTCAACAAGATCGATCGACTCGCACCTTAGCCGTTGACATTGGCGGAAGCGGCATCAAAGTTATGGTTTTGGACGCTGAAGGTATACCCCAAACGGAACGCAGCCGGGTAGAAACGCCTCAACCGCCCAAGCCGGAACCTATATTAGAGGCGATCGCCTCTTTAGCCAGCGGACAAGGAGAATTTGACCGAGTATCCGTCGGTTTCCCTGGTGTGGTGCGTCTAGGGGTCATCAAAACCGCAGCCAATTTAGATCCGTCTTGGATTGATTTTGACCTAGCAACTACCCTCAAAGATCGGTTGGGAAAACCGGTGCGAGTGGCCAACGATGCCGACATTCAAGGATTGGGAGCAATTGCTGGTACTGGGGTAGAATTAGTAGTTACCCTCGGCACCGGTTTTGGTTCTGCGTTGTTTGTCGATGGTATATTGGTGCCAAATCTAGAATTAGGACATCACCCGTTTCGCAAAGGGGAAACTTACGAACAGCAATTAGGGCGATCGGCTTTAGATACAATAGGTGTCAAAAGGTGGAACCGCCGTCTCGAAAAGGCGATCGTCTCGCTGCAAAATCTGTTTAACTGCGATCGTTTTTACATCGGCGGGGGCAATACTAAAAAGATTGTTTTTGATTTACCGCAGCCGGTTAAAATTGTACCGAATGTCAGCGGTTTGTTGGGCGGAATTGCTTTGTGGCGCGATTAGTAATTATGGTAAAAGTGTCCTCGAACATCAAAGAAACCGGGGTTTTTTGTCAGGATTAAAGGCAATAATCCAGTAGTTTCGTGAAAAACCCGGTTTCTGCGTCCAAGACAGACAGTTGATGTGGTTTTTGGCTTGGGCGTTAGCGGAATCCTCAAAGACGATCGCCATTTAAAACAATTATTCGCCACCCATCGGATCGCGGTACTTTTTGGGTTCATCCTTGCGAAACAGATTCGCCAAACCGAGGATCCCCAACAAACCCAAAGCACCCCAATGATTGTTGTCGCCCTTGCTTTCTTGAAACGGAGTTGTGTCTAAAATAACTCGATTAGAATCAGTATTGTTCTGTGCTGGAGCTGAGTTTGTTTGAGCCTGAGCAGGCATGGCTGAAGGGAGAATCGCTAAACTCAAAGCAAGAAGCGCCGAAGCTGCATATTTATTCATTGTCTGTTTCCAAATTTTAGGAGTTACTCTATCAAGATAATTAATTTGTCGCAGTCGGCGCATCAATCGATCGACAGAAACTCAATTCCCCCTTTCCTCTTGCTTTCGAGATAGAAAAGGCTCTATTCTAAGTTTACAGGCTTGCCAACTGACAATCTAAATCAAAAGTTTAAGATTATACCATGCTTCCTTTTATCCGAAAAGACTTAGCCCAACTCACCGCATACACTCCCCATCCGGGCGGCGCGTCAGCAGAATCACCGCACTCGGAAAGTGCGATCGATCGCCTGGATACCAATGAATGCGCCTACGACTTACCAGCGGAATTAAAACAAAAGCTAGCTTGGACTTACCAGCAGTTAATTGAGACAAATCGCTATCCCGACGGTGGACACGCAGCGCTTAAAGGGGCGATCGCCCAATACGTCAACGAATCTGCTGAATCCATTCCTGTCCCCCCCCTTAACAAGGGGGGGCTAGGGGGGGTTCCACAGCCAAAAACCGCCATTACAGCCGACAATATTTCTGTCGGGAACGGTTCCGACGAACTAATTCGATCGCTCTTAATAGCGACTTGCTTAGGTGGCGCCGGCTCGATTTTAGTGGCGAATCCCACCTTTTCGATGTACGGAATTACCGCCACCACCCTGGGAATTCCCGTTGTCAGTGTTCCGCGAAAAGAGGAGAATTTTGAATTCGATATCGAGGCGGCTAAAAGGGCGATAGATCAAAATCAAAATTTGCCAGTACGGGTTGTTTTCGTCGTTCATCCCAATTCCCCCACAGCCAATGCTTTGACAGCCGATGAAATAGAATGGCTGTCAAGTTTGCCAAAAGAGATATTAGTAGTAATTGACGAAGCTTATTTTGAATTCAGCCAAAATACTTTAGCAGACCGATTGCACCAACATCCGAATTGGATAATTTTACGAACATTTTCAAAAGCTTTTCGATTAGCATCAATGAGAGTCGGATATGCGATCGCCCATCCCGAACTCACCGCCGCCCTAGAAAAAATCCGTCTCCCCTACAACCTCCCCGCTTTTTCGCAAACCGCAGCCGAATTTGCCTTAGCGCAGCGACAGTTATTGCTAGCAGTAATTCCCGAGATTGTAGCAGAAAGAGCGAAATTTATTGCAGCGCTAACTCAGCATCAAAAATTACAAGTTTGGCCGAGTGCGGCTAACTTCGTTTACCTACGGGTGAAAGCCGGTGAGGGCGAATCTGCGGAACAGGAACACCAACAAATCATGCAGCAGCTAAAAGAGCGAGGTACTTTAATTCGGCATACTGGCGGAGGTTTGCGGATTACGGTGGGTAGCCCGGAGGAAAATCAGCGAACTTGCGATCGAATCGCTGCGATTTTGACTTGACAAACATCCTAAAAAATGGTAATTATTCAAGCCAATTACCAGGCTATTTTTAATTATCAATCTGCCGCGCCGCGCGAATAGTCTGGGGGAATACGCCGATTAAAAGTGCCAAAGCTCGATCGGGAATTTGTACTACTGTTTCCGCATCAAAATACTGTTCAAACTGAGTTAAAAGCATTTGTGCGCGTTCCAAAGCTACAGGCTTTCGCGTTAACTGTTCCGTTAGCCGCACCCAATGCCGCCGAATTCCAAAAGCTTTCTGTCTTTCTTCGGGAGATTGAGGACAAACCAAACAAAAGTCGCCCACCGGAATCGCCTGCACAGAGTCAACATCAAAAGCACCCCCAACGGCAGCCCCAGGCCCGGCAAACTCCGCGTGGAAGCGTTTAATCAAAATTAGACCGTTCCGGCGACGGCTATCTACCATCAACAGCTTGCCGCTGTTGATTTCTGCGAGAAGAAGAGAGGGGTGGGGGTGTTCAGTCAAATCGGTGCCAAGGTTTCGATGTCGCCAGTCCGGGTCAGCAGAAAGGCCGGCGCGGATAATATCGCTAGAGCTAAAATCAGAGGTGGATCGAGTATCAAATCTGGGATAATCCAGCGATCGATCTAGATTATTCAATTAAACTTACAAACAATATTGTCACAAGGTGGTATCTTGAGCGCGATCGAATATCAAATCCAGCTAAGTAAGTAGGCGCTGTAAAACGCAACCATGTAAACGATTGTAAAGTATCCAAATCCCCTAAACGTAAGTGATTTAGCCCTGTTTACATACTGTTACGTAGTTCGGTTTAATCCCGCCTACCTACTTACAACAAGCAGTAGAGACCCTGAAAGTGGATCTCCCGACCCTTTTTGAGAAAGACATCTCCTACGACATCTACACAAAAGGTGTCTATTTTCAAGATCCTGTTAACACATTTAAAGGAAAAATCAACTATCGGATTATCTTTTGGACTCTGCGGTTTCACGGCCAGCTATTCTTTACCGAGATTTACTTCGACCTGCACGACACAAGTCAGACAGCCCCTGATACTATTGTGGCAAATTGGACTGTTCGCGGCACGCTACGGGTTCCCTGGAAAGCTCATATTTTTTTTAAGGGCTATTCTACTTACAAGCTGGATGAACACGGCTTAATTTACGAACACGTTGACACCTGGGATCGAGAACCCGGAGAGATTTTAAAGCAGTTTTTTCGCAAGGGTGAAAGAGGGAATAACTAAAAATCTACATAAATTTATTGCTAAAGTTAATTGTTAAATGTAAAATTCTAGAGCTGTTAGAGTCCAGACTTATCAAAGAAGTCTGGGGTGCATCTCAGTTTTGCATAAATACCAATATCGGCGACTGAAAGTGAAGTGTAGGGACACGGCAGTGCCGTGTCCCTACGGGGAACTAACGATAGGCTGGTGTACTTTATCAACGTGGAATCTGCTGTATATTTACAAAGGTGAGATGCACCCTAAAGTCTGGACTCTCTAACTTCTATTCAGTAGCCGTCGATAGCTTAATTATCCGAACCTAAAATCAAGCCAGAACGAGCTGGTAGAGTCAAATGTAACTCCCGAGTTTCCCCTTCACCTTTCCAAACAAACTCGCCTTTTCCAAACAGCAATTTCTCGTGAGGAGATTTCACACTTCGGCTTCGCTCAGTGACCGGCATCTCAAAACTTATATGAGCTTCTTCGGTAGCGACATTGATAGCAACAACTATTTCCTCATCCCCCAAAATTCTGGCAAAAACGTAAACCGTTCCTTCCGCAAACAGAATTTGGTACGATCCTGTGCGGAGGGCAACGTATTTGTGCCGCAAAGCTATCAACTGCTTGTGGTAATCTAAAACATCAAGTTCCCAGTGAGCTTCTAAGGGAAAACCGCGGCGGGAATCGGGATCGAGGGCACCGGGTAAACCAACTTCATCGCCGTAGTAAATGCTGGGAGCTCCGGGAAAAGTTAACAGCAGCAAATTAGCGAGTTCGACGCTAGCTTTATCGCCTCCAGCAATTGAGATCAACCGGGCTGTATCGTGACTCGCCAACAAATTGAGTTGAGTTAGCTGTATCTGCCACGGATACAGTTCCAAAACTTGCTGAATTTTGTCGCCGTACTCTTTAGCAAAAAGTGGCGGATAGGGATGGTAAGAACGGCCTTCAATTTGAGCTAAATCTACTCTGTCGCCCGCTGCAAAAGCAATAGTCGGCGCAGCAAAAAGATAATTCATCACTCCGTCAAATTGACTGCCATCTAGCCATTCTCTCGCATCTTCCCAAACTTCGCCGACAATGTAAGCTTCGGGATTAATTGCTTTCACTCGTTCTCGAAATTCTTGCCAAAATCCCGGGGTTTTAATTTCAAAAGGAACGTCCAGCCGCCAGCCGTCGATGCCGAATTTAATCCAGTATTCGGCGATTTCCATGATGTATTCTCGCACTTCTGGATTGTCGTGATTGAATTCAGGAAGTGCTCGATTCCCGTCCCAGCCGGCATAATTAGCCGGAAAATTGCCGTCGTAAGCAGATAGCGGCCAACCTTCAATTTTAAACCAATCCACCCAAGGAGAATTCGGGCCGTTTTCGAGGATGTCGTGGAAGAAGAAAAAGCCGCGGCTGGCGTGGTTGAATACGCCATCGAGGACAACTTTGATGTTGCGATCGTGAGCGGCATCTAAAAGTTCTTTAAAAGCCGGATTTCCGCCCAACATGGGATCGACTTGATAGTAGTCGTGGGTGTGGTAGCGGTGATTGCAGGCCGACTGAAATATGGGGGTGAAGTAAATTGCGTTAATGCCTAAGTCTTGCAAGTAGTCTAGCTGTTCCATCACGCCCCACAAGTCGCCGCCTTTGTAGCCTTGGAGGGTGGGGATTTCGTGCCATTCTTCCCACATGAAGTTTTGCAGCAGGCGTTTGCGAGGCTGTTTGCTTTTGGCGAGGCGATCGGGGAATATTTGGTAGAATACGGCGTGTTTAACCCAGTCTGGCGTTTGAATTTGCATACAATTCTCCTGTTTTTCTGGTTTAGGCTACATTAGCAGAGGTTTTTAGCGGATCTAGCTTTTGGTAGAGAATATATACTTTATCAAGTTTTGTCGATCGGCAAAACCCCAAACCTTATTCTTTCGTTAAACAGCCCTTCTTTATTCATGAGTATTTTAACTCCCAACTTACAACTTTTTTAAAGATCGATTATGGATTGATGAGTATTTTAACTCATAACTCATAACTCAAAACTTCCTTGCCTCCCCCCCTTGTCAAGAAGCCCTCACCATCCGACACTGGACTTGGAGAGTTAATCGACCCTAGGGAGAAAGTTCCTTGAAAAAAGTCTTAGCCATCATCCTCGGTGGCGGTGTAGGCACCCGCCTTTACCCCCTAACCAAACTACGAGCCAAACCCGCAGTTCCCCTCGCAGGCAAATATCGCCTCATCGATATTCCTGTGAGCAACTGCATCAACTCGGAAATAGTCAAAATCTACGTCCTCACGCAATTCAACTCGGCATCCCTCAACCGTCACATCTCTCGCACGTACCAGTTTTCCGGCTTCACCGAAGGATTTGTCGAGGTGCTCGCCGCCCAGCAAACTCAGGAAAACCCCAACTGGTTTCAAGGGACAGCCGACGCAGTTCGCCAATATCTCTCGCTGCTAGAACAGTGGGACGTTGATGAATACCTGATTTTATCAGGCGACCACCTCTACCGCATGGACTACCGTTTGTTTGTGGATAGACACCGCGAAACCAACGCCGACATCACCCTCTCGGTTTTGCCGATGGACGACAAGCGGGCCTCGGATTTTGGTTTGATGAAAATCGACGACAACGGCCGCATTGTTTCTTTCAGCGAAAAGCCAAAAGGCGATGCGCTCAAACAAATGCAGGTGGATACTACTAAACTGGGACTGACAGCGCAGCAGGCTCTGGAAAGTCCTTACATTGCTTCGATGGGGATTTACGTCTTCAAAAAAGAAGTTTTGATTAAACTGCTGAAAGAATCTCCAAACCAAACTGATTTTGGTAAAGAGATTATTCCGAATTCTGCAAAAGACCACAACGTTCAAGCTTATTTGTTTGACGATTACTGGGAAGATATCGGAACCATTGAGGCTTTTTACGATGCTAACATGGCTCTGACAAAACAGCCTCAGCCGCCTTTCAGTTTCTACGATGAAAATGCGCCGATTTACACTCGTCCGCGTTTCTTGCCGCCGACTAAGCTTTTAGATACTCATGTGACTGAATCGATTATTGCTGAAGGCTGCATTCTCAAACAGTGCCGGATCGATCATTCTGTGCTGGGAGTTCGATCGCGCATTGAAGCTGGATGTACGATTCAAGATACCCTAGTTATGGGTGCTGACTTCTACGAACCTGACGCCGAACGGCATTCAAATTTGGATCATGGTGGCGTCGCCCTCGGTATCGGTGCGGATACTACAATTCGCCGCGCGATTGTGGATAAAAATGCCCGTATCGGCCGCAATGTTCAAATAATTAATAAAGACCGAGTGGAAGAAGCCAACCGCGAAAGCCAAGGTTTTTACATCCGCAGCGGCATTGTCGTAGTCCTGAAAAACGCCACGATTGCTGATGGAACTATCATTTAGTTATTAGTCATTAGTCATTAGTTGTCAGTCATTAGTTTTTTAAGTTAAAATCTGTTACCTGCTTTTCAAGTGACTGATAATAAATAACTAAATTAGTGACGGATTACCAATGACCGATGACTGATGACGAAATTCTTTTTCTGAGTTCATTAATTGCCAATGCTGAGTCGAGGTTATCGGAATAGTTGGCTGTATTCAAAGTATCGCGCCTTAATAAAGGACTGTCTCTGTTACGGTCTGCGGTGATACAGATATGTTCGATCGCCTGCGTCTGGCGGATAGCTTCTGATTTTTGTATTTGCGATCGTAGCAAGAGTGACAAATGCGCTGCCCGTTTCTGAGTACAATACAACTCTCGGAATTATCTTTCCAATCGTCGCAGCAGCCGCAAGGCCAACTTAGCAAATAATCAATCATCTTAGCACCCTGGTAGCGTTAATAACTTATTGAGCTACCATCCTATCTTAATTTTTCTAAATGTGTGTGTTCTAGTTAACAAAGTAATTAATTTTTTTTGTGAGGTTTTGTTGACTTAAATCTATTCAGAGGTTGTAAAAATTAGATTTTATAACATCAGTCTAAGGTTAGAAAAAAAAATATCGAAAGGTTGTGGAATTACGGCGCGCTTTAGGGTATAATTCGGTCACAATTTAGGCAGCAGATGCGACGAAAGTTGCTGAGTAGAACGTGCTAGGGTTCGGATTGGGTGTAAAAGTTCAGATCGATAAGTTCGTAGGCGTAAGCCGGGGCGTAGCCATCGCACCGCAGAGAAAAAAGATCGATCGTCCGCGCCACTAAACCGGACTCAGCTTTCGGTGGATCTCAACAGGGTCGCACCCTAAAGCTCTCGTCGCCGCCCCAAGTCCCGACAGCACACAACTCCTCAAAACGTTTCGTGGCAATACTTTTAGCGTGTAAAAATTCCAAGATATAGCAACCGCCAATGGGGTTAGGACGTTCTTAATCGATCGAACCATTGTTTTTGTTGTCGAATGCTTTTTGCTGTGGCGGCTGTGGCTGCATAAGAGCAATTCTAGAGCCGAATGCGATAAAATCTCAAACAGCACCGAAGTGCGGAAATTGCGATCGAACGCCCAGCAACAACCGAACTCGATCGAGTCCCAACCTTTGATAACCTATAATTTGAATAAGATGCCGCAGGTACTTCTGACCGTGGCATCAAACTAATTCGCCATCCTGCTAATTTGGGATTGATTCTTTCTAATACCAATTTTTTATGAAGCTGCATAGAATCTGATCCCCCCTAACCCCCCTTAATAAGGGGGGGAAAGGGGGGGTGAAAGTCCCCCTTCTTAAGGGGGATTTAGGGGGATCGGGATATGTGCAACTTCACATTAAATTGGTATAACAACTAACAACTAACAACTAACAACTAATAAAGAGGGGATTACTTAATGGCTGCAACAGATTTTAAAGACTATTACGCTATTTTGGGACTCAACAAAACCACCAGTGCAGATGAAATTAAAAAAACTTTCCGCAAACTAGCCCGAAAATATCACCCGGATATGAACCCAGGGAACAAAGAAGCTGAAGCTCGTTTTAAAGAAGTTAACGAAGCTTACGAAGTGCTCTCAGACCCAGAAAAACGCAAAAAATATGACCAATACGGTCAATATTGGAAGCAAGCAGCAGCAACTCCCAGCGGATGGCCAGGCGGGGCTGGTACTGCGGTAGATTTTGGCGGCGTTGACTTCAGCCAGTATGGCAGTTTTGACGAATTTATCAATACCTTGCTTGGGCGCGCAGCCGCCAACAGTGCGGGTACTAACCGCAATGGCCAGTGGAATTACAGCAACTACCGCACCGGCGGGCCCAGCGGCGGATTTGAAGATTTTCCGGGGTATGAAAACCGCAACGCCGGAACCTCTCGCGACACTGAGGTGACGATTTCCCTGACTCTGGGAGAAGCATTTCGGGGCACTTCTAAGCGAGTCGCTACGGGCGAAGTTTCGATTCCTGCGGGAGTGAAAACGGGCAGCAAAATTCGGGTAAAAGGCAAAGGCCAAGTTGACCCATATACGAAGCAGCAGGGAGATTTGTACCTAAAATTAGAGGTTTTGCCTCACGCTTTCTTCCAGTTTGAGGGAGAGAATTTGGTCTGCGAAGTGCCGATAACTCCTGACGAAGCTGTGTTGGGGGCTTCAATTGAAGTGCCGGCGCCTGAAGGTATGATCACTGTAAAGTTTCCGGCAGGGATGCGATCGGGTCAATCTTTGCGGTTGCGGGGGAAAGGATGGCCGAAACCGAAGAAAGATGAACGGACTGATTTGTTGGTCAAAATTGCGATCGTGCCCCCGAAAGAAATTAGCACTGTAGAACGCGAATGCTATGAGAAAATCAAGGCAAATCGCACTTTTAATCCCCGGAATACTCTCAATCAGATGGTGATTTAATCTTAATCACGATCGCAAAGCGTTCGCAAATAGTTAAGAATTGTTGGCAGTACGTCACTCAGACAGGTTGAAAAAAACATTAGGTTCCTGTGTGCTATTATGAATCTTATGCTTTCAGATAGTTGACATCCGCGCCAGTTAATACTAATTCTCAAAAATCATGCAAAATTAGCTGATTTGGGTAATGGTTTTGGAGTGTAAGAAGACTACGGTTTCGACGCGATCGGCATTACCGATCGCATTAGCATACATGATGGCAAATCCCGATCTGGATAAACCAAGATTTGGTATGTTGACGAATGGCGATGATGTGTTGTTTGTGAAACTCAGGGCTCAACCTACACCCGAATACGGGTTATCGCGGGCATTTTGATTTATACTGTGCTTCGTGAATTGCGATCGGCTTTTCAAGTCTTGAAGCATTTAGGGCAAGGGATTACTGCCATCTAAGTTACGGTGAAGGGCGCACAACACGAATCAGTATCTCTCTCGGATATATTCACTCTTCCAAATCCACTCGATCGACCTCATTCAATGGTAGATTTAGCGCTTCCGCAATTTGCTGATCGGTCAAACCAAACTGACGCAGCTTATCAATTAGTTCAATTATTGCGATCGCAGTGTAATTATTACTTTGTGGCTGCAAGTCAGGAGTTGCAGGCTGACTTTCATCTGGGGTTGAAGCTGAAGCATCGGAGCAATTGTTGATGTAACCTATATTGACGTTATTCTTATTTCCAGTGTTTTTATTGCCTAAACTTATATTGACATTTATGTGTCGTTCTAGGACAGATTCAAGATTACTTTTTTTAACTTGTTCACCAAAGATATCAGATAACATTTGCAAAAGTTCGTGACCGACTTTTTTAACGTGTTTGTCGCTGTAACCGTATGTTTCTGCAACCCCAGCATACTTTTGACGATTCAGTATTCCCGCGATAATTCTCCGTTGCAAGTCGTTGAGATGCTTACCTGTCTTAGCGCAGACAGTTTCATCGACGGATTGCAATATCTGAGGAATGTCCATAGGTACGCAGATGAGATGAATGCCGTTACTATACCCTACTTTTTCCAACTTTTTCCAACTTTTTTTGTCTCGTCTCTAAATTGTTTGTGCTCATTTGAAAAAGATCCAACTTTTTCCTACTTTTTTTGACTTTAAGTTTTTACATTAAAAGTCTACTATTATGAGAATATTAAAACATTCAGTTAAGGATTTATGCAACAGATGAATTGGTATGAAAATCCAACAATTGCAGCAATTATTGGTGCGGTTGTTGGAGCAGTTATAACAGCACTAGCATCGATATTCATCTCAAAAAAAACAAGCATAGTTAAACGAATCGATTGCATTATAGACGATGCTTCTTCATTATTGACATTTTCAGATGAAATTCGTAGTAAACTAGAGGTTAAATATTCAGGAGAACAAGCAACATCTGTATTTTTGTTCAATCTTGAGGTTTTCAATTCTGGGAACCAAGCTGTTCCGAATCAACCAATTTTAATCCGGCTGGATAGCAAAGCAAAGATTGTTGGTTACAGCCTCAAGACAGAACCTGAATTTGGTTTTGGAAAAATTCACGAGTTGCAACATCAAAATGATGAACTAGATCTGACTATTGAGCTATTGAATCCAGGAGATCGTGTCTACGTTGAGTTAATTTCTGTAAATAACGCATCCGATATGATTGAAGTATACATGAAAAATGCAAACGTTATTTGTCGCTCTTATACTCGTAAAGCCGCAGAAAGTGCTATTTTAGGAGTTCTTAATAAAGCGGTCGATCCAACACTTGTATCATTAGCTCTAATAAGATCAGTTCCATTATTTGGAGGACTCGTAGAGCCGTTTATGGCGATTATGCTGGCTGAGCGATTTGAAAAAGCATTGCGCCAAAAAAAGTAGCTTATGTACCTAATCTTTTGCTCAATTACTGCGGCCGAATTCCTTCAAAAACTCCGTCCTTGCCTCAATTCTTGAAGGCATCAAAACGCAACGTACCAGCAATTCTAAATCCAACTCCGGCAGCAACTCACTTCTTGAAATTTGCTCGTAATTATCCTCCCGCAACCCATACACAGCCAACTGATTATTTTCCCAAAACCAGACTTCAGGAATGCGAACTCGCAAATACTTAGCTAGTTTATTTGTACTCCCGCTAGTAATCGTCACTTCTACTGCTAAATCGGGATGCTCTTTTATTGAACCTATATAATAAGACTCGTCTGGTTCAAATGATACATCTCTGGTGCGGTCTCTGCGAGTTGCACTTCCTACAGGAATATATTCAATTCCCATTTCACAAAAGTAGAGTTGTAGCAAAAAATTCAGAAGACAACTGATTGTCTCATGTGCTTCACCTAATGTCATAAACTCGATCCACCCATCAAGATAAGTTATCCGCAAACCAGAAGAGTCTGCCATCAAAGATTCCAAAGCCTCAAATTGCTCCCAACTATAATAACTGGGGAGAATCAATCGCTGTTCCGCAAGGGTAACTGTTTCTTCTAAAAGTTGTGCTGTCATAGGTATCACCATCCTATTTTAAATATTATATCAATTCCGACTGTGCCGAAATGATATAGAGGACACGGCAGTGCCGCTTCCGTACCGCTATTAAATATTATATCAATTCCGACTGTGCCGGAATGATATAGAGGACACGGCAGTGCCGTTTCCCTACCCTGGTTAATTGTAGGGACACGGCACTGCCGTGTCCTGATTTCGGGTAAGATCAATTCCGATACAAAAGGTTTAATGAACTAGCCCGATCGCCCTTTTAGTCAACGCCTCAGCAGTCAACCCATTAAACGCCATCAACTGACCCGCACTAGCAGTAGTTTCCCCCCGCTTCCAAGCGAAAGTATCGCGCGGACAATTGCTCCGTAGCATCACAGGTTCCAACATCCCAGAAGCACCGCCTGTCACGCCAATCAAGGCATCTCCCCCAAACATTTCGGCAAATTTCTCATCGCTCAAAAAGCCGCCGTCAGCTTCCGAACAAGTATCCCAAGCAACATCAGTTGGGCGGTACAAACGCCGGGGATTCACAACAGAAACAATCCGCACTCCAATGCCTTCTGTTTCCAAAAATGCCGCCGCTTCAAACACTGGCATTAAAGTCATGTCGCCGACAACTGCAAACACAACTTTCTTGCTCCCGCCTTGATTGTGGGGAGCTTGCGGGGAATCGACTTCGTGCAGCACGATCGCACCGTCTTGCAAACCTTGGCGAGTTTGTTCAAAAGTAGTGCGAATTGGCAGCGGCGACTTGCTCGCAGTAATCACAACTCCCTTATTTCTGGCAGTCAAAGCCCACTCGTAACAAGCTTGAATGCTGTTAGCATCCGGTGGAAACAAAGGAAACACATTTCCGTTCCGCATCATTGCCGCAAAATAAGCCTCAATTTCCGGGCGCTGGTGCGTCCAACCATTACGGCCTTGCTCTAAAGCACCTGCAGTAAATAAGGTGACAGTTGCTGGAGTTGGACGGCGCAATTCTGCCATTGCTTGGGTGACTGTTTGCCAAATTGGTAAACCGTTGATGGCAAAAGATTCGTAAGAACACCACAAACTCCGCGCTCCGAATAGCGATAAACCTACTGCCAAACCCGCGCAAGCATCTTCGCTCAAAGGTTCGTAAACTTGACCGTTTGGCGATTGATTGTACAAGTCATCTGTCGTCGGGTGAATAATTTTCAGAGCTTGGTTGATGTTGGCAATTGCTGATGCTTCGTTGCCGTCAGCATTGGTAACCAGAAAAGTTCGATCGCGCTCGCCGACTTTCCCTACCAAAAGCCCCATTGCAGTTGTCGAAATCTTCGGTTCTCCCCCAAGCGCAAATTCCTCTAGAGGCAATTCGCCTAAATCTGCTAGTGGCAATGTAAACTCAGTAACAACGGTTTTCGCAGCAGGCCCGCCACCAGCGCGTTCGCAATTTGTCCGCACCAACTGCCACGCCTCAGCAGTCAAAGCCCGCTGTTTTAAAGCGCTAATAATGTGCGGTGCATCCAGCGTATCTTTCGGATAAAGGTTGTGAGATTTTGCGCCGCGCGCGTGGACACCAGCCCCTTTCAACTGTTTGATAATAAACACAGTTAATTTGCCGCCGAGAGCAGATTTTGCCGCTTTGTCAACTCCTTGCAAAACAGCTTTGGTAAATGCCATGCGCTGTTCGAGTGAAAAAGCAGTGCTGTCAACATAATTTTCCGGTTGATTTTTATCGTCAAATTCCTTAGCGTCAATTAAGATGATTTCTTCAAAACCATTTCCTTGCCAATAAGCAATCATTTCAGCATTAGTTTTAGTCGAAACCATGCTGTGATGTTCTTGGGAATATCCGTTCCAAACTAACACTGGCAAAAAGTTTGTTACCTGCGGATAAGCAGTGTGGAAATGCCCCATGCTGCTCATCGGATAGGGTTCGCCCATGCCGCCGTCGCCCATTGTGAAAGCAAACAGTTTGTCGGGGTGCAAAAGTGCGCCCGCCATTGCAAAATGCTGTCCTTGTCCGAGGGGGCCGGCCGGTGCTAAAAGGCCGGGAATGAAACCGGAAAGATGTCCTAACAAACCGTCTTTTTCTCTGAATTTGTCGCGCACTTGCTGTACGTTGACAATTCCCATGTCTTCTAAAGATCGATCGAGAAACATGGCACTATAAAATCCGGGTGCGTGGTGCCCGACTTCGGTGACAATATTCTTGTGTCCCAGCATTACCAACGCTGCATAGGCCTCGGCTTGGCTAGCAAAACCCCCCGGATGTCCAGATGCCTTACTGGCTGTTACTTGCAGCGTCAGGTAGCGCAGGGCGTCTGCTGCGAGCATGGTTTGAAAGACGGCGGCGGGATCGGCGGGATCGGCGATCGATTTACTCCCGATTGCGATCGCAGGTGTTTTCCCGTAAGTCTCAAAACCAGGCACTGTCTCGGAGAAATACTGGATTCCTTCGCAAAAACTGGGAATTGCTGAGGTTGCCTTTGGCGTAGTTGCAGTCATGCGTTGATACCTGAAAAAATTGAATTGGATTAATGTAACAGTAATCTTATAGCTTCGTTGTTACAAAAAATCATCACTTCTGTGATGTCAATCATAAATAAGTGAAATATCTCAAAATTCAAGCTGAAAGCGCCCGTATTTCAACAATACAATCAGGGCGATTCCGTTGGACAAAAAATATCAGCAATCGCAATTAGGATTCGGTAACATCAAATCCGCCCTTTATCGTCATAGTAAAGTTGAGTTGAGTGGAGACTAAAGCATAAGCCCAATATTAAATTTAAGTTTCTCGACCAACAGTCAACAGTCACCTGACGGTGCAACCGAAATTGATATAACATCTAAACCCAGCCGTTCCCCGACATTAATATAAGGTAGACAATCTTTGTCAAACTCTGAAAACGGAAACAGTTACAGGCCCAGATAACCAGTTAATGTCATCGGCTGGGAACGAAGTCTTAAACCAGCAGATTTTCAGTAGTCTTGGTTTGGTTAGTTATCGGCTGAAGATCGATCGCGACCTCGGAATAGCTACCGTAGATTTACGGGCCTCCGGGAATTCTCGGCAGAAATTGCAAAATGTGTCGAGTTGTCAGATGTTATGTTTGTTCGGAGGCGTGCGCCAAACTTTAAGCAGTTATGCTCCTTGGCAAATCAAAACCGTCGGTTTTACAGAGCTTGGACAGGACATTTTAAACACAGTTCGAGAATAAAGTATTACAATTATTCGAGATTGACTTATTCTCTGTTTTGATTTTCGATTTTCGATTGACAGCGACTTATGAGTATGTACGAAGAAGGAAATTACTTACTATTCCATTCTTTGTTGAAACTTGTATTACGTAATTACCGCTTAAAAAAGCAGAATTCAGAGACATTGAATAAAAAATCAAAGCTTTTGATTTTTGTCGATCGCGACTTACGGATAAAAAGTCCAAAAACCCGGTTTTTGCCCAATTTTTATTGATGTTCCCCAAGTCCTACGAACAAACACCATAATTTCTATGACACTACCTGACGGCCCCAAAACCCCCCGCTTCGTGCAGCTAATTCAATGGATCGCCGATCCACTTACATACATGGATGTATGTGCCAAAAAGTACGGGGAGATTTTCACGACTCGATGGGGGAACCTCGAACCATTCGTGATGATCCACAACCCGCAAGCGCTCCAGGAAATGCTCAACAGCAAAGCTTTTGATGCTCCAGGCGATATCAACGGTATTCTCAAACCCTTGCTGGGAGAACAATCGATGATTGTGATCTCGGGAGAAAAGCACAAACGCGATCGCCAATTATTGATGCCGCCCTTTCACGGGGAACGGATGCGGAATTACAGCCAGCAAATTTGCGATATCGCGGATGATGTCGCTAGCCAGTGGACGGTCGATCGACCTTTTGTCGCCCGCACGGCGATGCAAGAAATCACGATGCGCGTAATCTTGCAAGCTGTGTTCGGACTGGATGAGGGGCCGCGATTGCAGCAACTGTCGCCGCTGCTGGCTGCAATTATCGAGACGATCGGCTCTCCTTTGCGATCGAGTATGCTATTTTTGCCCTGGATGCAGCAAGATTGGGGATCTTGGAGTCCTTGGGGGCGGATGAAACAGCAGCAGCGGAAAATTCAAGAACTGATGGACGCCGAAATTGCCGATCGCAGACTGCAACCAGACGCCAACCGCACCGACATTCTCAGCTTGATGATGGCCGCGCGCGACGAAAACGGGGAACCGATGACGAATCAAGAATTGCGCGACGAGTTGATGACGCTGCTGTTTGCCGGCCACGAAACCACAGCAACGGCCCTAGCTTGGGCATTTTACTGGATTCACAGTTTGCCAAGAGTCCGCCAAAAGTTATTGCAAGAATTGGACAGTTTGGGCGAAAATCCCGACCCGATGGAGCTTTCCCGCTTGCCTTACCTGAGTGCAGTTTGCCAAGAGACGCTGCGAATTTACCCGGTAGGAATGCTGACATTTCCGCGAGTGGTACGATCGCCCGTGGAACTGCTGGGACATCAACTCGAACCGGGTACGGTGGTTTTCGGCTCAATTTATTTGACCCACAGGCGGGAGGATTTGTATCCAGAACCGCTGCAATTTAAGCCGGAACGGTTTTTGGAGAGACAATTCTCGCCTTACGAATATTTGCCCTTTGGAGGCGGTAGCCGCCGCTGTATCGGCTTGGCGCTGGCGCAGTTGGAGATGAAACTGGTGCTGGCGACGATTTTGCGGGATTTTGACCTAATATTGGCCGAGAAAAAGCCCGTACAGGCCAAACGCCGAGGGGTGACTTTGGGGCCAGCGGGCGGCGTGCGGATGGCGCTGCTGGGGCGGCGGATGCGGCAGCAGATTCCTGAACCTGTTGCTAGTACAGTTTGAAGTTGTAGCAGTTGCATGGGCGGACGATGGCTACGCCCCGGCTTACGCCTACGAACCCAGCGGCCTTGACTGCAAAGGATTTAGGTGAAATGGGCGATCGACCGCCCATGCAATAGTGTTTTGTAGCACCCGCTACAGATAAACAGCTAGAATCCTTAATCTGTAACCATCGCCCGCTCTCAAGTTTCAAATTTTTAGTCTAAAATGGTATGAACCTTGCAAACATACCCAGAGAGCAAAAGTGGGTGATTGCAATAGTCCTCTTGATATCTCGAAAGCCTGACTGCCATACTATAAAAACATATGCATACCCTGTTATTCAGCAAGGTCGGAAGCGTGTTGGCATTGCCCGCAATCTTCCGGCCTCTTTATTTTTTGGGCTACTTCAGGGCTTCGGCACAAGATGCAGAAGGCAACGCAAAAGTATAAATTCTCCCCCTGTTCCCATCAGTCCCTCTCCCAAACTAGAGATTTCGCCTCCAATTGAAATAGAATCTGGCAACAAGTTTAAGAAATCACTAAGGAATAATTAATAAATTATTAAATGAGTTGCTTCCGCCCTATCTCAATCTTCTGTTTTGAGAAATTCTGAGACCGAGACAGACTTCGGGAGACTCTCGATATCTTGAATTTCGCTTTCGTGGGCAAAAAACTCGACTTCTTTATCGTCAATCTCGATCTGATAGCTAGCGGTAGCAGTCACAATCCGCCGCTTTTTTTTATCTTCTATTAAAACCCAACACACGACAGGTCTTACCCACCTCTCAACGTGCTGGCTTTGCTTCGTACTCCCAAAGGCATACCAGCCTTTAGCTTCAATAATTTGAAGCACTTTCAAATCGTTATTTGCCATATATATCTCGTTCGCGTTAACTTCACTATTATTCTTAGATAGAACGGCACGTCGGCTTCGCAGGGCAAAGCTTTGGGCATTTCAATCTACACTGGAAAACCTGATTTTGGGTGGGGCAACAGCGAGTGGGCAGAGCATAGTCTGCGTTGTTGCTCGCTAAATTTAGTGTGATGTTTTTGTACTCTCCCACAATTACCGTAAACTATCTATACCGCATCCTCAAAAAATATTTTTGCAGTAGCCTAAACAGCAGCAAGCTAGACATTACCGAGCTGCATCTAAGTGGATGCCAACTACTTGTAACGCCTGCTTGATGAGAGCGATCGACATACAATGCTGTTCGGACTTTCTGCTGCAATCTCTAGTTGAGTTTTGCCCGATGGGTAAAACTCAACTAGAGATTGCCGATTTCAATTCTAAGCCGGGAGCGCGCCTAATTCCCAATTAATTGTATGGTTTAGTTAATCATTGCCAAAACATCGATCGCCCTAAACAGCCGTGTCTAACTCTTCGATTACCGTTACCGTTAAACTATTCGCCGCCTTCAGTGAAGCCTACGGCATTTCGGAACTTACACTAGAATTTCCACTCCTAACCCCAGTGTCTGAAGTGCTCGAAAGCTCGATCGTCCAATATCCTCAATTAGAACAGTGGCGCACGCGTACCCGCTTCGGCCTCAACCTAGAATTCGTCTCCCCCGACACCATCCTCACTGACGGCGACGAAGTTGTACTTATTCCTCCCGTCAGCGGTGGGTAGGGGATTTCATCAGTTGACAGTTGACCTGTGACAGTTGACAGCTACCCATAGCCGTCGATAGAAGAGGATTGGAGCAATGAATCATTTTGTTTAATTATTAAGTTTTGTAACAATTTTCTCGGCAAATCATCCTTGAGTTCGATCGGGCTTCTTTCCCAGCCTCATAATTTGTATTTTCAGACAGAGCCTGTAAACGAGTCTAATCCTTGTGGGGTAAACTTTTCGCTAGTCAAAAGATCCAAGTTAAATAGCCGATATTTTTACTATAAAATCAATCCCGACTAAAAATATCGGGTATGATTGACGGTGTAAATTGACCGTGCTAATCTTTCCTAAGACTCAGAAAACATCGCAGAACTAGAGAGTTAAGCTATGACCCAGGCGACCAGAACACAATCCACAGCAGCAACCTTCACAGCTCTCAAGTGCAAAGAATGCGGCACAGAGTACGAACTTCTTGCCAAACACGTCTGCGATTGCTGTTTTGGCCCGCTAGAAGTCAAGTACGACTACGACGCAATCCGCCGCAGCGTCACTCGCCAAACCATCCAAGCCGGCCCCAACTCGATTTGGCGCTACCGTGAATTTTTACCAGTCGCTACAGATAACGTCATCGATGTCGGCACCGGGATGACTCCTTTACTAAAATCCCACCGCTTGGCGCGTCGCCTCGGTCTAAAAAATCTTTACATTAAAAACGATGCCGTCAATATGCCCACTCTTAGCTTTAAGGACAGAGTGGTATCAGTCGCCCTTAGCAGAGCTAGAGAATTGGGTTTCACAACGGTATCATGTGCCAGCACTGGCAACTTAGCTAACTCTACTGCGGCGATCGCCGCCCATGCCGGCCTCGACTGCGTAGTCTTCATCCCCTCCGACTTAGAAGCAGGCAAAGTCCTCGGCACTCTGATTTACAATCCAACTGTGATGTCAGTTCACGGCAACTACGACCAAGTGAACCGTCTCTGTTGCGAAGTCGCCAATACACACGGCTGGGGATTTGTCAATATCAACTTGCGTCCTTACTACTCAGAAGGCTCGAAAACCCTCGGCTACGAAGTCGCCGAACAACTAGGCTGGAAATTACCCGATCACATCGTCGCTCCTCTCGCTTCCGGCTCCTTGTTCACAAAGATTTACAAAGGCTTTAAAGAATTCGTCGAAGTCGGGTTAGTAGATGACAAAGAAGTCCGGTTCAGCGGCGCTCAAGCTGACGGCTGTTCTCCCATCGCCCAAGCATTCCGCGAAGGTCGCGATTTTGTGACACCAGTCAAACCGAATACAATTGCTAAGTCGATCGCGATCGGCAATCCAGCAGACGGTATGTACGCCCTCGAAGTCGCCCGCAAAACAGGCGGCAACATCGAATCCGTCAACGACACCGAAATCATCGAAGGCATGAAACTGCTAGCAGAAACCGAAGGCATTTTCACCGAAACCGCAGGTGGCACCACGATCGCAGTCTTGAAAAAACTTGTAGAAGCAGGTAAGATTAACCCCGACGAAACCACCGTCGTCTACATCACCGGCAACGGCTTGAAGACTCAGGAAGCAGTCCAAGGCTACATCGGTGAGCCCATCACCCTCGAACCAAAACTAGAAGCCTTCGAGCGCGCCCTCGAACGTGCTCGCACCCTCGAACGCTTAGAATGGCAACAAGTTTCGGTTTAATAGTCATTGGTCGTTAGTTATTGGTTGTTGGTTATTGGAATCAACAACTAACAACTAACAACTAACAACTAACAACTAACAACTAACAACTAACAACTAACCATGACTGTTAAAGTTTTAATTCCTACACCACTCCAAAAATTCACTAACAATCAAGCTACCATCGAATGCGGAGGCGGCAACATTTCCGAACTGATTGAATCTCTCGAAACCAATTGTCCAGGCATCAAAAAAAGCCTGTGCGACGAAAAGGGAGAACCCCGCCGATTTCTCAACTTCTACGTCAACAGCGAAGATATCCGCTTTTTGGACGGCTCAAAAACTGCTCTCCAAGATGGTGATGAAGTCAGCATTGTCCCAGCAGTTGCTGGTGGTTAAATTTGCGCTTGCAGATGCTCTTATGTGGAACTCGAATATACTGCGGAGAGTTATTTAAGTTCGATACAAAATCTACAAATAAACGCAGATAACTATCTAATTTATCTGCGTTTATTTGTAGGACAAAAAAAAATCGGCGTTGCTGATTTGGAGTATGAATTGCCCTACTCGCTCATTTCAGGGATTACTATAGCAAATGAATCATACCTAAATTCAGCAACGCCGAAAATTGTAAGCTGTTACGCATTTAAAATAGTATTGTAGGGTGCAGGAGGGCCGCAGCGTTTCCCTTACCGATGGAAGCGAGCGAGAGCTGACGCACCCTACAGGCCTCGTTAGTGGTTTAAATGCATAACAGCTTACTCCTAACTTTGCTAGATTAAAAACATAGCCATCTAGGCATCTATCACCTTAAATAATTCCTCTAGTCCTTGTTCCAGATTGTCTGAGTCTAAATTAAATATCTGCTTTTGAATAAATACTAAAAAACAGTATTTAGAGAGCCTTTTTGATTACTTAATGCCTCAAAATAATCAACCTAAACAAGATTAATAAAATTGATATTGGTTTTTACCCAAATCCTTAGCACGATACATTGCAGCATCGGCATTTTTGACTAAAATCTCTGGTTCTTGAGAGTCAATTGGATACAAACAAATGCCAATACTTGTAGTTACAGAAACTGTATGTTCTTGTAAAATAAAAGGCTGCATAATGGCATCGCAAATTTTTTCAGCTACTTTTGCAGCTTCCTCGCGGCCGGGAATTGCGGGTAGAATGACTGTGAACTCGTCGCCGCCCAACCGCGAGATAGTATCGCTACCCCGCAAGCATTTTTTAAGCCGACTGGCAACTGTTTTTAAGAGCAAATCGCCCATATTGTGTCCGAGAGTGTCGTTGATTGACTTAAATCCATCTAAATCTAAAAACAGTAAAGCTACCACTTCCTGATTGCTAGAGGCTCTTTCTAAAGAGGAATGCAAGCATTCGTAGAACATTTGGCGGTTAGGCAAACCGGTGAGAGGATCGTGATAAGCTTGATGGCTGAGTTCAGCATTTTTTTGTTCTAGGGCATCTTCCCGGCGCTTGCGATCGGTAATATCTCTGATTGCTCCGACTAAAAATAGGTTGCCTGCAGCATCTTTGTGCAGGGATCTTTTAGTCGCAATCAGATGCGTAACTCTGTGAGCGTCGGTAAAATATTCTTCATTTTCTAGAGGCTGGTGAGTTTGCAATACTAATTCGTCTTGCTGCCAAAATATATCGGCTTCGGCTTCGGGAAATAAATCGTAATCTGTGCGACTGGTTAAAATTTCTAAAGGATAGCCGATAAACCGACAATATGCGTGATTCAAAACAACGCAGTGGTGATTTCGATCTTTGACAAAAATCGGGTCGGGTATTGTATCGATTAGCGATTGTAAAAATTCTTTAGATCGTTTTAATTCTTCTTGCAAGTTAGCCAGATAACCCACAACGGCGCAGCCAGAACCCAAAAGACTGAGGATTGGAGGAATTAAGGGCAGCCACCAACCGGCTAAAAAGGCTAAGTATAAACTGGCACTCAGGCCGAGGCTGATACTTGACAAACAGCAAGCCGATCGACCGATCGATCGCAAGTTCCAGGTTAGACTTGCTCCCGCCCAAGACCACAGTAAAATCCACAGCAACTCCGCAGCCTCGGGCCAGACATTGATACCTCCGCGCCCGTCGAGGGCAGCACTCAGAATTTGGCTCAAGAAATGAGCCTGAAGCTCGACTCCAGGTATTGGCTGGGGAGGAGCAAACAAGCCGGAACTGTAAGCATTTTGCTGAAAGTCTTTGAGGCTGGGCGCAGTTGAGCCGATCAGGACAGCGCGCGATCGTACAAAATCCGGTGGTACTTTGCCAGAAAGCACGTCGCTCATCGATACAGTGCGAAAACTGCCGATCGGCCCGCGCGGATTAGCCAGAATTTGATAGCCACGACTGTCCGATCGAACGTAAGCACCGTCATTCGGTTGAAAAGGCTGAAAAACCCCCTTGCCTAACTGCAAGTATTTAGGATTGACTGTTGCTGGTTCAGGGGAAATCCCTTCGCGCTCCAGGTAAAGCAAAGCCAGTCTGAGTGCGAAACTTTGATGACTTTTGCCATCTCCGGGCCAAGCGTAAAGCAAAGTTCGGCGCACCTTACCGTCAGCGTCGATCACAACGTTGTTGAAACCAATTCGATCGAGCGCCTCAAGTACCGGAGGGGGCCGAACTCCGAACCTGGTTTCGTCTGGCATCAACTCAATGCCGATTAAGTTAGGAATAGTTTTAAAAGTTTTGAGCAATTCGGCTCTGCCCGGTTGAGTTGGCAAATCTCGGTAAACGTCGAGCCCGATCGCCCGCGGCTTAAGGGCGTGCAATTTTTGCAGCAACTGGGCCAATACAGCATCCGAAATTGGGTAGCCGTATTTTTGCAAGTCAGCTTCGTTAATTTCTACAATGGCGATGCGCGAGTCAATTGGTTCGGCAGGCCGATGGCGCACAAAGTGGTCGAAAGCAGCCCATTCCCACACCTGCAAAAATCCGAACCAGCGCAGTACGATGACTGTGCTGGCAACGGCACTCGCAGTAATCAATACTCGGCGTTCTCGAGCAAGCCATTTTTTGATAGTTTTTAGCATATTTTAGGGATTTTTGCCTCGCCCTTCGAGCATAATCGCTACTATTACATATCGCTTTTAGGTCTCCAGGGCGATCTATAGCGATCCTAAATCATTCATGCAGATATGTAGGGGCGGTGCCAAGAGTGCCCGCCCTCCGAGAGATTGGGCAACCACGGGGGGATTGCCCCTACAAGAATTATGCAAATGATTTAGGATTGCTATATCGATTTGAGATTTGAGATTTGAGATTATAAATTTTTTGATTTTTTGATTTTGGCTGTTCGGTGCGGGCGATCGATTTGAGATTTGAGATTATCCAATTTTTTGGTTTTTGGGTGCGGGCGATCGATCTATTTTAGATTTTAAATTTTTAGATTTTAAATTTTTAGATTTTTACTGTAACAGCCGCCAAGACAGTTAGAAGCTGCTTAATTTCTGAAACCCTGGCTTTTCTTCCTCCTTCATTCTTTTTACCCGCTCGCAGAGCCGAATAATCTTGTTACTTCTGCCATATTTTTTTACCGATTCTAGATGCAAGATTTTAGATTGATTTCGCACCGCAAGACAGCGATAAACCCAGTATCAATTCCGGCGGCGCCGGAATAATATAGAGGATACGGCAGTGCCGTTTCTTGCGCCGCGATTAATTGTAGGGACAAGGCACTGCCGTGTCCTGATTTCGGGTAATATTAATTCCGAGGCAACCGGAATTGATTTAAGAGCCTGGATGTTTCATGCCAAAAAAATCTAAAATCTGCAAAGAGAAAATCTCAAAGTTTTGTGTCAGTTTTGAAAGTTGCGCGGGCCCGTGTAACCTGATAAATCAGCGAGTTTGTCCAAAGTTTGCGTCCCCGAATAAAACTGACCTTTAATCTCCCAAGTCGGGAAACCTTTAACATTTGCAGCAGCAGCTTGGCAAATTTCAGCCCGGGAATTTTGCCCCCTCGGATCGCATTCAAAATAATCAATTATTTTGGCTGCTTCTTTGCCAAACAACATTTTTTGGTCGTGGCAGTGCGGACACCAGTAAGCGCCGTATTCTTTAGCACCAATTTGTCGGAGATGGCGGGCCAAAGCAAGTTGTGCCGGGCCAGAGGTTGTAGTGACGGCAGGGGGTACAATTCCAGGCGTAGAGACAGAAGCAGTAGGTGCGTTGACGCTGTTGTAGAGTCCCAAAGCGCCGATCGAACTCACCATCGCCACCAAAATGCCTGTAAACACCAACTGTCCGATATCTTCCCACTCCCGGCCGACTAGCACCAGCACAAACAGCGACAGGGAAAATACGGCGGAACTAATGCAGTAAATGCACAGTTCCTTAATTTCAAAAGCCATCAAATAAACCAAATAGCTGCTAAAAATTACCATCGCAGAGGTGATGATAAATAGCGCTTGCCAAGTCCTGTTTTCCAGTTGAGAGTGCAGTCCTTTATTGGTGTCGGGATTGACAGTTTTGGGAGCGAATGCCAGAATTGCTATGCTCAGGTAAGCCAGACACCCTAACAAACTTAAAGGCACTGTGCCAAAAACTGTAGCGTAGGGACTGTTGAGAACTTTGTCGCAGCCGCTGGTGGGACAAATGACCGAGCCTGTCGTGAATTTAGCGATCGTGAGATAGGCCGTTTCTACGACGCCGATGGCTGCGATCGCTGCCATCACAGTCCTAGACCAGCGATGAATCCAAGGGGTTGAACGTCGGCGAATCATTTTTGATAATTTGGTAATTGGGATTTGGGAATTGGGAATTGGTAATTGGTAATTGCGAATTGGGAATTGGGAATTGCGAATTGGGAATTGCGAATTGCGAATTAGAATCAACAACTAACAACTAACCTACGACAAATAACATAGGAAAACCAACAACTAACTAATGCCCTATGCCCGGTTTGCCCCATGCCCAATTACCAATTACCAATTACCCATTCCCCATTTTACTTGTTACTTTCCCAGGTTGCGGTGCTTGGCGGCCAGCACCGTTAACCTGACTGTTTTCCTCTTTTTCTACCAAGCCGCGACGGGCTGCTTCTACAAACTGACTGACGCGGATCGGATCGATCGGTTGCTCGATGCGCCCATTTCGCTTCAGGGAGCTCGAAACAATTACGCCGTCAGCCGCCTGCATGAGAGTGGAAATGTTTTCCCACGAGGCACCACTGCCGATGAAAACTGGAATTCCCGCCGCTGCTGCACTGGCAAGTTCCAAGTCTTCGAGATTGGGAGGGCTGCCGGTTGTCCAGCCGGAAAGGATTACGGCGTCGGCTAAGGCGCGCCCGATCGTTTCTTGAACGGCTGTGGTCAAGTTGGGGCTGCCTAGGGGTCGCCCGTGCTTGACTAACACGTCTGCTAATATTTTGACATCGCTTCCCAATTCCCGGCGGTAGCGCAGTAGCTGGTGAGCTTGGCCTTCGATTAAGCCTTGGTCTGTAGCCATGATGCCGTTGAGGACGTTGACGCGGATGAATTGGGCTCCCGTGCAGGAGGCGATGGCGAGCGCGCTGTGGGCGTCGTTTCGCAGCACGTTAACGCCGATCGGCAGTGTGACCAGATTGGTTAGCCTCTCGACTACCAGAGTCATCGCGCTCACAACAGCCGGATCTACGCTGTCTTTGGCAAAAGGAGCGTCGAAAAAGTTCTCGACGATGATACCGTTTGCGCCGCCAGAAGCCAGCGCTGTAGCCTCTTGCTCGGCTCTTCCGATAATAGCTTTGAGGTTCCCGCCCCAGCGGGGAGAAGTTGGCAAAGGCTGTAAATGTACGACACCGATTATGGGATTCGGCGTTTTGAATATTTGTTTTAAGTCCACGGGTTTCCTGAAACCACCAAGTTCACTGACGGCTGACGGCGGATTTTGACGGTATATTCTAGAATTCTATATCCACGGGGGCGATTCGGATGAGTCAATCGGGCAACCTAGTTGCTAAAACCCGAATTCAGCAGCAGTTTTTCGTTTTCTTTTCGAGGTTAATTGTTGAAAGTTGTGCTGATAATTTTGGCTGTCACCGCAGGATTGTGGGCAGCAATCGAAGTGCTGCTGCGCGTGCTGCTGGGTTTTGGCAATCCCTTGATTTACATTGCCGATGCCGAGTGCGGCTATTTGTTGGCGCCCAACCAGAGGGTGCGTCGCTTGGGCAACTGGATTGAGATTAATGAGTATTCGATGCGTACGGTCGCGATCGCCCCGCTTCCAGATCCGAAAACTCTGCGCGTCTTGCTGTTGGGAGATTCTGTCGCCAACGGCGGTTGGTGGACACATCAGACAGATACCATCTCGGAAATTATGGCTCGGCAGTTGAGGGTGCAAGTACAGCATCTGGCGCTCGCTGCACAATTGGGTTCAAAAGTCAACTATTCGGATTTTGAAGTTCTCAACGCCTCAGCCAATTCTTGGGGGCCGAGGAATCAACTTGCTTACATCAAGCGGTTCTGCCTTTTTGGGGCAGAAGTTTTGGTGTTGCTGCTGAATACGGACGATTTGTTTGCATCAGCTCCCTGTGCTCTGGTTGTGGGGCGCGATCGATCTTATCCCGATCGCCAACCTCGATCGGCCACACTAGAGTTATTGAGCCGCTATCTGCTACCTGCAATGTCGGCTCGCCAATTAGCAGCACCTCGGGCCGAAAGCGATGTAGTCGGCTCCAACTTAGAAGCTATTCGCCAAATCCAGAAAATAGCTGTATCCGCTAACGTCGAGTTTTTGCTAGCCGTGACGCCCAAGCGCCACGAATTCGGCGAGGGCTCTGGCGACTGGGAAGTCAAGGCTAGAGAGCGTCTCGCCGAACTCGTCGAACGTGAGAAAATTACTTACATAGATTTTCTTCCGATATTCAATTGTGCAGCCGAGCTTCCAACTTTGTATCGAGACAGCATTCACCTCAGTCCTCAAGGAAATCAGCTAGTTAGCAAAACTATCAGCCGTCAAATAGTCGCTCTTTTTTTGGATAAATCGTGACCTTACCGTTACATAAGACCTACTCACATCTACTCATAACTAGACAAATCTACTCATGCGTCGAAGTGAAGCTTACTTCCTATTTCATCCTGGCGGTGTCGGCACTCACCAGTCCACAGGCTAGCCCCGTCTAACTGACGGTTTTTGACAAATTAATCGCTGCGTTTAAATCGCGGTCGATGACAATGCCACAATGACTGCACTCAAACACTCGTTCGGAAAGTTTGAGGGTTTCTTTTTTCGTTCCACAATTAGAGCAATTTTTGCTGGAGGGGAACCAACGGTCAACAATTACCAACCTTGAACCGTACAACTTGCATTTGTAGGTTAACTGGCGGCGAAACTCATAAAAACCCATATCAGCAACAGAGGCCGCCAACTTATGATTCGCCATCATTCCGCTTACGTTCAAGTCTTCGATCGCGACTGTGCCGTGGTTTTTGGCAAGTAACGTCGTCAACTTGTGCAACATATCTTTACGGATGTTGGCTATTTTCCTATGCAGTCTGGCTATCTGTACCTGTGCTTTTTTCCAGTTATTTGAACTTCGGACTTTATGGCGATTTAGCCATTGCATTCTTGACAGTTTTGCTGCATATCTTTTGTAAGATTTAGCACCCAAAACTACTTCGCCCGTACTCAGAGTCGCCAGTGCTTTGATACCGAGGTCAACTCCTACAACACTTGCATTGCCCAATTCCTGTTGTTCTCTGTCAAATCTGAAACTGATAAACCATCTATCGGCTTTACGGGATATCGTAACTGATTTTGGCTGAACTTGGGGAAATCGTTCGTATGCCTTTAGAACACCAATCTTAGGGACTTGAATTTTACAATTCCCAAGAATTTTGACAGCTCCTTCTAAAGTAAAATTGTCGCGTTGCCCTTTCTTCTTAAATCTCGGCACTCCCGCACTCTTGTTGAAACACCGCTTCCAAGCTTCGCGCAATGCCATTAATGCTTGCTGCGGTGTAGACTTGCTGCATTCATAGTACCAAGAATTTTTTGATTTCACCATAGCTACTAACAGTTTGTGCAAGTCAATAGCTGTGGGAAATTTGAGCTTTTCACTCTCGTTGGTTTTATTGTGGTTGAGTATATTTTTGGTCAACCACAATCCCCAATTCCACGCATGACGCGCTACTCCACAATGCTTGGCTAACAATGTGCGTTGTCGGTTATTTAGTTTCAATTCGGTTTTGAACCCTAACAGCATTTTTACCTCTCGATCGCTTTGAGTCACGCTGTATACTGATTCAATCCCTACTCATTTCAGAAGAAATGAGTAGGGGTGAGTAGGATTTTGGTTACAGTTTCTCACCCTTTTCAACGAACAACAAACCCAAACTGTAAAAGCACCCGGAAACGACACGATTTGTCTCAATTTAGCTAACTTGCAAAGTAGACTCCAGCTCTTTCGGATACCAAGCTTGACCATCGAGAGCCATTTGCTCGATCGAACTCGCAAGCCGCAGAGCTTTGAGAGCTTGTTCTCCCCCAACCGAAGGCTGATTTCCACCCCGCACGCAATTAATAAAATGCTCCAATTCTGCGTGGAGCGGTTCAATATTGCTGGTGTAAACTTTCTCGATCAACCCATCTTGACGGTAAAGCACCTGACCGTAATCTGTCACGTAATTAGCGGTTGTTTGCCGGTGAATCAAGATTTCGTTGTTGAGAAAATCGGCCTCTGTCAGAGAATTCTTGCAGTGAGCCACTATTGAACGAAGTTTGCGGTGTGTCACCTTGCTCGCAGTCAGAGTGGCAACAATGCCGTTAGCAAAGTTCAGCGTCGCTGTTACATAGTCTAAATAACCCGAATCTGAAGCCCTACTGCCGCTAGCCGTCAGCTTCACCACTGGCGAAGCTGCCAATTCCAGGAGCAAGTCGATGTCGTGGATCATTAAATCCAAGACTACCGATACGTCGTTAGCCCGATCGGAATAGGGACTCATCCGGTGAGCTTCCAATGCCAGTAGCTCTTCAGTTTTCAGCACTTTGCCGAGTTCCTGAAAAGCTGGATTGAAGCGCTCAATGTGACCCACTTGCAAAATCCGGTGGGCTTCAGCAGCCGCATTGACCAAAGATTCGGCTTCAGCAATACTAGCCGCGATCGGCTTTTCAATTAAAACGTGAACACCCGCTTGGAGACAAGACATCCCCACAGGGTGGTGCAGGCGAGTTGGAACGGCGATGCAAACTGCATCGACGTGGGCGAGCAAATCTCGGTAGTCTTCAAAGAAGCGAACCCGGTATTTACTGGCTACATCAATTCCCCGCTCGACATTTATATCTGCAACACCCACGAGCTCGATATCTTTTAGCAAGCTCAGAACTCGCGTGTGGTGCTGGCCCATATTGCCAACCCCAATTACCCCAATGCGAAGGGGTTCGGGTTGACTTCGCTGGGCGAAAACATTTGCGTATCCCAATGACATCCTATCTAGCACTCCTGGATTCTCCTCCACCACAGGAATCAAGCCCGTTGGCTTCCCTCAGCTACTCACAGCCATCCAGATAGTATCACAGTGAATCTATTTGTGAAGAATTTCTAAGATCAGGAAGAAGGAAGACGGCAGAAGGAAGACGGCAGACGGCATCCGCAACCAGATCAAATTTATGAGAACTGGGTATTGACAACATCGCTTGAGTATGATACACGAATGCCTACAGCATCGCAACAACACAAGCCCGGCGGAATATTTTCCGGTACGATCGAACTTTTTTCTGGTTTCGGTTCAAAAGTAATAGTTAAAAGTCATAAATTATACAAATATTACACGCAGCGTATCCGTAGAAGTTCCGATGTTTGTATTTGGCAATCTTGGAAATAAAAAAAAATATCAGAAAATTGGGTTTAAAACCCCGTCCTAAAAGGACGGCTTTAACTTTTTAAATCCCTTCCTAAAAATCAGGAAAATTCTAGTATTTGTGGTATACTTAAATAGTCAAGGTTAAACTCCTTTGCCATCGTGAAACAGGACATAAGACACACTTTTAGGCATAAACCGGGGGACGCAGAGCAGCGAAAACTCTTTAAACAGCTAGAGGCTGAATTTAGTAAGCCTTGAACCAGTCAAAACAAACTATTTTTGGGATTGTTAAGTAGGGTAGGGCATACCCAAACTCTAGATAAGTATTCTAGTACGCTTTTGGAGACAGACCCGCTGGGGTGGCTGCTTTCTCAGGCTCGTTAATTGGTAGGATTCTACGGTTAAAAGGTTTGAGTATTGCCGTAAGGACGCAACACTTAAAGGTTAGTCGCTGAATTAAGAATCCCCGCACCTTGATAGTCGGGGAGTGTCAAGTTAAGAATGCGGATACTTACTGGCGATGGCTATCTACAATCAAACTACACTTAGGTCAAACCCGATGAGGCAGACAATGAATCAAAAACAAAGACTGAGAGTAGGAAGTGCGATCGGCAGCGCAATTCTCAGTTGTGCAGCTCTATCATTAACAACAATTGACACAGCACAAGCCGCTGTTCTAACCTACAATTTCGGCGTCGGCGGTGGGCCGAGCGGCTTTTTTAAGTTTAACAACTCCTCGCTTACAGGAATAGGAGATGAAGAAATTGCGGTTTCCGACGGAAAACTTAATAATTTCACATCTGCCTTTAGCAGCAAAGAATACTACAATTTAGCAGGGTCGATCGCTTTATTTTATCAAGGCGAATTTCGAGGATTGCGAGCTAGCGGTAGCGATTCATCGACAAGAGAAATTAACATTCCTGCGGAAGTACCGGGAGGGCCTTATTACATTAAATATGAAGCTGGGGCATCGTGGTGGATGGATACCAACGGGGCGAGAATTCCTGATAGGTGGACATCTTATTTCTCGGGGTATCGCGAGACCTTTGTTACGCCCCCAAATGATAGGCAGTACATTATAGATCGTACAATTATCAACGATAGGGAAGTTTCTTACAGCTTAGTGGATACCGCAGCCGAACCAGTTCCCGAACCCGTAACAGTTGCAGGTACAGCTTTAGCACTGGCAGGTTTAAGCTGGTTAAAACACAAGAAAAAAATGACAGCTTGACGGGCTACTGTCAACAATTAACCAGTCAGCAATCATTTTTCAGAAGATATGCGAGTTGCAAAATTTTGAGCGCGGTTGGGAGACAAAGCTCTGGCTTTCAAAATTGCCGCTACCAAAAACGCATAGGACAAAACTCCCACCACCGCCAACAACAGTACGCTTGCGGTTCCCGAAGCATTCCACAAAGCATGAAGTGCCGAAGCGCTGAAATAGCCTACGCTCAAAATTTGCCAGCGCTTCCTGGGTTTGAGGGCGCTCAAACCGATAAAATATCCGAAATAGCCGCTGTAAGCCATGTGTCCGGCTGCGGAACCCAAAATGCGGGGAATTAGCAACTGCAACCCTACTAATTCTGCGGCTTCTGGGCCTGCTTGCAGGGTGATATTTTGAATGATATTGGGAACGTACTGTCCCAGGGTTTCTAACAGCGTAAAGCCCACTGCCGAAGCGCTTCCTAACAGTATTCCGTCTAAAGGTTCCCAAACGCCGATACGATCGCGCCACGGATTTTTCAGCAAATTTCCCAGCAGCATCGCGCCCAAAACGGGCAGGGCTTTTAGCAATTCTTCCATCAGACCCGCCCCGAAAAACATTCTGATTAAGAAAGATAAAAAATTGATTTGTTCGCCCTCTACTGGAAGTCGGCCGGGCAAAATTTCTCTAAATACTACGATAAAGCCAATCAATAACGGGCTAAGTAAAATTAAGACGGTAGCTGAGGCAGCACAAAATAAGACCCACCAAGGCTTGTGCTTGCCGCACAACTGATATATAAAATAGTAAGCTGCACCGGAAAGATAACCAGCTAGCAGCAAGTTGAAGGCTACTGAATTTCCGACTGCTACAAACATCGACACCACAAAAATAACTGTGGCAATGCCGGGATAGAGATAAGCTTTTTGGCTTAATTGTTTGCCTGTGGAGGCGATCGGGAATAATTGGGTAAAAGTGAGATGTTCCTGTTCGCCCGCATTAGGAAATCGGGGATTTGCTGGGGCGAACCGCGGGTGATTTGGGATATTGTTTAGGGGAGTTTCAAATATAAATTCAGGGCCGTCAATACCGAGGCTGATGCGATCGCCCGTTTCTAATATTTGGCAGCCTTGCAGCTTTTGCCCGTTTATATAAGTTCCGTTTGCGCTGTTGAGGTCGCAAATTTCCCATCTAGGAAAAGTGCCATTAGTTAGGGGACGGACTGTGGCGTGGCGGCGGGAAACCATACCGTAGGCGATCGACTCTAAAGCTATTTGACAATTGCGATCGCGTCCGATCGCCACTTCCCCATCTTCATCAAGTTGATACTTGGACGTTGGCGCTCCCGCAGCGCCAAAGGCTGGTACTTGTCGCAGAAATCCGATTTCATTAGTCATTAGTCATTAGTCAGTTGGCAGTTGGCAGTTGACAGTTGACAGTTGGTAGTGGGGAGTGGGTTATTTGAAGTGTGCGAATAACTAATTACCAATTAGCAATTACCAATTACCAATTCCCAATTCCCAATTACCGCTCACAACTAACAACTAACAACTAACAACTAACAACTGACTATAAATTGGCTCTGGCATCCTGAACGGCTGCATAGAAAAATATGCCTGTTAGCGGTACGCTGAGGGCGAGAATGATGCCGGTGACTAAATTACCGAGTTGAGCTTCTCCCGAAGACAGCTCAAAGATGGAGCCGACAGCCGCGATCGCAGTGATGCACGAAAGAGCTAACAATAAACCACTTTTCGGAGTTCCTGCCATCATACTGATTTTACTGCCTTTGGCGAAAATTTGTTCTTGACTAATTCTTCATTCAGTGCCAGCTTGTTTTCTACTCTGTCTACAAACAGCACTCCGTTGAGGTGATCCATTTCATGCTGAATTGCCCTCGACAGTAATTCTGTCGCTATCAGAGTTTGCGGCCGGCCGTATTCGTCGCGGTAGGACACTTCAATGGCTTCTGGGCGTTTGACTTCTAAATAAACTCCCGGAATGCTTAAACAGCCTTCTTGCAAGATGCAGACATCGCCGCTGCTACTTTTGATAGTAGGGTTGATTAACACCAATGGGAGTGTTTCAGGGTTGTCCGGTTCGCAGTCGAGGACGATTACTTGTTTGTGGACTCCGACTTGGGGGGCTGCCAAACCGATGCCTTCAGCACTGTACATAGTTTGCAGCATTTCTCGGACTAGCTGCCGAATTTCTGCATCGACGCTCTTGACCCGCTTGGCTGGCTGGCGCAGGACGCGATCGCCTAATGTGTGTATAGTGAGGGGGGGTTTTTCTAATTTTTTCTTTTCAACCAAAACCTGAGCTGTCATAGAATCCTTACTTGATATCTGGGGCTAAATTGGCACAAATACTATTATCTTCAATCTTAATCTAAATTAACCTATCTATGAATGGAAACGCGCCAAACCCACGATCGGTGATTTCTCTGAGGCTTTCACCACTGTTGATAGCCTCTGAGCTTGCTAGTGCGATCGCGATTTTACTGGCTGTTTTGCTGATTCTACAGTTTTGGGGGGCTTTTGCCCGATCGAATTCCGATTCATTTCGGCTTGGGGGGACTGGCTGATGCTTGGGGCGACAAGGTGACGATTTGGCTCCTGCCGACGGTTGCTGCAATTATTTTTGTGGTTTTGGCTGTGGCATCTCGCTATCGGCATATTTTTAATTATCCGGTACGGATTACTGATGAGAATGCACCCGCCAATATCTGCGGGCGCGAGGTATTTTGGTTTGGCTGAAAGTGGAGGTTTGCTGGTTATTCGCATTTATAGTGCGACCACAAATTATTGTGGCTTTAGGTAATACTCAAAGCTGACGTTGTCTAAAGTTAAGAAATTACTTAAAGAACTATGCGAACCTTAATTATTGACAACTATGACTCTTATACCTTTAATCTGTACCAGATGATTGCTGAGGTAAATGGGGAGCTGCCTCTGGTAATTCGTAACGATCGGCTTAACTGGGATGAAGTCAAAGAAATTGCATTCGACAATATTGTAATTTCTCCAGGTCCCGGTAGTCCAGAAAGGTCAGAAGATTTTGGAGTCTGCCGACAGATAATTGAGAAAGTGGATGTGCCCTTGCTGGGAGTTTGTCTGGGGCATCAAGGACTTGGCTACCTACATGGTGGAAAAGTGATTCATGCACCGGAAGTTCGACACGGTAGACTCAGTAAAATTTATCACAATGATTCGGAATTATTCCAAGGCATTCCCAGTCAATTTTCTGTGGTGCGCTATCACTCCCTGTTAGTTGCTGATGAACTACCTGAGTGCCTAGAAAAAATTGCTTGGACTGAAGAAGGACTGGTGATGGGATTGCGTCATCGGCATCTACCTTTTTGGGGGGTGCAGTTTCACCCAGAGTCTATCTGTACACAATATGGACAAAGATTAATAGAAAACTTTAGAGAGATTACGCTGCAATTTACTGAGAAGTCATCAAGAAGTTCAGTAAAACAGTATTGGACAGGATATGGATCTGTTGCTCCTGCTATAGATGACTACTACCAAGAAGAGTCTCAGCAGTTTGAATTGTATACGCGCAAGTTGGATATTTGCCCAAATACAGAACAAATATTTGTACAGTTGTTTAAGGATGCACCGAACGCTTTTTGGCTAGATAGCAGCCATGTGAAACTTGGTCTATCTCGCTTCTCGTTTATGGGTGACGGAAGCGGGGTAAACAGTCTATTGGTGCGATATCATACCCGAACCCAAGAACTTATTATCACACAGTCAGATCGTGTGACCCATCGCAGAGAAAGTATTTTCGAGTATCTCAAACGAGAAATTGACCTCCGAAGTTGCCAAGCTGATGGTTTACCGTTTGATTTTAATTGTGGATTTGTTGGCTATTTTGGCTATGAACTCAAGGCAGAGTCGGGATCGTCATTGGTGCATTCTTCACCATTACCTGATGCAATTTTCTTACTTGCCGATCGCATCATTGCCATCGATCACCAAGAACAGTGTCTTTATTTGCTGCAATTAATCAAAAAAGGACAAACAGAACAGGTAGAAACTTGGTTTGATACTATCCAACAACAACTCGAAACCCTTGCGCCTCTTCCAACCCTTGTGCCCCAGGGAAATTCTCAGCCAGTCAAGTTCCGTTTGAGTCGCACTTACCAAAATTACATCCAAGATATTCACCAATGCTTGGACGAAATTCACGAAGGGGAAACCTATCAAGTTTGCCTGACGAATCAGCTTCACACCGATGCGATCCCCGACCCATTGACGTTCTATCGGACATTACGTAAAATCAATCCTGCTCCTTACTCTGCATTTTTGCGCTTTGGTGAGATAGCGATCGCCTGCTCATCTCCAGAACGGTTTTTGCGGATCGATCGCCAAGGTTGGGTAGAAACTAAGCCCATTAAGGGAACGCTACACCGAGGAGAAACCCCCGAAGCAGATTTTGTCCTCCGAGAGCAGCTACGCAACAGCGAAAAAGACCGGGCTGAAAATCTGATGATTGTGGATCTGTTACGCAATGATTTGGGACGAGTCTGTGAAGTGGGTAGCGTTCACGTACCGAAGTTAATGGATGTGGAAACCTATGCAACAGTACATCAGTTGGTGACAACGATATGCGGGCGGTTACGCTCAAATCTACAAGCGGTGGATTGCGTGCGGGCTTCATTTCCGGGAGGATCGATGACTGGTGCCCCCAAAATCCGCACTATGCAAATTATCGATCGCCTGGAACAAGAGGCGCGGGGAGTTTATTCCGGGGCGATCGGCTTTTTGGGCTTGAATGGTTCAGCCGATTTGAATATTGTGATTCGGACTGCTGTTTTGACACCCGATCGAACCTCGATTGGTATCGGTGGCGGAATTATAGCGCTTTCCGATCCTGAGATGGAGTTTCAGGAAACGCTGCTTAAAGCCAAAGCCTTAATCGACGCTCTGGTTCTGACAATGCACGGAACATCTGAACCAGACACATATCACATTCTGTGATTAGAAACAACAACTACTGATGGTTATGAAAAATTAACTGAGTAAATCAGGGGCTTAAAAAAGGATGGAGATTTGTCTGGTATAGTTTGTGTATTAGAGGTAAAATTCAGCCATGAATCAGCTCGAACAGTTTAGACAAGAAATTGATGCCTTAGATGCTCAGATTATTGAAGTGTTAGGTAAACGATTTGAAGTGTGTAGACAGGTTGCTCATTTCAAAAAAGCAGAGGGGATTCCCATGATGCAACCGGGACGAGTAGAAGAAGTGAAGAAGCGCCGTCAGGAGCTAGGTCTAGAACAGGGGATTACCCCTGATTTCATGCTTCATTTGTACAGTTTAATCATTCAAGAAAGCTGTCGGATGGAAGATGAAATTATTGAAAAAACTTGATTCAAGGAGATTAAAATTTTATGGTTCTGGATGCTAGAAATCACGACCCTGCTCAAGAGATTGCCGCCGAGAAAGTTTTGCTCGATCGGTTGGATACATACTACTCAGATATTATCAGTTGGTTTTTTCAAACAATCCTGAAAGATTCAACACCAACCAAAATTCTGGATGTGGGTTGTGGAACAGGTCATCTCTTAGAGGTTTGCGATCGCACATTGAAGGCGATCGTCACCCCATCTTTTTATGGAGTCGATCTCAATCAGTATTTGATTACCAATGCCAGCCAGCGGTTTCCATCCTATCAATTTGAGGCGGCAGATGCGACTCACCTGCCTTATCCAGATGAAACTTTCGATCTAGTTTATGTTGCGGCTGTGCTTGCTCATGTACCAAGGGCGGCAGACATCTTAAAAGAAATGGTGCGAGTCACTAAGATAGGTGGAACGATCGCAGTTTTAGATCAAGATTTTGAAACGGCGGTGCTTTATCCCGGTGACAAGCAACTCACCCGCAGTGTTCTCAATGCTGCTGCCGATTACTGGAGCGATGGTTGGATGGGTCGAAAATTACCCAGTATGTTTAAGCATTTAGGACTGACTGACATCACAGTTGATGCCCGTGTTCGCATCGATCGCGACTTTGACAAACCTTTCTTTGAGCGAATTCGCAACTGGATTGTGACAGCAGGGTTTCCCTCCGATCAAGCAGAACGATGGTTTTCAGAGCTTTGTCAACAAGCAAGTGTCGATGAGTTCTTATTTACTCGTAACTGGTACGCAGTTGCCGGAATCAAACAGTTCAAGAGTCTCAACGAATAATTCAGTTATGCCCAGATATTAGGTCAATGAATACTATTTACTTTGATTCTAGCGTTAAAGACGATGTAAGACGGCAGCGTCTTTATAATGGTCAAATCTTCGCCTTTTCTCCTCGTCCAAGTGCAATCGCACTCCACCAATTGGTCTGCGATCTGCTCGAAGCAACTTTCGGTTCACCGATACCTTCAGTAATAGAGGACGGTTTGCCAGTTGAGAAATTTTTGGCTGCTGAATCTTCCCTCAAACACCAGATTATGAATCACCCTCAAACCAAGCAACTGGTTCAGTCGCTGCTGCAAGAGTTTGAGTGTGACTTAAGCAAGACTTATTTTGATTTACCACAGTTACGAATCGTACCTGCCCGAGGCTATTTGCCGAACAATGAAGGAATGTTTCACGATCCGCATCGAGATACTTGGTATGCTGCACCTCAGTGCTTAATCAACTGGTGGATACCCATCTCCGAATTTGAATCTGAAAGTGCATTGTCATTCCATCCCTTGTACTGGAAGCAGCCAGTCAACAATGACTCTCGTAGCTTTAATCAAGAACAAGATTATAAAAACAACTTTCGGGAGGCTGAATTTCCGCATCCAGAACAACAGATCGAAATTGAGCCGGAAATTCGGATCGTCTGTCCGGCAGGGGGAGTAATTCTCTTTTCAGGGGCACAGATGCACTCTGCTGTTCCGAATACATCGGGGTCAACGCGCTTCAGTCTTGACTTTAGAACCGTGCATTACGACGACATTCTCACAAACAATGGTGCAGCCAATATCGATTCTTACTCAACAGTTGCCCTATTGACCGATTTCATGCGAGGTACAGACCTGGCAAAGTTTTCTGAAGACGTGATTGCAAGCGCTTCTAAAAACCTACTCAAACCTACCCCTCTTCTGTCACTCTCCGGATTGAAAAAGTAAGAAATAAGCCCAGATCAATCAGAAGAATAAAAGTTTAAATACTTGAAAACTTAATGGGAAAGTTATATTTTCATAGATTCCATACGCATTAACTGAAACTATTCCACGATCTACTTTACCTATTTCTGGTACGGTAAATACCGATCGGCTAAACCATCAAATATGTTTGTTGGTCATTCATCGGCAATACTCGCAGCCGTTGATTTTTCAAATCTGGTTCTAATCCTAGTTCTTCCAGGGGAATCACACCTAGCAAGACAGCGGAAACGCCTTCGGGCAATTCTAAACAATCAAATCTCCCTTCTCTCCCCTCTACAATAATTTGAGCAGCGGCAAAAATTCGACCTTTTGTGATACCAGTGGATGTTTCTACATTTCTTTCTCCTACTTGTTTTAAACCGAGTTGGCTGATAATGGGAGCTGGCAAGGAAAGCAGTGTCGCTCCGGTATCGACAATAACCTTATCGAGCATCACAGAGCGAACTTCCTCAACAGAAATGAATCCTCGTTCAGCCATAACTAGATCGATGAAATTCGTTACGGCGATTGTTGTCAGAACTTGACCCATTTGTTTGCCTTGCAGATTTGGCAGTACCAGTGTCATATTATGTTACCTTTTTGACTGCAATTGGTGGATTTTTATATTTTAATGCTATCTAGAATTGTCCAGCGTTGGTTAAAATTGTGTTTAGTGACTAGCCACAGTTAGAATTAGCCTCAACGCATGACACCAGAACCCAACTCTTCTCAACCCAATCCTTCTGAGTCGATCGCGACTGTAGAAAGTCTCAACGGTGCGAACCCTAATGTGCCGCCAGAACCAGCGACAATCGTCGCTACTGCTGAACCGGAAAAACCGCTGCCGCCGCCGCCTCCAACTCGCAGGGTTTTATTGCCGCAGCAGCCGACACAAACGACTGCTGAGATGTCGGCGTCGGTACTGATCTTGGGGTCGATCGCAGCGATGATTATCGGACTGGCAAATGATGTTGTTTGGATCGGTATAATTGGCGCGATCGGCGCGATCGGGATATCGCTGCGGATGATGTGGCCGAGTTGGGGCAAAATCTGGGTGCAGGTAATCCCTCCGGCTTGGCGCACCCTGATCGTCGCCTGCTTTGGTCTTTTAGCTGGGATTGTGGGCTTGCTGATGCTCAGCGGTACTAATACTGAACCGGGAAGCCGCAACATCCAAATTAACTGGGACGCTATCGGAGCTCTCGGCGAGTTAATCGGCGCTTTGGGCCAAATTTTGATCGCAATTTTGGGCGTTTACGTGGCTTGGCGTCAGTATGTGATCTCGAAAGATTTGACGATTCAGCAAAATCGAATTACGCAGCAGCAAACCATCGATGCTTATTTTCAAGGGGTGTCCGATTTAGCCCTCGACGAACAGGGATTTTTGGAAGATTGGCCGCAGGAAAGGGCGATCGCCGAAGGCCGTACCGCTGCGATTATGAGCAGTGTAGATGCTGAAGGTAAAGCTAAAATTCTGCGGTTTTTGTCGCAGTCGAGATTGGTTACTCCTCTGAAGCGCGATCGGCTTTTGGGCCGCCCCATTCTTGACGGCAACGGGGGCTATGCTGAAGATCGGGATCACGGCGTCCGCGTGATAGATTTAAATGTGATGTTAGCGGGTGCTGACATGGCCAGCACTGACTTGCGGTGGACGGATTTGAGCGAAGCTAACCTGGTTCGGGCAAATCTCAGCAAGTGCGATTTGGTGAAAGCCAATCTCTCGCGCGCTGTCTTGTACGACGCCAATCTCGCTCGCGCCGACATGAGATCCGCCACATTATTCTACGGCTCGGCAGAAACAGCTTCTCCCCGCAGCCGTACCGAATTTCCTAACTATCAAACGGGTGAACATACCGGTGCTGTGGTTGAACGTGCTGATTTCACCGCTGTCAAGCGACTGTCGGACGAGCAGCGCTATTACTGCTGCGCTTGGTGCGGATCGAAGTCCAGAGATAGTATTCCCGGTGGCTGCGAAGGCATTCCGAATAAACTCGGACGTTAAAATTAGCAGTACCGCTGTACTTACGCAGATATTTGGCGATCACGATCGCAGCGGACTATAGTTTAGTTTTAAATCCACAGTCTTGCTCTGTTTTAGCCATGATAAATACTGATTTAGGGCCCTTGGTAAGTCCGCACCCAGAGCGCCACAACAGCAGGAACGGATGGATTTTTGTAATTGCTATGTGGTTTTTGAGTCGATCGGTAATTGCGATCGGAATGCAGGTAATTGCTCCGCATCTGTACCAGTTTCCAAACTCAAACTCTTTTGTTCCGGGCTTTGTTCCCAAAACCGGCTGGGAGCTGTTTTCGCATTGGGACGGTAAATGGTACAGCGAGATCGCTACTCTAGGCTATAGCTATGCAGATGACGGAAAGTGGCATTCTGTGGCGTTCTATCCGCTTTTTCCTTTACTAATTCGGGGAGGGATGGCTCTCGGAATGCGAGTGGAAGTAGCAGGGGTACTAATCAATAGTTTGGCGTTTCTGGGTGCATTGGTGCTGGTCTATTTTTGGGTAGAAGAGCGATACGATACTGGTGCGGCTAAGTGGACAACTGCTATCCTGGCGTGGTGTCCGTTCTCGCTATTTTGCACAGTCATGTACACAGAAGGATTGTTTCTGTTGCTGACAGCCTCCGCTTTACGATTCTTTGAGAGAGGCGAGTATATTCGGGCTGCTGTTTGCGGAGCTTTGACTACTGCTACTAGGGGGCCGGGAGTGGCGCTGATACCTGCTTTTTTGCTGGTAGCTTGGAGAGAAAAAAAGCCTCCTATGGCTTATGTTGCAGGTTTTGCTGCGGCAGGAGGCTTGCTTTGTTTCAGTCTCTATTGCGCTATTCGTTTTGGAGATGCTTTAGCATTTGTTCACGTCCAGAAGGCATGGGTTCAGCCGAGTTGGTTAGATATAGTGGCGAAAGCTCTCAAGTTGGGAATATCTTCCATGAGCAGAGTTGTGATGATGTTTGGCAGTGCCTATTTGTTGTGGGTTTTTCGCAAAAAGCTGAGTAGTATTGTTTTGACTTATGGTTTTTGCTCTTTAGCACTGCTTGCCTGTTCTGGAGCTCTGAGCTCGGTAGACCGCTACGCTTATGGTATTGTGTCCCTGTCAATAGCTTTCGGGTTATTGCTGGCTGCTTGGCCGACTTGGGGGTACGGGCTGATGGGATTGTTTGGTGTATTGCTGCTGTACTTATCGGTGAGATTTGCTAGTTGGGTTTGGGTAGCTTAGAGCCGATCGAACTTAATTTATTCGATCTCCCAAGCTGCCTGAAAAAAGTCCCATTCGCACACCATGGCATAGCGATAGGTGGCTTCTATTTCTGGGGTTAATGGTACTGCATAGCGATCGATCAAACTTTCCAGCCGTTTTGCTAAAATCTCAAACTCAAGGCTGCTATAGGTCGAAATCCAGTCGCTAAAGGCGTGTTCCGGTATATTAGGTTTAGCTAGCTCCTGTCCCAAAAAAGCATACAACCGCAAGCAAGGAGTCATCGCTGCTGCTGTTAAACCTACACCGCTTCCCCAGGCTGTTGCCAATAAAAAATCCGTGTAGCGGCGGGTAGCAATTCCCGGTTTTGCAATCTGCAAGTTTACACCCCATTTAGCTGCATATCCTTGATGCAAGCGCAGTTCTTCTAAAACGCCGCTCCCGAGATTGTGAAGTATTTCAAATCCCTCCCAGTCTGGTGCTTTTGCCGCAGCGATACTGTAAGCACGGGCAAAGGCTCCTAGAAAAAAAGCATCTTGTGCGACGTAATATGCAAAATTATTTTGGGGGAGGTTGCCGTCAGCAATGCCTCTGACAAAGGGATGTTGCAGACAAGCTTCGCTTAAGTCTTGATTTGCTTGCCACAGATAATTGGAATTTGTCATGCAATTTAAGATTTATTAGTTATTATTGTAATTTTTAAATTCCCACTCAATATCTATGATAACAGATAAAAACCAGAGTACCCAAGAGAAACTGCGATGAACCATACACCTAAGTATTCCTTAATCATTCCCATCTATAACGAAGAAGAAATTTTAGCTGAACTTTATCGCCGAATTAGTGCCGTTATGGAGCAACTGGACGGCCCAGTAGAATTAATTCTAATCAATGATGGCAGCCGCGATCGCTCTCTGGAACTTCTGCGAGAATTGCACGAACAAGACTCGCGAATTTGTTACCTTAGTTTTGCCCGCAATTTCGGTCACCAAATAGCCGTAACTGCTGGTTTAAACTTTTCTCGAGGTCAAATTGTAGTCATCATGGACGGCGATTTGCAAGACCCGCCCGAGTTGATTATAGATATGGTAGAACAGTGGCGACAGGGTTATCAAGTTGTTTACGCTCAACGCACTCAACGCCGTCAAGAAGGTTGGTTTAAGCGGTTGCCAGCTTATATGTATTATCGCATTTTGCGGAATCTTGCAGATGTTGATATTCCCATAGATACAGGAGATTTTTGTTTAATGGATCGCTGTGTAGTCGATGTACTAAACGCGATGCCAGAACGCAATCGTTATATTCGGGGACTGCGGGCTTGGATTGGTTTTAAACAAACAGCAGTTAAGTTTGAACGAGATCCGCGTTTTGCTGGCGATGTTAAGTATACCTTCAGCAAATCTTTGGCTTTGGCGATGAATGGTTTAGTATCTTTTTCAAAAGTTCCCCTCCGACTTTCGATTTATCTGGGATTATTTGCTGCATTTGTGTCTGTGTTAATGGCTTTTTTGATTTTGTATTGGCGGATTTTTTATCCAAGTTCGGCATTAACTGGTGTGACAATTGTGATGATGGCGGTTTTCTTTTTGGGTGCGGTGCAGTTGGTGAGTATTGGGATTTTGGGTCAGTATGTGGGGCGGATTTATGAGGAGGTGAAGGGGCGGCCACTTTATACTTTGGCAGAGGTTGTTGGTTTTGCCGATCGCAATCCGTAAAAAAAACTATGTCAAACACTAGAGACTTGTTAGTAGGTGAATCTATTCAATTGAGACGAGGAGCATTATTGCAAGTTTGTTATACACCGGGTAAAGCTCCCCCACTTGTATTTGTGCATGGTGGTTTAGGAAATCGATTTAACTGGCGATCGCAATACGAATTTGCGGTTGCTCAAGGATGGGAGGCGATCGCCTACGATCTGGCTGGGAACGGTCAATCTGAACCATATTCTCGCTATTCCATCGGGCGACACTGCCGCGATTTGTCGCGTTTGCTCGATCGACTTCACATCCATCATGCCCCGGTATTGTGTTGTCACAGCTACGGAGTGCCGATCGGCTTAGAGTGGACCAAACGCCATCCAGTTAGCGGCCTAATTTTGATTTGTGGGGGCACTCATAAATTAGATCTTTGGTGGGAAGTTCCACTGATGAAATTCCTGACTTGGGGTGGCAGACATTTTTATCGACTGCCTTTTGTGAAAACATTTACCGAGCAGATATCGAGTACCCATAGCCATGAAATAATACAGCAATTTTTGGCAGAATCCCCTATCCCAGTTGAAGTACATCCCTATCAAGCGCTGGAGCCATTTTGGGGCTACAATTTTTTCGATCGGCGTTTTTCAACTAAGTATCTTGATATTCCTATCCTGGTGATTACAGGCGGAAAAGATACGATGTTTACCTATAAAATGGGCGAAGATTTGGCGAATCATTTTCACCACAGCCAACATTTACATATGCCCCATGCAGGTCATTTGGTGATTGCGGAGTTTCCAGAAATTGTCAATCGGGCGATCGCTAAGTGGATTAGAGAAGCAATTTCTGAAGCGGATTAAGAGGGCGCATCTCATTTTTGCAAATATATTCGTAGGGGCGAAGCACCTGACGGCAGTAAATCTCTGATTATCACTAATAAATTGTCTGCCGTCAGGTGCTTCGCCCTTGCAAAATAGAGATGCACTCATCAATGACTAAGTATATCCATATTTCTTGATAAACCAAGTTTTGACAAATTGAGTCAAGACGCAATAGCAAGTCAGGATTGCAGCTAACCAGACAAAATAAATGGCTGGTAAGGGGACAAATCCTAAACTATGTGCGATCGGCGAAAATGGCAGATACATTCCAACCGCCATCACAGTAGCAGTAATCAACAGCATCGGTAAAGAAGCACGACTCTGGAAAAAAGGAATCTTAGCCGTGCGAATGACATGGACAATCAGCGTTTGAGTCATCAGACTTTCCACAAACCAACCCGTTTGAAACAAAGCTTGATGGTCTACAGAAGTCGCCCCAAATACAAACCACATCAAGGCATAGGTGCAATAGTCAAAAATCGAGCTAATCGGGCCGATGAACATCATAAATCTGCGGATATTATCAATTTTCCACTTCGGTGGCTTAACCAAATCTTCTCGATCCACATGATCGAAGGGGATACCCGTTTGCGAAAAGTCGTAGAGGAGATTATTGATCAATATCTGCACTGGCTGCATCGGTAAAAATGGCAGAATCGCACTCGCACCCAAGACACTAAACATATTCCCAAAGTTAGAACTCGTACCCATTCTGATATATTTGATAATATTAGCAAAAGTCTTGCGACCTTCGATTACCCCAGACTCCAGAACTAACAAGTTTTTTTCTAACAAAATGATGTCGGCCGACTCTTTGGCAATATCAACTGCCGTATCAACTGAAATGCCCACATCTGCCTCCCGCAAAGCCGCTGCATCATTGATACCATCTCCCATGTATCCCACCACGTTGCCTGCTTTTCGTAGCACCTGAATAACTTTTGCTTTTTGGGTTGGAGAGAATTTGGCAAAGATGGTTGTGGTTGCAGCAGATGCAGCTAATTCATCATCCGATAAAGATTCAATATCGCTACCTAATAAGACGTGGTGGACAGGCAAACCAACATCTTTGCAGATTTTACGAGTAATGATTTCATTATCCCCGGTTAAAATTTTCACCTCAACTCCATTGCGCTTGAGAGCTTTAATTGCTTGGGAAGCTGACTCTTTTGGCGGATCGAGAAACGCAATGTTGCCCAACAGAACTAAATTACTCTCATCAGAAATGGCATAATGCGATTGCTCCGGTGGCATCACTTTGTATGCCACCGCGATTACCCGTAACCCCTCAGAGTTGAGTTTTTGTTGTAAATCGGCAACCTTGGTATGGACTGATTCATCCATTGGTAAAACCTGGTCGTTGACTTTGAGTTGGGTGCAGACTTTTAGGACTTCTTCAACTGCACCTTTGCAAATCAGCACATGATCTTTTCCCATTTCTTCCACGACAACAGACATCCGACGACGCACAAAGTCAAACGGGATTTCATCGAATTTCTCATAGTTTTTCTCAATATCTAAAGATTTAAGCTCTTGATTGCGATCGAGAACCGCGACATCTAGTAAATTTTTTAAGCCAGTCTGATAAAAGCTATTGAGATAAGCATATTTTAGTACATCTAAACTCTCTTTACCGTAGGGATCTAAGTGCCTCTGCAAGACAATTTTGTCTTGAGTCAGAGTACCTGTTTTATCAGTACACAAAATATTCATGGAACCAAAGTCTTGAATCGCATCAATATTTTTGACAATCACCTTTTTGTCAGACATGGTAATCGCCCCCTTCGCCAAATTTGCCGTCACAATCACAGGCAACATTTCTGGAGCAAGTCCCACAGCAACCGATAATGCAAAGGTGAATGCTTCAACCCAATTGTGTTTAAATATCCCATTAATCAAAAAGACCAGTGGAGCCATAATCATCATAAAACGCAACAGCAACATAGTTACGCCATTCACACCTTTATCAAAGCTGGTTCTCGGTTTGCGTCCACTCACAGTTTTAGCCAATGATGCTAGATAAGTATGACTACCAGTTTGTGCGACAACGGCCGTTCCAGAACCACTGACTACCGATGTTCCCATGAAACAAAGATTGACTAATTCCAGTGGGTTTTTCTCCTTATTATCAGGGAGATCTACGTGTTTTTCAGCGGGTAGAGATTCCCCGGTAAGAGTTGACTGACTGAGGAATAAATCCTTTGCAACAATCAGCCTGACATCGGCGGGAATCATATCTCCGGCTGACAGAAAGATGATATCACCAAGCACCAATAGCTTCACTGCAATTTCTTTTCCGGCTGCGATTCCCTTCTCTTCTTTAGGTGCAGCATCTTTAGTGGCATCCTGGCGATTTACCGTTGCCGTGGCGCTGACCATTTCCCGTAGTTTTTCGGCGGCTTTGTTAGACTGAAATTCTTGGGAAAAGCGCAGCAATCCACCGAAAATCACCATGATAGAAATAATCAAGGCGGCTGTTGGACTCCCAGTTAACAGTGAAATTACCGCCAGAGTAATCAGTAAAAGCGAGAGGGGATTAGTTACCGTTTTCAGTAGTTGGACATACCAGGCGATCGGTTTTTCGCGGGCGATTTCATTCAGTCCAGATTTGCTTAGCCTGCGCTTAGCTTCAGTCTCAGTCAGCCCGTCCAAAGAAGTGTCGAATAAGTGCAGAACTCCATCGATATCACGTTGAGCGATATCGATCAGCGCTTTGGATGAATCTGATGAATCTACAGAGTGGTTAGAGTCGGTTTTAGGCTTTTTGGATGAATTGGGAGTCTTGTTTAACGTCTTCATCAAATACCTTTTTATTGTTAAATCGACTTGAGTTCAACGGGTTGATTTATAGTAGATTTTAAGTAACCGGAAACGATATCAGGAAACGGCAGAAACGATATTAGGAAACGGCACTGCCGTGTCCCTACGCCAGATTAATTGTAGGGACACGGCACTGCCGTTTCTTCTGTGTCATTCCGGCTTCTCTGTAATTCCCGCAGCGACTTTTGCCTCTAGTCTGCTAGAAATAGCTAACAAGGTTGGTTTTTGCGTTTCCATCCTTGCCATTGCTAAGAAGATTGTCGTAGCAGGTTTTAAATTGTCAAGAATTTGTTTGGTGAAGTCGTCAATTTTAGTAATCACGATTCGTCCTCTACTATGTTGAGCTTCTGGGACTTTTAAATCTTAAATTTTCGACGAAATTAGAGCAACAAGCGCAATCAAACCTAATGCTCGACGAAAGTAATTAACGCCTTGAAATAATTCTTCCCAAGCCCAAGTAAACAAGGCTCCAAAAGCTACTAGATCTAATGCCAAATTAATTGTACCTGTTGTCACAACCAGCTTTAATAAGCTAGCTGAAATTCCGACAATCAACGGTAGATTTGGTGGCTGAGCGATCACAATGTTGCCTTCGCTGTCCCGGAAAGTGCGATCGAACAATGTATCTTCTCTAATTTCCATGAATTTATACTCTATAGGTTGCTTGATGATTTGAGGTAGCTCCAAAAACGCGGAGACTTGGGAAATAGTCGATTTGATTATTGGGATTTACTCAAATGATTTGCGGTAAATATTTTTGCGGTTTAACGCTACTGGGCAAAGTGCTGTCGAATCTTGGCCGCGATCTGATTATCCGTCATCTTGTCAACTGTCTCAATACCGACGATGCGTCTACCGAGGTTATTTGATTCAAGACGTTTTTTCAATTCATCCTTTGCCTCACCAGGGCCAAATATCAGAATAGACTCTGCATCACGAATAGATGCAATTACCTCATCGTAGTAAGTATTGAGTTCTCCCGTAAAATATCTTTGGCGACTATCATCTGCGGGTACTTGAGATGATTCATAGCTACCCTTAAGCGGTGAATCACCAGAACGCCGAAGCTGTTTTTCTACATCCGATACTATCTCCTTTTTCTCTTCCCCTTTCTCCGTAATAGCCAGGATGCTAGCCTTCCGATGGTCAATCCACAGCCCTGTTTTTGTTGTCATTGGAGCTCCTTTGTTCGCTATTATTTGAGACTTATAGTTTTTACTAAGCCACAAGATAAATGTAATTTTGTTATTAGCTTACCCTTTAAAATTGGCGAAAGTATTCTTCTTAAGGCATAGTTTTTATGAAGGCTCAGAATGCTGAAGCCAAATCAATTTGCGGGGTGCTAAAAGCTACCGTTTTTTGACCTTTCCCAAACCCTCCACAGACTCCTGGACTTGAGGAGAACCGACATACTCGATCGCCCCCACGCCGGATACAGATGCGTTCAACTGCTCGCTCACATTGACTACAGCGCTCCCCACGCCACTGTTCCGAACAGTAGCCTGCTTAGTCTTGAACTCCTCGCCCTGGAAGCCTCCGACCCCGGAAAGGACCAGATCGAGCACATCGGCGCTGCCGGCGATCGTCATGCTACCCACTCCATCGAGAGAAACCGACAACCGCTTGCTTTGGATACCCTTTGCCTCAATACTGCCGACACCGTTCAGGTTCAAGCCCTCTAAGCTTTTGACTTCCACGACGAACTCAATGGGCTTGCTTGGATTGATGGCGGCATCGTTCACAGTGCCGAGATACAGGGTGCGATCGACCACACGACCCTCCAAGATAGGCAGGAGGTTGTCCTCGGCGCTAATTGTGAGGGACTCTTTTCCCGTCTGCTGCACCTTGACCATGCCCACAGATTTAAAGGAAATCGATGAGAATCCAGACACTTCTCGGGATGCAGTTTTGACGATTCCAGAGCCTCTAACCCCGTTATTACCAATGTTGAAATAGCAGCCTGAGAATATGCTTAAAGCTACCAAACACGCTAGCAACCAGTATTTTTTGGTTTTCATTGTTTTGTCTCCATTGGTTAATATTGAAATATTGCACCACTGTTAGTTACTTGTTTAGGAACAGGCAAGATGCCTGTTCCACAAAACTCAATTTTATTGTGGAAGAGGCATCTTGCCTGTTCTTGAGAAGATGTAACATTTCAGTTCAAACTGAAATTTACATAAACAGACAATTCTATCCATCATTTCCGCACAAACCAATCAACGGGGCGGCGTAGCGAAACTGGTTCTGGGTAATTCTTCACATAACCCACTCGCAAAATGAATTGAATATTTTCACTAATTCCAATTGATTGATTTAGCTGTTCCCGCGTTGATGATTCTTCCAATATCTGTGTCATCGGATGAATGGCGATACTTTTTTCCCGCACCTTCAGGAAAAGTCGCTGCATTCTTCTACCAGTTTCGAGCAATGTCGCTACTGAATTGTCCTTGCTGGTGATTAGAATCCAACCGGCGGATTCCGATACTTGCTTTTTAACTTTATCAATGCCTACCTCTCGGAAATCCTTTTTCATCACATTTTCTTTGTGGTAAAAATTCCGCACCACCCAACCAGGAATTCCCTCTATTTCCATACTTGCGGTTGTCAGTCCGTCGCGATATTTCTCGGCATTCTGAGTAGAGAATCTGATCCAGTCGGCTAACTCTTGCTGTGCTGGATCGCGATCGGCTTGCAGGCGGTTAGCAACGATAGTTTGTTCGTCGATAAATTGACTTTCTTGGCTTGTGTTAGGTAGATAATGAATAAATTCTGGTTCAGAATTGACCAGATATTTGAGGTCTTCTGGTTTCAGCACATCGCTTAAAAAGTCGGAACGAACTGTGCGGCGATTTTTGATTTTTGCAGTATCAAAAGCATTTTTTGATGTTTGTTTAATCAGTTTTACTGCCATCACCCGATCGTCCTGATTGGTTGTAGCGAGTAAATTCCAATCGCAGAGGTAGCCAAAAGCACCAGCGGCATATTCCAGATTTTGGATGAAACTGCCGATCGATAAAATCGTTTCTCTCTGAGTCGGATCGACAGCCGGCAGCCATTTAGTGCGATCGTTGCCGATGATCCAGTGATAAGGTTCGAGATATTGGACAAACCACGGCTGTGTGTTGTGGCCGCTGGGCGCCAGGGAGGCGAGAAGCAAAATCTCTTTTTCGTCTGGCTGGAGACTTTTAGTGCGATAGCGTAAGCGCTGCCTTGGCAGGTCGTCTGCTGGATTGATATTTGCTCTGGAAAGATTGCTTTTATCACTCAACAAATAAGCTGTTGTTACGGCTGCAATTATTGTGCCGCCGGCAATGCTTATAAACTGTTCTCTGTTCATAATCGGCATCCTTTTATTTCAAGATTTGTGCTTTGTTACTCACGACGCGAACTCATAGTCAATCTCTGTAATTCTTCCTTTAAAATAGAGCCGAATGCCTTCTGGATATTCCCATCCCACCTCGCCTTCTAAAGGAATCAGCATCCCATTGCGAACTGAATATTCCCAGAATCGACCGCACCAAGGCATCGCAGTTAGCTTGTCGCGATAACGAGCCTCAGCCCGCATAGTGGCGATCGTCCCTTCAGCATTAAACTGAAATACGACGGAGACAGTGGTTGCACCATCCGTCAAAGTAGCGCGGGCGGAGGTATCGTCGATCGCCTCCCAGCGCACACCTTGACTGGGTAATAGTGCAGTAGGGTACCAAGGAGCCTCAGCAAAGAACCGCAATAATTCACCTTGGTTAGCTTCAGGGGTACCGCCCACATCAGCAACGGTAAAAAGACCGAGTAATGATGCGTGTAAGCTGCCTTCTCCTAACAGATAGGTATCATGAACAAAGGCATTAACTCCTGGAGCCATCTGGATGCGTGCATCCCAATCAAAACCTAGACGTTGAGTAATCACAAATTGAGTCGCAGTAAACGGACTCCACTTATCCTCCATTTCATTCATATTGAACAGTCCTTGCTGAGAGAGTTTGACCGCAGAGGCGATCGCTTGTCCGTCCTTAAGAACTGTCCGAAAAAATCGCTGTACGGGCGCTGGCAAGCCTTCAATCTCTTTTGGGTCGTAGATTTGGGGCTTAATTGTTCGCCGTCCGTCTGTTAATTTGGCTCGTAATTTATCAGTATCTGACTGCCAGCGATAGCTCCCATAAATGGCAGCAATTCCCAAGCTGACTGCGATTAAAAAACCAATAATTCCAATCCACTTAATCCACATAATACTTACCTATATTTATTGGTGTTAGATATGAACAATCGGTATTTATTCCACCCTACTTACTGAGTAACTATTTGAGGTTTTTCTCTACCAAATTGCCATAGCAAAATGACACCCAATCCGAATAGATTGACTAGGGAAACTACTAACCCTCCGAAAAATGGAATTAGTGTCAGAATAGTCAGAATCGCCAAACCCACCAAAAACTGCTGCTGCAAAGATCGATCGCCCTTATCGCCCTTACCAAGTACACGTTGACCAACAAAAAGCGCCACACCTAATGAGCCGACTAGAGCCGTGACAACCGCAGTCAGACTCAGGAGTGGAATCAGGGGAATCCCAATCAGCGTAATCGCTAAAAACACAGTGGCGAAGACAAAGGAGACGATCGCCCCAAGGCCCCATAAAGCTGTCAAACCCGGACGTTGACGCAATTGTGCAGCCAAATTCGGTAGGAATTGTGGGCTGCTATGCAAAATAATCAGTCCCAGAATAGCTGCTACTACTGCGGAACAAGTTCTAAAAAGGGCACTGAAGAAATATTGAGCGAAGAAGCTACTTCTGCCGCGATTAGAGCCATACATCATGCCATGTCGATCGCTGAATGTAGCGCGTTCACCACTAACGATCGCACCTGGTTCCTGCACGATTTTGCCGCCAAAAGAGTAAGCATCACCCTCCACCCGCGCTCCTTTTTTCAGGATGACATCCCCACCAAAAGCCATCGCAGTATCCAAAACTCTGGCATTAGGAGAAACCGTAACGCTTCCGCCAAAAGCATGAGCATTTTCGACAACCTGATTCTCTGCTACGATGATATTTCCACCAAAGCGGATGAGGTTGGTATTGTTGATATTGATATCAGTCTGAGCCAAGGCATTGCCTGCAAATATTAAGCAAATGGTGGCTAGGAAAGCTAGAATTATTTTTTGCCATTTCATGGATTTCATCCTCGTCAATAAGAAGGAAATTGACTATATTTCATGATATTGAACAAAGATGAAGAAACTGTGAAGAACGTTTGAATGAGATGACTTATAATCGACCAAATCATCCAAGCGATTAAGTATGCAAGTCCGAAATTCGTTAGTAATTGTTTCAAAAGTATTGCTTAACACAGAAGGGCTTTCTTACGACTATATGCTATTCCTAAAATAACGAATACTATTAGCTTGATGGAAAAAACAACAATTACTTTCCAATTCAAATTTAGCTGCAAGGCTCCGTTATTACCTATATATAAAGCTAACCCAATACATCCATTAAACCAGGCATGACTTAATACACAGAGAAATAAGTTCTTTGTATATTTATACATAGTTGATAAAATTTATTAACAGATCCTTAATTAACTTGTTAAGAGCCTTGCGTGTATCTATACCGAGCTAATGTCTTTGCTCCCCACAGAAAGATGACAATAACAGCGGCGATCGCAATTATTGAATAGTGAATATCAGGATAGTCAACTAGCGGATTGTGATTTGGGTCTTTTGGGAATAAAAACCTACCAATATTAGCAATGCTGTGAAATAGAATGCACACAAATACACTTTTTCCAGTGTTGTTATAAAGCCAAACAATAAGTATCCGCATACCAACAAGACCGAGAGTTGCCCATGCTATCCATATCAAATCGTGACCCTGTTGAATGATTGATGGGTAATGCAATATTGCCCACACCAAGCCCACAATGATGGCGGTTGTTAGTGCAGACCATCGTTCTTGCAGAGCATCAACGGCATATCCCGACCAGCCGACTTCTTCACCTGTAGCAAGGAGGAAGAAGGCAACAGACATTACCGCGTTCTTTAGAAACGGAATTTCCACTCCTATAGGAAGTGGCAGTCTAAACAAGTGCATTACTCCATATATCAATAAATATATTATTGGCATCAAGAAAATAACAGGCAAATACCAGATTTTTTGCTTAATTTTTGAAAAATCGAAAACTCTTTTTAACAGACTCTTGACACCAATAGTTCCCTCTTCTTTATATACAAGGATGCAGGCAGCTATTAACGGTATAAAGGCAGCTATAAAGTCAGTAACAGGAACATCCAAAGGAAGTCCTTTAACTTTGACCATTGTTCCAATTACCCATAATGGAATAGCAAGAGCAAAAACCAGTAGAAAGAACTTTAGCGGTGATTTATTTGGTAATGTGGTTGTATACATAATCGTGATTCGTTAAATGTCGTTTTATTGATTAGTCAGAAAGTGATTTTAGATGTAACTATCTCATCATTTCCGCACAAACCAATCAACAGGTCGGCGTAGGGGCGATATCTAGGTTTTTGGGATGAATTGGCAGTTTGGCTTAACTTCTTCATAAAATATTTTTTTTCGATTGTGAAATTGACGTGAGATTGAATAGATAATTTTGCTTTTCTAATACTCTGATCCATTGGAACGCGCCAGAAGTATCAAACGTGCAATTCCATTCACTACGCCCAAAACCGCACACACACTCAGCCAAAGCATCAGATCGAGCATAGATCGAAACAGCAGTACATATCCAAAGAATCGATCGGACACCAATGCGAATAGCCAAGGTAATACAAGTAGGAAAAACGCTGGCAAGAATGTGCAGCCAATCCCTAACCAGACCCGCCACAATGGAATTCTACGAATCGCCTGTCTCCATTGCGGTAAGTAAAGCAAACTGCGGATTGCCAGCATTACACCAATAAACATTAGCAGTGCGATCGCTATACCCCACAAGGTTATTGAGAACCCACCTGCGGCAGGCTGCCCATCTTTTAGTAATTGAATCAGTCCAGTTTTGATTTGCGGAAATGCCATTGGAATTAACGGCCACGCATAGATGTTGCAAAGTAGCGCAATTCCATACTTTTCCTTCGGCAACAGCCCAACATACGTAGAGAATGTAGACAAAACTCCACCGTGTTCGATCAGTGGTTCACCGTTCTCGCTACCCTTAACCCAACCCATGCCATAGGAACTACCGATGGTTTTGGGTGGAGTGTGCATCAGCGCCACACTACTTTCAGAAAGCAATTTTGTCTCTTTAAATTGTCCACTGTTGGTTTGGAAGATTAGATAATTTGCCATGTCCTCTGCGGTGGAAACGATCCCGCTACTGCCGCTCAGATAACCAGACATTTCTGGATATGCGAAGGGAAGTCCAAATGCCATCAGATGTCCTTGTGCCATCTTGGTAGCACCTTGGAATGCGTCAGCACTTGTAGTTGCATTGAGCGTCTGCGACATTTGAAGAGGTGTAAAAATATGCCTTTGTAAGTAGGCTGAGAA
>JANPMV010000015.1:0-48129 GCA_031427135.1 Cyanobacteria bacterium VAR_87_metabat_62 | reverse complement strand
GAATGCGGCCACGGTCATGCCTTCGAACATGTCGTCGGCATGGCGCGTGAGCAGCACGCGGTCCTTGAAGGTGCCGGGCTCGCCTTCGTCGGCGTTGCACACCACGTAATGGGTCGAACCGGGCGCCGCACCGGGCGCATTACGGCACAGCTCCCACTTCAATCCAGTGGCAAAGCCTGCGCCGCCGCGGCCGCGCAGATTCGAGACCCTTCCCCTTGCTAAGGGGAGGGGTTATTCATGGATTTTTGCTTTCTTAAGCTAGCACAATAATAGATGTGAGACTCATTTCAATTTGTAGCTCCCGCTTCTCGCAATACATTTATAGTTTCAACGTCGTTGAATTTAACGGCCAATTTCAAGGCTGTTTCTCCATTAGGTTTAGCAGCATTTACATCAGCTCCAGCTTCTATTAAGACTTTGACTACACCAGTACGAAATTTCCGAGTAGCTGTTAGTAGTGCTGTTTCTCCATTTTGGTCTTTGGCATTTAGCTCCGCGCCTGCTTCTATTAAAATCTTGGCTATCTCGCCCGTAGAAGCATACATTAGGACTGTTCTTCCCTCTTTGTCTTTGGCATTTACATCCGCACCTGCTTCTATTAAAACCTTGACTGTATCTACATGACCTTTAGTTGGAACCCGCACCCAAGTTTCCTTATTAGATTCCGGATCTACCAAACGTTTCGTAATAGAGTCACTTCCTGACAGCGAAGCAATTATCAAAGCAGTCCAACCATCATCTCTTTGAGCGTTTACATCCGCACCTGCTTCTATTAAGAACCTGATTACATCCGTGTGTCTCGTATCAGTTACCGTGATTAAGGCTGTACTTCCTTCGCTCAATCTGCTATTCACCTCAATTCCTGCTTCAACCAAAAATAAGGCTGTATTTTCATTAGGCACGCATCCTAGAAGCCAGGGACGCAGTTGGGCGCCTGCTTGAATTAGAGCCTTAACAACTTCGATACGACCGTGTTCGACCGCTCTCTGCAAAGTGGTTGGCTTCAGAACTGTTCCTTTCAAAAAGTCAATCCGCGATTGAATTAGAGAATTTACTGTTTCTACATCGCCGGATTTTACTGCTTCTATAAATTGATTTTCTAAGTCAGCCTTATATTCTTTCAGCTCCTTTTCATACTTCTCTTCCTGCCATTTTTGAAATAATTTAATCAAATCATCGCGTTTGGCGAACCAGCTCAGTGCCAAAATTATGATATCAACTGCGATCGCCGCCTGCGGTACGCCTGCAAACATGAGAAGGCTGTTGAGGCATAATCCTACTACAGCCACCACAAATATGGCAAAACACGGAATTATTCCAACAACTATGTCCGAAGGCCCATTGCCAGGACTTGGAGAGAGTATGAGTGTAGGGAAAGTGAGTAAACCTCCTATCGCCGCTCCGCAAAGATACCCAAAAATCCCGATCGCTATCTCCCCTAGGGGACGTGCTTGATAGTAGCTCGATAAAAAATATATGATTCCTACTAATGGGAATAAAAAGATAGAGGCAAGTCCAATTAAAATAACTACGGCTAGCAAAATTTCCCCAGTTAACCGCTGATTCCACCACAAAAGACTGCCAAGACCGGCGAAAAAAATCACCATACCTATCAAAATTATTACTCTAGGCTCTCCCGTTAGTACAGGTAACGCTTCAATCATAAAAAAATCTCCGGCTTGCATATTGGATGTAGTTATTAAAAAATCGACTCTATAATAGTGGTAAGGTGCGTACTGCGCGCCCTACAAATAGAGTTGGTGCGTCCTGGACTGATAGATGTTATACTAAGTCCGAGTTGACAACCCCCTTTATTTTTTAGTCCGCGCAGGCGAACGCAAGTTTGTATAGTTTGACCGAGAAGTCGCATAACGATTTTAGCATATTCGAGTTCTCGATCGAATAAAGCAGTTTCAACTGCCGATCGATAAAGGGGATGATACCCGGATTCTGACAGCGACTTGGAAGAAAGATACTGGCAAGTGGTACGGTCATGACGGGATTACGCCTCTTAACCAACCTTTAAATGACCCCGCAAATACTAGCACTAACTTCACGCTACCGAGGAGTCTTACTGCGGGGCAGAACTACAATTTTGCTGTTGAAGCTGTGAGTAAGAGCGGGGCTGTGACCAAAGATTTGGGGCAGTTTAAAACCATACCTCCAGGTAGCAATAGTCCTTTCAGCAGCGTCAGTGTGTTGACTCATGGTTTTACACTTTTGCCTAACCAGTCTGGGATTCCTGATTCCTTTTTTCAAATGGCAAATAAAATTGCCACTGTTAGCGGCAATACACCGGAAAACAGCGGGTTAATTATGCGCTACGACAAGCCTACAGGCAACTGGATTCCTATAGATTTACAGGGACGGGAGATAACTAATTTGACGGGGGGGCTTAAAACCAGCGAATCTAATTATTTATCAACTTTGGCAAATAACTTAAAAGCCGGGGTGGTTATAGATGGAAAGCGGATTGAATATCTCAACAATAACAAACCGTTAGTGTTGCTGAATGAATGGTCGTTGGACAGAGAATCAGTCATTCCTGACGTTGGCTTTTCTGAGGGCGCGGCTGATGCTTTGTTTGCTTCTATGGTGCAGTTGGATCTGGCATTAGGGGGTAAGGTTGGAGAGTATGAAAACAATCAACTCCAGCGGTTGTACGACAGCCAAGGAAACCTGATTCGCCAGCAGGGGGATTTGTTCAATTCGCCGCTGCACTTCATGGGCTTCAGTCGGGGCACTGTTGTCAATAGCGAAATCGTACAGCGTTTAGGGACTTTCTTCCCCCAAGCGGGCGGCAAATCTATGGCTAACCGAGACCTCCAAATGACAACAATCGACCCGCACGATTTCTACCAACCTAGTTTGGAGTTAAAGTTACCTGATTTTATCAGCACAAATTTTAGCGATTTCTACGAACCAAAGGTTCAGGTTTGGAATAATGTTACGTTTGCTGATAATTATTATCAGACTGTGGCTGACCCGAATGGTGTTACTGCTACTCCTAACGGTCGTGCTTTGGGTCTACTTCCACAAGAGGAGTTGAATAAGAATCCCAAACCCGCTGGACTGAATTTTCCTACAGTTAAGGGCGATCCTTTAGGGCAAGCAGACCGAGAGATTTTACTCGGTACTCGTGAGGGGGAACCAGGTCGTGAATACAGCCGTATTGGGTTTACGAAAGATGATCGTGTAGGAGGGACGCACACGCGAGCATTTGGATGGTATGCTGGGACGGTTGATTTAGGCCTGGAGCAAGTAAAAGTTGAGTATCCTCATGTGGAGGCTTCTGAGAATCCTCAAGAAATTAACGACATCTTGAGTGAAAAAGGTAATTCGGAATTGTCCGAGCCGAATAACCGTGCTGCTAAAGATTGGTATGATAATGCCAATGGTGAAGGCGTTAATGACGCTTGGTTTTTCTCAGTTTTGGGTGGTGGTAAAGAGGAGCGTCAGTATAGCCAAACTGGGCGCGTTCCGGTGAGTTTTGATAATACGCTTGAAGCTGGTATGCGGGGGGATTATGCGGTTCCTACTCTGTTTAATGGAAATTTTGACCAGTTTATTCCTAATAAGAGCCTTCCCGAAACATTGGGTCGAAATACTATCTCCAAGGAAATTCCTGGGTGGTCTTTTCATGGTGGTACATCAACGTTGGCATCACCTATAAATAACCTTGTAGAGTGGACTCAAATAGCTCAACAATCTCCCAATTTTTTAAAGAATTTGGAGTCATTAGGTATTAACTCGAAAGCTCCAGATTATCAACCCAATTATGCCCTAAAATTAGGTGCGGGCGACAGCATCACGCACAATCGCTTTGTGGTACCTGATTGGGGGGCCTTGCGGTTTGATGTTCATGTACCTAAGCCAGCTAGCCTTGATGATAAGGATGACTATATTCAGGTGTATTTAGAGACAGACGACCAATCCTTTCTGCTAAGAGATAAGGAGATTGATCCCAGCAAGATCGTCAAAAATACCACGGGCATTCCTATTGAGGAAATGAGAGCAATTCCCGCTGCGGTAGATTTACGAGAAGTTCATCCTAAAGCACTTAATCAACCACTGATACAATCACAGCTTAATCGAATTGCCTATGGCTATCAGGGGTTTGAAACATTTCAAGTAAATGTACCTGATGAAATGCGAGGGAAAACAGCTAGACTAAGATTTGAGTTGAAGGGAAAGACAGAAGTCTATATTGATAATGTATTCTTCAAAAGCGAACACCTGAAGTTTGGCAATCCATCTCTGAATCAACAAGAGGTAAGAAGAACCGATCAAGAAAACCAGCCCCAACCCAATAACTACTTAATTGAGAAACCTCAGTATGCAGTTTCTTACAATGATAGTCTCAAGACTCCTAATTGGGCGAGCTATAAATTAGATCCTTCATGGTTAGCACCAGCAGGTACCGAACGTAAGGGTTTATTTGAAACGGATTGGAGCCTACCTTTTGATGATGTTACAGTCAGTAAAGACTACGGTGCAAAAGGCGAAAAGGGTACTGTTGCTATCAGAGGACATTTAGTGCCAAATCAAGATCGAGGAAGAGAGGGTCGCCCAGTTACAATAGAGGAAGGAAAAGAGGAGGGTTACTCTAAAGATAATTTGCAAACATTTGTGACAACAAATGTAGTACCACAACCTCAGAATGATTCAGCTTGGCAGAAGCTCGAAAGTGACATAAACAAGTTTGTGAGAGATAGTAATAACCCTAGCAATGAGGTTTACGTTATTACTGGCAGATATGGCTCAAGTGATCTAATTCCCGCACTAGAACCCGAAGACAAGGAACTAATTAGGTCTCGAGCTACTCAATTTAATATTGATGTTCCTGAAATGCTGTGGAAAGTTGTTTTAATTCCAGAAAAACCAGGCCAAAGTCCTACAGATATCACAATTAAGGCAAAAACTTTTGGCGTACTTTTGCCAAATACTAACCAAGAACCATCAAAACTAGACTGGCGCAAGCACATTTTCTCAGTCAATGAAATTGAGGAGTACACTGGCTATAACTTTTTCTCGAACATTCCCACCGAAGTTCAAGAAGAAATTGAAAACAATATTACTTTACCTACAGTCTTTTAAGTGATAAATTCAGGGAGACAAAATTATGCTTCGGGTGACAATAGCCGAATTAAGCGAGCGTTATAATGCTGGGGAACGTAACTTTCCTGGTATAAAGTTATACAAAAGTCCTGATGGTAGCAGCATAGTTGAGTTACACGATATTATTTTTTTAAGCGATATTATCTTAAGTGGAGTAGACCTTTCTAATGCCAACCTAAGCCTAATGAACTTGCAAGGAGCCCAGTTGGTTGGAACTCAGTTATGGCGTACTTCATTAATTGGCGCTGACCTGTCAGGTGCAGACCTGACAGGAGCCAACCTTACTGAGGCTCGCCTATCTAAAACTAACCTCAGAGGTGCTAAATTAATTGGAGCTAACTTAACTGAGGCTCAATTAATTGAAACCGACTTAACAGGTGCTGATTTAAGTGAAAGTATTCTTTGTAAAGTAAATCTTTCCAAAATCAAGCTAGATGAAGAATGCCATCGTCAGGTACTCTGCACTAAGGCTTTGCTCTGGGAAACCCATCTGCCTGATGGCACGTTTATTGATAGTGCAAAGTATCACGACTGAATATGTAATGATAATGACCGAACTAATTGGATAGCCTTGTTTAGTATCTCGTATCGTATTTAGGCTCAGCAACAAACCTGCCATCAGGCATGACTGTATTCCAGAGTAACGCACCTACGCAATGGATATTAACACGGTCAATGGCAATACCCGCAGGTCTAACTTGCATCAAATTTAATTGGCACAAAAGACTATCTTCAAAATTAGCATCAATAGTATCAGCTCCGTCCAAGTTAGCTTCGATCAAGTTACTCCATTCCAGGCGAGCCCCTCTCAAATTAGTACATTCAAAACAAGCTCGCCTCAATGTAGCTCCCCTTACATCGCCCCATGTTAGGTCTGCTAGTGTGAAATCAGCGTCAGGCATATAAGCTCCTATTAATTTACCTTCTTTTAAGTTAACGTCTCTAAGTCTAGCTCCCGGCCAGTATATTCCACTTAAGATAATATTACTTAGGTCAGCACCGTATAAGACATCAGGATTGTCTGTATTAGCCTCAATCCTCAATCCGGCAAAATTGCGCTCTCCAGCTTGATAGCGTTCTAGTAATTCATCTGGTGTAATCAGCATAATATTCCTATTTTAGTTGTTGCTTTCGGAAAATCGGCCCAATAATTTAGGTATTGATATCGTAGAAATTACGGCCTTGCAATACTTTATACTATATCCTCGTGAACAAGTAGTAGTGATTGAATCGTAAAAAAAATGATTGATTACAAAGGATGTAACTACTGCCGACATTTTCGACCAGAGGGAACCTGTCCAGCCTTTGAGCCTGGCTTAATTCCCATAGAAATTGTTTCCGGTCAAATCAAACATATTAAGCCTTTACCAAATCAGAGAAACACAATTGTTTATGTGCGTACAGAAAAATCCATAATCTACAGGTATGAAACAGGAAATTATGAATCCTGACCTGAAAGTTTTACGAGATTAACCTACTTGCCACATAAATATAAACTTTCTAAGGGAGGGTATATCTATTTTCAGCAATGTTTAGCATTCATCAAGCTGTACAATTATCATTTCGGATCGTTCCATCTGGCATGACAGTATTGCACAAAGTAGCGTTTTCAAATTTTCCGGTAAGATCGATAGTATTTGATTCAGCTTCGGGATCGGGTCTAGCTCCCATCAGATTAACATTGGTAAGATTCGCTCCATGAAACCAAGTTTCATCATCTAGAATTGCACCATTGAGGTTACTTCTAGTGAGATCTGAATTCTCAAAATTGGTTTGATGCAGCTTGGTATTACTTAGGTTTGTGTCAATTAGAGTGGCTTTATCAAAATTAACCCCACCGACCTCTGCATCGCTGAGGTCGGCTCCGTTGAGGTTACTATTTTCACACACAAGTCCAGATAAAAAACCATTTTTCAAGTTAGCTCCACTGAAGTTGGCATCAGTCGCGTCAGCATAGTGCAAACTTGCGTTTTCTAAGCAGGCATTACTTAGATTAGCTCCACTCAAGTCAGCCCCTTGTAACCAAGCTCCTTTTAAGTTAGCACCACTAAAATTAGCACCCTCCAACTGAGCACCATCCAAGTTAGCCTCGGTCAAGTTAGCCTCGGTCAAGTCAGCTCCATCCAAGTTAGCACCCTTCAAGTTAGCACCACTAAAATTAGCACCCTTCAACTTAGCACCCTTCAACTTAGCATTAATCAAATTAGCATTGGCGAGATTGATATGAATGAGCTTTGGTCTCTTCAAATCGACACCAATCAAGTCAATGCCCGCAAAATCTCTTTCTCCAGCAGCATACCGTCGGAGCAATTCTTCAGCGTTCATAACTTTAATCCTTGATTTGTAACAGTCAACTGTCAATAATAGACCTCTTGCAAAAATAATTAGGACGGGCTCTCCGGCCCATCCCACAAGATTTATTTTTTATTGTGGGATGGGCCGAAGAGCCCGTCTCATGAATTGATGAAAAAGATTTTTGCAAGATGTCTAATCAAATGACTAAAACTGAGATTTTGCCACCACCCCGTCGCAGAGACGCCGATCGCGATCGCTCACATTAGGATTAGTCCTCAGATAATCCCCCACCCAATCGCAGCCCCGAACCAACAAATCATCAAGATCCAAATTCCACAAAATCACCCGATTATCCCGACTAGCAGAAGCCAGAACCTTGCCATCCGGGCTAAAACTGACGCTCATCACACTGTCTTTGTGTCCAGTCAAAGTTTTCAGCAAAGTCCCGCTGCGGCTCCACAACTTCACCTTATGATCGTAACTGCCCGAAGCAACCAACAAACCATCCGGGCTAAAACCCACGCTAGTCACGCTGTCGCTAGAACCCTTCAACAGCGTCGCCACCAAAGTCCCATCCACCTTCCACAGCTTCACCGAATTGTCGTAACCCGCCGAAGCCAGCATTTTGCCGTCAGGGCTAAAAGCCACCCCCAACACAAAACTGTTGTGAGCCCCTTCAAAAGTCCTCAGCAAACGACCATCCCGATTCCAGAGCTTGACAGTACCGTCATCGCTCGCAGAAGCCAGCGTCGAGCCGTCGGGACTGAATGTCACCCCAGTCACCCAGCCTTTGTGCCCCGTCAAAGTCTTAATCAACCGGCCGTTTCTCGTCCAGAGTTTCACGGTTTTATCCTTGCTAGCCGTTGCGACAATCTCGCTGTCGGGGCTAAAACTGACGCTCATCACGCTGTCGGTGTGGCCGTCGAGGGTGAACAGCACAGAAGGCGAACAGGGGAACAGGGGAGCCGAAGGACAAGGCAGAATATTACTCACCCCATCCTCTTTCAGACTCCAGACTTTCACCGTTTTGTCGTAACTCCCAGAAGCAAGTAGCTGGCCGTCGGGGCTGAAACTGACGCTGGAGACTCTTTGAGTGTGTCCTTCCAAAGTTTCTAGCAAAACTCCCGTGCGGCTCCAGAGTTTGATAGTTTTGTCCGTAGAAGCAGAAGCCAGCCTTTGGCCGTCGGGGCTGAAAGTAACGCTTTGCACCCGGTTTTGGTGTCCGTCGAGGGTTTTGAGCGGCACGTCATCGAGCCCCCAAAGTCTGACTGTTTTGTCAAAACTTGCCGAAGCCAGGATTTTACCATCCGGGCTAAAACTTACCTGAGTAACTCGATCGGCGTGTCCCTCAAAAGTTGTCAGCAAGCGACTCTCTGGTTTAATGTTGCTAGCATCCGTTGGGCGTTTATCGCCAACACCAGCCAGACTCCAGAGTTTGACAGTCCCGTCTGCACCTCCAGAAGCCAGTGTTTGACCGTCGGGGGAAAAGCTGACGCCAAATACCCATTTGCTGTGCCGCAAAGTTGTGAGCAATTCGCCTTTATTTGCCTGGGTGAAATTTTGTGTTGCTGGGTGTTTCAATGCAGCGATGCTCCAAATTTTCACCGTTGTGTCTTCACCCGCACTGGCGAGAGTTTCACCGTCGGGGGAGAAACTGACGGTGTAAACTTTCGAGGGTTTTTTGTCTTCGCTGTGCCACAAATTAGCGATTAACCTGCCGTCAGAACTCCACAGTTTCACAGTACCGTCATCGCTGGCTACAGCGACTATTTTGCCGTCGCGGCTGAAGCTGAGCCAGTTTACGGGAGCTAGTTGTTCGATCGTCCGCAGCAGAGTACCGTCGGTTTTCCAAAGTTTAATAGTTTTGTCTCTGGATGCACTGGCGATCGTTTGCCCATCTGGACTAAAAGCAACACTGGTAACGCTGTTAGTGTGGCCCGTTAAAGTTGTCAGCAAAGTGCCGTCAGTTTGCCAAATTTTGACAGTTTTATCTAAACTTGCCGAGGCGATGGTTTTGTTGTCGGGACTGAACGCGACGCAGGCGACGCTGTTAGTGTGGCCTTTAAAAGTTGTCAACAAACTGCCGTCGCGCCGCCAAAGTTTGACGGTTTTATCTACGCTCGCAGAAGCTATTGTTTGGCCGTCAGGACTGAAAGCCAGACCCCAAACTACATCGCCGTGTCCCTCCAAGCGGTTGCGTTCTTTGACACCGTAAACTGCCTGCTGGAGGGCGGCAGAAATCAGAATTTCGGTGTCCTTGAGGTTGTGTATTTCTTGGGATTGTTCGATCTGTCTCCACTTTTTCCCCGCTCTCAAACTTTCCATCATGGCGTCAAATTTGTTGTTTGAGAAATAAAGTGCTTCAGAAGCTGCTGTGAGGGTACTGATTTCGGCTCGCTGAGTTTGAGCTACAGCTAGCTGTTTTTGGCCGACAGCGCGCCACCAAAAGTTGACGGCGGCGATCGTGGAACTGGTTAGCAGCAGTACGCCGATCGCTGCTACTCCCAGCAGTTGTTTGAGAAAAGTATTGGCTCGATAGAGCTGTGCTTGACTCATATTTTTGTCAGCTTCTGCTTTGTGCAGTCTGGCTTCTAAACCAAATCTTTGGCGGATCGGCCTCACTAAATAGTCGTGTACCAATTGATAGCGGTCTTCGGGGGATTCACGCAGCAGAAACAGCAAACCGTGACCGACTAAAATGTCTAAAATTAAGTCGAGGTTGTCGGTTTTCTTTTGTCTGCTTTCTGGTTTTTTTGCGAACTGTCGCTGTAGAGGAATTTTGCCGAAACTGCCGATCGCCAATAATTGATTTTCGTCCGCATCGACTGGCTGCTGGCCTGTAACTAACGAGAGTTCGTGCTTGGTTTTTATCAGCCGCACGCCTCTTTCATCTGTCAGGGAAAACAAAATTTTCCAAGCTGCATCTTCGTTAACCGGGCCGCAGTCAGAGATCACTCCTTCGAGCGAGCGCTTCACTAATTCTGCTTTGGGATTGTCGCCCAATTGCTGGTATTGTGCTAGGCTAGTAATACCTTCTTCTTGAAGTTGCGCTCCCACTACCTGCAATTCGAGCGGTCGCACTTCTTGCAGTTCGTCTGCTAAATCTTCCACGAAGGCATCGATCAGTGCTGGTTCTAAATAATATTCCGCCCGTTCTGTTAAGTGTCCGATGACAGCCCGCGCATCTTTCATCGAAAAACTACGGAGTTGGTAGCGGATGCCTTTGTCGAGAATATTATTGTTAATGGCGTCGAGGTCGGGGAAGCGATCGCAGTCCAGCAAATAGTGCAAATAATCTTCGCGCAAGCACAAAATTATCTTGACATAAGGCAGGTTCAAAAACAAGCGCAAAAAGTTATAAAAAAGTTGTCTTTGTGCCACTGAAGTCGAAACAAAGAAGAACTCTTCAAATTGATCGAAAATCAGCACAGTCAATAAATTATTTTCGGCATTGTCGCGCAACTGATCTATGATATAAGAGGAGATTTCTGAGCTGTGAGCTGGGATAACCGAGCAACTTCTTTTCTCGATTTCCTGTACTCCTTTGGCGATTAATTTCCTTTCCTCTTCGGCTTGTTTGTCGTACAGCGCGCCGTTCAAAGCATTTTCTAATTCCACCAGCCAGTCAGTGTAAACTTTGACTACTACGGGCAAGGTATCGCGCGCGCCCGGAGTAATATTTTTCAAAGCCGGTACTAAGCCGGCGTTGACTAGAGAACTTTTCCCGACTCCGCTGGGCCCGTGAATAATAGTTAATTTATGGTCGTCCCTGCTAATTCTTTCTAGCAACTTATTGATATCGGTTTGGCGGGAGTAAGCTGTCATGGACGCTGCGATGGCGGCTTGATTTTGAGCCGAAGGACTCGAAGGATTGACGGCTTGTCGCTGCTGCTGTAATTGGCTGGCTCCGATAAAAGCTCTAAATCCGTATTGATATTCGATCGACCTTTGGGTTTTTTTTATCCGAAAAGCTTTGAGATACTCTCCCTGCTCGAAATAAACCGCTTGCAGTTCCGTCAAAATATCAATATAAAGTCGGGGGTCGTACTTCGGCTCGCTTTGAGCTTGAGCCAATTCCAAAGAATGAACCGCCGCTTCCCACTGGTTTAACTGCCGCAAACTTCGGGCTAATAGTAAAAGATACGAACTTCTGTCGGATTTGGGATGTTGGATTTTAGATTTTGGATCGTTACTTGACTCGTTAGTGCCCACAAATTCTGGATAATTTCCCTCAAACCCCAATCTCAAATCTTCAATCAGCAATCTCAAATCGTTAGGCGTTTGATCCAAAATTGCCAAAGCCAACTCTGCTAGCTGGCGGGCTTGACTCCACCTCGACTGTTGCAGCGCAACTTCAGCCAAAAAGCCGTAATCTTGAGCGAGTTGGCTGGGAGTACCGTAAGTGAAGTGCAACTGCAAAGAATTTTCAGCTAATGCTTGCAACTCTCCCCAAGCTTTCAAGCGTTGCAGCACTTGTCCGAGGTGTGCTGTCACCTCAGCTACCAATTCGGGGCGTGAGGCAAGGGAGAAAGCGTTTTTAGATTGTTCCAGACTAATCCAAGCTTGTTCCCAATGGTGGCGGTTGGCTACCGGATTTCTGGCTGCTTGCAAGCGGTGACACAAAGCTATGTGAAACAGCACTATCCCTTCTCTCTCTAAAAATAGGATGTTGGGGACAGGATTCGACAAGGAGAAGAGGGTTTGTGGGTTTTCGGAATGTTCCCAGTTTTCGAGTTCCCAGTTGCCGGTTTGTTGCTGCCAAAATGCTAGGCTTTCTTGGTAGTGAATTAAGGCAGTTTCGGTTTGGTCGCTAACATAGTAATCTCGACCGAGAACGAATTGCAGGCTGGCTTTGAGGGCGGGTTCTAATTTTTGACCGCGATTTTGTAAATCTTTTAAAGCTAATTCTAGTTCTCGGCGCGACAAAGAGCCGATCGTCAAATCGAGTGTATTGCCGGGACTCAAAGGCGAATAGGAGTGGGTATCTGATTGTTGTCCGTTTTGAGGCCCTGAGTTAAAGGTGAGAAACCTTTCTCCGGGGCTGATTTCGTGCTCCAGGCCGCGTTTTTCCCAGTCGGTTTCCCGGGTGGTATCAGAACCTGCTCTGGTGCCGGCGGTGCTGCTGCCGAGTTCTTGATTGAGTTCGCCTACTTTAAATATAGTATCGGCGCGCCCAGCCAGGAACTCAATTAATTCGTCAACGGCCATTTCAAATTTAATTGTGGCTGCGGCCCAACTTTTGAAATCTGGGGCCAGACGAATCATTTTGGTCACGATGTCATCTGTTACCCACAAAATCACCGGACAGCAAAAATTTTTGCGAAATTCGTCTCGCACTTGATTGGTAGAAGCCATCAGTTCGTCTATAGCTACTACTGTTTCTAAGCCGAATACCATCAAAGCCGAGGCCGCACCAACAGGCGAAGACCCGCTGTGGAGCGTGCTTGCCTGCAATGTAGTGTACAGGGTTTTGACGGATGCTGGCAGGACGATATCTTGAGTTGGAACTGAGGAGATTTCTCGCAGCCGCTGTGCCCAGTGCTGTCGCAACTGCTCGTAATTGCAGCGCACCAAAATCAGCGAAAATTGCTGTTGAGACATCGCGATGGATCTTACCAGGGTTTTGAGCGATCGCTCGTTGTAGCTGGCAGTTTCTTGTAGTTTAAGCAGATCGGTCATGCGTGCACCCCTGTTGCAGAAATAAATTACCTAACGATTGCAGAGCGTGACGGAAACCGTATCTACTTAGAGATACCCGTATCTGTCCAGCGCTTTATATCTGTAGGAATACGTAGTTTTTCGTACTTCTACTATAAATACTTACACAGTCATTAGGTTTAATCTGAAGACATCATAACTCTCAATCTCAGAGAATGCGAGACTTGACAATAAAAATTCAAACGCGCGTAATATATTTTTTAGCCAGCTACAGATAAATTGCTAAAGAACCAGCCATTCTAGATTGGAGAATTGCAGAATTGCAGAATTGCAGAATTGCAGAAGTGAACAAAGCGACCTAACGGATTAATCCGGGGCTTTGTTATTGGATAATAGGTTTTTCATTTCTGCACAGATGAATCCGGGGGCTTCTACCATGGCTGGTTTGAGCATCAACAGCCGCTTCCTAAATTTATGGATGATAGCGGGGGCTAGCTATTAGTAAAAATTGCAAATTTATCTGTAGCAGAAATTGAGAAAGAAAGCAAAAATAAATGTCGTTTGGGAGGGGATTAGCTGAGGCTAAGAGCAACAGGTGAATAGGTACATACGGGGTCTGGCATTGCAGATATGAGTGTTGAGATGGGAGAAAGTCCTTGGTGGCGACAATTTTTTACGTGGCAAAAATATTCCGGGCGAACAGCCAACACAATACAGAAATCAGCCAGCGGCAAAAACCGCTGACTGCATAGTGTATTCGATTGTAAGAGTTGGGAGTGTTGAGCGGTAAATTAGATCAAATCTACTCTTCATCGGAATAGTAAATTCGAGTTAACAGTTAACTGTTAACCGTCAACCGTCAACATCATGTCTAAGTGCAACCGGAATTGATATCAGAAGTTAAAGAGTCACTAAATTAGTCGCGGCGAAAAGCTTGGGAAGTCGCAAACAAATCTCAAAAATCCTAACTATTTTTAGGGAGTGCGCTGCTTCCACTCCTGATATTTTCTGGTTTCTGCGAGGGCTGGATTGATGCCAAACCAGCGACCTTCTTGATCGCGGTATTCAAAGACAAACATACTTCGCAACAAGATTTGAGATTCTTCTTCGCCGGTGACACTTTGTCGGTTTACGACTTGAAACAGCAATTCCCATTCCATGTCATTGATTGCTCCCAAAAGGTCATCGCGATATTCTTGAATGACGCTTTCGAGACATTCGCGAGAGAAGGGGGGGTCTTCGTGTTGCAAACAGCTATACAAAAGCATCAGTAGATTGCGAACGTGACCGCCGCTAATCCGGCAGAGCCTGTCTAAAGTTTCGGGAGAGTCAAAGACTTTGGTAATCAAATCAATGCGTTGAAGGGGAGCAACTTTGGGGAAAGCTCTCGCTAATACGAGCTGTCGCAGCAGTGCCATTCCTTCCTTGTGATCGTCGCCCGATCGCATTTGCACCGGTACCATCGGCATCACCTTGGGTTTGACTCCAAATCGACTGGCGAGGCGGCCGAAGTCGTTGGAAAAAATCAAAGTCAGGGGAATCGTGTAGACGACGTGGCAATTGAGTTTTTTCAACTGTTCGCCGCGGTCTAAAAACAGGTATTCTGGCTGGGTGCGTCCGCTGGGTTTGAGGGAGGCGTCGAGGCGATCGAGGTTGTCAACGATGACTGCGAGTCCTTTTTTGCCTTGTTGCTTGAGTTCGGCGTTAGCTCTGTCAAGGAGCTCTTCGTTGATGGACTGCAATATGCTATTGGTGCGGGGTTCGAGATATTGCCTGAGTTGCGATCGGAGTTTAGGAGAGTCTTTGGTTTTAGCAGTAACTCTGGCAATACCTATAGATAATTCCGCTTCTGCTGACAAATCTATGGGAGTCTGCAAAAATTCTGCCACTTCTGCAAACAGATTTGTAAAATAGCTTGGTCTGAGTTTGATTTTGGCAGCTTCCATAGTTTCGCTGACTTGGCGGGCAATGCTCAGCAAAATATCGCTGATGTCTACATCCCCCATGTCTAAATCTTGGGAAGACTCGAAGTAAACAACACAAAAACCCTCTTGCTCAAGCTCAGCTTTGAGTCGAAACAATTCCGTAGATTTGCCACAGCCGATATGTCCTGTAAATAGCTGACAGGTTGGCTCGTCGGGGGAAATGCGAGTAATTGTTCGCTGTAAAGATTCAATGATTTTGCCGCCCCGCACGGAACCAAAATCAATGTAGTATTGATAATCTCCAGGGTCTCCCGCGACAAGGGTCTTGCTCGGGTTGCAGGCTTTATAGAATCTGTCTAATTCGAGTGCGATCACAATTGAAGCCGAATAAAAGTTAAAAAGGTTAATCGAAAGTCTAAACTTTCTTTGGTTGAGTTTAGTTTGATTTGTCGCCTTTTGCCCTGTGGGGTAATGCCCTAAATACCCAAACAACCTTGATCTGTTAACGGGCGCGACGGTGATGGAATTGGGAATTTTTAATTAAGAATTTTTAATTACCTAGGTCGATCGGTGATTTTACTGATATTGGTACTCTTTCTGGGTAATTTTGCGGGGATCTGCTTAAATGGTAGGGGGGAAGGGGGCTGGTGGAGAGAAGTTAAACAGTTTTGAATTTTTGCTAATCCTTAATTATTAAATTGTCAAGAGGTAGATGGCTAGTTTTGGAGCGGTTTCTCAAACAGAGTTAGGGCGCAGGCGCCAAGAGTTGCGGCGGCTTCGTCGCGCTCGATCGGCTGCTGTTGTGTGGCAAACACTGGCAGCGAGCGCAATGGCAGCGGGTTTGCTGTGGTGGATTGCCCAGCCGGCTTGGTTGATTGCCCGATCGGAACAAGTGAAGGTGGAGGGCAATCAGTGGCTGTCAGACAAGGCGGTGCGGTCTTTGATGCCACTGTCTTACCCGCAGTCGCTGTGGGGGATTCAACCGCAGGTGCTGGCCCAAAAACTGGAGTCAACAGGGCCGATCGCCAAAGCGAAGGTGACTCGCAACTTGTTTCCGCCGAGTCTGACTGTAGAAGTGGCAGAACGGCTGCCGGTGGCGGTGGCGCAGCCGACTGCGGTGTTGAGATCCAACAGCGACAGGGAAAAAGTTGGGTGGCTGGACTCTCGCGGTGGTTGGATGCCGTCGGAGAGCTATAGTGCTGTGCGATCGGCAAATAGTTCGATCGGGCCCGGCAGTAATTCGGGAATGCAGTCTCAGCATTCTTTGCCAACTTTAAAAGTGATCGGGCCTTTGGAACTGTATCGCGCCTCTTGGCCTCCGTTTTACCAAGGACTCAGCGCGTTGACGGTGAAGGTGTTTGAGATAGATTGGCAAAACCCAAACAACTTGATCCTGAAAACAGAGATTGGTACCGTACACTTGGGCCCGTATAGTTCCAGGACTGCGAACCAACTTCAGGTTTTAGACCGAATGCGACAATTGCCAAAACAGCTTTCTTCAAGCAAAATAGCCTACATTGACTTGAAAAATCCAGCGAACCCGATCGTCCATTTACCAGAACCCCCCCCCAGTTTGGAAAGCTCAACTCCCGCACCAACTCGCGCCCTGAATTGATCCTGTGTCAAGAGAAGGTAAAGGTATCGATCGGGCGACAGAACTTTCAACATCAGGATAAATACTCAGGCGTTGAGATCGGCACAGTTTTTTGATACCGATCCGCATCTGGGCAAAAAATCTGATTTTTATTTCGATCCCGGTGCGATCGGGGCTAGTACCCGTTTCGTTTGCTTCTGGTTTGCGTAAAAGCGGTTTGAGCTCCGTCAGCACTAGCGTCGCCGCCAAAATCCGAGATTGCTAACATTGAGCCTCGATCTATGTTAGTTTTTCGCGCAACTTAGCCTATAGTTGATTGTGAATTGGCGTTTAGTTAACAAGCTGTAATCTACTATCCCCGACTCTCATGCTTAATAATAAACAGGGGTCTGACCAAGATAGTCCCCCTTCGGAAGAAGTAAAAAATTTTCCGGTGGCAGCAGATTCCACCAATCCATTTAGACGCAAGTCTGATTATGTAAATGTAGATAGTATAGATATCGATCCTATGGTGAATCCCAAAGACATCATGCCCAGCAGTGCAGCCAGAATCAAAGTAATTGGTGTCGGCGGGGGTGGCGGCAACGCCGTTAACCGGATGATCGCTAGCGAGATTTCTGGCGTAGAGTTTTGGTGCGTGAATACCGATTCCCAAGCTCTGGTGCTCTCAAATGCTCCGAAACGCTTGCAAGTCGGACAGAAATTAACGCGCGGTTTGGGCGCTGGAGGTAATCCGGCGATCGGTCAAAAGGCAGCAGAAGAATCTCGCGACGAAGTTGCTAATGCTTTAAATCATGCAGATTTGGTGTTTATCACCGCCGGCATGGGCGGCGGTACGGGCACGGGCGCGGCTCCGATTGTCGCTGAAGTGGCTAAGGAAATGGGCGCTTTGACTGTGGGCATCGTGACGAGGCCTTTCACGTTTGAGGGACGGCGGCGCACCAGCCAAGCTGAGGAAGGTATCGCGGCTTTGCAAAGTCGGGTGGATACGCTGATCGTGATTCCTAACGACAAGCTGCTGTCGGTAATCTCGGAACAAATGCCAGTACAAGAGGCTTTTCGAGTTGCTGACGATATCCTGCGCCAAGGGGTTCAGGGTATTTCTGACATTATTACTATTCCCGGTTTGGTGAATGTTGACTTTGCTGACGTGCGGGCGGTAATGGCGGATGCGGGTTCGGCTTTGATGGGCATCGGCGTGGGTTCTGGGAAGTCGCGGGCTAGGGAGGCTGCGATGCAGGCTATTTCTTCGCCGCTGTTGGAAGCTTCTTCGATCGAAGGCGCTAGAGGTGTCGTGTTTAACATTACTGGCGGTACTGACATGACGCTGCATGAGGTGAATGCGGCGGCTGAGATAATTTACGAGGTTGTCGATCCGAATGCCAATATTATTTTTGGAGCGGTGATTGACGAGCGACTTCAGGGCGAAATTAAGATTACTGTGATCGCTACGGGTTTTTCGGGGGAAGTTTCGTCGTCTCCGGCTTCGCGCACCCAAAATGTGAATGCTCCTTGGCGGGCTGCAACAGTGCCGGTGACTCCAGCTCAACAGACGCAGGATGCGAAAACGAAACCGCCACAGGATTTGGGATTGGATATTCCTGAGTTTCTGCGGAACCGTCGCCCGCCAAGATAATGCAAGGATTTGGGATTTGGGATTTTGGATTGAATCTGAAATCTCAAATTTCTAGGGTTTGGCCTGGTTCGGGTTCGAGAAGTTGGGTAGCAAGTCCCGATTTTGCTAGTAAATCGCGAAATTCGGGGATGCTGCCGATCGATCGCACTAACATCGGTAAAATACCTGTAGCTCGGATGTCTCCTGCCGTTGTAGGCAGGAAAAACCGAGGTTTCAGCGTTTGGGCCAGCTTCAGGGCTTCAGAAGGGCCCATGATGATTTGTCCGAGCAATGGGAAGATTTGACCCACGACTGGGGCGATGGCTACGTCTACTGTGTCTATTTTCTGTTTGACTTTTTCTAAGGGCGGCAAGTGCGGTTCGTAATAAAGTGTCTCGCCGCTGCTTAAATCTTTGAGCAAATAGCCGTTTTCTTCCTGTCCGGGCTGGATTTCGGCTCCAGGTACGGCGGTAATTTGTAACATTTCTTGATAATTAAATTCTTGCCAATTTGCTAAAGATGTGATATTGGTGTAGCCTAAACTGCTGAGGACTTTGGCGGCGGTGGGTGAGGCGACGGCGGGAATAGTCCGATCGAGCAATTCGAGTGTCGGTCTGTGACAGTGGTCGTCTAAGCCTTGGGAAATCAGTAAAAGGTCGATCGGCGGTAATGTTTGTGGAGTGAAGGCGACGGGCGTATTGTGGTAGGCGGTGAACAGCCAGGGTTGGCCGTAAAATACGAGGGGATCGACCAGCCAGGGATCGACGAGGATTGTTTGGCCGGCAATTTGGAAGATCCAAGAGTTGAGATCGATTCGGGTGAGTTTCACAGTTGTTTGCAATAATTCTTTACAATTGATTTAATCATAACTAATTTTGCAACCGCAGATGGGGCGGATGAACGCGGATGAACGCGGATAAGATGGGATCTGTGTTTGTGTCGATCTCTGGTAGTGAAGATGATGAAATCGAGGATTCCTGTGGCTTTGACTGTGGCCGGATCTGACAGTGGTGGTGGGGCCGGGATTCAGGCGGATTTGCGGACTTTTGCGTTTCACTGCGTCCACGGTACGAGTGCTTTGACTTGCGTGACGGCTCAAAATACTTTGGGGGTGACGCGGGTTGATGCTTTGTCTGCTGAGGCTGTGGTGGCTCAAATTGAGGCGGTGGTTGGGGATATTGGCGTGGATGCTGTGAAGACTGGGATGCTGCTGAATCGGGAAATTATGGCGGTGGTGGCTTCCCAGGTTGAAGCTTTGAATATACGGAATTTGGTTGTCGATCCGGTGATGGTATCACGATCAGACGATCGGCTGATTGACGACGGGGCGATCGCCTTTTTGCAGGATGTTTTGATTCCTCTGGCTGCTGTTGTCACTCCCAATCGGTTTGAGGCTGAGATTTTAAGCGGTTTAGAGATTGCTTCTGTGGATGATATGCGATCGGCTGCGGAGAAAATTCACAGTTTGGGCGCAAAAGCGGTTTTAGTCAAAGGCGGCGGGATGAAGGGGGATTTGCGCGGAATTGATGTTTGGTTTGACGGTACGCGATTGGATGTGTTGAAGACAGAGAATGTTGATACTCCAAATACTCACGGGACTGGATGTACTTTAAGCGCTGCGATCTGCGCTAATTTAGCATTAGGTAAAGATTTGTTTGCAGCCGTGACATTGGCTAAAAAATATGTTACCACTGCCCTGAAATATGCTTTAGATATTGGAGAAGGTCAAGGCCCAGTGGGTCATTTCTTCCCGCTGTTACTGAAGTAAATTGTAAACTCATCCCTTCTCTTCCCTTCTTCCTTCGCGTCCTTGGCGTCTTCGCGGTTCGTTTAATTTCTTAATTTCTCAGGCGAAAGAGCGATCGCCACCAAATCCTCGATTTTCTTAATATTCGGATCGCCAGCCAAATAACCGATTCCACGGTGCAAATGCAGGCGAAATTGCAGCGCTAAAGTTTCTTTTTCTGTTCCCAAATTATCTTGGTGACAGCGCTGTTTGAGAGCAATTATCAAAACGTCCGCCATGTCGCCGCCGAAAACATCCCAGCTTAACTCTACGTTGCTGTCGCTGGGAATCGGTACTGGGGATGGTATGCTTGGTTCGGCGAGCGATCGGCAAAAGCCCCACCTGCATAGAACGTTCCACCGATCGATTTTGGTCGATCGTTTCAGTTTTGATAGTTGGTCTTTGCCGGTTTGGGACAGGTGGATGCGATCGACTGGTGGTTCCATATTTTTAACCCTGTGTTGGTAAAATTACTAATTGACTCAAACGCTTCATAATTTTGAGAACAGTGTACAAGTCATTACCCCGTCTGCGAATATCAAAGGGGTCAGACAAAGCATATAAGGGTACTTCTGCCTTCACCAATTTAACAAATATGAAGCTTCCTCCAGCATTAATAAGACCATAGCTGGGTTTATTTGGGTGAGGGTTGCCTAGCATATAAGCAAGGATTTGTGCAAGTCCTTCTTCAATAGAAAATCCAGCTTTTTTGGATTCGATCACCATCACCCAGAATTGGTCTTTTAATACTAAGGTATCCATCTTTCCTCGGATGATAGTCCCCTCATCTTCGCTGACAATTTCTACAGATGTTTCCGCTTTTACGTAAAATGGGGCCAAATAAAAATCTCCGATAAAAAGCATGGGATCTAGTACAGACATCCGAATCACATTTTCTAACAAAGGCGGGTAATTTAGCAAATTGATGTAACCTACTTTTACTTTGTCTAGAAGTTGCTTATCTAAGTCAGTCAGTTCGGGGAGGTCGTCTTGCCATTCGCGAAAAAATTGCTCATCTTCAACTAACTGAATGCCAAAGTTATCGATGAGATCGCGGAGGTTTACGGCTTGTGCTTGTAGGATATTTACCATAGATTTTACCAAAAATAACCTTGTTCAACAGTAGTTTGGCGTTTGGCGGAGTCGTATTTGAGGAGGTAGCTGTGGGCGATCGCCTCCAATTCTTGCAGCTTATCATATTCTACTTTGGTAATTTCCGTGTCAGTAGAAAGCAGGATGACTTGGTGGCTGGCTGATGGGAAATAGCGTTCAACAAGGTTATTCCTGTGGGAAGAGTCGAGGCGGCCCAAGGGTGTGTCGATCGCCACTGGTAACAGTCTACCGGATACTCTGGCTAATCCCCACAAAAAGGCGATCGCCAGTAACTGTTTTTCTCCAGCAGAAAGTCGGTGTTTCGGCACTGGTTTGCCTGCGGTATCGTAAATAGAAAGGCTAAATGTTTTGGTATCTATGGCGACTCTATGCACCAAGTCAGTTTTGTGCAGGAGATAACGGAAACAGTCGGTGATTTCTACTTCGAGTTTGTTGAGTTTTTTGAGGGTAAGTTTTTCTTTAAACAGTTTGAGGGTAGCTTGGGCTTTGGCGATAGATGCGATAACGTGTTGGCTGTTTCTGATGGTAATGTATTCGCTGCTGTAGCTTTCTAGTTCTTTCTGGTTTTTGTCTGAATCTTTTTTTAATTCTTCTAGGCGGCGGTTAACTGATTCTAAGTCGGCGGCTGCATTGGCGACTGCTTTTTGAGCATTTTTAACTGCTGATTCTAGTTTCTCGTAGGCTTCGGGAGAAGCTGCGGTGGCGAGTTGTCTGTCTGTGAAGTCGATTTCTGATTCGATGTTTGTAACTTCTTCTATTTGTTCGGCGGCTAGAGTTTGCTGGGATTGGATTTGGTAGCTGAGGAGGTTTTCTAGTTGCTGAATGCTGTTGCTGTCGGCGTTCATCCAGGGCGGAATGTCTGTTGCGGCTTGCTGTTCGAGTTCTCGGTTTTCTTTGCGGATGAAGTCTTGAATTTTATCGAGCTGTTGGGCATCTAGCGAGATTTCTGCGATATAGTTGAGGAGGCGATCGCTTCTTTGTTTGATAACATTTTGGGCAATCTTTGCTTGCTGCTGGCTGGCTTCTGTGTCTGCTTGGATTTTTGCTTGGGTTAGCAAAGGCGAAATTAGGGCTAGGGGTAGCGTATTTGAGGCTAATTCCATCATGGCTTGACGAGTTTTTTCTGCCTGATTTCTGTAGTCGTTTAGCTGTCTGTCTAGCTGACTGCGATCGCCCGCAATTTTGCCACCTTCATATATAAATTTATCTAATGCTTGTTGCTGATTTTTTTGAGCTTTATCTAATTCGGTTTTCAAGTTATCTGCTTGTTTCTTTGCATCGGTAGTTTTGTCAGTAATTTCCTTGAATATTTCCTCAATTTTCTCTAAAGCTGCCAAGTCTTTTTTGCCAGCAATTTCTTTCCGTTTCCTACTTGCTAGAATCTCTAAATCAACGGCGAGGCGTTCTGCTAATTCTAAACCTAAAAGAGATTTAATCGCCCCGACTACAAACTCCGGGGGAGTTTCGAGTTCTGCTAATTCTTTTACTTGTTCGCCGTCAAACAAAAATAGGTTAGATATCCCCACAGGCAAAAGGGTTTCGATATATTCGTCCCAGGTTTTAGTAATCGCTTTATCGGACCACCAATCATTGACTACTTCGCTATATATGAGAATACTCAAGTTGTCTTTAATATCGCTTTTAGTCCAGTATCTAACTATTTTGAATTGAGTCAATTTATCGTCTTGAACTTGTTCAAATATTAATTCAACACGGGTATCGTCTAATGGTGGAGTATGCCGGTTGACTGATTGATTGAGGAAGTCGCTGTAGCTTAAATTTCCTCTGGTTGAACATTGAGCTCTACCACCGTAGAGGGCGAGGCGAATACCATCCATTAGGGTCGTTTTGCCGCCGCCGTTCATGCCACCAAATAGGATGACTGGGCAGGGATTTCCGTCTTTTTCGGGGCGGAGATTGATGGTTTGGATTCCTGCGTAGGGGCCGAAGTTTTTGAGGACGAGTTCGAGGAATTGCATTGTGGATGTAGATGTTGTTGAGATGGGATGAAAGTTGGTGGGTGCGATCGGACTGAGACTCCCAGCCCGATCGACATTATTGACCTAATCTTTGCGATTTCCGCCTCCTGCATCTGGAGTTGAATATTTAATATCCGCCCAAGATAACTGCTTGTCTTCCTTGCTGCTGCTTTCAAGTTCTTCTTTGAGTTTGGCAATATCAGCAGTAGCATCGGTTGCAGAAATGTTGGTTTGGGCGATCGCATTTTTGACTTGCTGAATATTTAGGGCCGGATTTGCTTTCACATCTTCCACAGCTTTTTTGAGATTCCGTTGATAGTGGGCGTTACCAATTGCTTCTTCTTGCGATCGCGAACTGGTTTCAAAGCATTTTTCCAAATCGCCATAAACACCGGTACGACGCGGTTTAGTATAGTATTGACGTTCTGTATCGAGAAGTTTTGCCATTAATTCCAAGTGCATTTTGTCGTCGCACATTTCTTCGAGTACAGTCCATTCGTCACTACCCAAAAGTTTTCTTTCCGCATCCGGGCGGGAATCTTCAAAACGTTCGCCCGTGACTTCTTCGTAAATCCGGGGCAAACTGTCATCAAATTCGTGCTTTTGTTCCAACCAAATACGGCGGATTTCGCTAAGTTCTTCGGGGGTAATTAAGGTGATGTCGCGCATTTCTAAAGGTGCGGTTTTGCGGATTTGGGTTTGTGCTTCCAAGACTCGTCTCAGCCAGTGTTCCCGCCAGAATTTGGTGTAGGGCCCTGGGATGGGTTCGACGGAGGTTTTGTCGTCGCCCATGTTGCGTTCAAACAGTTCTACTCTACCGTAGATGCGGCGGAAGTCTCTTTTTGGGCGATCGTTTCTAATATCTAATTCGTTGCGAATATCTAGAAGAGGCTGCATCCATTCTTTCTCTTCATCATTCAATATCATTGCCTGCATAGATTTATCTTGGTCTACCATTGTACAAACCCAGCAGCCAAAGCGAGAATCTCCACAACTAGGCGTAGAAGTATCGACAACTAAAGGACATTCGTTATCTGCTGTCGCGCCGCGATACATGGTAAACAAGTCTTTATTGTCACCTCCCCAAGGGTTGGAATACTGCATTAGATAAAGCCAAACTTCATCATCGCGCCAATCTTCAATAGGAGTGTAGATTAGAGAGTTAATCAGACGAGAATTAGGACTCAATCGATCGCGCAATCTACCTACTTCATGCTTTTTCATTGTTGCAGCGCGTTTGCTGCTTTCAGCCTTTCGAGTCCCTAAAACAACAATAGTTTCACCGTGGGATCTAACCATTTCACGGATAAAATCGTTAACAGGTTGAATTTTCATGCGATCGGTACACCAGCGAAATCCATTTCGAGGTGCTGGATAGCCTTTACCCATTAAGCATACCCAGAATGTTTCTTGAACGGAAGGATGAAGCAGATGGGGTTCAACAGGCATTTTTTGCTCGTTAGCTGCTAGCTTAACCTGTTTAATGCAATTACGAACCCAGGTAGAAATTATCGGATTTTCAACCAACGTATCTGTTGTAATCACATGAATTGTTTTTGTGCGCTTGGACAGTGGGAGTGCTGCGATCGCATACCATATTAACTGCAATATTGCGCTCGAATCTTTTCCAAAAGATACGCCTAAAACCCAGGGAATTTCATCGCTACAATACAAATCCTGAATTTCTTGAGTTAGATTCTCTACGTCCTTGATTAACTTAGGAACAGTACGTTGAGGAAATAGTGATGTTTGAATTTCGGTCATGATTAACAATTCCTAAAAGAGCGAGAAAGAGGGCATGAAACCCAGTTTCTGCCCAGAATAATCAACCGAATAGCCCGAATCTAAGATATTCAGTCTGAGGAACGAGCCTACGGAAGTTTTGAATTCTTAGGTTATTATATATCACTAGCTGTCCAGACTTATTTCAATTTGAGCCCCGTCTGAGCTTCAACCTCACGGATAGCAATTTTAAAACCCTTATCTATTGCTGCCATCTGAGCAATTATTTTCTTGTTGCCATTGCCATCATCAATTACCAAACTGTTTTGCCACAGTTGTGAGGTGCGTTGATAGTCAAGTTTTGCTAGTGCATGAACAAGTGAATTTCGCTGATCTTCGCTAAATTCATTGCCAAAAAATATCAAATAGCCGACTCTGCTGATGACTTGAAAACCGACAGAGTTAAAATCTATTCTCTCTTGTCGTAATTTATATAAATCCAGATTCACTGTTTTTGAGGCCGGTTGCAACAGAGCTCGCCAAGCCTCGTTAATCTCAGCAAATTGCTTGTAGAATATTTTTGCCTTGTCCAAAAGCATTGTAAATTCACTCTTTTGCTGATTAGATCGAGATTCAATTACTTCTTTTCGAGATGAACCGACTAAAAATTCAGCCATACCCACCCGAAGCTGACTCATAGTAAAAATGTAAGAAGGATCTTTACCCACAGTTTTAGATATTTTATCAATCCGACCATCAAAAATGACCAGTTCCTTAGAAATTCTACGAGTTAATTTTGATAAGACATTCGTAACATCAAAAGCTGCTAGAAGTGCAGGTGGAATTGGCTTGTTTTTAGCACAATCTGCAAAATCTTGGTGAATCTGATCGATATCATCTTCTTGGACAACTAAAACAGTCACGCTGTCATCGCGTAATTCCGGTCTTTCTGGGATTGCCTTCTCAATAGCTTTGAGTCGATGTTGACCGTCAGTGACATAAAGTTCAACATTTGCCGGGATGACAGCATATCCAAATAAAACTGCTCCTGTACCAAAAGCAAAAACTTTAATTGGTGTATTTGAGTTAAATATAAAAGGAGGAAGAATGTAGTTTGCTGTTTCGAGTAAGTATTTGGCAATCTCATCCACGTGCGATCGAATGAGGGGGCGATTAATCAATTCTTCTGCGTTAGATTTGTTTTTCTTAGTGTCAGCAGTTTGCAGCCTCGCCATTTCGATCAGAAGGTTAAAAGGCAAAGAAAAGGTGAGATGAGTTCTTTTTCCTTGCTCATATAAGTGACACAGGAAGACTCTGGAACCGGAAGTTGATGCGTCTGCATAGGCCTGACTTTGTGCATCTTGCTGGGTGGGAAGCAAAACAACATTGGCACTGGAACGCTTGCCGTTATTGGTATTGCCGGCAAAAGATGTCTGGTAAGCAGCATCGATCATGATATTTGCCTCTAGATTGAGTAATATCGCAAATTTAGCGCATGAATTGTTTTATGTCAAGCTTTCCATTCCATATATAGACTGCAAAATTAGGAATAAGTCCATAAATGGGCTGAATACGATAAATTGGTAAAAATACACTGACAGAATACGACTATGAGAGCTGACTCTAGCGGATACAGACAATCTTAGAGCGCAGGCGACACGGGTGTCTCGGCTGTGCTGCATCTACGATCGTCCCGCCTGTGCTGAATCTCCAGTTCCCAAATCCAGCCGCTTTTTCAAATAATCAGTCATCCAACTAACACTCGCCCTAGATTTAGAAATCCCGCCTTTCAACAAAATCCCACCCTCCCAATCAGGATTAGAAAACGACCAATCAACCTCGCACAAAGCAGTTAAACGTTCCTCCCAACTCTCAGGAAAAGCAGACATCAAACTCGCCCCAACTTCCCCCAAACTCTCCAGCACAACACTGTGACAGTGCACGCAATCCCGGCGTATTTCCCCCGCCGCAACTTGCTTGTGCAGAACTAATTGCCAATCGGGGATAAAACTGCTAACCGCATTCCAATAACTAACCGCCAGTTGTATTTTTTGAGCGAGTTCTTCCTCTTTTTCCTCTTTTGTAGCGCGGTAACGAGAAGGTTTTGCTTGTTTGCTGGGCTCACTATCAGACAGCAAAGCCATGATAGCACGATCGATCGCACTTAGCGCAAACAATTTGGGCGATCGCCCATTCAAACTCCCCCTTTCCATCTCAGTCAAACACCGAAAAACCTCAACCTGCTTGACAACCGCCTTCACCGCAAAAGCGCGATCGTCCCGGTGATTGTAAAGTACACTCAGCGACGACTCCAAAGGAACTTGAAAACTGTTCAAATCGGCAAACTTTTGCTGCGAATTCTCCAGCCCAATATCCAAAAACAAAATCAGCGCCACCGTCTCGTATCCCAACTGCGGATTTTCCCTCAAAGCCATTTCAAAAGCCGCCCGGCGGTGCATTCCGTCATTAATCGTAAACTTAGCATCCATCGGCACCCGCAAGCGGCCGATTTTCCGTTCTTCGCCCTCATTTCCCATTGCTTCAAAAGTAATATCCGCATCAATCGAAGCAGCGATCGCCCCACAAGTATAATTCCCCGAATTTTTGACAAAATAATCAGCAATTTCAGGAATCCTAGCTTTGTTAAGCGCGCGTTTTGCCCGCATAGAAGGCGGCAAATCTTCGGATTCAAAGGGGAACAATTTGGGCAAAAAACGCACCGGGCACATCGACACGTAATATTCGCGACCCGCTTGAATTCCCCGAAGTACCGGCAGAATATATTCAAAAGAAGGAGTAGACATAATTTAGAATTGGGAATTGGGAATTGGGAATTGGGAATTGGGAATTGGGCATGGGGAATTAAGTATTAAAAGCTATTGACTTTTTGTATTCTTTATGATAAACGTTTTGACTATAACGAGATAATTAAAGTATTTCACAAAACTTTTTTAAAAACAACCCTTGACATAAGCTTTAATATATGATAATTTTTGAAAAAATACCCAAATAATCTAAAAACTGCCGATGAGTACCAACGCAGCGGATGACCTCGTTAACATAATTTTGGAAAAAGAAAATCGCGATCGCCAAGAAATCGCACTGTTATTAGATAATTACTTAGGAAAGGACGATCGCATTTTCGTCCAAAAAACCCAGATGGGAAACAGCGAAGCATACATCGGTTCAGTCAGCCTAGAATGGTTGGATTCCCGCGTGCGTTTCGCCTCGCAAATGCCGCTTTTCCGGCAAAAATTCGACCTCCAAACTAACAACATCGTCCGCGACGACGAAACCATCGATGAAATCATCCAGCGCCCCTTAGATTGGTCGCGTCAAGCAGCCCTCACTCAATATTTAGCAGCCCGCAAATCGCACAAATTCCCCGCAGTTTTAGTCGTCGTCAGTCCCCCGTGGGTAGACGATCCTCTAGCCGAGGAATGGGATAAAAACGGCGTAGCAACCAAATCAGCAGCTGAATTCATATCTTTTGATAAAAACGAAAATTTAGGGCTTTTGAATGTATCTCAAAAACTTTCAATTTTTGCCTTAGACGGCCAGCATCGGCTGATGGGAGTTCAAGGTTTAATGACTTTAATTAAAACTGGAATCCTACAAAGATACAACAAAAATAAAAAACCTGTCGGCGCTGCGATTACCCTCGAAGATTTAGCTGACGAGTATCAAATCGACCCGGAAACAGTGTATAAATTAGCTCACGAAAAAATCGGAATTGAGTTTATCCCGGCGGTGGTAGCTGGAGAAACGCGACAGCAAGCACAGCGGCGAGTGCGATCGATCTTTGTGCACGTTAACTTAATGGCGGTAACACTAAGTCAAGGTCAATTAGCATTATTAAATGAAGACAACGGATTTGCGATTTGCGCCCGCAAAATTGCCGTTACCCATCCCTTATTAAAAGAGCAAGATGATAGAAACCCCCGCGTCAATTGGGATAGCGCCACAGTCGCAGCAAAATCAACAGTGTTAACCACATTGCAAGCGCTGCAAGATATGTCGGAACGGTATTTAGAATACAAATTCCCCCATTGGAAGCCCGAGAAAAAAGGTTTGATTCCCATGCGCCCGGAAGATGAGGAACTGAAAGAAGGAATAGAAGAGTTTAAGAAACTGTTCGATAATTTAGCAACTTTGCCCAGCTATCAAAGAATTGAAAGCGGCGAAGAAACAGCAGAATTGCGCCGATTTAGTTTTGAGAAACCTGGTGGCGAGGGCAATATTTTGTTCCGTCCAGTCGGTCAAGTTGCCTTAGCTAATGCTTTGGGAATTCTCACGTTTAGAAAGAAACTTTCGCTCAAATCTATTTTCGACAAACTTCGGAGATACGATGTGGATGAAGGATTCAGCCACATGGAGAATCCTGAGTCTGCGTGGTACGGGATTTTGTACGATCCGAATAAGAAGCGAATGCTAGTTTCTGGAAAGGAGTTAGCTGCGAAGTTAATTGTCTATTTGGTGGCGGGAATTGAGGACGATATGGATCGAGCTCATTTGCGACAAGCTGTTGCCCAAGCGAGAACTTTTGAGGATAAAGCTGTTAGTTTTAATAGCAGGTTTGTGCGTCCGCAAGAGGTTGGATTGCCGCCCATGCTTAGCTAAGTTTATATGCTAATGACGGCATCACTCAGAAATTTAAATCTGCGGGATTTGAGGCTAAAGTCCCCACTGAGGGAGACTGATAAAGCCTGAAAAGAATTGGTTTTGTATAATTGAATATATCAAAATCTGGCTTACCTTAACAAAATCAACTCCGCTGCTACGGGCAAATGATCGGATTCTGTTGCTTCTAAAACCGAACTCGATTTAGCACCCCAATGCTTTGAATGCCAAATATAATCAATGCGGCAAACCGGATAAGTTAAGTTCAAGTTAATTTTTTTCGCAAAGAAACCGCGAGGCCAGGTAAAACCAAACCCAAACCCAGATTTTAGGAAAGCATCTTGCAAAACTTTCTGCACGCTGTAGTAGTCTTGAGACTCGTCTGTCATGTTAAAATCGCCCGCGACAATTACTGGCAAAGTTTCTTGCTGAATTCGCTCTACTAAATCTTGAATTTCGGGAAAACGTTGTTTGTATTTGTAAACAGGAATTTTGAGAAAAGGCAATATTTTATAGATTTTAACCCAGGGCCCGGTTGCTTGCATATTGTAAATGACTATCTCTTGCTGGTGGAAATTAACAATTGCCCGCTGCTGCGTTTCTGGATGATTGGCTAAGTGCAATATTTCGCTGGATACAATTGGATATTTGCTGAGAATTCCTACAGGGGGAGTGTCTAGTTGATAGGGATAGTCTGTTTTTAACACATTAAAAACTCTTTTCCTATGCGGGCGAACAGTTTCTTGCAAAAATACAATGTCCGGTTGTTCTCCCTCTATCAGTTTAACTAAAGTTGGCGACTTGGTTGTATACCAACCGACGTTATGCGATAATATTTTGAGGCTGGGATGGGAATCTGTGAGGCTGGTAGATTCGGGAGAAAAGTATTTCACGTGCAGCCAACTTACGAGTAGAATGCAGGCGATAGATGAAATAATAGAGAACCAGCGGTTTTTGATAATTGAAAATGCTAGTAGGGGCAAAAATAAAATTGGCAACAAAATTAAGGGAGTGAAAGTGCCTATGAAAGCAACAATCCACAGCCGATCCCAAAAGATTAGTCGCAGAATGAAATAGCATAAAATGAATGCACAGTAGCTGTAAGCGAAAAAAGTTACAGCTTGTTTGAAGTATTTATGAATCATAATTTTAGTTAATTCAGAATAAGAACTTGCTTAAATCGAATTCTTCATTTGACCCATGTTGATTGTCTCTTTCTGAAATCAAAACCAACAACAGCCGATCGCTATAATCGGCCGCACCCCGCAATTCTTCTCGCAAAATCTCCAGTCCACCATTAGCATATTCTTCAAAAATTTGCAAGCGTTTTGCTTCCAATTCTTCGTCTAGATGGGAGAGAATTTGAGGATTTTTGGTTTCGGCGATCGCAATTAACTTAATTGCCATATCGTAACCCCTCGATACAAAGATATCAACATCAATGGAACCCGGTTCTCGTTTAGAAATGTCCCCCAAAGGTAAGCGTTTTTTCCGCTTATTTCCCAACGCTGCGGCGAAGGCGATGACATCAGCGTAAGTCTGGAAAGGTGAGGATTTGTGTTCTGATGAAATTAAGGATTTAACTAAATCGGCTTTATCTTTAGCAATTCTAATCCGGTTAGCAGCCATTTTGTAATTGGTAATTGGTAATTGGTAACTGTCAACTGTTTAAGATGTACGCAACAACATAATCTTTTGTGTAAAACCGCCCCTTGTTTCCCGGCGCTTGGCTTGTGCGTTTAAAATGCGATCGCCCGAAATGCCATAACTCAGCATCAGCGCATCTATCACCTCATACAAATCAGCCAATTCAGCCACCAACTCATCCCCGTTAGCCTCCGCCACTTCCGCAGCTTCCTCGATCAATTTCTGCCGCAAAGCTTGACAGTATTCTGCATCCGACAAAACAGCAACCTCGCATTCCATACCGCTTTCTCGAATAATTTCAGGAATGCGATCGCGCACCAACTTATTATACTTTTTTCCCACCTCAAACACTCCTTTGATTTTGACTAAAAAAACTAGAAGTCATAATCCACCTCTAGAATTTCTGTGTATTCAAACTCATTTGGACTGCGCCTAACTAAAGGATAGCGCGTCCCGCCCAGTTCGATCGCATCTTCTTCACAATCAGCCTTCGGAGAATTGTACACCAACACGTATTCCCTACCAGTGCAACTTTCCATTTCTCGCTCAACTTCTCCGCGCCACTGAGTTTTAGTTACCAAAACTACCAATTGATTCGCCAACTTCGGCAGTTTATTCGCGATTTGCTTGCGGTAAATCTCGTCCAAACTGCCAAAGGGAGAATCCATCACAATGGGAAAGGTACTGCTATCCGGGCCCATCAAAGTATTTTTTTGACTCCACTCCCGCACCCCCTCAATAATCCCGCCGATAAACGACAAGCTAAGAATTTGATTTTCTCCGGTAGAAGCAGCAACTAAAGATTCTTTTCCCGACGTATTTTCTACTAGCGTCAGTTCGTATTTGTCGCTCAACTTAGGAATGTAAGGAGTAAAAGAAATTTGACTGAAAATATCTTGCACCCGCTTTTCCAACTGAGAACAAAACTGTTTTTCCAAGCGCGATCGCACTTCAGTTAGGCGATCGATCGCATCCTGAGTCGCAGCAATCCGGCGCTGGGCCAATACTTGCCTTTGCTCATTCAGTTGCTGCTTGTCGATTTGCTTGTCCAAAGCCACAAGCGACGCATTCAAATTCTCAATCTGCTGCTGGTTAGAGCCAGTTTCCCGGTGCAAATCGCCAATTTTTGCCTCAATTTCATCCAAGCGCTTTTGCAAGCCACTAACATCGCCGTCAGGAAAATTTCGCAGCTTGTTGTGAATATCGTCTAACTGCGTTTCCACCCGAGAAAGTTCGGCTCTATCACGGCTGACATTGCCTTGCTGACGGTCAATTTCCTCCCAAAAATCAGCCACTTGCTTATCAATTTCATTTACCCGATCGCTAATCCGAATAGTAGTTTCTTCCACATCACCAGCACCCGCTTTATCCATCCAACCCATCACATTTTCGCAAGCTTCAGAACCCTGCACTAATTGGGCACCGCAGATACACCGCTGCTGAGCTAACAACTCTTCCAAAAACGGCCGTTGAATCCCCGAAAGCAACTCGCCTTTCTCCCGCAAACCACCCACAATTGCTGTAAATTCAGCCGCCGCATCCGACATAAATACCGCGTAACCGCGCATCGAAATTGCTCGTTTTATCGCATCGGTCGCCAAAACAATTTGTTCTTTAAATAAGCTCTGCTGTTTTTCCAATTCTTCTCGTAATTTTTGCCACTCAGTAGCGCCATTCAGTTCCATCAAATTACCGTTAACTGCTTTTTTGACTTCACCTTGATTAGTCAACTCTTGCTCTATTTCTACCTGTTTTCGGGAAATTTGTTCTAGTTCTTCCTGAAATTTTCGCTTATCTTTTAAAAGCTTCTTGATTTCAGAACCGCCCATCATTCTTAAATCTGTTTCTAGAGACTTTCTGGTATCTCCCAAATGTCGGATTGAGCGATTCAAAACCTCTACTCCTAGCAATTCCTTAGTCGCTTCAGCAATTTCTGCTTTCTTATCATGCCGCACAATTTGCTCGATTCGCTCCCCATCAAAAAAGAAATATTGATGCAAACTTTCGGGCAAAATTCGTCCGATAATATCATCAGGATGCTGGGGCGGCAGCATCCAACGACCGTCATCTTTTGCTACTTGCATAAACAATTCGCTTTTTGTGTGTTCGACACTATTTTGACTTTTGTAAGCATCGCAACTACGCCTCACTTGGTAACGCTTGCTGTCGTGTTCAAACAAGATTTCCACCCAACAAGGTACTCGTTTTCCCGGTTTTCCTTCCGCAATAGCGCGTTTATTTACTAATTGTTCTTCCAAAAAACCCGCGCTCAGATTTCCGTAAAGTCCCCAAGTAAAGGCATTCATCAAAGCTGTTTTTCCAGCACCGTTATTACCGTGAATCACTGTAATATTTTGCGCGCCCCAGGCTAGCTTAATTTCTGGAGTTGAGCCGTAAAACTGGCGAAAATTGCACAGAGTAATTGAAATTAACTTCATACAATTGCTTCCTTAATGATTTTCAAAATATCATCACTAATATAGCGGGGAGACTTCATATATAGCTTATCTTTTTCAAGTTCCAATACGCGCTCGATAATTTGTCGCACTTCCGGCGGCGCGCTAGTAATTGGTTCCTGTACATCGCTCAATTCCTGATGAGTTTGATAAGAAGAACGCTTTTCTGCTAAAATGTTTGTTGGTACGGCTGCGATCGCACTATCTTCATATCTAAAAGCCATAATCAAATTTTCATTCAGATTTTCGGTCATATTTTTTTGGACAAATATTAAAAACTACACAGCTTACGCATGGGAGGCGAGAAACCCGGTTTCTAGGAGTTTTGCGACGCGTCACGAGAAATATACGAAGAAACCGGGTTTCTGAGTTTTGCGTCCGCAAGCAAGCTAAACTAGCAACTCAAACTGCGATCGAATAATTCTATATTCTCAAACATAAACCGAACCTTAATAAATGTCAAATGTCTAATAGCCCGTAACGTCTTTGAATTTGCAGCAATTTCACTCTAGCCTCCCCAGCATTGTCAGCTAAATCGGCAAATTCCAAGAACCGCCTCAACTCCTTTCGCAGCAAATTGCGCTCTACTTCTAAGGTTTCACGACCCAAATCAGGCGGCAAAACTATCATGTCAAATAAAGTGGCTCTTTCTTTCCCTGGATGCGGCCGCAAAATGCGTCCCCGGCGCTGAATAAACTGGCGCGGATTGCTACTGCTTGCTAAAATTACAGCATTGCGAATTGCTGGAATATCAACGCCTTCATCTAAACACCGAATCGCTACCAAGCCTTGCAATTCTCCACTCTCAAACTGTTGGCGCAATTTTTCTCTTTCTGCTGAAGGAGTTGACGCGGTATAAGTGTTGACTCGATAGCCTAATTCTGAACCCAATAACTTAGCAGTTTCTGTTAGTTGGCGGTTGTTATTTTTTCGCGTCGCCCCTTCCACTGAACCATCACCGCAGTAAAATAAAGTGTATGCAGTATCGAGACGGTTAATCATTAATTCTCGTAAAGCTATTAACTTATTCGCAGCCGCACCAATTAACCTAGCTCTCTGCATTAATAAAGTTGTTAAAGCATCGTTTTCTTCTACTTTTTCATCGCCCGAAAGTGCCCAGCCAATTTTTTTAGTTAAGTAGGAGTATTTGCGGGTTTCGGCTTCGGTTAATTCTACTAAAATGGGATAGTATAAATAATGTACTAATGCTTTTTGGCGGATGGCATCGGCTAAGGTGAGTTCCGGCTGCAAAACAGGGCCGAAATAATCTAAAATAGCTTCTGTTCCTTGTTCGTCGAAATGTCTTTCTGGGGTGGCGGAAAGGGCGAGACGCAACCCAATATTGCGGGGTAAACTTTGTCCTAAACGGGGCGCGCCTAGGTTGTGAACTTCGTCTCCAATGATGAGAGTTTTTTCGGGAAAATAGCGCAGTTGCGATCGCAAGCTATCTCCCATTAAGGTAGCATTAGTGGTGATGATTGTCAGAAATGCCCGTGAAGCGCAGCTATCCCGTAGGGAATCGCCCGCTCGCACTTCATACAAACCCGCAGCCAGCTTATTCTGCCAACTACGAGCCTCTTCAAAAGCCAAAATAGGTTTTAAACCAAATTTCTCCGATTCGCGCGCCCACTGATTGACGAGGTGGCAATAAGGGCAAATTACGATCAGCACTTGCAGGTTAATTTTATTGTACAATTCAGTGGCGATCGCCAGTGCAGTAATCGTCTTACCGCTACCAGTCGCCATCTTCAGCGTACCGCGCCCGCGATTCGCAAACCAATTAGCAACCGCTTCTCGTTGATACTGCCGCAGTTGCAGCGTTGGCGGCATTCTCGGAAACCCAAATTGCGAATTATGCGCGATCGATATATTCACTTTGAAATACAGTTAGATGCAACATTCCCTAAATTTAACTGTAACTCATTTCTAACTAAAACTTAACAGCTCAAACAAATTTGCCGCCGACAGTTGCAAACCCGACAACACATCAAGTACAGGTAAAATATCTTCATTCTCTTTAATCTCAGGTTCCTGCTGTGGTTTAAAAACAATGACTAATCGTTCTTCCGGGTCAATCAGCCAACCCAATTTAGTCTTATTTTTAAGACAAAACAGAATCTTATTAATCACGCGAGTTGAACTTTGATCCGGTGATAAAATTTCAATTATCCAATCCGGCGCAATTTCAAATTTATTTTCAATTTCTCCCTGAGAACTTAGAGGAATGCGCGGCCACTCGAACACTGCTATATCTGGAACAACAGCACATCCCCCAAAAGTACAACGCAATTCGAGAAACGCAAATGCTAACTTATGCGGTTTTCCAACTCGATTAATCACAGATGGAAACTCGGATTGTAGTGTACTGTGTTTTCCTTGTGGCATATCTTTTTGATAAATTTGACCGTCAACGTACTCGCTAGCAGGCTTCGTTTCGGGAAGCAGAAAAAACTCTTCCAGAGAAATCTTTGACGGAGATTCAATTAACATTACCATAAGTCATTAATCCCTCTAAAAATTCAGATCGCTGTCGGCTTCCCAATCAGCACAACCTTCAGATTCCACACCAGTAGGGTGCATCGCACAAACCAATAAATTTCCTCCGTAAACTTGACCGTGATAGTTGGTACAACCGCGACAAGCCGGCTGCTGTGTCGGCGAAGGGTCTACATAAGTCACCATCGACAAATCTATCTCATCAAACTGCGGGTCAAAATCCCGACAAATTTCAATTATCGGTTCGAGAAATTCATTAAAATAACCGTCAAATTCATCTAAATAACCGTCAACTTCAGGAATTAGGTTATTTTGTACTTGTTCTGTAAACTCTTCCGAAATCTTTGCCAAAACGTCAAGCATTTCGACAAACTCTTCGCTGATGTCGCTGAAAAAATGCTCTACTTCAGAAGCAGCATTTTCGATTACTTCAAAAAAATCTTTAGACCAATCTTCCATGAATTTGACAGCTTGCTATTGCAAAATATTTAACCGACAGGTGCAGCCAGGCTCATGCGGGGCGATCGCACCTACTTTCAATTCTATTACCTATTGCCTGAGATCCGTCCACATCTGACAGGGGAGATATGCAAAAAGGGAACTCAAGATTATGATCCTGAGTTCCCTTCATGCTTTGCTGCGAGGGCTTTTTGGTGCTTAATCCTGCTTCAGCCGTCGCAATTCGTCTTGTAAATTCTGCACCTGTTCGCGAAGCTTATCTACGCCGCCAGTTTCTTTAGCATCTTTTGGCGAAACATCTTCTTCCTCAGAAACAATTTCGATCCGCCGAGGTTCAGCGGGTTTTTGTTCTCGGGCTGGTTCTACGGGAGGCTGCTGTTGCTGAGCCTGTTGCACCATATCATCAACAAAGCGGCGGGCTTCTTCCGTTGACATCTCGCCCCGCTTCACAAGTTCATCTGCCAGCTTTTGGGCTTCAGTGCGTAATTCAGTTAACTTGCTGCCAGCTTTTTCACCAGCGTAGGAAGCTAGCCCGACACCAAGGTAAACTGCTTTCTGTAAAATATCTCCGAAACCAGGCATAGGAGCTACACCTCAAAATACTGGGTGAACCGGAGACCACGCCTATTACAAGCATCCCGTGTTGCTGCTACCTTCCGGTCCTGACAAGATTTGGGCGTTGGAATCGCGTGGATCCAGTTCATTTAGCAGTATAACACAGTTATTTATTCTTCAACCACACACCAGTGATAAATTTCATAAATAACGCAACCGTTCTTCACCAGGGGGTCTTCAGCGACGATCGCCTGCGCCTCATCCATCGAACCCGCCTCAAACATCAACATACCGCCACCTCTCCGCCCCCAGTAGCCAGTTTTCGCTCGGTGTCCTTTAGAAATCAACTCTCGGACATAAGCTCTGTGAGCTGGCACGTACTGGTCAAAGACAGGCTTTTCGACAATTCCTTGTTCAATTTTGACAAACCAAGGCATTTTTATTTTGGATTTTAGATTTTATATTTTAGATTGAGAATGGGCGATGAGCACTGGGGGCTAGAGCATAAGCTCTATATTCCATTTTCCACCATCCTTTCTTAACTGCGATGTTATCCCATGAACTCGTCAAAACAGCGATTTTTTATAGCTCTAGTGCCACCTCTGGAGATTGAACAGCAGATTACTCAGATTAAACTGTATTTTGCGGAACACTACAACACTCGCGGTGCGTTGAATTCGCCGCCCCACGTCACCCTGCAACCCACTTTTGAATGGTTAGCAGAAGATATTCCGAGATTAGAGCAAAGTTTGAAGGATTTTGCGGCAAAGCGACTGTCAATTCCCGTTACTCTTTCCGGTTTTGCCGCTTTCGCCCCCCGCGTCATTTACGCTGATGTTGTCAAATCGCCCCAATTGCTGGAGATTCAAAAAGATTTGATGAGTTATATCGAAGCGAATTTGGGAATTGTCGATCGAGTTTCTCAAAGTCGCCCATTTGTACCGCACATGACTGTGGCGTTTAGCGATTTAACCCAGGAGAATTTTCAAAAGGCTTGGTTGGAATTTCAAGAACGATCGCTCCACTTTGAGTTTACCGTTGCGGCGTTAACCTTGCTACTTCACGACGGCAGCCGATGGAACATCAGCAACCAGTTTCCGCTTTCGGCCTAAACTCTCTCTCTTCTTTCTCTTCCTTCGCGGACTTCGCGTCTTCGCGGTTCGTTTACTCCAAAAAATCTTGTTATCACAATTCCGGTGGCATCGGAATGATACGGAGGACACGGCAGTGCCGTGTCCTCCGTTTATATCTTAAACTAAAGGCAAAATAGCCTACCGATTAATCTTATTTGGAGTTGCAAGTGCCACAGTTCCATAAACCGAAATTCCCGACTCTTGCAATATTTTAATTGCCGACTTAACCGTAGTACCGCTAGTATAAATATCATCAACTAACAGCACTCGATCGCGCGGGCGACGGCGGCGAAAATCTTTCCCCAAACTTAAAGCATTTTCCATTTCCGCTTGTCTCTCCTTTGCTGTCAGAGCGAATAAAGCCTGAGTATTTTTCACGCGCTCCAAACCGTGCCGCTGCAAAGGCAAACCAGTCAACTCGCAAAAACTTTCAGCCAAAAGTTCCGCCTGGTTAAAACCACGCTGCTTGAGCTTTTCTTGGTGCAGGGGAATCGGTACAACTGTTAAATTGTCAATAGCCAATTCGGGAAAACTCAGCCAAGCTTCCGCCAGCCAGCCGCCGAGAGGTTTGGCTAATTGGGTATTCCCGTCATATTTCAAAGCTGCGATCGCCCTTTTGAGAGTCCCGCCGTACTCGCCCCACACAAAAACACGTTGCTCTGAATCCCAAAATCTACCGGGATCGGCTAACTGACATCGCTGAAGTTGCTTGTGGCAGTACGGACAAAACTCTCGGGCGGTTGATCGCTGACAAAGAGGACAGTTAGACTTAAGAAATAGATTCAGAAAAGATTTGACGAATCCCGTCCAATGTCGCTTGTTCATCCTAAAATTGTGGTAAGTGATTAATCGGAAAAACTATCAAAATTAAATCAGTTTCCAAGCACAGGATCGCAGCGTGAAAAACCTCTACTGGCTAGACAAAATTCAACCTTCAGACCGAGATGCAGTAGGAGAAAAAGCATTTTACTTGAGCTGTTTGCTCCAAAAAAAACATCCCGTTGTACCGGGTTTTGTCGTGCCTGCTAAAACATTTTGGCAGTTTTTAGAGTCGATCGACTGGCTAGAACCGCTGTTTGCTGACTGGCCGCACTCTTCCCTCCACTTGAATGTCGATGAACCCAGACAACTGCAATCGATCGCCCGTAGCATCCGCCACCAAATCCTCGCCACCAAACTGCCAGATTCACTGCTTTCCACCCTGAACTCTGCTGTTTTTCAACTCAACTCAACCTCAAACATCAATTCCCAAGCCTTAATTTTTCGCCCTTCCCTGACTTCCTGGAACCCGAAAACAGTCGGAATCCTGGAATCTCACGCAGTACGGGCAGAACCAGAAGCCATTGAAGCCGGACTCAAACGAGCTTGGGCAGAACTATTTAGAGCTCGAAGTCTATTTTACTGGCAGCGGTGCGGGCTGAAGGTGCAGCAAATCAATCCCGCAGTTTTGGTGCAGCCGATCGCCAGTGCGATCGCCTCCGGCGAGGTAAAAACTCACGCGGGTGCAGCGTGGGAAATTCAAGCCACCTGCGGTTTGGGAATCTCCCTCGCTAGGGGAGAAATCATCCCCGATTACTATCAAGTGCAGCCGGAAACAGGCGCGGTTAAATTCCAGCGGCTCGGTTACAAAACATTAGCATACAATCTGAAAATTGGCGAGAAAAAACTGCAAGAAAAACGGCAGTATGGCAATTGGAATGGTTTCTCAATTCCCGATTCTCCGTTTCTATTTCCAGATTTTACTGACAGTTGTTTGGAAGTTTTGGCGCTGGGAGAGGAAGCACAAAACGAATACGTTTTAGATGAATTACAACTGCAAGAAATTATTAATTTGAGCAAAAAAGCGACCGCAGAATTTGACTCAGATTTAATTTTGGAGTGGACGCTAAACCAGACAGCAAACAGCGCCGAACCGCAGTTTTATTTCAATCAAATTCGTCTTGTGAAAGCGGAAAAAGTCGCGTTGGCAGGGGAACACTCGATCGCCCCATCCCGAACTCCTGCGATCCTCAGAGGTTTAGCAGCAGCATCAGGAAAAGCCGAAGCAATTGCCCAAGTTATGACGAATTCCCACCCAGAAAACACCCAATTCTTGGCCGGAGGTATTTTGGTAGCCCGCACGATCGAGCCGAATTGGCTACGTTGGCTGAAAGTTGCTGCTGGGGTAGTTGCCGAACAAGGAGGCATGACAGCCCACGGCGCAATTTTAGCGAGAGAATTGGGGATTCCCGCCGTTGTGGGAGTTGCCGGGGCCACTCGCGCGATCGAGACAGGCGATTGGGTGTTGGTAGACGGCGATAGCGGAGAAGTTTTTGCCACCGCCGAACCAGAGGCGATCGAGACAGCAGACAGCGGCCTGTTTTGGGACACAGCAACAAATGCAGATACGTGCAGTACCGCAGCAAAAATGTCAATAGCCAACCACCAACTTTCCAGCTCAGATCGATCGTCCAATCAGCCGTCTAAATCTCGACGGGCTGAGTCGGGCGAATCTGTTTGGGGCGCACCAACGGCTACTCAACTGTTAGTGAATGTCAGCCAAACAAGTTCGATCGACCGCCTCAAAAATCTGTCAATAGACGGCATCGGATTACTGCGATCGGAATTAATGGCATTGGAAGCCTTGGACTGTCAAAACCCCAAAGTTTGGCTGCAAGAGGGCCGCCGATCGGAATTTGTCGATCGCATGGCGGATTGCCTCAGTTTATTTGCTGCTGCCGTTTCGCCACAGCCGATATTTTATCGTTCTCTCGATTTACGGGAATCAGGAACCCACGGCAGTTTCAGTTATACCTTTGAACCGGAGTTATTTGATTGGGAACTATGTGTACTTAAAAAAGTCTGTGAATCAGGCTATAAAAATGTTAATTTAATCTTGCCTTTTGTGCGTTCTGTTGAGGAATTTGTCTACTGCCGCCAGCGCTTAGAAACAATTTGGGAAAATCGGCCTTCTCAGTTTCAACTGTGGATCATGGCGGAAGTTCCTTCAGTGTTATTTTTATTGCCAGATTATGTAAAAGCCGGGGTTCAAGGAATTTCGATCGGCACCAACGATTTAACTCAATTTCTGTTAGGCATTCACCGCAACTCCGAACAGACAGCAAGTAATTTTAACGGGCGCGATCGAGCAGTGATGAGGGCGATCGAACAATTAATCCGACAGGCGCAAGCCGCCGGCATTCCTTGCTCGATCTGCGGCGACGCGACCGCACTGTATCCCGAGACAATTGAATCCTTAGTGCGCTGGGGGATTTCGTCTATTTCGGTCAATGTCGATGCAGCAGCACAAACTGGTAGGGCGATCGCCCGCGCCGAACAGCGCCTGCTCCTAGAAGCCGCTCGATCGATAATTAACAATTAACCAATCCCGCACGCACTTTACCTCAAAAACCCGGTTTTTACTCTCAATCATAGCTTTGGCAAGCAGCCACCCCTCAGAAACCAGGCTTTTAGACACCTCTGCATCCAGCACTATTACCTACACAAACCCGGTTTCTGGGTAGGGAAACGGCACTGCCGTGTCCTGTTTTGCCACCAAACGTCACACCTGGATCAACACGGCGCGATGTCTCGCGCCGGACACGGCACTGCCGTGTCCCTACAGGTATGAATTCGGAAACGGCACTGCCGTGTCCTGTTTTGCCACCAAACGTCACACCTGGATCAACACGGCGCGATGTCTCGCGCCGGACACGGCACTGCCGTGTCCCTACAGGTATGAATTCGGAAACGGCACGGCCGTGTCCTGTTTCGCCACCAAACGTCACACCTGGATCAACACGGCGCGATGTCTCGCGCCGGACACGGCACTGCCGTGTCCCTACACGTATGAATTATGGAAACGGCTATTACTGTTATTGATTCTTCCTTCTTCTTTCCGCTAACATCCGATTTTAAAGCTAGGATAGAAATATAACCAACACTTTACCTAGAGGTATAAAAAATGAAATCAAAAATCATTGCAACCGCAGCAATACTTGCCGTCTTCGGCTGTCTGCATCCCCATCCAGCATTGTCTCAACCTGCAACTGACGGCGGGACAAAACCAGGATTTTGGCAACCTCAAGCGCAGATTGACAATACTCGCACCATTACCCTCAGACTGTTAAATGAAACCGGATTAAACCTAGAATACGGTCAATCAGGTGTTGGCTTGTCATCCTTGCCAATCGGAGCCAGCAAAAACATCATGGTTCGCGTCAGCAACCGCACCGGAGACATTGCCAATATTCCGATTAATGTTGCAGGAGGAACCACAACTTTAAAATACGACTATAACGTTGACTCTCAGAAAAACATTGTGACGATTCGCATCAGTACATCAGACGGCCGCACTAGGCAAGATCGGTCAGTTTATATTGATGAAAAAGGGCGAGTTTACTCTTTCTAATAGTGACGCTTATCAATCCGGTTTATTCTCATAAATCTTGGTTTTAGTAGCGAGGTATCGGAAGCAGCCCGGTTTTGTAAAAAGCGTTTTTTGGCGTTGCTGAGAAAGAAGTATGATTTGCATCCGAAATTTATTAGGGGCATTTCAGGGATTGCTATAGCAAGTGAATCATACCTAAATTCAGCAACGCCCGTTTTTTAGGAGTGCGATCATCCTGCAAAGCTTTGCTTGTATATCTCGCTGGGATCATCCTGCAAAGCTTTGCCTATATATCTCGTTGCTTAAAACTCTCACAGCGAACACTCCCGTTTGAAAGTGCGTAAATTCTGTTTTTAAAACTATGAATCAAGTGCAGCCCCTTTCCATCGCAGGCATTTACGAAGTGTGTATTGGTGTAGCCGATGCGGTTCCACAACTTCAATATTGGGAGCAATTTGGATATCGGATCGGTCAAATCGGAGAATTATCGGCATCCGAGGCTCGCGAATTATATGGAGTTAGTTCAAAAGTGCGATCGATTCGACTCTATCACCAAGATGCGGATCACGGATTAATTCGCTTGATGAGTTGGGGAAAACCTACAAACGATGGTTTACAAATGTCGTCAATGAAGGTGAAAGGCAACCGTTGGGCAACTACTTTAACTGCTGATTTGTTGAATCTCCTCAACCATGCCGAAGATGCTGAATCTGCTAATTTATCGGTCAAATATACATCCCCGCACTGGGAGATTATTTACAACAAAGAGCGAAAACCGCGTCCTTTTGTCGAGGCGGCTGTCGGAGTGCGTGAGATGATGCTTTTGCAGCCTTTGAGTCGGCAAGTTTTTTTTCAAAGATTCAATTATGCTTTGCCTAATTACGGGAAAATCAATGAAAATGCTTTTTTCAAAACTAGTCAAATTACCCACATGGGAGTGGTAATTCAAGATGACAGCAAAGAAACGCTGCTATTTTATGAAGAAGTTCTGGGGTTGATTCGGGCGCGCGACGATGTAGAAACTACCTTTGAGTCTTCCCTCGCCGGAAGGGAGATTTTTGAGCTTCAGTCTGGGGAAGGATTTGTGGTGACAGCTTTTGATGACCCCCGATCGTCGAAAACAGATTTTCAGGCCGCGCGATCGGGTAGACTGTATATTCTGAGGTTCCCGAGCTCGATCGCACTAGGCGATGGATTTGATCGCGCCAATCCCGGATGTTTGGGAATGTCGCTGTACACATATCGAGTGTCTAGCATTGCAGAATATTTTCAGCGAGTCAAAGCCAGCAATGCACAACAAATTACAGAAATAGTCGCTAATGAATTTGGGGAACAAAGTTTTTCCTTCATTGCACCTGACGGATATTTTTGGACATTGATAGAATCAGGTTTGTAGTGAGGAATGCAACTCTTCCTAAAAATCAGAATACTTGCATTCTTCACTACAAATTAATTTGATCTATCCGGTAATGTGCTGGTGCGCGCACCCTAAATTGAGGGCATTCATCTATTATGAGCTTATGCTTCCGGTGCTGGCAGAGGGAATCTTTCTCCCGCGATATAAGCATCAAAGTTCTGTTTAAAATAAATCCAAGAAGTCATATCTTCCACATCTAATTGCGATTTCGGCGCATCTTTATACAAAGGAATGCGAGTTTTAATTTCATCTTGCAGCAATTGAGGTAATTCTTTCCAACTCTTGACTTTGGAACCTGTGGCACTGTAAATCATGTTACCGGGTCGATTTCCCATTTTCATCCATGCCAGCCACGGCCCGATTCTATCCCAACTCAGAATTACTTGAGAAACTGAAACAAGTTCGGGATTTAATAATTCTGGTGTGGGCACTGTCAGCTTAAATAATTCCGCTGCTTGATAGATGGGATTTGGACTGTAATCAACAAATCTGGCATCCTCAGCTAAAGGATTAGGATAGTTGGGAAATAAGTCAAAGACAAAAGTCGTAATTTCAGGATCTACTTTAGCCGGGAAAATTCCTTTAAAATTACCTTGGACGGGGTTGTTAGCAACGTGACCAACTGTTAGGGTTTCTCCTGTCCAAGGGTTCTCCCATTTGTGGAGAATTTCTCCGCTGTTGGGGTCGAGATAGTAAGTTAGTTCTCGCGAGGTGAATTTCCAGCCGCCCTCGCCGTCAGCAATACACCTGCTTGCACTCATGCCAACTATTTTGAACAAGCGCTTTTTCGGTTCGTTGGGAACAAAAGAGTAAATATAACCGTTCCAGGTGAGAAATGTTGCTTCACCGTCTAGGGAACTGCGCGTTTTCACCCATTCTTTGGCATCAAATTCTTGTAATAAAACCATACCGCAGACTCCTGTAAATAATCGATGTTTTTGTGCACCGGATTTGACATGGCATCGCCAAAATCAACTGCTATAGCAATCCTAAATCATTTGTGAATTTCTTACTCCCTCCCCTTAGTAAGGGGAGGGTTGGGGTGGGGTAAAACTATTTACGAATCATTTAGGATTGCTATATCAATTTAGCGCTATAGTGGTTCTCAAGAAAGCGAGGTACGCACGCGAGTCCAGGAGCAATTCCCTGTCGGTAAGACAACTCGTTGGACAGTGCCGTATTCTGCTACTGCTTTCAGGTCTTCTTCGGTGGGGCGGTAAGACAGATTTCCCATGTAAATAGTCATGTCGATCGAACTGAACTTGTTGTGCTAGACATAATAACCTGTTAATTTGACTCAGGAGTGCCATTGGGCTTACAACCGAGCAATCGCATCTGACTCAAAGGGTTTGCCACATTGACAAACCCTTTGTACTGACTGCAAGAGTTAGCGCTTTTCCTTAGTCGATCGAGATTGACTGAGGCCCCGTGCTTTTACCGTTGGTGGCTTCGGCTGGGGGTGCAGTGTATGATGTTGAACCAGCTTGCTCGTCGATCCAGCTTTTAACCGGCTCTTCGTGAAGGTTGAGTCGAAGCAGGCCAGAAAAAAATCCGCCCGCAAAGGCGATCGGCTGTTGGAACAATTCTTTTACCACCGGGATGAGTTCGTCGAGGAACATTCAAAATTCTCCTTATGCTGCTAGGGTTCTACTTTCACTGTAACGTTTGTATTGCGATGCTGGCAGCGGTTGACAAAAAACCCTGCTAAGAGCGCTGAAGATGGGCGATCGGCTAATTTGTCCGCTAATGATCTAGAATACTAATCAATTTGCAGTAAAAATTTTATGTGCCGTTTGCTTGGCTATCTCGGCGGGCCGATTTTACTTGATTCTCTGCTGTACAAGCCGGAACATTCCTTAAATGTGCAGAGTTACCAACCCCGTCTCATGACTTCTGGCGTAGTCAATGCTGACGGTTTTGGCATCGGTTGGTATCACCCGCACCTGGATACTGACCCGTTTACCTATAAAAATGTACAGCCAATTTGGAACGACACCAACCTGCCGAGTATCAGTCGATACGTTGAATCCGGCTGTGTTCTAGGCTATGTTCGCAGTGCAACTTCAGGACAAGCTTTAGATTTGAGCAACTCTGGGCCGTTTCAGAACGATCGCCTGCTGTTCGTACACAACGGCTTCGTGGAGAACTTTCGGAAAACTGTTTACAGACCAATTCGCGATCGGCTCAGCGATACCCTTTATCAGTCAATTAACGGCAGCACAGATTCAGAGCATATCTTCGGCTTATTTGTCAATGAATTAACAGCCGCAAATCTGACTATACAAGCTGCTTTGCAAAATACGCTCAAAATTTTAGCAGAGCTAGCAAACTTTCACCAAGTAGAATTTTCAGCTAACATCATTATCAGCGACGGACACCAGCTCGTTGCCTCTCGCTTTGCTTCCCAAAAAGCCCCTCCTTCCCTTTATTGGCTGCGGGACGATCTAACTTTCCCCAATTCTGTCATCATTGCTTCTGAGCCTTTATTTGCCGGCAATTGGCACGAGTGTCCAGTCCAGAGCATTATCAGTACGGGAGAAGACGGTGATATCGAAATCTATCCAATCTTGTAGAGAGGCAATTTATCGAGATTTGCAGCAGTGTCGGAGCGGCACTTTCAAACTATTTGCAGGCATCGATTACGATACTTTTTGCCGCCAAGCTCATCCAGATTTCAGTCCGGTAGGCTGGCACTTAGGTCACATTGCTTATACTGAGGATTTGTGGCTGTTACAGAAATGCGGTGGATTTAAACCCGTTTTTCCTGAATATCACAAACTGTTTGCTGCTGATACTTTACCCAAAAAACAACGGGTTTTTTTGCCAACTTTTCCAGAAGTTGAATTATATCTGGATGCGGTCAGAAAAAAGGTGTTAGATTATTTGGAAGTAGCGCCGATCGCACAGCAAGAACGTCTTTGGCGGTTTATGATTCAGCACGAAAGCCAGCACTGCGAAACTGTTGCTTTCGTGTTGCAAATGCAGGAGAAGGAAGAAGGAAGAAGGAAGAAGTCAACCCCCCCCTACCACCCCCAAGGGGGGAAAGTCGGAAGGAAGAAGGAAGAAGGAATATTAATTTCCGATACTTCGACTACGCTCAGCACAAGTGCCCAATTCCCGATGCCCAATTCCCCATTACCGATTCCCAATTCAGAAATTGAGATTCCGGGCGGGCAATTTTATATGGGAAGCGATGCTGCTGAGGCTTTGGATAACGAGCGATCGCGCCACCTGTGTTATTTAGAAGCATACTCGATCGATCGCTATCCAGTCACTTGCGGTCAATACCGAAATTTCATGCAATCCGGCGGCTATCAAAACCCCGATTGGTGGTCAGCAGACGGTTGGAAATGGCTGCAAAACGAAGCAGTCGATCGACCGCTTTACTGGTCAGAAAATCCAGCTTTCAACAACCATCCAGTTTGCGGTGTCAGTTGGTACGAAGCCGAAGCTTACTGCAACTTCACCGGCAAGCGTTTGCCATCGGAAGCCGAATGGGAAAAAGCTGCAAGTTTGGACGGGGCAAATCAAACATATCGCATCTATCCTTGGGGAGATTCACAACCAAATCCCCGCCTGTGCAATCACAGCAATAATATTGCAAATACTTCGCCAGTTGACGCATTTCCCACAGGAGCAAGTGCGGCCGGCTGCTGCGATATGTTGGGTAATGTTTGGGAGTGGACTACTTCAACCTTTGAGGCTTATCCGGGATTTGAAAGTTATCCTTACAGGGGATATTCTGAAGTTTATTTTGACGGAGAACACCGGGTTTTAAAAGGCGGGAGTTGGGCGACTTTTCCTCATGCACTGCGATCGAGCTTTCGGAATTGGTACTATCCGGGCGTGCGCCAAATTATTGCTGGTTTTCGCTGCGCTAAATAGTTCGTTATCTAATTATAACTGCCATCAAATTTGGGCGTTGCTGAGAAAGGAGTATGATTTGCCTCCGAAATTTAGTAGGGGCAATTCAGGGATTGCCCCTACTAAGCGAGTTTCAGGGATTGCTATAGCAATCCTAAATGATTATACTCGTTACCAGGCTCTGCCTGGTAACGCAGATCCGGAGGCTCTGCCTCCATTTTCGCAGGCGAGGCAGAGCCTCGCTTACATCGGTTCCCAGGTAGAGCCTGGGAACCAGTTATTGAAAATGATTTAGGATTGCTATATCT